>CBDATJ010000010.1:0-330533 GCA_965199895.1 Pseudomonadales bacterium | reverse complement strand
CATCATGAAGACCACCATGCCTAATCAGAGATTTGAAGGTTTGTTTGATGTATATGTTTCTACGATAGGTTCACTTGCTACAAGAGATGATTTAGAACCACCTCTGCGTTCGTTTGAGCGGGTATTGTTGAAATCACTGGGTGTGGATCTGCAGTTTGACAAAGAAATGACAAACGGTCGTCCAATTGAACCCACTGAATCTTATAGCTATGTTCGAGATCACGGGTTTAAGTTAGTTGATTCAATGGTATTAAACGCAATCAAAGGTGAAACACTTCTTGCTATCGCTGACGATGATTATTCCGCTAAAGAGACTAGGCAGGTAGCCAAGTTTGTGTTGAGATCGGCTATCCAAGATTTCATGGGTGATTCTGAGCTAGTCTCTCGTAGGTTGTTTCTAGAGAGCGTATCGGTCTAATGCTCGAAGCAAACCTCAAACAAATGGCCGAAGATTCGGTACTGCAACCATGGTTGTCCGAGGACTGGGTGGTCACTCTAGTTCAAAGAGACTCTCACGCCCGTAGCACCATACTCGCGGTCGAAAAACTCATCGCAGGAACATCATCATCTGCCAAAGCAGCCTATATCGCAAATCTGCTCATAACTCTTAACGTCGACGTATCGGTTGTGTTGGCAGGAGCCATTTACTTTGGGGTGAAAGGCAAAGAGTTTGACCTGAACAATGTTGAACACGTAGAAATCGAGAATCTAGTCACTTCACTAGTTCGGATGTCTCAAACCGACGATGTGGCGGAGACGAGCGCTCCCTTCTTGGAACGTCAATCTCGTAATCACCGCAAAAATGTTCGACAGCTATTGATCGCTTTGATTGATGACCCAAGGGTCGCAGTTCTGAAGCTTGCAGAGCGAATGGTAGTACTGCATTTCGATGAAGATTTAGCTCCCGATCAGGTAAAAAAGATCGCAAACGAAGTCCTAGATTTTTATTGTCCATTAGCGAGTCGACTAGGTATCTGGCAACTGAAATGGATGCTTGAAGATGTCGCTTTTGCTCATCTTAAACCTCAAGAATTTCGTGCGATAGTGTCAGTTCTCAACGAACGAAGAGAACAGCGAGAAAAACAAATCGAAGCAGTGTGTGAAGATCTGCAATGGCGGTTGGGTCACGAAGGCATTGAGTCAAAAGTCACGGGACGGGCAAAGAACGTCTACGGGATTTGGCTCAAAATGCAAGAAAAAAACATCTCTTTCGATGCCGTATACGATGTAGAGGCGGTCCGTGTGATTGTCAACACAGTGCCCAACTGTTATGCCGTCCTCGGTGTTGTTCATACTTCATGGCCGTCGATACCCGAAGCATTCGATGATTACATCGCTAACCCCAAAGCTAACGGATACTGTTCTATACATACAGCCGTGATTGGCCCTAGAGGCAGAAACCTAGAAGTCCAAATTCGAACCCAAAAAATGCACGCCGAATCAGAACTCGGAGTCTGTGCGCACTGGGCCTACAAAGACGATGACGACACCCTCAAGAATAGTAAAGTGGACTGGATGCGTGAAGTCCTCAATTGGCAGGAAGACATGCACGATGGGGCGGCACTGATAGATTTCACCCGTTCCTCACACGAGCTCTCACGGATTTATGTTTCTACCCCAAAGGGTCATGTGATTGATTTACCCGCCGGATCTACTGCAGTAGACTTTGCTTATCGCATTCATACGGATATTGGTAATCACTGCTATGGAGTGAACGTCAATGGAGTCCCACGACCTCTCAACCGACCTTTGGAAACCGGACAAGTTGTCGAAATCCTGACTTCCCCCGACGCGATTCCACAACGTGCGTGGCTTGATCCAGAATTAGGGTATGCGCGTACCACTCGGGTTCGTAAAAGCATTCAGAGCTTCTTCCGTGAAGAGCAATACGAAGACAACGTTGAAGCAGGCAAAGCATGGTTAGAAGAAGAGTGTCGAAGACTAGAAATCGATCTAGATGCTGAAGAACTTGCAGTCCAAAACAACTATAG
This sequence comes from Pseudomonadales bacterium, assembly GCA_965199895.1. Lineage (GTDB taxonomy): Bacteria > Pseudomonadota > Gammaproteobacteria > Pseudomonadales > Azotimanducaceae > Bin55. Next base: position 328,542 of record CBDATJ010000010.1, on the reverse strand, counting down.
CACCGTAGATCAGTTTTATATCGCTATTTCAGTCGGCGATCAGCGCATCCAAGACCTACTCACCATGGAAAACCTTGATGAACCTCGTGTAGAAGAGCTACTGAAGTCCGAAGGTGAAGATGATGAGCCGCGAGCTGTTCAAGAAGTCGAAGTTCGAGCTAAAGACCGCCCTGGATTACTCTTGGACGTTACCTCTACGTTAGTTTCCATGTCAATCAATGTACTCGGTGCTAGGATTGACTCACCCATCCCTGGAAAAACTGCTATTCTTCGGATCAAGCTAGAAGCTGAAGGTCTCAGTCAGACGAGAAAAATCATTACCCAATTACGCGCATTGCAGGATGTCATTGATGTGACTCGTACTTCTGAAACCTCCATCTCTAATCAGGACTCAACCAACCCTTGAGAATCATCTTACTTGGCCCGCCTGGTGCGGGCAAAGGCACTCAAGCCCAGTTCATTTGTGTAGATCACCAAATCCCACAAGTCTCTACTGGAGATATGCTACGTGCTGCAGTCTCTGCAAAAACTGAACTAGGCTTAAAAGCTAAAGCCATTATGGCTCGAGGACATTTGGTTTCAGATGACATCATTCTGGGGATGGTCGAACAACGATTAGCTCAACCAGACTGTGTTCGGGGTTGTTTGTTTGATGGTTTTCCGCGTACGGCAGGTCAAGCTCAAGGATTGGAGAATCGGGGAGTGTCGATTGATGTGGTGGTTGAAATCCAGGTACCCGATGATAACATTGTTCGTAGGATTGTCGGTCGCAGAGTGCATCTACCCAGCGGGCGGGTCTACCACATTGACTTCAATCCACCCAAGGTCAAGGATATGGACGATGTCACTCACGAGCCGTTGGTTCATCGTCGAGATGACACCGAACAGGTAGTTCGAGAGCGACTAAAAGTATATCGTGAGCAAACAGAGACACTGGTCAGTTACTACTGTAACTCTTCAGCGAATTATTTTGAGATCGATGGAACTCAAGGTGTTGAAGAAGTCCGTGAGTCGATTATGAGTGCATTAGCTAAGGGATAAACTAACTAAAACAAGTTGGTCTGAAAGGAAGCAACAGGACCTCTACTCTCTCACCCGACTCTAAAGTGTCCCGATTTTCGGGCACTACAATCAAACAATTACATCCGTGAAAGGAACTTAACCGGTTGGAACTCTGTTCTCCGGTTGGAACCACCACCAAGTCTCCGTTTTTGTTCGATAGACTACCTCTTTGGTATTCCCTTCTCCCAGCGCGATGTTCGATTGATTTTATCAATGTTGCAGGAAAAGTCATGGGGTCTCTACGAGGCAAACCACACATCAGATCAATGGTAGGTGCAACAAAGAGCAGGTAGGTGATAACTGCAGATACGGGATTACCGGGTAGACCAAAAAATAGAGCTGATCCCAACTGACCCACAGCCAGAGGTTTCCCGGGTTTGAGTGCGACTCGCCAGAATTCCAGAGTTCCGATTTCACTAATAACCGGTCTGACGAAATCTGTATCTCCCACTGAAACTCCACCACTAGTTACGATGAGGTCGACTTCATCAGCTACAGTCTCCAACATCTGCTTGATCATTTCTTTCTTGTCTGGTACAAGGTCAAGCATCACAACATCTACAGGTTTAGAAAGAAGCAATCCATTGAGCGTAAATCGATTGGATTCATAAATTTCACCGGGACCCAGATCTTCGTTTGAGTTTTTCAGTTCATCTCCAGTAGACAAGATGGCGATTTTGATCTTGTTAAGTACTTCGACTTCAGAAATCCCGCAGGATGCAAACAAACCCAAGTCGTAAGCGTTGATGGGTTCTAAAGTTGAACCAAGAATTTGTCCTGTTAAGATGTCTGAGCCAGCAGGACGTATGTTTTCGCCTGCTTTCAGTGATTGTTCAACGACTACGTGATTTTCAGATACACTTGCATTTTCTTGAATGAGAACGGTAGTTGTTCCATCGGGTATTGCTGCGCCAGTGAGGATTCGGCATGCTTGTCCTGTTGATAGTGCACTTTGATATGGGTGTCCCGCTCTACTCTCACCCACGAGTTTGAATTTGGAACCTTTTGGGAAGGAATCCGAACCTGCTAGGGCGTAACCATCCATCGCAGAATTATCAAACGAAGGAACATCAATTGGAGCGATCAGCGGATGGGCAAGAACACGTCCCAATGCTTGTTGCAGTGGTACCCTTTCAGCCCTATTGATGGGCTCGGCCAAATCTGCTAATTTCTCTACTGCAGATTCGATGCTTACCATTGTGGACATGGCTCAAATTTTAGCTTTGGAGACCACCCACGAATTATGTTCGGTCGCGTTGGGTACTGCAGAAGTCTGTACCGTACATAGTCGTCTGACCCCGCGCAAGCACAATGAATGTCTCTTAAAGATGATTGACGAGCTACTTGAATCTACAGGAGCTACCAGAAATCAAATCGATGTAGTGGCATTTTCAGCAGGACCAGGCTCGTTCACAGGGGTGAGGCTTGGTGCTTCAGTTGCACAAGGGATTGCATTAGGTATTGGAATTGAGGTGATTCCTGTTTCAACTTCACTAGTCATGGCACAGCAAGTTCAACGGGTTTATCCTCACTTAAGAGAATGTGAACTCGCTCGTCGTGCACGGAAAGGATGGGTATATGCGTCTCAATATCGATTTGTTGAGGGTAAGATTGAGTGTGTTCAGAGTGACCGACTACTCGAGACCTCACAGGTAGGGCAGGCGATGGTATCCATCTCTGATCGAGAAGTTGTCGTCAGTGCTAAAGAAGTGCTTCAAGTAGCGAGTCGAAATGTTGGAGATTCCGTGGCACCTGAACACGGACTTCCGAGGTATATTGAAGGGGATTCACCGTACCGTGTGAGCGGTTGAAGCCTGACCTACGCACCCAAGCTATTTCTAGGTTCTCAGCAGTTGCAGACGAGGATTGAATACTTCCTGTAAGTCTTCCTTGTGAGAGGGTAGTTGTTCTAGCAGTTTGTCTAAATTTCCGTTCTCATCTCAAAAACAGCAAGGTCATCGTCGATACACGCCTCAGTAGATCCGGAGAAACGATCCCACATTCCTGCTTGCAAATACTAGAAAGCAGTTTGTCCCGTTCACATTCGCTGCTATACCCCATACTGATCGAGATAATGAACCATCACCCTATCAATTGCACTTGAAGTGATTAGAAATATCACACCAACGATAGTTGTGTGCGGGACCGTTGTCATAAGCATCAGTGAGCCAAGCTTGACAGCACTATTGTGAGCGGTTAACAACCTGTTCAGATCAATACTAGCACTATTGAACTCACACAGGAACGTTTGTTATACCTTATTACCTAGGATCTCAGCGAAGACCCACGACTCCGGCATGGAAACCAGATCTGCGTTATTCAGGGAATCGACAACATCTATGTACGCAACGAATGGATCATGTGTTACTGTCAGAAGGTTTGAACTTCGGTTTCGGTTAGTACTGATGAACGTTGATTGTACCGGATGATGTTTCCCTCATGAATCTTCTTTCCTTCTTTCTTTTCTCAATCTCATCTTTCTTAGTGGTGTCAAGCTCATTCCAACCACCTGCATGTCTTCTCCATAACGTCCATACGTCATCCTCCCTTTTCCCTAAAAAATTCTGTAACGATTCATCCAAAATCAAACTGGGGAATTCTCCATTAAATGGGAGTGAGGATTCTGAGCTTACGAGTGGTGGTAAAGAGCAGGAAGTTACTGCATACAGGATTTCCTCCCAATACACTGCACCTGCCCCAGCATCACTGTACTTAGGTACGGTGAAATTGTAAGTTCTACTAGTATCATACACAAACACTACTACTTCGCCTGTAAATTCAGTATTAGGCTTGCAACCTAAAAAAGCTTGATGGCTCCAATTGATACTAGAACGACCAGGGAACGTTTGATGTGACAGATTAATTGTTTTCTTATTATCATATGACACCCCGTAAACACCTCCCACTCTAAATGAGGAACAACAGTTGCGTCTATAGTTCCTTCGTCTATAAGCGACTGGACAGAACAATTTCCACTAGATTCATTCTCAATTAGTGTTGTATTATGATATTCCCCAACATTCAGATTGATGTTGTTTGGGTCACAAATGGTTCCTACATTCAAAGAGGGTGATAGGACATTGTCGTCCATCTCTCCTGTCTGTTGATTTGTTGCCTGTTTGATAACATAAAACCAGTCATTGTTTTTTTGGGAACGTTCTTGAAATCTCTGAGCCGCTCTAATCGCTGCATTTGTGGGGCTAGGGTGAGAATCCCAAGTAGTGTTCTCGCGAACGACGTTATTAGCTTGTAAGGAGGATATCAGGAATATACCTCCGATGGCTATAAGCACTGCTCCTGTGACACCCGTGAACGCGAGGGTTGATTTTCTAAGTTTAAGTTTAGTCATTTTTTTCTCCTATAATCTAAGTTAAGTTGGGAGACTTTGACTACCATTTGTCGCAGGAATTGTCAAAGATATATAAATAGTACACAAAATATATAGGATTGATGAGTATCCCTTCAATTTCGCACTGAACGAATATTGGTAATGGTCACACCCCAATGCAACTCAACCAAACCCTGTTCCTTGTGTTTTTCTCCAGATGACGCTTGGAGCGTGCGGTTTGTGAGGATTCTGTTCGCTGGGTTGCATGTCAATGACTTCTCGAGTTCAGGTTGTGCTCAAGTGCCTGATCAAGGACATCATCTACGAGTAAGAGATAACTGATCGGATGGGTTTCGACTAGGAATTTGGCAACTCAAATGGATGCTTGAAGATGTCGCTTTTGCACATCTCAAACCTCAATAATTTCATCCAATAGTGTCAATTCTCAAAGAACGAAGAGAACGCGAGAAAAGCAAATCGAAGCGGTGTGTGAGGACTTGCAATGGCGGTTGGATCACGAAGGCATTGAGTCAAGAGTCACGGGACGGGCCAAAAATGTCTCCGGGATTTGAACAAATGCTAGAAAAGAACATCTCTTTCGATACCCTCAAGAATAGTAAAGTGGACTGGAAGCGTGATGTCCTCAATTGGCAGGAAGACATGCACGATGGAGCTGCACTCATAGATTTCACCCCTTCATTACACACTTAGTTTCCTTTTTGATGTGTTGTTAAACGCTTCTAATCCAAAACCTTCTTCTTTGACGTAACACTCGCCCCGATTTTGAAGGACAATTTCTTCAATGACTGGTTTTCTCTTTGGGTTGAGGATTTCAATCGATAGTCGCTGTAGAACAGAAATTCTTGAGCGTGTATTGAACCTTCAGAATTCAAGAACTAGACAAATTCACTCATTGTATCCTTGTGCACAATGAATTGTTCGCTCGTGAATCAAGACGTTTACACTGTCTTATGTCACCTACAGCTCTGTATTAGGGAACAGTAAGAACCAGACTTCAGGTAAGGATCAGCAGACGTTAAACACCATAGCGGTGCCAGTGACCGCACTGATCGCGAGCCGCAATTTGCAACTGATTGACACACAAACCATTTAATCGTACATAACTGACTGGAGACTAAACCATTGTTTGATAGCACCAAAGAGGATTTGTTGGATATCCTTCGACAGACCGATGAAGGACAACTACAGCTACCTGATTTTCAGAGGGACTATGTGTGGAATGACGAAGATGTACGTAACCTCATAGCTTCGGTCGCAAGGGGGTTCCCTGTCGGAGCTCTGCTAACTCTAGAAACTGGCGGCGACGTTCGTTTTAAACCTCGTCTGCTGGAAAGCGTCCCGGACAACGGCAATAGTCCTATGAAACTGCTTCTCGACGGCCAGCAAAGGATTACCTCCCTTTATCAATCAATGTTCTCTTCTGAACCTGTCCGAACTCGTTCGGAACGAGGTAGAGGTGAAGTTAGGCGATTCTACTATCTTGACATCAAAAAAAGTTTGGATGGCAAAGTGGATCTAGTTGATACGATCATCAGTGTACCTGAAGACCGCATTAGAAGAACTGACTTGGGTAAAAAGATCGACCTTGATCTTTCGGAACCAAGTAAGGAATACGCTAATGATATGTTCCCATTGAATTTGGTGTTCAAAAACAAAGACTGGTTGTATGGATGGAGAGATTATTGGCGTGAACAAGGAAAGGGCGAGAAAATAGCAAATTTGCAGCGGGATTTCGACAAAAAGGTCATTGAGGAGATAGAGCGATACGAAATGCCTCTCATTCAACTGAAACGAGAAACCTCTCGAGAGGCAATATGTTTGATCTTTGAGAAAGTTAACGTAGGAGGGAAGAAACTTGATGCGTTCGAGCTTCTAACAGCAATCTTCGCTGGTAACAGAGATTGTCCTTTCGATCTGCGAGAAGATTGGTTTGGATCTAAAGATAAGTCGGTAAGCGGTCGTAAGAATCGCATTATCAATTCCCCAATTCGGTGTCATGTACTTGAAGGGATCACGAGCACAGATTTTCTTAAATCTTGTACACTCCTACACACACGAGAACATCGTCTCATGATCGAAAAACATGGTAAAGAAGGGAGGGAGTACCCTCAGATCAGTTGCAAACGCGATGCCTTGTTAAATTTGTCACTTGATGGGTATAAGTCTCATGCTGACTCGGTTGAAAAAGGCATGATCGAAGCCAGTATGTTTCTTAATGAGCAAAAGTTCTTTTGGTATAGGGACATTCCATATCCTACACTCATCATTGGTCTCGCTTCCGTATTTGCTATCCTTGGAAAAAAGGCACAAACCACAACAGCAAAGCAAAAAGTCTCACGTTGGTTTTGGGCCATCACATTGGGCGAGCTGTTTGGATCTAGTACCGACACTCGACTAGCCAGAGACATCCCTGAATTAGTGGGGTACATTCTCGAAGGGGGAGACTATCCTCAAGCATTTGATGAGGCTGTGTTTCAACAAAAGCGATTACGTTCGTTGCGAACTCGCATTTCAGCTGCATACAAAGGTATTCACGCATTAGTCATGCGTCAAGGGTGTCGAGATTTCATCGCGAACACCCCCACAGACATCATGACATTCTATGATCATCGAATTGATATTCACCATATATTTCCTCGTGCATGGTGCAAGAAACAGAATATTGATTCGCGAATCTACAACTCTATAGTGAATAAGACTCCTTTGCGTGCTGAAACAAACAGATTCATCGGTGGACAAGCACCATCTGTTTACTTGAGAAAGATTGAGGAGCAGAGAGGAGTCTCTTCAACAGATTTAGATAGCATTCTTGATTCTCACCTAATTGATTCGGAGCATCTGAGAAACGATGACTTTGACGCTTTTTTTGACGCACGCTCGAAAGCGCTATCTGATCTAGTTGGACGTGCAATGGAAAAAGCAGTAGTTGCAGAAGAGATGGATGAGACAGATCAGGAGCACGAATTCGATTCTGGTGATGAGCTTGCTGAAGAAGCAGCGTATTATGAGAGACATGGATACTGAAATCTATCTGAATCTAGTCTTCTGTACACTCTATCCTGTGGCATTGTTGGGAAAGAGAATGAGGTCGTTCATGCGTAGACTATCTCTTTCCAATCTATGTTCTAGTGCAATCTCTAGATCCTGGACTACTTATTCTGTATCAGATTAGAATTAAGAATTAACCTTATAGCTTCACGCTTGAACTCAGCGGTGAAGCTTCTTCATTGTTCATGAAAAGCAGTCCTCCTTTGGAAAAATATGCTTATTGATACTCTACAAATATTAGTGCAACCCCGAATATCTATTGGTTAATCTAAAGATTACATGAGATACTCGAATCGTTCTAGCATGAACGAAATTCCACACAATATCACCAGATTCACATCCAAAATAGCGTAGCTCTATCACACCAATCAGCTGCTTCTACTAGTTTGGCTCGACTACGCAAACATCGGAATCTCATTTCCGTATCCCAAATTCCTAAGACGATTCAACGCATCTTAGGTCGATTGCACGACCACGGTTACGACGCAAAACTAGTCGGGGGATGTGTTCGTGACCTATTGCTTGGTGTAACCCCAAAAGATTTTGATGTCGTGACCAATGCTACCCCAGTTCAAATCAAGCACATATTTAGTCGTGCACACATCATCGGTCGACGATTTCCCATTGTTCATGTTCGATCTGATTTAGGTATCGTCGAGATTTCAACCTATCGAAAGCCATCCAAGACAACTAGAAAACACCGAAAAGAGCAAGGATTGAAACTTCATGATGTTCAAACCTACGGTTCGATTAAGCAGGACTACTTTCTTCGAGATTTCACTATCAATGCTCTTTACTATGATCTCAGAAACCAACTTATCTACGATTATGTTAGAGGACTAGACGACATCAATCATCGAGTTCTCCGAACTCTAGGTGACGATCAAGAACGATTTAAAGAAGATTCTCATCGAGTCCTGAGGGCAATCAGATTTAAGGCAAAACTCAATCTTGAACTGACCCCTTCATTGGAAGATGCGCTCTCAAACAGCAGACACCTACTACAGGGACTCGAGCCCCATCGCTTACGATATGATCTAGAGAAATTATTCCTAGGAGGATATGGTGTCGCAGTCTTCAATGAGTTATTGCAGTACGATTTTTTTGACTTCATTTTCCCTGGAGTTGACCAGAACGATCCACTCGTTTTGCTCTCACTCAACAATACGGATCAAAGAGTGCACATGGGAAAATCTGCACGTCTAGCATTTTTATTTACAGCGTTCTATTGGAGGCAGTTCCAGGATCACGCTACTCATGAGTCCTTAGAGGCAGATTGGAATACCTCCCAGTTGATTTTTGACCAACTTGAATCTACCTTCGCTTTAACTAACGTAATCAAGGTTTTCGCTTTTCGGACTTGGATTTTGCAACATATGATGGATACATACCCTCCCCATCACCCTAAGCAAATCATGGCATACAAGAGATTTAGAGCTGGATACGATTTACTGTGGTTACGGTCAAAGACTGGAGAGGTCGATCAGAAGATTAGTGACTGGTGGACGAGGATTCAAGAAGTTTCACTGGAAGAACGCGAGCAGATGATCAATGCTTTAGCAGCTCCGAAAAAACGTCGCCGCCGCCGCCGCAAACGAAAACCAGCACAAACCAATCCCAAAACAGCAGCCAATCAATAAAGATTACAGGAGTGCATCGTGAACAAGATTTCCAGCCAAACACCCATTTCAATTAATACACTTCAGAAATACAAGCAAAACAAGCAAAGGTTTGCTTGTTTGACAGCATACGATGCGATATTTGCTGGGCTCATTAGTTCTAGTGGAGTTGAAGTTCTGTTGGTGGGTGATTCTCTGGGCATGGTGCTCCAAGGACACGACAGTACCTTACCCGTGACGCTTGGAGATATGGTCTATCACATGAACTGTGTTCGTCGTGGAAATCAGGGGAGCTTGATCATGGCTGATTTACCCTTTATGAGTTATGCTTCCGAAAGCCAGAGCTTAGATAGTGCAGCCGCATTGATGAGAGCGGGAGCACATATGGTCAAACTAGAAGGAGGAGCGTGGCTCGCTGAAAGCACTCGACTGTTGTTTGAGCGAGGGATACCAGTCTGTGCTCACATGGGGTTGACTCCCCAGTCAATTAATCGGTTTGGTGGATTTAGGATTCAGGGTAGAGATCCAGAGCACGCAACGATGATGATGGAAGAAGCACTTTTGCTTGAAGATTCAGGCGCGTCAGTACTACTACTAGAGTGTGTGCCTACAGATTTAGCTCAGCAGATCTCTGAACGACTCAAAGTACCGGTGATTGGCATTGGAGCGGGACCTTACACAGACGGTCAGATCTTGGTGATGCACGATATGCTAGGGATGACTCCTCCTTCTATCAAGAAACCTAAATTTGTGAAGAATTTCTTGCTCGAGAGTAAAGATGGTGTCAGCGGAGCGATTGTAGCTTATGCTGAAGCCGTCCGAAGTGGTGAGTTTCCCGGCGAAGAGCACAGTTTCTCATAGTTCAACGAGCACTCTCACGTGAAGACTATCGCAACAGTTGACAAGCTTCGTGCAGCACTCAAACCTAATCGACAGCGCAGTACTGTTGGATTGGTTCCTACTATGGGAAATCTCCACGCTGGACACACCAAATTAGTTCAGCAAGCAAGGTCGGAATGCGATGTAGTGGTGGTGACCATATTCGTGAATCCACTGCAGTTTGGTGAATCTGATGATTTTGTTCGCTATCCACGAGTGTTTGAATCCGACGCAAAAATACTCCGAAAGGAAGGAACCGATCTCGTGTTTGTGCCTTCAGTAAAAGTCATGTATCCCCAAAAAAAGCCCACACAGCTCACACGGGTGAAAGTGGCAAAGCTATCGGATACTCTTTGTGGGCAGTCAAGGAAAGGGCACTTTCAAGGAGTGGCGACTGTGGTGTGTAAATTACTCAATATCGTACAACCAGATCGTGCTTACTTTGGTGAGAAAGACTGGCAACAGTTACTTGTGATTCGAACGATGGTTCAAGATTTAAACATTCCCGTTGAAATTTTGGCGATACCCACAGTACGTGGAGAAAATGGGCTCGCTTTGTCAAGTAGAAATCAATATCTCAGTTCGTGTGAATTAGAGAAAGCGTCTATGTTGTACTCAGCAATGCGCAAACTTCGAGATGGTGTGCTCAACAGTGAGACTGACTATACCCGTCTGGAAGAATATGCAAAGCAAAGTCTTGTTGAGGGTGGATTTGAACCGGAATATGTTGCAGTTCGAGATCAAGAGACCCTGCAACCGCCAATAAACGCAGCAAATCGCAGGATATTTGCAGCAGCACATCTGGGTTCTGCTCGACTCATCGATAACTTGGTGATTGACGATTAAAGTGAAGTCTAGAGATTCAGTTTCACGTCAGGTTGCCTGGTCTGAAGTGATGGGCCTTGTAGACTATGTGTCTGAACTGAAAAATCGTCAACTGACCTCTGAATCGGAGAGGTTTGCGAGTAGTCATTTGGAACATGCGGGTTTACTCGTTGATTGGTCGAGGCAGCTAGTAGACAAAGTTGTTCTGAACAAACTCAACAACCTAGCCAAGGTCTCTGATGTTCATGGTTATCTAAAAAGTATAGATGTCGGTGAATGCGTCAATCTCACTGAACAACGCTCTGCGCTCCATACATGGATTCGAGACTTAACCACAGAGAGACAATCAGCTGAAGCAGTAGAAATTCAAGAACAAAGATCTCGAATGCTTGAATTTACGCAGGCAGTGAGATCTGGCAATCATGTTGGGTATACCGACAAGCCGTTTACGGATATCCTTCACATTGGTATTGGTGGGTCTCATCTTGGCCCCGAACTGGTTTGCCAAGCATTAGATGAAAATCATCAGCCACGCATTCACTTTTTGACGAATGCTCATCAACCAACACGAGCTCGACTTTTACGTGGACTAAATCCTGAGACTACACTAGTCGTAGTTGCTTCTAAGTCCTATCGGACAGCAGAAACTATCGCAAATTCACGACATATTCGTAGTTGGTGCCTTGAGCGAACCCCTTCCGATTGTGATCTAACCAACCACTTCGTTCACATTACGAGCAATCGAAACGCAGATACCGGTGCCGAAACAGTCTTCTATCTTCCCGAATCCATAGGCGGTCGTTACTCTGTGATGTCGGTGATGGGTCTACCCGTAGCCATTGCGCTGGGAAAAGAGCAGTATATGAAACTGCTAGAAGGCGCGCATACGATGGATCAACATGTCCTCGCAACTGTGTCGCCTTCCAAAAATCTAGCTATTCGGTTAGCCTTGCTCGGAATTTGGAACACCAATGTGCTGAACGCTAGCGCTCACCTGGTCTTACCCTACGACCCACGGCTGCAACTCTTACCAACCTATCTTCAACAGTTGGAGATGGAAAGTAATGGGAAATCAATTACCAATGACGGTGAAGAAGTCAGGCAGAACACTGTGTCTTTTGTTTTGGGTGGAAACGAAACCGATGGCCAGCATGCATTTCATCAATGCCTACACCAAGGTACCCACAATTACTCGGCAGATTTCATTGTTACTCTAGACGCGGATTCATTCGACTCAAACTCTCATACTTTAGCTAATGCACTCGCCCAGAGTTCAGTCATGTTGAACGGACACAGAGCCGAGGAAGGAAAAACGTATACAGCTATTTCTGGAAATCACGGCTCAACCGTGCTCGTGCTAAAACAACTGAATGCCTATACCTTGGGAGCACTCATCGCGCTCTATGAGCACAAAGTTGCGTGCATGGCTCATCTTTGGAACATCAACCCCTTCGATCAATGGGGTGTTGAAGCCGGCAAAAGAATAACAACCCAAGTTGAAAGTCATCTTCTCACCGGCACCAACGATGGTGTCGACTCTGCCACCCAGGATATACTTTCCTATATCAAAAATTGGAGCATTTCCACGGAAAAATAACTCTACGAGGTTAGACCAGTGTCCAAAACTTACCCCATTTCTCCCCAGTTCAAAGAGGCATGCAATATCAGCAGTGACCAATACGAGGAAATGTACCGTTGGTCGATTGAAGACCCTGACAACTTTTGGTCGACGCAAGCGCAAGAAAACCTTGAATGGTTTGAGCCTTTTGATCGGGTTCTAGAAGCGTCCTTTGAGGAAGGCAGGTTCCACTGGTTTCACCATGGCAAACTAAACGTTTCCTACAACTGTATTGATCGCCACCTTGCTACGAAAGCACAGGACACTGCCATCATTTGGGTGGGTGATGATGAAGAGGATGAACAGTACATCACTTATCAACAATTACACGATGAAGTGTGTCGTTTAGCTAATGCTCTACTTGAACGGGGAGTCAAGAAGGGTGATCGAGTTTGCATTTACTTGTCGATGATTCCTCAAGCTGCTTACGCTATGCTTGCATGCGCTCGAATCGGTGCGATTCATAGTGTCGTGTTTGGAGGGTTTTCTTCCAATTCATTACGAGACCGCATTCTGGATTGTGACTGCCAAACTCTCATCACCGCAGATGAGGGGGTTCGGGGTGGAAAAATCATTCCACTCAAACAAAACGCAGATATAGCTCTGGCAGAATGCCCTAATGTCCATACCGTCCTAACGGTTCGGCGAACCGGACGCTCCGTTGGTTGGCAGGACACTCGAGATGTTTGGTATCACGAATGGGTAGACAAACAGTCTTCGATTTGTGAACCTGCACAGATGCACTCAGAAGATCCACTATTCATTCTCTATACCTCAGGAAGTACCGGAAAACCCAAGGGGGTCCAACACTCTTCAGCGGGATATTTGCTCCACACGACTTTGAGTTTTCGATGTATTTTCGATTATCGATCGCCTGAAGTTTTTTGGTGTAGTGCTGATGTAGGTTGGGTCACCGGGCACTCCTATATTGTCTATGGCCCGCTCTCTAATGGTGCGATCACTATGATGTTTGAAGGAGTACCCACTTATCCAGACGCTTCCAGATTCTGGAAGGTCGTCGACAAGTATCAAGTGAGCATCTTTTACACCGCACCCACTGCGATTCGACAGCTGATGGCTCAAGGAGATGACTGGGTGACCCAAACTTCAAGGAAATCTCTCAGACTAATCGGTACGGTGGGAGAGCCCATCAACCCAGAAGCTTGGGAGTGGTATTATCAAGTCGTAGGTGACGAACGTTGCCCCATCGTCGATACTTGGTGGCAGACCGAAACAGGCGGTGTCATGATTGCTCCCATGCCCGGCGCAACCCCCTTGAAACCTGGATCCTGCACCAAACCGTTTTTTGGGGTTCTACCGGCTCTTGTAGACGATGACGGCAATATCTTGACCGGAGAAGGGGAGATCTACGGTAATCTCGTCTTATTACAACCTTGGCCGGGACAAATTCGTTCTGTCTACGGCGATCATCAACGGGTGATGGATACCTACTACAGTCGCTTTCCAGGTAAATATTTCACGGGAGATGGTGCTCGCCGTGATGAAGATGGATATTTCTGGATTACCGGTAGGGTAGATGATGTCATCAATGTATCCGGGCACAGAATGGGAACTGCCGAAGTTGAGAGCGCTCTAGTCTTACATAACGACGTAGCTGAAGCTGCCGTAGTCGGTGCCCCTCACGAAATCAAAGGCGAATCCATCTACGCGTTTGTAACCCCAATGGTTAGGGTAGATTCGACCGATGAGCTGAGGGCTGAACTGTTGAGTTTAGTTCGATCTGAAATCGGGCCCATTGCACGACCTGATGTGATTCAGTTTGCACGCGGGCTACCCAAGACTCGATCAGGAAAGATTATGCGTCGAATCTTGCGCAAGATTGCAGCAGGTGATACCACGGATTTAGGTGATACCTCGACGCTTGCTGATCCGAGTGTTGTCGATGACTTAGTCGCCCAGAGAGTGGGTAGTTAGTCGTCTAACTCAAACTCACTTTGTCGATCTCGATAACGATCCAGATCGATCATGGAGAGTGCAATTCGACCTCGATCATCGATTTCGGTGACGACAACTTCCACAATTTGGCCTGTGGAGAGGTGGTCACTCACTTTTTCGATGCGTTTACCACGCATAATTTTTGAGATGTGAACCATACCGTCTTGTCCCGGTAAGATGTTCACGAATGCTCCAAATTTGGTGATCATAGCAACGGTTCCCTGGTAGATCTTGCCGACGGTTGCTTCCTCTGTGAGTTCCCGAATCCGCTCTCGTACCATGAGCCCATTCGATCTGGATTCAGAGTAGATCTTCACTATCCCATCGTCATCTACTTCGATCTCAGTACTACTCTCTTTCTGTAGTGCTCTAATCGTGCTTCCTCCCGGTCCGATAATCATTCGAACTTGTTCTGGTTTGACTTCCATGGTGTAGATGAGAGGAGCGTATTCAGATAACGAATCACGTGATTTATCGATCACTGCATCCATGGCTCTGAGGATGTGTTTGCGAGCACCTGAAGCTTGCGCGAGTGCAGTACTCATGATTTCCTCGGTGATTCCTTCAATCTTAATATCCATTTGCAAAGCAGTGATACCTTTCTGAGTTCCGGCCACTTTAAAGTCCATATCTCCCAGGTGATCTTCGTCACCCAAAATGTCAGTCAGCACTGCATAGCGGTCGCCATCTTTGATGAGACCCATCGCAACTCCAGCAACGGATGCCTTCATGGGAACCCCTGCGTCCATTAACGCAAGTGATGCGCCACACACCGAAGCCATAGAACTGGAGCCATTACTTTCGGTGATTTCAGAAACCACTCGAATGGTGTAGGGGAAACTCTCTGCCTCTGGAAGCAGTGCTTCTAGAGATCGTCTTGCCAGTCTACCATGTCCGATTTCACGACGCTTTGGACCCAACATACGACCGGGTTCACCCACACTGTAGGGTGGGAAGTTGTAGTGCAACATGAACTGATCACGAGTCTCACCACTCAACGCATCAATTAACGCAGCATCTCGAGACATTCCCAAGGTTACGGTTGCAATTGCTTGAGTTTCACCCCGCTGAAACAACGCTGAACCGTGGGTACGAGGCAATAAACCAACCTCAACATCCAAATCTCTCACTTCGTCTAGTCTTCGACCATCAATACGTGGTTCACCGGACAGAATTTGATTACGAACCGTCTCTTTTCCTAGGGTGTTCAGCAACGAAGTGAGTTCTGATTCATCGACAGCATCGTCTGCTTCTGGGTCTGGAATGAATGTTTCGGTTGCGGTCTGTTGAATTTCTAGTAATCGTTGACGACGCTCGTTCTTGGTCTCTATGAGAAAGGCCTGGGTAATGTCGTTCCCATAAGACTGCTGTAATTTGACTTTGAGTTCAGCGTTTTCAACAGGTGGGGAATAAACCCATTTTTCGCAACCAACTGCATCAACCAGTTGATTGATTGCATCGATCTGGATTTGCATTTCTTGGTGCGCAAACAGTACGGCACCCAGCATTTGGTCTTCGGATAGTTCTTCTGCTTCACTCTCTACCATGAGCACGGCACTTTCGGTACCAGCGACCACCATATTCAGTTGAGACTCATCGAGAGCTGGGATGCGAGGATTGAGGAGATAAGCGTTGTTTTTAAATCCAACGCGGTTCGCTCCAATAGGTCCAGCAAAAGGAATCCCGGACAGTGCGAGAGCGGCTGAAGTACCAATCATCGCAATCACATCAGGATCGACCTCCCGATCTACTGACATCACCGTTGCGACGACATGGATATCGTGAGCAAACCCATCGGCAAAAAGCGGTCGGATCGGTCTGTCAATTAATCGACTAGTGAGAGTTTCTTTTTCTGTTGGCCGTCCCTCTCTGCGGAAAAATCCTCCAGGGATACGACCTGCTGCATAAGTACGTTCTTGATAGTCCACTGACAGTGGAAGAAAGCTAAGATCAGCTCGTGGTTCTTTCGATGCGACGACACTACAGAGTACGGCATTATCGTCCATACGAGCCATGACTGCAGCAGTGGCTTGTCGAGCAATTCGCCCAGTTTCTAAGGCAACTGCGTGATCGCCGAGTGCAAACTCGACTTTGGAAGGTTTCAAAGTGTTCCCCTTTTCTTACTAACGACGGATGCCGAGTTTTGCGATCAGTCTGGTGTATCGGTTGAGATCTTTGGACTTGAGATAGTCCAACATCTTACGACGTTTGGCTACCAAGTTTTGCAGTCCACGGCGAGAGTGTTTGTCTCCACTGTGGGTTTGCAAATGCCCTTGAATTGAATCAATGTTCTTGGTGAGCAGTGCAATTTGCACTTCTGATAGTCCAGAATCGCTTTCGTTCTTGCCAAATTCCTTGAGCAATTCTTGTTTTGTCTTGGAAGCTAATTCCATGTGTGTTCCTGTGTCAAAATGTTTATGTTAAATTCATGTTCATGTCATGCTATGAGTCGGCGTGGTGCCACTCGTCCATCGTCTAAAACTTCTCCTACACCGAGAAATCTCGGACGTGCGTCTGCTACAGTTTCACAGACTTTTACCCACCCCTGTTTGGGTGTTTGATTGACTCTCACGGGTTGCCCGTGGCGTATGTGATACGCCGTCGCGCCAGCGACAAAAATTGATGGCCATTCATCGACTGTGCTGGAAGTCGGGAGGAGTAGTTCGTCTAACGTACCCGCTTCAGCGGTTTCTTTGATCAGTTCCATCGTTACTGCGTCACGGTCCTCAAACGGTCCCACTTTAGTGCGACGGAGTGCGGTGACATGTGCGCCACAATCAAGGTCGGCACCGATATCTGAGACCACCGTGCGAATGTAAGTTCCTTTGCTACAGCTGATGTTCAACACAAAGCGATCACCTTCAAACTCCACTAGATCATTAGAGTGAATCGTGAGGGTACGTGGTTCACGTGGCACCTCAACACCTTTGCGTGCAAGTGAATACAGCGGTTTACCGTTTTGCTTGATGGCTGAAAACATGGAAGGTACTTGTTGGATCGTCCCCTTGTAATTTTGAAGTGTTTCTTCAAGCTTCTCTTTGGTTACGTGGTCGTAGTCTTTTTCTTCAATGACTGTTCCATCGGAATCACCGGTATCTGTTGCGACTCCCAGTTTCGATTCAACCAAATATCTTTTGTCTGAATTTAACAAGAAGCGAGCAAATTTGGTCGCCTCTCCAAAACACAGCGGTAATAATCCCGTTGCCAACGGATCCAAACTACCCGTATGTCCTGCTTTTCGAGCTTTGAACAGCAACTTCACTTTCTGTAGAGCTTCGTTTGAAGTCAGTCCTCTGGGCTTATCCAAGATCAAAACTCCGTGAATGTCGCGTTTTCGGAATGAAGGTTTACTCACGATGGATTCTGCGCTTGTGCTTCGATTTGGATGGTAGTATCGATAAGATCATCAATATGTGAAGCTATATCATCAAGGTCGTCGTAGAAAAATCGTAATTTAGGAGTTGTTCTCATCGAGTTACGTTGCGATAGCTCACTACGAAGAAATCCTGCAGCACTTTGTAGAACTTCGATGATTTCCTTTTGATCCTGAGTGTCATCAATATCACAGATTCGAACGTACACGTCTGCAATTGCGAGATCGCGAGAGACTCGAACTTCATTGAGTAATAGGTTGCTGACATCCACTCTTGGGTCTCGCATTTTTCTTCTGATGATTTCGCCTAGTTCTTTGCGGATGAATTCTGCAACTCGTTGTTCTCGACCGAATGCGGTCGAACGATTGAGGATACGAACTCGTCTCACGCTAGAACCCTAGCTACCTCTCGTGAATCGAAAACTTCGATACGGTCTCCGGTACGAACATCGTTGTAGTTTCTCACTCCGATACCGCATTCCATGCCGTGTCTGACTTCAATAACATCGTTCTTGAATCGTCTCAGTGATTCCAGTTCACCTTCGTAAATTACCGTACTGTCTCGAAGCACTCTGAGCTTCTTGTTTCTGAAGACGGTACCTTCAACGACCAGACAACCCGCCACTTGGCCAAATCTTGGAGAGTGGAACACGTCTCGTACTTCAGCGGTACCGACGATTTCTTCCCGGATTTCTGGCATAAGCATGTCTTCGAGAATCTTCTTAATGTCGTCCAAGAGCTCGTAGATTACGCTGTAGTAGGTTACGCGGAGTGAGTGTTGTTCGACGACGGCCTTCGCTGATTGATCAAGTCGGACGTTAAATCCAAAAATCATGGCATCGTAGGTTTGGGCCATGTTTGCATCTGACTCGGTGATTCCACCGACACCTGAACCGAGTATTTGTACTGCAACCTCGTCGTTTCCGATGTCTTCGCAAGCTTGGGAGATTGCTTCGAGTGAACCTCGGACATCCGCTTTGAGGATGATTTTCAGGATGCGTTTTTCACCTTTACCCAGACCCGCAAACATGTTTTCGAGTCGTTGGCTTTGTCTTTGAGAGGTGAGTTTCTTTTGGTTCTTCGCTAGGCGTGCATCTGCCAACTGACGGGCTTGTTTCTCATCTATGGTGACATTAAATGAATCACCTGCGACTGGAGCACCGTTTAATCCAAGAATTTCAACTGGGATAGATGGTCCAGCTTCAGTGATGACTTTACCTTGATCGTTGATGAGAGAACGAACTCTACCGTAGCATTCACCTGCTAGGACTACGTCACCTTTCTTTAGAGTACCGTTTTGAATGAGTACGGTTGCAAGAGGCCCTCTCCCACGATCTAATTTACTCTCCACGACTATACCTTGTGCTTTTCCTTCAAACACAGCACTAAATTCTTCTACTTCCGAAAGGAGGGTGATAGCAGAAAGTAAATCATCAATCCCGTCACCCGTTGTCGCAGATACATTCACAAACTGTGCATTGCCCCCCCAATCATCGGGAATCACACCGATAGCGTTCATTTCGGTTCGAACTCGATCTGGATCAGCACTGGGTAGATCCATCTTGTTGACTGCAACAATGATGGGTACTTCGGCGGCTTTGGCGTGCTGGACTGCTTCCACAGTCTGTGGCATAACACCATCGTCGGCTGCACACGCTATTACGGCAATATCGGTCGCAACAGCACCTCGTGCACGCATTGCGGAAAATGCAGCATGGCCCGGAGTATCAAGGAAGGTGATGGCACCGTGTTCAGTTTCGACGTGATAAGCACCGATATGCTGAGTGATACCGCCTTTTTCGTCGTTGACGACGTGGGTTTTACGAATGTAGTCGAGCAGTGAGGTCTTACCGTGATCGACGTGTCCCATTACTGTGACCACTGGGCATCGTTTCTTTTCTTCGCCTTCCAGTTTTTGAGAAAGGACGAGTTCTTCTTCAGCTGGATCGGCAGAAACCAACTTGACTCGGTGCCCCATTTCTTCGACTACCAGTACAGCAGTGTCTTGGTCGATTGTCTGGTTTATGGTGACCATTTCTCCCATGTTCATGAGAGTCTTGATGACCTCGCCTGCTTTCACAGACATTCGACGAGCTAAATCGCCCACCAAAATAGCATCGGAAATATCGACATCTCGAACGATTTTTTTGACCGGGCGCGAGAACTCTCCTCCTTGTTTTTCGATATCTAAGGCCTGTGCTTTCTTGCGTCGTCTTACCCCCAGTCGATCCAGAGATAATCCAGATGGTTTCTTGCGTCTACCTAGGGATGTACCTTGGAGTGTTCGTCGACCGGAGCGTGAGCCTTTATCGTCTTTGCCTCGTTTTGGACCGCTTTTTGCACTAGAGATAAATTCTGATTCAGCGAGAGCGGCTGCCTCGCGTGCTTCTTGGCGCATACGCTCAATTTCGCGTTGTTGTCGTTCCGCTTCTGCTTGACTTTCAACGAGTTTCGCTTGTGCCTTTCGTAACTGCTCATCGTCTTTTGCTTGTTTGATTTCAGCAGTACGTTTTTGTTGTCGTTTTCTAACTTCGGTTTCAGCTTCACGTCGCTTTTTTTCTTCTCGACGGTTCTTTTCGGTTTCAACCTGAAGTTGTGATTTGGCTTGCTTGGGCGCTTGGGCGGCTGGTGCAATTTTCTTCGCAGTGGGAGCTTTGGCAGGTGACTTAGCCTTTAATTCTCCTGGCTGCTCCGCTTGTTTAGCGGTAGCTTGTTTGAGTGCTTCTGTCGCAGTCTCTTGCTCTGAGGTCTTTCCAGAAGCAGGTTTGACCAATCGCCGTCGACGTACGGTTGCAACCTTGACCTTGGCACCAGGAGTCCTTTGTACGCTGAGAGTTCCTCCACGACGACTGAGTGTTGCACCTAGACCTGTGGCTTGTTGACCGGGTCTTAATCCGAGACCCGCGGTTCGTGAAGCTGCACTGCTATCATTGTCAACGGTTGGGGTAGCTTCAGCAGTTTTAGCTCCGGCACTTTTTTGTCTCTTGAGTAAGTGCGCTTGGAGCGTTTGCATATCGCCACTGGAAAACTCATCTGTTGAGCTACCGTGTGGTAGCCCCGCGTCCTTGATGAAACCTAGGAGTCTATTGACATCTACCTTGAGTCGTCCTGCGACATCAGCGACGGTATTGTCTACTTGGGTTTCCATTTTTTTTATTGTTAGTCAGTGGTGGGTTGTTTTTCAGATGTATCTGACCAAAGCGGTTCTCGTGCAGTCATGATGAGTTGACCTGCAAATTCAGCATCCACCCCGATTTCTAAATCCAACACATCTGGGATCGCTAAATCAGCCAAATCTTCGACTGTGCGGATACCTTGGGAAGCAAACCTCCATGCCAGTGCGTCATTCATCCCCTTTAGGTTGACAAGACCGATGGTCGGAGCGTTAGCTTGTGTTTCATCAATATCGCCAGACTCCACAGCTTCTTCTAATGCTGTTTCTGCTCTGCTTCTGAGAATCTCAACAATTTCATCGGAAAAGCCTTCGATAGCAAGCATTTCATCGATCTCACAATAAGCGATCTCTTCCAATGAGTTAAAGTTCTCTTCAATGAGTACTTGAGCTAGATCTTCGTCCACTTCTAATTTTTCGATGAACATGGAAACCAGCTTTTGCTCTCTCTCTTCCTGTTCTTTGATGACTTCATCAAAACTTCGGATATTCAGTCGCCAACCTGTGAGTTCACTGGCTAGGCGAACGTTTTCACCATTGGTACCAATCGCAGTAGCATGGTGTTCTGGACGAACTAGGATGTCCATGGAATGCAAGTCTTCGTCTTTTATGATCTGCTCGATAACTGCTGGACTCATCGCATTGATGACCAGTTGCGCAGGATCGGGACTCCACATCAACACATCGACTCGCTCGTTAGCTAGTTCAGTTGAGACTGCTTGAACTCTGGATCCACGCATACCCACACATGCGCCCACTGCCTCGATCCGTCCATCGTTTGTGGTGACAGCTACTTTTGCACGTTGTCCGGGGATACGACCAGTAGCTCGAATTTCGATGACATCTTCGGCGATTTCAGGTACTTCTAGTTTGAACAACTCTACGAGCATTTCCGTGCATGTTCGAGACAGTACAAGTTGTGGACCTTTGTTGTCGGTATCGATTCTGACTAGATATGCTCGAATGCGGTCCCCAACACGATAGTGCTGTCGTTGAATCAACTGATCTTTGAAGATGATGGCTTCAACGTTTGATCCTAGTTCAACGACGGTGAAATCTTTGCCGATCCGTTTGACAGTGCCACTGACTAATTTGCCGACACTAGACCGATACTCTTCCGCGATTCGATTACGTTCTGCCTCGCGCACCTTTTGGAAGATCACTTGTCTCACGATTTGAGCCATGATACGACCATGATCGAGGGTGTGCCAGGGTTCTTCCCAGTTATCTCCAAGCTCTAGATTGGGATCTTTCTCTTTAGCCTGTTCAAGGGTGAGGTGTGCGTCGGGATTGAAAACTAAGTTTCGCCAGTCATCATCCCCATCATCCAAGGTTGTACCATCTAGTTCTTCGGTCAACATTTGGTCTGGATCAACGACTTTCCATACACGAAAAGTATTGCATCGTGACTGGTCCCAGTCGATGGACACTCTAAACTCTGCGTCTTCGCGAGTTCGACGTTTGGTAGCAGTAGCTAAAGCAGACTCTATAGCTGAAAATACGACATCTTTAGCAATTCCTTTTTCGTTGGAAACGGATTCAACTGCAGCACTAATTTCTTTGAAATTCATCGGGGTATTTCATCCAAGTTAGGTACGATGCGGGTTCTCCGCACTTCAGCAAACTTTACAACAACTTTCTCGTTGTCGTTTTCTTCTATTGTGAATTGTTCATCGTCGCAAGATACAAGTCGACCGCGTAGATGAGTTCTGCCTTCTTTGGGCCAAGCAAGTCGAATGTCGAGTTCTTCGCCAATGGTTCGCTGGTAATGTTCGGTATTGAACAGGATTCGGTCCATACCAGGCGACGAAACTTGCAGAGTCATGTTGGTGGGAAGATGAGTCTCGACTTCCAAGACTGCGTCAATTTGATTGCTCACATTAGCACAGTCATCAACAGTAATTCCTGCAGAGGAGTCAATAAACACACACAAGTTAGAGTGATTCTTGTATGAGGTATAGTCGACACCCCAAATCTCGAATCCCATAGCTTCGACCGTGGGTCTGAGCAACTGCTCTAGATTCGAGGTACGTACGTTGTTGGCCACTCTCACTTCTACTCTTTCATTGCACTGGTTGGGATTAGCTCAAGTCTAGCAACCAGTTTGAGCTCTAGTGGGCACTGGACCGTGACTAACCTGGTCGGCGTACGAAATTAATTGGGAGTTTGCGCCCATATTACGGGCACAGATCAAGTCAAAGAAGTGCGTGCGCCTCCCATCGTCCGATGCGAGTTGCAAACACTGGATGATCTAAGCTTTAGGTTTGATTTACCACAACTTCAATACAATGATCATCTTTGGTAGCGGGGGAAGGATTCGAACCTTCGACCTATGGGTTATGAGCCCATTGAGCTACCAACTGCTCCACCCCGCATCAGCCTGGGCAGTATTATACGATTCAGATGGCTTGAGAGCAAAAAATACCACTAACCAACCTTTGGATCGGTTAAATCTATCGTACACTTTAAGAGTAGTGTGAGCGTTCTGAGTTGGTGCCGAAGAGAGGACTCGAACCTCCACGGGCATAAGCCCACCACCCCCTCAAGGTGGCGTGTCTACCAATTTCACCACTTCGGCTTGCGATTATTTCATAAGATGAATCATCCGTGCCGTATGAAGGGTTATGCTAATCACTTGAGGGTGTTAGCGGGAAATGATGGGTCGTTCGTTGATGCGAGGCATCTCAGTGTGCTCGGTTGATCACTTAGATTTCTGGAAGTTCATCTCCCGCGTTTGGGTCAGAGGCTTCGGTAGGTGTTTCTTCGACTTCATCAAGCCTTGGAAGTTCATCTCCCGCATCGTCATGGGATCCATTTTCTGGTTCGATTGGCGGCTGGTCACCTTGATCGGTTGTGTCTTGAGAGTCTGACTCGTCGGTTGAGTCAGTGACTTCCTCTAAAGGCATTGTGAGATCAAAGTCCAACAATTCATCGTCTGTCGTAGTTTCTGGGAGGTCACCGAAGTCATATTGTCCGGTTGACTTAGCTTTTTCATTGGCTGAAAAGGCAAGCCCAAAAGTAATGGCAAAGAATGATATTGCCATAATCGCTGTTAATTTGACCAAAAATGGGGTTGCACCGGTCGAACCAAAGATGGTGTTTGCTGCACCGCTCCCGAATGCTGCTCCGATATCTGAGCCTCGACTCTGTTGGATGAGTACGAGCGCGCCCAGTGAACCGCAGATGAGGACCAAGAGTATTAACAGGATTGTTTCAAATAGTTCCATATTTCCTAATTTTCACTAACAGTGGTGCAGATTGCATTCAAAGATTCTGGTTTCAGTGAGGCATTTCCGACCAGGAATCCATGGATGCTGGGTTGTCTGATTAAATCTCCGGCAGTTTCAGGTTTTACGCTTCCGCCGTACAGAATCCGTCCTTGGTGAGTGGTTCGCTTTCTCATGATTGATTGAATGTGTGAGTGCATGGCTTCAGCATCTTCTGGTGTTGCTGATATCCCAGTTCCAATCGCCCATACCGGTTCATACGCAATGGTCACTGTTTCTTTCGATAAATCACACTCTTTCAATGCTTGATTGATTTGATTTTCAACGACATCATAGGCTTTTCCGTTCTCCCTTTCAGACAGCGATTCGCCCACACAAAGTATGGGGGTCAAACCAGTACTGAAGCATCTTTGTAGTTTCTTTGCTATGATCTCGTCTGTTTCTCCCAACAGAGTTCTTCGTTCGGAGTGCCCGATGATTGTGAAAGTCGCTCCCGTATCTTTAGCCATGGCAGCGGATACTTCGCCAGTGTAGGCACCTTTCTCAGCTTCATGAATATTTTGCAAGCCAAATCTGACAAATTGACATAGTTTCTGGTCTGAAACCAGCTCTGCTAGATAGACCTGAGGCGGTGCGATCCAAGTCTCAACTCCAACAGGCTTTCTCAACCTACTCGAGAACTCGCGACACAAGCCGAGCGATCCGTTCATCTTCCAATTTGCAACGACTAGGGGAGGATGCAACTTGTTCGCTGGGTTGTTTCTGGTCGTTGGATTATAGGGATAGGGACCAGATTGGTTGGAATTCGATATCGGGACAATAAGTGGTGGGTCGTCTGGGACTCGAACCCAGGACTCACGGGTTAAAAGCCCGGTGCTCTACCAGCTGAGCTAACGACCCCCATACGAGGAGCGTATTTTAGACAGCCACCTTGAAAGGATCCTACTGATACTGGGGCTAGAGTAGACTGATTTTTCGATTTAATCAGTTTTCTTGATATCAGAAGTTACCATCGGACAACCGAAATTCAGACTACTCTATGACCTCATGCCATCAAGGGATTGATGGTGGGCCAAGAGTCCATGTCTTTCAGTATCTCGTTTCCTAATTCTTCGACATTCCAAGGACTCTGATCTGCTGACCGATCCGCCTTAGGTTGCAAGTCCCAACTTAACAGCGATACGCGATTTCCAGCTACCAGCCAAGTGCGCCCGGTCACATCCTTCGCAGCATCGGTACACAGCCAAACCACCATCGGTGATACTTTTTCTGGGGGTCGTTGTTTCTTGATTTCTTCACTGAAAATGTCTTCAGTCAATCGAGAAGTAGCAACGGGTGCGAGTATGTTGACGGTGACACCGTATTTCATCCCTTCAAGATATAAACATCGAGACATTCCCGCTATTCCGGCTTTCGCCGCGCCATAGTTAGTTTGACCAAAGTTACCCAATAGCCCCGACGTGGAGCTAGTTACTACGATTCGACCGCCGTGACCTTGTTCCAGCATTTGATCGTAAGCTGCTTTGGTACAGAGATAGGTTCCCCGTAGGTGGACATCGATGACAACGTCCCACATTTCATCGGTCATTTTTTTGAACGTTTTGTCACGAAGAATACCTGCGTTAGCGATCAGAATATCAAGTTTTCCGAATGTGTCCACGGCACTCACAATCATTCCTTTTGCATCTTCTTTGTTTGCTACGTTGCCGTAATTTGCAACCGCTTCGCCTCCAGCATCGGTGATTTCCTTTACTACTGAGTCAGCCATGCTGGTGCCAGCACCCGTACCGTCGGGTGCGCCACCTAAGTCGTTAACGACAACCTGTGCACCTTCTTTGGCAAGCAATAGCGAGTGGGCTCTTCCCAGACCTCCGCCAGCTCCCGTGACCAGCGCTACCTTTCCGTCCAATAATCCCAATTTGTTCTCCTATCTAGATAAAAATTAGAGCAATAACTTACCGATTGAGGTGATATTGCTCATTTCAAGTCTGACGGTCGAGTCAACTCAACTCAACTCGTAAATTCACAGTAAATTATAGGTGGGCAACACATGCCTCGTACCTGGTTTGAGCAGAGGTAAATGAGTTTCCACATACAATTCATGATGTCGAAATCACTCATTCACTCATTAATCATTATTGTATTGAACAATCAGTAAACATGCTAGATTACACCAGAGATTACTCACTCCCCCCGACGGAAGTTCCGGTCTTTGTACCCGAGACACTGGATTCGTTCGAGACTGAGTCCCTCAAACACGAGATAGCAGCACTACTCAAGAAACGCAACGCAGTGTTAGTAGCCCATTACTACGTAGACGGGACTGTCCAGGATATTGCTCTTGAAACTGGTGGTTGTGTTTCTGACTCATTGGAAATGGCTCGGTTTGGACGTGATCACGATGCCCAAGTACTGGTCATTGCAGGAGTCCGATTTATGGGCGAAACTGCAAAGATCCTATCGCCAAACAAAACCGTCCTCATGCCAACCTTGAAAGCCGAGTGTTCGCTAGATTTGGGATGTCCTCCTGATGAATTTGATGCATTCTGTAGCGAACATCCAGATCGGACGGTAGTCGTTTACGCGAACACCTCAACACAGGTCAAAGCTCTCTCAGACTGGGTGGTTACTTCTAGCGTGGGTCTCAAAATCGTAGCACACCTAAACCTCATGGGTGAGAAAATTCTGTGGGCACCCGACAAACACTTAGGCCGATACATCGCACAGCAAACGGGTGCAGACATGCTTTTATGGACGGGTGCTTGTATCGTTCACGAAGAGTTTAAGTACCAAGCTCTTATCGACATGAAAAAGGTCTATCCCGATGCGGGGGTATTGGTTCATCCTGAATCACCTGCTGCAGTGATTGATTTAGCGGACTGCGTCGGTTCTACCAGTCAAATCCTCAGAGCAGCTTCAGAGCTACCCAATGACACGTTTATCGTCGCCACAGATCGTGGACTCTTTCATCAGTTAAGGAAAGCAGAGCCCACAAAGAGGTTTATAGAAGCTCCTACGTCGGGAGAGGGTGCAACCTGCAAGAGTTGTGCACACTGTCCTTGGATGGCGATGAATGAACTCAAAACGCTGAAGCACGCACTTGAGTCCATGGATAACGAAATTCTGATCGATCCAGAAGTAGGACGCAAAGCGATGGTTCCCTTGCAAAGAATGCTGGATTTCAGTTTAGGAGTGTGAGAGCTTCGCTCTGACTGACTCTCTTGAGAGTTAGATCTCGGCACCAGCTAGTTCAGCTGCTTCTCGCATTTCCTTGATTCTCTGATCCAGAGCTATTTCGTTGATTTCGATAACGCGTTCACTCTTGCCAGTGTTGTGTTGCTTTGCGTACTGAAGATTTTGAATCGCTTCACCGTATTGACCTCGCAAGGCATAGAACTCAGCTCGCGCTCGATGAACTTGGTGAATGTCTTTCGCTTGCCCAGCTGTTTCGGCAAGCTCAAACCACAAATCAATGTCCTCACTGGATTGTTGAACTAGTTTGCGGAACAAACGGGTAGCAGCTGCATATCTCTCTAGTTTCCTCAGAGCTTTAGCTTTGACGACTGTCAATGGTTCGCTACGTGGCGTATCAGATAACGCATTGTCCAAAATCCTTAGAGCTCTTTCAGCTTGACCCGCGTCTACCAATAAATCAGCAAAACAAGCGATGACCAAGATGCTATTGGGCATCTCGTAGAGAACATCTTCCATTAGCTCGATAGCTCGGATGTACTCTTCGTTTCGCACTAAAGCTAATGCAATGTCGTACTTGTCGGCTATCGATTCTCCTTCGAGAGAATTTGCGTGTTCCATAGCTTCTTTTGCGGTGATGAATTGACGGTGCGCCACTCGTACTCGCATTAACTGGTACTCGGCAGCTACTGTAGCAATAGAGACTGCTTGTGCGTTGTGTTCAGTTTCTTCACCAACCATCGAACGTAAATCAGAAATACGATCATCGGTGACCGGGTGAGTTCGCAAAAAGTCGTAGTGAGACGATTCCATGTCATAGCGATAGTGATCTTTCATTCGCCTAAACATGTTCACTGCGCCCTGTGGGTCAAAACCTGCTTTGGTGAGTGAATTGAATCCAATTCGATCTGCTTCATGTTCTTGGGATCGGCTATAACTAAAGCCTATCGCGTCACTCATATGACTGTTCACAGCTAATCCACCCAAGAATGCGTCTCTGCCTCCTGCTGCCAATATCGCAGCGCTGGCTAAGTAACCTAGCATCTCTTGGTACCACAGTTGGCGATCATGTTCCTCTCGTCTAGCGTAGTGTCGCTGACTGAGGTGTGCTAGCTCGTGAGCAACAACCGAGGAAAATTGGTGGACATCCTCTGCAAATGTGAACAATCCCAAATTGATTCCAATAATCTCCCCAGGTGCAGCAAATGCGTTGAGTTCATCTGAGGCGATGATGAAATAATTTAAATCAGTTGTCGTAAGATCTGAATGTTCTGCTAACGTGTACAAATTGGTTTTAACAAAATACTTGAGTATGGGATCACTGACTGTCGGAATAAACCGTCGAATTTGCATCATCAGTTGTTCTCCCACCCTTTCTTCCTCGAACGAAGGAGCTGAGGCAGATTCCCGGTCACCGAGATCCGGCAGTGGCTCAAATTCGCTCGGTTGACCTAGCGCAAAGGAAGTTATGGAGGCTGCTACAAAAATTAGCGCGATTCTGGAACCCATATTGAAGAATATTACTCTCACTCTATACTGTAGACTTGCCATTAGACCTAAGATTGCACGAAAAGTGCGTGATCACCCGTATTTTAACCTGATTCATGGAGCAAAACTGCTCAAAATTTGTCATAGATAGAACAGTGGAATTCCCTATCTCTATTGGATAACGAAGTAGTCGTCCTCGACGTACGGGGGCTTCAGTGTCCCATGCCTCTGCTGAAGGCAAAGAAAGCTCTGAAAGATATCCCGACCGGTGGTAGGTTAAAAGTGATTGCAACCGATCCAGGTTCGAAGAAAGACTTTCAGGTTTTTTCTCTCCAGAGTAGACATTCCGTGCTCGAAGCAACTGAAAACAATGGAGAATTTGTCTATCTCATACAAAAGAATGTCTAAGTATTCGTGCAAATAGTCCAAGTCGCTCGAGAGTGGTTCAACCGCCACTTCTCTAACACCGAGTCCATCTATATGTTGGTGTTCTTCTTAGTTGCCTTAGTTCTAGTGCTGACGATTGGCAAATATCTGACCCCAATATTAATCGGCTTTGTCTTCGCTTATGTGCTCCAAGGATTGGTGGATTTGTTGGTGCGCTGGCGTTTCCCACGTCTATTGGGGATTGTGATCACGTTACTGATCTTTCTGGGTGGATTTGTTGCACTCGTCATCGTTGTGCTACCCGTAGTTTGGACTCAGTTGCAAGATACCGTCGATCAATTACCTCGACTTGCGAATGTAATTCGTAACGCACTCAATGACCTTAGTGAACAAAACCCAACGCTCGTACCCACAGAATTTGCAGATGACATCGCCATCCAACTTCGAGCGGGATTGAGTGAATCGAGTGTCGGTATCGCTACTTGGATTTTTGAACAAATACCCAATGTAATTGCAGTTTTTATCTTCGTGGTATTGGTTCCCATTGCAACTTTTTTCTTTCTAAAAGATCGCCAGGTACTAGTGAAGTATATGGAGCGATTCTTGCCCCAAAAACGCCCAGTGATGCGCCAAATGGGACACGAAATCACTGTCCAGATTGGGAGTTATATCCGGGGTAAGTTTCTCGAGATTCTGATTGTCGGATGTGTGACCTATGTCGTATTCCTAATTCTGGGGCTCCAGTATGCGGCTCTCCTGTCGTTGCTAGTAGGTCTTTCGGTTATCATCCCGTTCATCGGAGCAGCCCTAGTCACCATTCCGGTTGTTGCGGTAGCTATGCTGCAGTTCGGCATGAGTGCTCAATTTTTCTGGATTGTCATTGCATACACGGTCATTCAAGCACTCGACGGAAATCTGCTAGTCCCGCTTCTGTTTGCAGAGGTCGTTAAGTTACATCCACTCGCCATCATCACTTCGGTGCTCGTTTTTGGTGGACTTTGGGGTATCTGGGGGTTGTTTTTTGCCATCCCACTCGCCATTCTTATTAAAGCACTCGTAAATTCTTGGCCAACCGTAAAGCAGGTTGAGGAATCTACAGAATGAATGGTTTGATGCGAATGTTTAAGGAATCATATGTTTAAAGGTAGTATTGTCGCGCTGGTCACACCCATGAAACTCAATGGTGATATCGATTGGTCGGCACTGAATGCACTCATAGATTGGCACATCGAATCCGGAACCCATGGCCTAGTCTCGGTCGGAACTACTGGTGAGTCTGCAACGCTAACGCACCAGGAACACACTCAAGTCATTGCAGCAACGGTCAAGAGAGCTAAGAGAAAGGTTCCCGTGATTGCGGGAACAGGTTCCAATTCGAC
This sequence comes from Pseudomonadales bacterium, assembly GCA_965199895.1. Classification (GTDB taxonomy): domain Bacteria; phylum Pseudomonadota; class Gammaproteobacteria; order Pseudomonadales; family Azotimanducaceae; genus Bin55. The sequence continues at coordinate 297,968 of CBDATJ010000010.1, read as the reverse complement.
ACAGGAGTCTGTTCAGCTTACTCAAAAAGCAAAAGACGTAGGCGCAAAAGCCTGCCTTGTTGTGACTCCTTACTACAACAAACCTAATCAAGAAGGACTCTATCGACACTATAGTGCTATAGCTGATGCGGTAGACCTGCCCATCGTCATGTACAACGTCCCTTCAAGGACCGCATGTGACCTTTCAGCACAAACGGTCGGTCGTCTAGCATCAAATGAGCGGATCATTGGAATTAAAGAGGCTTGCGGACATCCAAGTAGAGTCAAGGAAATCAAAAAACTAGTCAACGACGACTTTATAGTCCTATCAGGAGAAGATGCACAAACGTTAGAAATGATGAACTATGGTGCGGTGGGAACCATATCGGTGACCGCAAACGTCCAGCCCAGACTCATGGCTCAGTTTTGTGATAGTTACCTGTCAGGCAACACCAGGGAAGCAAAACAGTTAGATGCAAAATTGCAACCCATGCACGCAGCTATGTTCGTAGATACAAACCCGATTCCTGCAAAATGGGCACTCTGCGCTATGGGACGTATCGAACCCGGTATCCGATTACCCTTAATAGAATTGTCCGAGGATCGCCAAAAGACTGTGTCTGCGGCTCTTTCAGGATTGTGAGTGACATGACCAGAAATTCTTCACTTGTTCTCGTGACCGCGTTCACCTTGGTGTTGATTGCTAGCTGTTCCCGCTATGATCGATCCGATTCTCCATTCGTTAGTCCCGGAGACTACCGGGATATTCAGAGTACACCAGAATTAGTCGTTCCTGATCACATGGATCCACTGGATATCGAAGATGCTTGGGTGATTCCCAATATTGAAGAACGTCCGCTTCCTCAGACATTTCCCAATGAAGCACCTCGACCTGTACCCATAGTTGGGGATGCAAACCCCGATCTCATTCGTATCCAAAAACTAGGTCAACGCGGTTGGATGGTCGTCCAGCGCAAACCAGAAACGGTATGGCCTGTGATTCTTCAATGGCTGCAAGATCAGGGAATCGAATCACGAATCGAAAAGATCAACGAGGGGTTAGTTTTTACCCAGGTGATTGAGTACGAAAATCCAGGTCCAGAATCAGTCATTAACCAAATCGAAACAGCAAAATCGACTGTCAACTTATCCAACGGTAAAGACTGGATAGCTATGAAGCTGGAAAATGGAATAAGACAAGATTCTTCTGAAGTTCACATTCGTTTCATCAACTCAGCTGAACTAATAGACGAAAGTGAGTTGGAATGGCCAGAGCAATCTACCCATTTTGAAATCGAAGAGAAGATTCTGGAAACCTTGGCTCGATACGATGCAGCAAAATATGGTGGAATCATTTCTGAACGTATCCGCCAAATTAATTTGCCAGCCAAAGCAGAGATTCAAACTGACGGTGAGGGGTACCCGTTCCTGCACCTGAACATTGATTTTCAACGTTCATGGGCTACGATTCAAAGAGCTTTGAATAACGCAGATTTTGAGGTTTCTGTTGATGAATCTAGTTCTAAAGATGGGTACTTTGTAGTTCAAGTCTCCGATGAAATTCTCAACGAACGAAAACGAAACTGGTTTGTTCGGATTATCACTCTCCGTCCGGGTGGAGATAGAGCAAACCCCACAACCATTCACATCAATGTCCTGAAGTCTGGCGATGGACACGACGTTACTCTTACCTCTATCGATGAAGATAAAGAGTTAACGATTGAATTTGTTCAAGAAATACTACGTATCTTGCGAGAGTTTGCGGTATAGCAATTCACGCATTCTAGAGATTGATTGAATGCGATTTGCCTCATTAGGTAGTGGGAGTAGCGGTAACTGTACCGTGATGCAAGACAGTGAGGCATCGTTTTTGATCGATTGTGGTTTCAGTTGCAAAGAGACGGTAAGGCGACTGGAGACCAAAGGTGTCGATCCTGAATCCATCATTGCGATCTTTGTAACCCATGAACACAGCGATCACAAGAATGGAGTGGCAACATTTGCACGAAAGTTCGGAACCAAAATCATGGGAACGCCCGGCACACTATCAAAATTAGACATTGTCCCTTCCAACACGGTAGAACTCACCTACGGTGAACCAGTGGCTGTGGGACAAATGGATATATTCCCAGTCAAGGTTCTTCACGATGCTGAAGAACCCTCACAGTTTATTGTTCAGGGTGACGGCGAACGGTTTGGTATCTTGACCGATGTGGGTACAGTTTCAGATCACTTGCTCTATTGGTATCACGAGTGCGACACGCTGTTTGTAGAAGCAAACCATGATGAATGGATGCTTAGGAATGGACCTTATCCCACGCATCTCAAGCGGAGAATCGCTGGTGATTTAGGTCACTTGTCTAATGATCAAACTGCAGTCTTCGTTCGGTTAGTCAAACACTCGCGAATGCGTTCCTTAGTTCTCGGACATCTCAGCAAGACGAACAATAAACCCGAGATCGTCGAGAAAAAGTTTGGATGGTTGCGATCTGATATGGATGTGGTGATTGCGACTCAAGAAGAGGGGACAGACTGGATTGAAGTCGCAAACCGTGGGATTGTGAATTGAGCTCATAACCGCAGGTTCAGTCTACCAAACATAAAATCAATCTTCAGGGAGAGGTGCCAGAGTTGGTCGAATGGGCCTGACTCGAAATCAGGTGTGTCCTTTGGGCACCCAGGGTTCGAATCCCTGCCTCTCCGCCATTCTTTTTTTACTGAATATCTACCTTACGATTAGGAAATGGCTCTTGCTTTCTTTATTGTGTCCCAGGCTTTATTCACTTCACTCGCCTTCTCATTGGCGGCCTCAATGAGAAATGGAGGTAAATCCTTCCCCATAAATTTGTCGGGGTGGGTTTCAGCAATCAGCTTCTTGTAAGCACGTTTGATTGAATCGTTGCTATCTTTCGGATTTACTCCGAGGGTGATGTATGCGTCTGAGAGTTCTTTATTGGTTTGCTCTTTACCTATCCCTGAACCACGATTACTGCCAGAACGCGAATATGAACCAGAGTCTGATGATCGATAACTACTCCTAGAACTACTAGTTGAATCTCTCCAGTAGCTGGTTTGGTGTGTGGAGATATAGGACTGCGCTCTCATGTTGCTAATGTTCAGGGCACTAGCGTAGGCTAACAGAACGGTTTCTTTTTCTTGGGTGATTCTGTCGATTGCAGACAAATTAACCATAGCTTCAAACAGAAGCTCACGGGCAAATTGACCCATACCAGAGGAGCTTCTAAGCTTTTCTAAACAACGATTGATATCAAACCCGGGACTTTTTCCCTCTTTGAATCCTTCAATGGCTACTTGTCTCTGATCGGGTGTGAGGGACAACCGTTGCATGAAATCGGTGGTTTGGCGAATTTCTTGGTTGGATACTAGACCGTCTGCTTTAGAGACGTATCCTGCAATCTGGAAAAATGAGATAAATCCCATTTCAGTTATGGTCACACGATCTTGTGCGGACTTCGAACTGCGACCGTTCCCCCTAAACAGACTGCTCGTACGTTGTCGTGCTGTACTCAGTTTTCTCATAGGGACAAAGGACAAATAACTCGAAGCAACAAGTATTCCAACCAGTAGACCCCAAGTGCCCAAAAACATGAAGAGCACATACACAATCCCTATTGCAACAATAAAGTGCATCAGATTCGTTTGCAGTGAGTAGATTTCACGATTTTTTCATTGTAGCCATGGCGTGCAATCTGAGTGCGAAACTGAACACTGTAGATGGTCCTGCTAAAGTCAATGCTAAAATTCTCGACTTCAGTAGATAGAAACTATGCAAGCCAATCAACACTCAGTCCAGGTAAACTCAGCCAATTTTCAATCGGTTGTCGTACAGCGTTCACGCGATTTACCTGTGGTGGTGTTGTGCTGGGCTCAGCAAATTCCCGAGTCGGTTGAAACCAAGCAAACCCTAGAGTTACTAGTACATCAATATCAGGGAAAATTCCTGGTGGCACACATGAATGTTGCGGAGGATCCTAGAGTTGCTCAACAACTTCAGATTCAGGGTGTGCCCAGCATACGATTGGTTTCAAATGGGACGATTGCTGCACAACTAGACGGACCTCAAACTGAATCCAGCTTAAGACAATGGATTGAACATTCTATCGGACCCAGCAAGGAAGCTGTGACATCCGATCTAAAGGATTTAATTGCTTCGAAGAATTGGCGGGCTGCGTTGGATTCTGTGAATCAATCACTTCAGGAAGATCCCAAAAACTCAAAACTCCTAATCGAACAAGCTGACATTTTGGTGTGTATGGGTGAACACGAAAAGGCGCAACAGGCCATCGCGGCCATACCAGAATCCGTTCCAGAACGTATCCGTCCACAGAATAGATTAGAGATTGCTGAAGAAGCTGGTGGGATGAGAAGTCTGGAAGTGCTTACAGACGCACTCAGAACTGATCCAACAGATCTTGACGCGCTCTATGAATCAGCTATCCAATACGCGAACATGCTGGAGTATGAACCTGCACTGCAAAGTCTCATGAAAATAATCCAGTTAGATCGCAGCTATCGTGGAGACATCGGTCGCACATCCATGATTCTGGTCATGTCACTGATGGGGAGAGACTCAGACTTGGCGCAAACGTATCGACGCAAAATGTTCAGTTTGATGCACTAGAGGGATTTGCAAACTCTTCAAAAACATGTGAAAAAAAGAATAGCAGAGAAAAACTACCCGATATGTTGACAAAAACTATAGGCATCCTCAAAGCAGACCAAATTGACGAGGATCTTCGTGATCACTTTGGTGACAGTGAAGACATGTGGATCAATCTGTTCAATGAGATTGGAGCCACACACTTCAAGTACCGGATCTACGACGTTAGAAAAAAAGAACACCCTGAGAATCTCGACGAATGTGATGGATACCTCATCACCGGTAGTCGACATGGCGTTTACGATGATGAAGACTGGATAGGTGCTCTTATCGAACTGACCAAGACCCTACACTGGAATCGAAAGAAACTTGTTGGAATTTGTTTTGGTCACCAGATTACAGCTACCGCACTCGGGGGTGAAGTTCGCAAATCAGAAAAAGGATGGGGAGTGGGTGTCCACAAATTTTCGCTTGAATATCCTCCCAGACTTGTTGGCATGAATTTGAACCTACTATGTAGCCACCAAGATCAAGTCGTCGTCGATCCTCCCGGAGTCCCATGTTGGTTATCGAGTCCGTTTTGTCGGAACGCAGGGATTTGTCTCGACGATCACGTCTTCACGATCCAACCTCATCTAGAGTTTCCATTGGAGTTCGCAAAGCATCTGATAGAGGTTCGGAGGGATGAGCTGGATGACTTAGCGGATATTGCGTTGAAATCACTTTCTAGACCCATAGACAGCAAAATGGTTGTCAGAGGTTTAGCTGGTTGGCTGAGTGCTGAACCGGTAAAGAAGTTTCAGGAAACACCAAAGGGTGAAGTACTCAACTAGCTGAAGTTAAGCAACTTTCAATTCCTACAGAGTTTAAAAGGCGGTTGACTTTTGAATTCAACATAGTCTAGTTGATTGCGAAATTTCAACCCACTTTCTAGAATTTTTTAACCCAGAGTATCACTTGTCTACCAATAGAATTCATTTGCTGGCACTGGATTAGTCGACAGAGTATTGTCGAGCTAGACTCTCCGCAACGACAGGATGAACAAATCCGGACACGTCTCCCCCCAATGCAGCGATCTCGCGAACACGAGTAGAAGAAACAAACGCCCATGTGTTTGCAGTCGGTAGGAGCACATATTCGACGTTAGGATAGAGCTTACGGTTCATTTCGAGCATCTGAACCTCGTACTCGTAGTCCATTAGAGTTCTCAAACCTCGAAGAATAAACCGAGTGTCTTGTGCTTTCACAAAGTCGACTAGCAGTCCCTGAAAGCTCTCGACCTTTACTGATTCACCATAGTCCGATAAGGCATTTCGACAGAGATCAACTCGTGCTCTGACTGATTCTTCAAGATTCTTGTCTGGACTCGTGCCAATCGCGACAACTACCCGATCAAAGAGCCTTAGAGCGCGCTCAACTAAGTTCATGTGTCCGTAGGTGATAGGATTAAAACTCCCTGGATAAACGACAACGCGCATTAGGTTGGACTCATTAATTGAAGATTAAGTGACTAAGGATCTGGAAGGATCCCACGAAGCTGTGTGCTCCAGAGTTAGACTCAGAATAAATTTTAGCATTGATACTGTGTAGAAAACTACCAATAGTTGTCAATAGCGATGATGTCTCTTTCCTCGTATCGTTGGATCCCTTGAACAGTGTAGAGGTGAGCTCTGCTCATAGAACCTAATGATTTGTCAGTGTAGAAACTCAAGAACCTAAACCTGTGTCCGTCACTCAACTATTCATGTCGAAACAATCTTGCATCAACCGTGAGAAACCACGGCCTCTCTAAGCAAACTGCACATTCTGGAGATTGTGTTTGGTATCGGAGATGGTGGACTACGGCTACCCTTTTTATATGGTTGAGTCCACAGGTCAATTGATGTTTAAGTCATCGATTGATAGTGGAGAAGGTGTTTACACAGGTTCAGTATTGTTCACAATCTTGGTCTAGTCAGTCAATCATTGAGTTTTTGGGAAATCTCAACGCTCCTGTTTCGGAAGTTCTAGCAGCAAGAACTCAACCTCTCCGACAATATCAGATCGCCAGACGGAGAAGGGTTCGATTTCGACGAGAATGCGTCGACTGTGTTCAACATAGACTACCCCCTCTGGACTTAGACGGTCAGGCAATAGGTTCAGCACAATTCGATAACTCTCATCCTGTGTAAAGGGCGGATCAACGAATACAACATCCCATTGATCACGGTTATTCCGGAGCCAAGAAATAGCATCAGAGCAAACTATGGTCGCTTGATCGGAGGTCACCTTAAATCGAGTACATATCTCCTTCAAATGCTTAGCTGCCTTGGCGTGTCGTTCAACAAATGTAGTATGATCACAACCTCTAGAAATTGCTTCAAATCCCAAAGAACCGGATCCCGCGAATAGATCGAGCACCTTAGCTCCCTTCACAAACGAACCCAACCAATTAAACACGGTTTCTTTGATTCGATCTGGCGTGGGTCGCAAAGATTTCATTGAGGGGACGTGGATGTGATGTCCCTTTAAATCCCCAGCAATGATGCGAACGACATGTTTCATGTCAGCAAATTGTGCACTAGTCTACAACTCGAAGCAAAACTGACTGTCTAAAGTGATAATGTTCATTTCTTCAGAGCGTTTGAGAGGAGATTCTGAGCAACCATGACCGAAGAGACGCAAGAAAAACCAAAACGTTGGAGAGGCTTTGGCCGCGCACTCTCCAAAACACGCTCTCGAATGGCAGACCGAATCAAAGGCATATTCGCAAGATCTGGACCAATAGACGAGGCCACACTTGATGAGCTTGAAGGGTGTTTGCTCAGCACTGATATTGGTCCTGAAGCTACAGAACAGATTGTTAATCGCTTGCGTAAAAGTGCCCAAAAGAAAAAATACAGTAGTCCAGAACAGCTGAAAGAAGCACTTCGGGAAGAACTACTTGGCATAGCAAACTCTCTCGAAAAACAATTCGCAATCTCAGACTCCACTCCCTTTGTGATTTTGGTGGTAGGGGTCAATGGCGTGGGCAAAACCACCACCATTGGTAAGTTAGCACATTCAATCAAACAGTCTGGTCGAACGGTTATGCTTGTTGCAGGTGATACCTTTCGAGCTGCTGCTATCGATCAACTCAAGAGTTGGGGTAGTATCATTGAGGTACCCGTTATTGCTCATTCCCAAGGGGCTGATGCAGCTGCAGTGGTCCATGACGGAGTTCAAACTGCAATCAATGAATCGGTAGATGTCCTCATCATTGATACGGCAGGTCGTTTACAAACCAATCAGGGACTCATGGATGAGTTGGCAAAAATCAGAAGGATCGTTCAACGACTCTGTCCGGGAGCACCTCATGAATGCCTGCTTGTTCTTGATGCGACGATTGGGCAAAACGCAATCCAACAAACGAAAATCTTCAATGAGACGGTACATCTTTCAGGCCTCATATTGACCAAATTAGATGGAACGGCTAAAGGTGGAGTGGTTCTCGCACTACCCTCGGTCACTGACCTACCGCTCTATTTCACTGGTCTCGGTGAGAGTATTGATGCCTTGAAACCATTTGATCCAGTAGCTTACGTGGACGGACTACTCGCAATTTGAGCAAGATCGTACTAGACGCAGTACACAAAGAGTTTTCGCACGGCCAGGTGCTGTTGGATAACGTCAATGTTGAATTTGACGAACAGTCGGTCAACTATATTGTGGGTAAATCGGGTACAGGAAAGACCACGCTGGTGCGTATTCTGCTCGGACTCACTCGACCTACGACTGGACGAGTCATAGTTGATAAAGTAGACATCACTCAACTCAGTCGCAAAGAAATGACTCAATATCGTCAATCCATCGGAATCGTACTCCAAGATTCTGCATTGACATCAGATCGGAGTGTAGCCGAAAACGTAGCTATGCCCCTTTGGATTCTCGGGTTGAAAAAGAATGAAATCAAGGATCGTATACAACGAAGTCTGAAGGTTGTAGGTCTTGCAGGAGCATCGGACATTTTGCCTACCAGACTATCGACGGGTGAGCGACAAAGAGTGTCTTTAGCTAGAGCCATCGCTCATCGTCCCAAGATTTTGATTGCGGATGAACCGACCGGGAACTTAGACCCAGATCTTTCGGTGGATGTGCTCTCACTTTTCGACATGATCCCTGAATTCGGGACCACAGTCATCATTGCTACCCATGAACAACAACTGCTAACGCACTCCGAGCGCATTTACGAAATTTCGGACGGCAAAATGCAGTTGAAATCGTTTGAGCCTATTGAAAATTGACCAAGAAAGCACTCCTCTGAAGTCTGAACCCCTTAAGTTTGGTGCTCAACTTCGCATTCGTCTGCGTAGCTTGAAGCAAAGTCTTGAGCATTTGAGTCGCCACGCTATCGGTACTCTTTATGTTTGGCTGCTCATTGGAATCGCACTATCGCTCCCCACCGGCTTTTGGTTGATTCAACATAACATTCACGAGATTTCTAGTCAGTTTCAAGAAGACACTGGTTTTACCGTGTACTTTGATCCGTCCACTGACGAAAGCACCATTCAATCCGTATTTGATTCACTGCAAACCCATGTGATAGTCCAAGAACTTGAACTAACCACCTCTGATCAGGCTCTTGCTGAGTTCCAGCGGATCACGGGTTATGAAGGGGAATTGAACACCCTAGCCAATAATCCCCTTCCAGCATCAATTTCTGTGATTCAGACTCCCAGCGCTTCCAAAAGTGAAATTAACCGGTTGCTGAATTGGTTCCAATCTCAAGAAGGGGTAGATAGTGTCGATCTCGATATTGAATGGAGCAAGAATCTCAACACTATACGCCACATTGTATTTCTGCTCATGCTGACGGTAGGAACCCTGTTTGGACTTTGTGTTGTCCTGGTAACCCTAACCACCGTCCGACTCGCGATTGAATCAAAATTTGAAGAGCTACGCGTGCTCTCGCTCTTGGGTGCTCCGGACTCTCAACTGCGACGACCGTTCTTGTACTGTGGTCTGTTATACGGTGTGGGTGGTGGGTTTGTCGCAGCTGCTATCGTCACCGTTTCCTTGTACATCGTCGAACAACCCATTGCTGAACTTGTGATGAACTATGGAGGTGACCTGAAGGTAGCGGGCCTGGATTTATGGAGCACGACCACACTCATAGTCAGTGGTGGATTACTGGGTTTGCTCGGAGCTTACAGCGTGATCTTCTTTGAGATTCACAAACGACGTGCGTTTGAAGCGATTAGTTAAAGATCTGCAGGATGTGTTCCATAGTAGATCTTGATCGCCCAATCTGTTATCCTACCTCCATCAGAGGGAGCCGCATCGACCACCTTTAACTTCCATTCACCATTCACTGATTCTCCATAGAACGCGTTGGACAACAAACGCCAGTTAATCTGTTCGCTATGAATCAAGAAGTCGTTGAATGCAGAGTTAAGAATGCTATGAGTTCCATTCGGAGACTCTACTGTGAACATAAGATCGGGATAAAACTCATGTGAGCCATTGAGTTCAATGACTACGGCTTCGACATTCGCATCAGTGGGCAAATCTGATATCGTGACTGTTGACTCTACACCTGAACTGTCGTAGTCCGGAATCGTTATTCCTTGCGATTGGCGGAACCAAGAAGATTCCTCCAGAGATCCCAAGCTGTTTGCCCGGTAGGTGCGTACCATTTCTACAGCATCATCCAATGCAATCGCACCAAATCCATACCAATTATGAAAGTTGTACCCTGCATCGTTTTCGATCCAGTCGTGCCTCAAAATGTGAGGAGTTCCATCGCCAAAGGCTACTCGATATTCCTCAATCAATGGATCGATTTTTCTAGCAGTGGTAGCGAGTATGTATTTGACATCTCTCCAGGTTAGATTTGGGTTTTGGGATAATAGAACTGCGACAGCTCCAGCGGTATTCGGGGCGGCTGATGAAGTACCATTAAAGGTACTCACATAGTTTCCGTATGAGTTCAAGGTACGATCCAAAGCTAAACCACGACCGATTAAGTAGGTATAGCCGCGTTCAACCCCTTGCTGATCTGTAGTAATGATTGCGGGGTCTGAACCACCGTACTCTCCAGAGGGTGCAGAAATCCACAGATTACTGCCCACTGAACTGTAGCTTGCTCGGGTATCGTCAGCATTGAAGCCACCCACAACCAGCAGGTAGGGTAGGTTGTTGGTGGGATCACCATTGGCTGATTGGCAACCTAAAATTTCAGACACATCATGTCTGACGCTAACGCAATCATCAAATCCATTTCCAGCTGACTTCACATAGATTGCACCCAGTCCGTTTCGGAGTTGTTCGGTACCCTGCTGAAACACGCCGCTCGAAGTGGGTGACGAAATCCTCTGATAACCTGAAACCCCATAGGACATATTAAAAATGTCGACATCTGAAGAATCTGGGTTGGACGTACTAAATCCTAAAGAACTCTCTTGGCCAGATGATTGGGCACTAAGGAAGTTGTAACCCCGTATCTTGGCATTGGGTGCTACACCTCGACCACCAATACCGTTGTTTGCAATACTGCCGATGATGCCAGCAACAGAGGTACCGTGATCACCCAGTGCGTGTGGGTTATAGGGATCGTATTGAGTGGCTCCGATCCACTGACTTTCTGTCGCAAAGTTGTAGGACGAGTCAGCTTCAATGTTCAATTCTAGATCGGGATGGCAAATCTCTAATCCTGTATCAACCACGGCTACTATGACTCCATCACCATTAGGTCCAGAGCTCAGGGTGTCGTCCATCTGCAAGTCTGCGCCTGAAGTACCTCCAGATGATGCAAACGCATTTTGTCCGGTGTTGTCTAGGTGCCATTGTTGTGTGAGAAACTCATCGGCTCCATCAAACGGCATTTGTCGGTTGTCTTTTTCACATTGAGATACGATTGTTCCATCGGGTCCAGTCTGAAACGCTACGTAATCTTGACCATAGCTTGAGCCATCAGAAATTTCTTCCGGAGTTTGGTTTAGAGAAAAAATGCCATAGTACGTGGTATTGGGTTCGAGGTAATACAACAGAATGGAATGAAATCTAGAGAAGAACCCTCTCCCATCGATCGCAGGAATATTCCAGGTTGCGCTTCGTACAGAGGTACCGGAGTCGCGCAAATCTGTCCTGAGATCGAATTGAAGCGTGGTTGGTGAAGTAGTCGTTTTGCCGTCGTTGCGTATATAAATGTTGTAACCGAGTGAAGTCTCATTGAACTCCATGGTGGTCCAAACTAGTAGGTCAGCGCTCACAAACTCCTTATAGTTAGCTGGAGTTGTCCCGTTACCTAAAGTGATGGTGATCGATGAATGAGTATCTGATGCTTGCGCATTGCCTTGAGCAATCCGAAGACCTAGCGTAACGCGTTCCTGGGGATCGTCTACCCAATCTAGTACCGGAGTTAACTCAACCTGTTTGGTAGTGGTTCCTGCTTCAAAGGTGATACTGGTTTCCGATAATTCAAAATCGACTGCTAGAGTAGCAGATCCCGAGGAGACTAACTCGACGACTATGGTTTGAGTACTTGCTTTTGAAAGAGATAGGTCAATAGTGCCCAGGGAAGCTGGATCTTCAAGCAGCTGTGTCGACGTGGTAGTAATCGAAACGTCAATTTGGGGTGGAGATGAACTTCTGCTACTGCAAGAGCTTAGAACAGCGCAAAGTAACGCAAGTAGTCCTAGGTGCCAAATGGGTGTTATGAGATCGTTGAATTTCATTTCATCACGGTGAACAGTTTATTTCGTAAGCTAACAGCCAGAAAAAGACACACTAAGCCTATACGATTCCCAATGATTGGTTACTTGCATGTGTTTCTGAGCTGCATCCGACCAGCCAGAACGTTCAGTGGACATACGGGTAACGCTGACAGGCAGCAAATTTGACTACCTAATCCATTTTAGATTCACTATTTCAGTAAGACTCACTCCCCAAGCTTACGATACAGAAGCAAAGACATAAAAGCGGCTTTTTAGATAGTAAGGTGTGTCTACATGCTAAAAATTGCTCTGAAATAAGCGACTCCACCATTAAAGCTGAATGGGCTTGTTGTGGGATATTTTGAGCCAGCAACACCAGCCCAGTGATTACCTGTTGGGGTTTCATCCAATAGATTTTCGATACCAAAGGTAAACGACATGGAGGCATCCAATTGGTACTGAAACTCTACGTCAACCAAATAGGATTCTGAAACATTCAGCGGGAAAGCATCAGAGAACAAATGGGGTTCCCAAATCTTGTGGTAGTAACGAAGGCGGCCATTCATCACTAAATTCTCGGTGAAGGGATGTACTGCATTGACATTAACTCGAAGTTTGGGAGTCCCTTTCTCGAGCTCACGTACTCGCTGATCGTTAATCAAAGCGGGGTTGTAGTTTTCGACTGTGGTCGTGACCCAGCTAGCGGTTAAGGTTACGTCTGTTGGATTCTGTCGAATGCTAACGCTTCGATTTGCGGTCAATTCAATCCCCTCAGTTCGTGTATCAAAGTCGTTGGTGTAGAAGCGTACTGAACGCAAGCTTCGGTCGATGACTTCGCCACGGCGTTCGAGTTCATTGAAAATCGCAGGAGTCAGATTTATTGATGAGGTTCTAGCAAGACGATCAATCACATCAATGCGGAAATAGTCCAGAGTGATGTCCGCATCCAAGTAAACAAACAATGCACCGAAGAACACATTTGTGGATCGAACCGGTTGCAATCGCTCGCCACCGAAAATTTCTGCGATTGGATCGGTCGGTGGTATGGTGACTTCGTCAGTTAGGCAGGGTAGGCCGGGAACAGGGCAAATATCGCTTGCTAGAAAGTTGGTCGAAACGACTCGGATATTAGCTTGACCCACAGTCGGAGCTGAATAAGCAGTTCCCATTCCCGCTCGCACCATTACATTGTCCGTATATCGAATGCGAGTGGCTGCTTTGATATCTAGAGATGAACCAAAGTCGTCAAACTCTTCGTATCGTGTTGCCATGGTTGCCATGATGTTGGAAGTTAAATCTTGTTCAGTATCCACCCAAAGGGCGTAGCTTAGACGTGATTCATCGACTTCAGATGAAGGTGGAAATCCTGGAAAAACCATTCGAACCAATTCCAAATCCCTGAGCTGCAATGTCAGGATCTCGGAACCATGAGTTCTGTTCTCCCCGTTCAGTAACAAACGATTCACTACGTACAACGATGCCCGTAGCAAAGTGGATATCGCTAGCGCCGGAAGCTACTGTAAGGTTTTTTTGCATGGAATAGTCAAAAGTCCAATCCATTTCCTGATGCTCACCGGGCTTATACGAGGTTGGGACATTGTCTCTCATCGCTACTAATTGCGGGTTGATAGTGTTGTTCATGTAATAGGTAACTGTGCTACTTCCATAAACGAAACTGGTGTCAAATTCCCAATTTCCAATGACCGAGCCTTTCAAACCGATAGCAAAGCTCATATCCTGAACCTCGCCACCAAACATAGGTGTGAATCCACCGGGGAATAACGAGAGGAAGGAATAGCAATTCGGATCTGCATTGACTAGTGCTAACGCGTCTGGATCGGGGGTCATTTGATTTGCTATGGGAACGGTCGGACAATCATGGTCATCGTCACCTAAATCAGCAATCAAAGCAGTTTGACCGTCATCAATGGTGAACACACCCGATCGAGTTGCTGGATTTCGGAAAAAGAATCCACCTTCGACATCGCGCATTGATACGTTACCCCAACCGTACATCGTCATTCCGTTGTCGGCAATCATTTCTGCGTTCGCAAAGATTTTGAAGTCAGAATGAATTTCTGGTGTCCCCCAGATCTGGGCGAAGGGTTGACGCACATGGCTGTTTCCAGCTCTGATCAAAGCAGTTGCGTCTGTTCGTTGAACACTTCGTACGGTCGGTTCTACAAAGTTGTAATTGCCACTAATTGTCAGCCAACCACCATTGTTACCCAATGGCAAACCATAGATCCCTGATACATCCAATGTAGTACCGTCTCCATCTAGGGTTTGCGAACCCATGACTTGTCCATATCGTGCGTTGGGATCTGAAACCAGAACTAGGTTCATCACACCCGCAATGGCATCTGAACCATATTGGGCTGACGCACCATCTCTGAGAACTTCAATTCTATCTAGTGCTATGGAGGGTATAGCGCTAATGTCAACCCCGTGTGAACCTTCATTTTTTCCGCCACCTAATAGGGCAATCACTGCGCCACGATGTCGACGTTTTCCATTGACCAGTATCAATGTATTATCCGAAGCGAGACCTCGCATGTTAGGTGGTCTCATAATGGTAGCTGCATCAGCAATAGGAAATGCTTCTATGTTGAACGACGGAACTTGATTCGCAACTTGGTTCAACAAATCTGTTCCCCCCATATTCTCGGTAAGACTGGATGCAGTAATCACATCGACAGGAACTGCTGAATCCTCTAGAGCCCGATTAGGGTTACGAACACCGACTACGCTGATAATTTCCATATCTTCGTCATCTTGCGTCTGTGCATCGTCTGCATCGTCAGATTGCTCATCCTGTGCCCAAGCCAAGATATTGCCCCACAAGAAGCCACCGATAACTACAAGCCACAGAACTCGAAGATTAGATTTGCTCATAATTTCTCCTCAGGTTTACCCTATATCTATTCCTATTCCTAGCGCATGGAAGAGCGGGCAACCTCTATTAATCGTGAATCTGGTTCTTTTATAACAGTGCGATTTTATTCAATGTGTCCTCTAGCTAATATAGTAGAACAGATTTTCGGTGGCTGTGATGATGATTGAGAATCCCTTCTGAGATGG
This sequence comes from Pseudomonadales bacterium, assembly GCA_965199895.1. Taxonomy (GTDB): domain Bacteria; phylum Pseudomonadota; class Gammaproteobacteria; order Pseudomonadales; family Azotimanducaceae; genus Bin55. The sequence goes on along the minus strand of CBDATJ010000010.1, from coordinate 282,614 downwards.
GGAGCCGTTTCCTATACGATTTACGGGTAAAGATTGAGCTGGAACTATGAGCAAATTTCGCAATGTTGGGTTGGTACCGTTAGTAATTTTTCTCTGTGTACCTGTCGCCCAATGGACTGCAGATGCGCAAATCGACTCCGCTCTTTATCGACTAGATGTTGCTCCCCTAATCGTCCGAACTGTTGACGGAGCGAAAGCTGAATTTAGAGCAGTAACCGTAAAAACTCCTGAAGATCTGCGCCAGGGATTGATGCATATTCGGTTTTTGCCCCTAGACCAAGCGATGATTTTTGCTTACACCGAAGATCGATACCTCAGTATGTGGATGAAGAACACCTATATCCCTCTTGATATGTGGTTTGTCGCTGCAGATGGTACCATCAAAATGGTCGCTCACAACACAGAACCTCACTCCTTAGACTCGATCTCTTCAGACGTTCCTGTACGATTTGTGATTGAGATCAATGCTGGATTAAGCAAACTTGTGGGGATTACAGAGGGAGCAACCGTCGAACACGAAGAAATTCTTCAAGTTCAATAACCTCTGGCTACGAGAGCTGTCAGAAAAAACGTGTGGCATCCTCGATATTGGCTCATTTGGATTGCTTTTGGCTTCGCTTGGTTGACCACTTTACTCCCCCTGAAGTGGCAACACGGAATCAGCAAGTCTGCAGGTAGATTCATCTTCAGCAGAGCTCGGCGACGACGAAACGTGGTGCGAAAGAACCTCGAATTAACATTCCCAGAATTTTCAGTTTCCGAACGAGAGTCTCTAACCAATCAAACGATTGATTCGTTCGCAATGAGTGTCATCGAAACCCTCTTTGTTTGGCTTCGAGGCATCAAACCGCTCATACCTCGGGTCAAATTCAATGGGCTAGAGCATCTCGAAAACACCCAAGGACAAGGAATTGTCCTATTAGGCGCACACTTTGCCTCACTCGATTTATGCGCAGGAGCACTGTCGGTCAAATATCCTTACGGTGGAACCTACCGACCGTTTAAGAATCCAGTAGTCGAACACTTTGCCAGTCGATCACGAAGTCGGTATTACTCCCCGATGCTGTTAGCAACCAATATGAGAGGAGTACTCGCTGAGCTAAAGCAAGGTAAAACGATATGGTTTGCAGCTGACCAAGACATGGGGACTCGAAAAGCAGCATGCTTTGCACCGTTTTTTGGGATTGAAGCGTCTACGGTGATGACTCCCTACCGAATCGCTCGATTAACCAACTCCCGAGTGGTTTTACTCAGCCATGCCCGCAACGACACCGATCTCATATGGGAGGTGAATCTGACTCCAGTCCAACTCAGTGAATCACCCGAACCAAAATGCTATCATGAAGACGCTGCGACGGTCAACTCTCTCATTGAAGAAGAAGTTCGAAAGAACCCGAGTCAGTACTTTTGGGTACACCGTAGATTTAAAACGATGAGAAACGGCGAGCGTCGCGACTATAGTGTCAGTTAACTAACTCTCTCGAGTGGGAGTCATCCACTCGGGGAATAAATTGTTCGTTCCTCGAACTTGTTCCAAATACAGGGTTTGCATCTTTCTGGTGACCGGACCGCACATACCTTCACCGATGACTCTACCATCTAGTTCTCGAATTCCAATCACCTCTGCAGCAGTTCCGGTCATAAAGAACTCATCAGCTATATAGAATTCATCTCGGGTGATTCGTCGTTCTATGACCTTGAATCCAAGACCTTCAGCAAACGTCATGATGGTGTCTCGGGTAATGCCGGGTAAACAGGATGTCAACTCTGGTGTATGAATGACGTTATTTTTTACCAAAAACACGTTCTCACCTGACCCTTCCGCGACATACCCTTCGTTGTCGACTAATAGTGCTTCGTCGTATCCGCCATCCAAAGCTTCCGACAGTGCCAGTACCGAGTTGATGTAATGTCCGACTGCTTTTGCTTTGCACATGCTTATGTTGACATGGTGTCGAGTGTAAGACGAAGTCTGAACACGGATACCTTCTTGTTGTTTTTCGGGATCCATGTAGCTGGGCCATGGCCAACAAGCAATCGCAACACAGACTGACAGTCCACGTGCTCTGAGACCCATTTCCTCTGACCCAAAGAACACCAGTGGACGTAGATAGCCTTCTTCAAGTTCGTTTCTGCGCACGAGTTCAATTTGGGCATCACAGAGTGTCTCGAACGAGTAGGGGATGTGCATTCTCAAGATTTTTGCAGAGTCGAATAATCGTCGAGTGTGGTCTTGAAGACGAAAAATTTGCGGACCATGGGGGGTCATATAGGCCCGCACGCCCTCAAAGCAGCCGACACCATAGTGGAGAGTGTGAGTGAGCACATGTACGGTTGCGTCTCGCCAGGGAACAAATTCACCATTGAACCAGATAGTTCCGTCCCGATCTGCGAATGTTGGTTTGGCATCAGTCATAAGTTGGAATCCTATATTTCTTGAGTACATTATCTTACTTTCGTGTTTGCAAAATGCACTTCGTTCTTTTGCATCGAACTCATGGTGAAAAATCCTTGACCATTCCAAGTATCGTTGAAATGCTCCGATCATTAGTTGGCACACCTTCGGTCAGCAATCTCTCTAAAGAACTCGACCACTCCAACCGAGGTGTCATCGATCACCTAGCAAACTGGTTAGAAGACCTTGGGTTTACCCTGGAACTCATTCCGCTTCCCGATCAGAAAAAGTTTAATCTAGTCGCTCGAAAAGGGGAAGGTGAGGGCGGATTGTTGCTTTCTGGCCACTCAGATACCGTTCCCTGTGACCCTCACTTGTGGCAGACCGATCCGTTCGAGCTAACTACCCGAGAAGATCGGTACTATGGGCTCGGAACTTGCGATATGAAAGGGTTCTTTCCTGTGGTCTTGGAAAGTGTGGCTCAATTCTCTCTCGCCGATTTACGCAAACCACTAACCGTACTTGTGACCGCAGACGAAGAAACGACCATGGCAGGAGCGCGACAGCTGTTGGCAACTCATCCGTTAGACGCAGATGCTGCCGTGATAGGCGAACCCACTTCTCTACAGCCAATCTTTGCACACAAAGGCATCTTCACGATGGCGATTTCGTTTGAGAGCAAGGGCGGTCATTCCTCTAATCCAACGATATCTCAAAACGCTCTGGAAGTCATGTGTGAAGTCATGGGAGAGCTTGTGCAATTTCGTAATCACATCCAAGACAAGCATCACCACAATGATTTTGAAATCCCTTATCCGACCATCAATTTGGGGTGTTTACGTGCGGGTGATAGTGCAAACCGTATCTGTAGTTCTGCGGAATTACTCATTGATTGCCGAATCTTGCCGGGAATGTCTAATACCGAAGTGATAGAGGGCATCCAAGATCGAATTGATGAAGTGGAAGAACGGTTGAATGCCCCCATCCAAATTAGATTGGGGCTACCTCCGATTGATCCTTTTGAGTCCACCAGTAGTTCTCGACTACTTCGTAGAGTAGAAAAAATCTCCGGTCGAAAGGGTGGTACCGTTGCTTTTGCCACCGAAGCACCATTCTTGCAACAAATGGGAATAGACACGGTCGTATTCGGTCCAGGCTCAATTGACCAGGCACATCAAACCAATGAATTTCTGCACCAGGGTCAAATCCAACCCGCAATAGACTCAATCTGTCAACTGATCGGAGAGTATTGTGGAAGGAGCTAAGACCTACCTAAAATTGTGAACAATCTCGACTAGATGTTGGACGTTGGAAACGGGAGTTTGGGGGATGATCCCGTGACCCAAATTAAAGACATGACCAGGTTTTCCATCCACCGTTCTGAGAATCGCAAGTGCGTGTTCTTCGATCACTGGTTTGTCAGCACACAGAGCTAGGGGATCCATATTTCCTTGAATGGAATGGCAACCAATGGTTTCCCATGTTTGGATTAGCGACACACGCCAATCCAGAGCAAGTAAATCAGGTCCGGTTGCGTACATTTGCTTGAGTAGGTGTGAATTTCCGGTTCCAAAGTAAATTTTTGGGACATCACCCCTTATCTCACCAAACAAACGACGAACATGTGGAGCAACCATTGTCTCAAATTCACGAACGCCGAGACATCCGACCCAACTGTCAAATATCTGAATCGCATCAATCCCCGCAGTGATTTGTAAGTTGACGTAGTCAATGACTGAAGTCGTGATCTTCTCAAGTAATTCGTTCCAACTTTCGGGGTTTTGGTATATGTACTGTCTCACTCGATGAAAGTGAACGGAACCTTGACCTTCAATCGCATAAGCTGCTAGTGTGAAAGGTGCACCAGCAAAGCCAATCAGACTGATTTCGCTGGGCAAATCATCCAAGATATTGCGTATAGTTTGAGCGATATAGCCACAGTCATCTTCTGCCTCAGCGCATCTCAAGAGATTCACATCAGTTGGGGATCTGATGGGATTGGCAAACTTGGGCCCCACTCCAGGTAGGTAGCTTAGTTCAAGTCCCATCGGACAAAGAATGGGCAGCAAATCTGCAAACATGATTGCAGCATCGACACCAAGTATGCGTTGAGCCTCCAGTGTGACTTGAGCAGCTAGGTCGGGATTGGTAAAAAACTCCAAACTGTTTCGATCACCCTTGACCTTGCGGTACTCGGGCATATACCGTCCAGCTTGTCTATTCAGCCAAATCGGTGTGTAGTCTGTCTTTTCGCCACGGCAAGCTTTGAGAAAGCGGGTGTCGGATCTACGGTTGGACATCAACCCGGTACATCGGATCCACTTCTTGGTCGTAATCCACGTCGCTGCGCTCAAATCCAAACAGTTTGAGGAAGTTAGTCCGAAAACCACGGATGTCAGCGAGTGCACGGATGTTGTCTGTATTGATTTGTTCCCAGCTTTGAGCCACCCGTTCCTGCACTTCATCATCTAACTCAAAGTTGTCCATGCGGATCCGACCTTCATCATCTACTCGACGGAGGTCACTAAAGAGCTGTTCCTGGAACAGTCGATGGATGTGTTGGATACAGTCTTCATGAGTGCCTGCTTTTTTCATCTCTTGGAACAAAATCGAAAAGTACAGTGGAACCACAGGAATCGCCATACTCGCTTGGGTCACCACTGCTTTTAGTACCGCAACGAGAGCTTCAAAGCCTTCTGAACCATATTTGCCATTGAGTTCTTTGCAGGTTTGATCCAAGTGTTCCTTTGCTCTACCCAGAGTCCCGCCCCGATAGACCGGCCAGGTGAGTTCGTTACCCAAGTAGGTATAGGCAATCGTTTTGAAATTCTTCGATAGCACGTTGGCTTCTGCTAAAGCATCGCACCACATCTGCCAATCTTCACCACCCATCACCGCAACGGTAGATTCGATCTCATCATTGCTCGCAGGTTCGATGTTGATGGTGGTGACTTCGTACTTTTCTTTGAGGACATCGAACTTGATGGTACGAGACTCAAGCGGAGCACCGATAGGCTTAATAGCAGAACGGTACAGTTGGTGTGTTGTAGGATGTTCTCGGACCGGTGATGCCAGGCTATAAACCATCAAATCCAATGTTCGATTTTGCTTTTTGAGTTCGTTGATGACACGATTTTTGGTTTCCCATGCAAAGGCATCTCCGTTGAACGAAATCGAGTCCAATCTCGCTGTATGAGCAGTACGATCAAATGCTAGATTGTTGTACCATCCCGCTGAACCTGTTTTCTTTTCAGAAGGTTCTTTTTCCAGTGAGACCCCGTAAGTATTCGCCCCACAGCCAAAAGCCGCAGAAATTCGGGAAGCTAAACCAAATCCTGCAGAGCAACCCACAACCAAAGCGTTGTCGATTCCAGTGAGACTATCTTTTGAACGCACATAATCCACCTGTTCTCGGATGTTTTTTGAACAACCCTCGGGATGTGCTGTGGTGCAAAGAAAGCCTCGTACGCGTGGTTTTACAATCACCTATAAACTCCCAGAATGAATTCGATGCGATAGCATTCGCATAGTTCGTATCTTTAACTTTTAGCCCTTATATTATCAGCCTGGATGTCAAACGAAGAAATCATCAACCAAGCGTGGGAGAATCGAAACTCGCTCTCCAGTGAATCCAACAAAGAAGTTTCTCGAGCAGTAGATGAAACACTGGAAGCTCTAGATTCGGGAGCGGAGCGGGTAGCGTCGAAGGAAAACGGATTTTGGGTCGTTCATGAATGGCTGAAAAAAGCAGTCCTTCTTAGCTTCATCCTCTATCCTAACCGCAAGATCGGAAACACTAGTGAGGATGGTTTGATTTGGTGGGACAAAGTCCCTTCCAAATTCAGAGAGTGGAATGAAACCGATTACACTAATCAGGGTTTCCGGACGGTTCCTCCCAGTTATGTTCGACATTCAGCATATATCGCACCAAGTGTAGTGGTGATGCCTAGTTTTGTGAATGTTGGAGCCTATGTTGGTAGCGGCAGCCATGATCGACACTTGGGCAACAGTGGGTTCTTGTGCTCAAATCGGCGAAAACTGTCACATTTCAGGTGGAGTAGGTATTGGGGGAGTGCTTGAACCATTGCAAGCTGCTCCGGTGATCATCGAAGACAACTGTTTTATTGGTGCACGTTCAGAAGTGGTTGAAGGTGTTATTGTGGAACAAGGTTCTGTGGTATCGATGGGGGTGTTTATTGGGGCATCAACGAAGATCGTTGACCGAGCGACTGGAGAAATTTTCCGTGGTCGTGTGCCTGCTTATTCAGTGGTTGTTCCGGGTAATTTGCCTCATCCAAATCCGGATGGGCAAGCTCTACCTGGACTGTATTGCGCGGTTATTATCAAACGTGTAGACGAACAGACTCGAGCGAAAATTTCAATTAACGAACTGCTTAGGGACTAGTAATCCCCGACGTTTCGGTCGAATATCTGGATCTTGTAGGCATATTGGTGCTGATCGTCTTGAGGATGGTCAATTTCTCGAACCAGTGCCCACGGCTGGGTATCGTATAGGGGAAAGTAGGTATCTCCGGATAGTTCTGCATCGATCGTAGTAACGTAGAGTCTATCTGCGCGACCACTTTCCAAAACTTCAGCATAGATCCCTGCGCCGCCTATCACGAAGCACTCATCTAGACCCTGTTTCTCACAAATTTTTTCTGCAACTGAGAGTCCTTCATTGAGTGAGTGAACTACCGCTCCCCTTGGAATGTCGAGATTTTGTGTGGTTACCACGATGTTAGCTCGATTAGGGAGTAGTGAAGGGAGGGTTTCGTAGGTTCGTCTTCCCATAATCACCGGTTTTCCCCAAGTCGTCTCCATGAAGAATTTCATTTCGTCGGGTAAATTCCAGGGTAGGGCATTGTCTTTACCGATGACGCGATTACGAGTCATCGCCCAAATGAGAGAAATGTACATCTTAAGGTAAGGTAGGTTAGACTGCTATGCTTCCCTTGATAGGCGGATGACTCACGTAATTGTTGACTTTAATATCATCGTATGTGAATGCAAAGATATCGGATACCTCTTTGTTGAGCTTCAAGGTGGGTAACGGGAGAGGTTCACGCTTAATTTGCTCGCGAGCTTGTTCCATGTGATTAAGGTAGAGGTGAACGTCTCCGAATGTGTGGATGAATTCCCCCGGCTTTAGATTGGTAACCTGTGCGACCATCTCTGTCAACAACGCATAGCTAGCAATATTGAAGGGCACTCCCAGAAAAACATCAGCACTTCTTTGGTATAGTTGGCAAGACAATCTACCGTTAGCAACATAGAATTGAAAGAACATGTGGCACGGGGGAAGAGCCATCTTCGGTATATCAGCTACGTTCCAAGCGGACACGATATGTCGGCGAGAGGATGGATCAGATTTCATGGATTCGATAACTTGAGAAATCTGATCGATGAATTGACCATCGGGACTTGGCCAGAATCGCCATTGGTAGCCATAAACGGGACCTAGATTGCCTTCTTCATCCGCCCATTCGTCCCAAATGTGTACGTTGTGTTTCTGCAAGTCTTTGATATTGGATGAACCTGCCAAAAACCATAAAAGTTCGTGGATGATTCCCTTGATGAACACCTTTTTGGTAGTCAAAAGAGGGAATCCCTCTTCCAGGTTCACGCGAAACTGGTGACCGAATACCGAGAGTGTGCCTGTACCCGTTCGATCACATTTTTCTTCTCCTTCGTCCAAAATTCGGTTAACGAGATCCAAATATTGTTTCAATGCACTGCTCTGCATTGAAAGTATCGATTCATGCTTGGAATGAGTAGTACTAACCCAAGAACAACCATGGGAAGAGATAACAGTTGTCCCATGGTCATCCAATTTCCGATAATGAACCCCAGCTGTGGGTCGGGTTCTCTAAAGAACTCAGTGATAAATCTACCTAACCCCATCAGCAATACGAACAGCCCAGTCACTCGACCGAGGAGTCGACGGTTTGATGAGTAAATCCACATCAGTGTGAAAATGATCACACCAACCGTCACAGCTTGATACAAACTAGAAACGTGTCGGGTAACTTCCTCGTAATCGGATATACACGTGGGATTAAGTTCCAGAACTGATGAACAAGGAAAGTGCACACCCAAGAAGCTATCGGTGACGCGACCAGGCAGTTCTGTGTTTGCAAAGTTACCCAAACGCCCGATTCCGATACCTATGGGAACGAGAGGAGTGATAAAGTCAGTTATTTCAAAGAATTGAATTTTGTTTTTCATACACCACAACAGAATCGCAAGCGCGACACCGATCACCCCACCATGAAAGGCCATACCTCCCTCCCAAGGACGCAGCGCCCAGAGCGGGTCTTCCAAAAACGTGGACCATCCATAGAAAATCACATAGCCCAGACGACCACCAACAATAGTTCCGACCATGCAGTAAAACAGAATGTCAAACCATTGATTTTGGGTGATGACCTCGGAAGTGCGAACTCTTCGATTCCCGAGTAAAAAACAGACAATGAAAGCAACGACATAGCCGAGTCCGTACCATCGAAATGCAACGGGTCCGATGTTGAATATGACGGGATCAATGATCGGGTAATTCATAGCTTCTTTGGTACTAGGATAGAAGCAGTGGTACGGTCTCGACCACTAAAGCGCATGTACCAGTTTTAGAATGAACTAAATTTTAACAACGGGGTGTTTATCACTCTCTGATCACTACATTAACTCAATCCCAAGAACCTAGGAGTAATATTCATTCAATCTCTTAGTTGGGAGAGGCAAGAATCTCGTAGCAAAAAACATGGTTAGAGATGAAGCGTACTTTCAGTTCAAGAATTTATCGAATGTACCGGTGCTGCACGAATGTGAATTAGGAGTTACTTTTCTTCATCATCTTCAGAACAAACAGATCAAGAAATCACAATACTCGCTGAAGTCAACCGTCAGTGTATAGTTCATTGACTTTGCATTCACCCTAGATGAGCAGCTCTGCGATAGGGCATACACTGTCGTGATGTTTCTGCAGCATCCGCATTGCGATTTTCCAGACAGTAGCAGGTGGATATTCAGTCTCTGCTATCCTGTGACCCAATATTCATGTCCTCTGCAGAGGTTTGATTCTCATGTGACGTAGCTTAGTGGCTGCAAGCTCAACCACCTAATACGCCGTCATCCTTTAGTTTTGATACGACTTGTCGCTACCGTGCAATCAAAAAATTTCATTCAAGCGAACCTTCTACAAACCCTATGTGTATCGTCTTAATCGGATATCAGACAAGCAAGGACTATCCCTTGATTGTTGCTTCAAATCGAGACGAACACTTTGAACGTCCAACTGCAGCCGCACACTTTTGGTACGATTATGACTATCTTTATGCGGGTAGAGATTTAGTAGGTAAGGGTACATGGCAGGGCGTAACGAAGACTGGTCGCTTTGCTTCCCTTACCAATCTACCTCTTAGAGTATTCAGTGATGAGAGGATACTTTCTCGTGGAGTTCTGGTTAAAGAATTTTTGGTATCAGACATGAGTGCAGCAAACTACTGTTCACAACTAGAGGGTGGTTTGTACGGAGGATGTAATCTCGTCGTTTACGACGGCAACGAACTTGTTCTTTGGTCTAACTATGACTCCAAGTCGGTAGTGCTGGAACCCGGAGTTCACGCCATTTCGAACTCTGTACTACACGAACACTCGCCCAGGATTGAGAACGCGGTTAAGTGTTTCTCCGAACTCAAACAACCTCATAGTACTAACTCGCTGATAGATCTGATTAAGCCTCCGAAATATGGAACTAGGCAGTCGTTGGAAGAGTATGAGTTGGACGATTCACTATTCATCATGGATGACGTGTATGGAACACGAGCTAGCACAGCAATGGTTATCAGTTCAGATTACATCGAAGTAGTCGAACAGCAATTTGGACCACTCGGCGCACCCCTAGGATGCGTCAATGAGAGGATTTCAATCCAGAAAAGCTAGTTGAGGTAGGACTCGTGTGTGGGTAAAACCTTATTCAGCCCAGCGGTTGACATCTCTGAATGAACATATTTGAGAATGGAATTGGCATCTTCCATCTGGAGAACCTTACTCAAAATCCGACGACAACCAACCCGGGTGAGTCTGCGCAGTGTCCACTTTACCACCGGTATGTTGGTTGCATTCATTGACAAAACATCAAAACCCATTCCGATCAACAAGATAGCACCTTCTACAGTTCCCGCAACCTCACCACAAATACCGATGGGTTTACCTTCTGCGTGAGTATCTTTGACCAAAATGCGCAGAGCACGCAGAACTGAAGGATGGAATTCTTGATAGAGTTTGGCGACTCGGGGGTTGGTTCTTGAAACCGCCAACATGTACTGAGTGAGGTCATTGGTTCCTACTGCGATGAAGTCAACGGCGCGTGCGAATAGTCTGGATTGAAAGATGAGAGCAGGAACTTCAATCAACGCACCGATCTCCGGACGACGAACTGATACTCCCTCATCTTCAACTTCCTGAACCGCGCGATCAATCAAGTTTCTTGCAAAATTGATTTCTTCCAAGTTGGTGACCATCGGCAGCATGATCCGCAAATGACAAGGTAAACCAGCATTTGCTTTCAACATCGCACGAGCTTGAACCAGAAAAATCTCTGGATGATCAAGGATGACTCTCACCCCTCTCCAGCCCAAGTACGGGTTATCCTCATCAATTGTGAAGTAGGGGAGCTGTTTGTCTCCACCGATGTCCAACATGCGCATCGTCACTGGTCTTGAGCCAAACGCTTTCATGTGGTGGCGATATATTTCTTTTTGCTGAGATTCGGTCGGAAAGTGTGAGCTACTAGCAAAGGGAATTTCAGTGCGGAAGAGTCCTATACCCTCGGCACCATAGTTCAATGACAGTTCAACCTCGTGAGCAAGACCGATGTTCGCCCACAACGGCACTCTGTGACCATCTTTTGTGGTCGCAGGTAATTCACGTAATTCGGCTAGTTCTTTAGCAAACGTTTTGCCCTGTTCGATCACATCACGAAACACCCTCTTAGTTTTCTTACTAGGGTTAAGAACGACGTTGCCGAACGTGCCGTCCAATGCAATGGGGACATCGTCAGATTCGTAAAGGGGAACATCCCACGCCCCCATCACAGCAGGTATACCTAAAGCTCGTGCCAATATAGCAGTATGGGCGTTGGCTGATCCACTCTTGGATATGACACCTTTGAGTTTGGTGCTTGGGATTTCTGCAATCATCGATGCTGATACTTCTTCTGCAACCAAAATCGTATTGTTTGGAGGAGCGTGTCGTCCCTTAGTTTGAATATCTTGGAGTTTCGCTAACAACTGTTGTCCCAAGTCTCGGAGCATGTCTGCTCGCTCTGACAAATATTCATCATTGACATCTTGAATCTTGTCTATGTGCTTGAGAAACACCTGTTTGATTGCACTCGGTGCCCACTGTTGTTCTGCCTTGATCGCTTCAGCAATCTCTTCAATCATGGCAGGATCATCAAGAATGTGCAGATGAGCATTGAAGATTTCCCTATCAATGGGCTCCAAGTCTTGCAACGATTCATACAACTTAAGATGATGCTGGCGTAGCTTGTGTAGAGCATTCTCAAATTTTTCGATCTCAGCAGCAATGCCTTCTACATTGCGTACGGGGACTTCATGTAATCTTGCTTCCGGCTGTATGAGATAGCCAGTCCCAATAGTGCAACCAACTGAACCAGGTACTCCACGGAATTTTTTTTCTTTTGAACGGCCTTTGTGAGTTGAACGTGAACTGGATTCTCCTAGAGCAATGCCTTTTGCGATTCGGGGCGATAGCTTGGTGGCGACAGAGAGCAGTACCCCTTCTTCCTCATCATTAAACCCATCGTATTCTCGTCTAACGACGAGGACACCAATCGATTCTCGGTCATAGACAATGGGAGCACCCATAAACGACTGAAACGGTGCGTGGTCGATATTGGGTACCAGTTCAAGTGCAGGATGTTCGGGTGCATTGTCCGTTCTGATTGGTTCGGCTCGTGTTGCTACTAGCCCAGGTAAACCTCTGTCTAGAGGAAGTTCTTGGTTGACTACCTGCGTGGGATTAGGTCCTTCATAAGCAATCAAACGGAGGTTCATTTGATTGGAATCACGTAGGTATAAAGCACATACATCAACATCTAGATACATGCTCACTCGAGCCACAGCCATTGCTGCCGCTTTCTCAAAATTTGGTTCGACTAGAACATCTCGTGCTAGCCGACTCATCGCGTCTAGCAATTCACTATCCTTTGGGTTTCAAAAGTGGTTCGAGCTCGCTCAAAGCTTCTCGATATACGTGCTTCTTGAAGTCCACTATCAAATTTACAGGTTCCCAATACTCAATCCACTTCCAAGCATCAAACTCCGGATGTGGTACACAATGGACATCAATGCTATCTGACGAACCAATAAATCGCAACAAAATGAAGGTTAATTCTTGACCCGCATTAAGGAACTTAGCATTATCAGCCCATTGAGGGTAATCGTATTGACGAGCAAATTCTGTCATCCCCAGCACCTCTACTGCAGAAGGCAGAATCCCGGTTTCTTCCTCTAATTCTCTCAAACCAGCTTCAAGTGGAGACTCATGACGGCTGATTCCACCTTGAGGGAATTGCCATTGATCTACCAGGTCATTTCGCCTCGCTACCAGTACTTGATCCTTTGAGTTGGCAACAATCAATCCAACAGCGGACCGAAATTTGACCGCTTTTGCTGTGCTAGCTTTGTCTGATGATTTCAATTTCGAGGTTGGTGTGATACTTTGGTGAACATGATGAACAGGCGTTGTGAGCTAATATTATTCCATGAAGGTAGTGAATCTGGAACCAAACAATCTAGGTGGAGGGAATTGGTGAGGATTCTAGAAAAATCCCGGAAGTTCAACTAATTTTTCTTGAGACGATACTCGGTGGTCAGAAAGTGCTTCACTTCTGCTTTGTTTCCTTGAAAGACCACTCGCGCACCCTTATTGGTTAGCTGGTACTTGTACATGGGATCGTAGTAGTGCTGCAACACCGCCCTAATCCATTGAGCATGATCCACAAATAAACGTGACTCAATAGCTTGCATCATCAATTTCTTGATATTGCTGTATCGTTTTGACCCCATTCGTTTCTGAATTTTTCCTAAACTCTCCAATAGCAATTGAGGATCAGTGTCCCGCACATAGGAGTTGTAGGTGATGAGTACTCTCTCTTGTTCGGTTGCTTTGAGCACGACCACTGGAGAAGATTTCATGGCATCAAATACTGGCTCGGGGATACCGAGTTTTCCGATCATTTTTCCTTCGTCTTCGACCATCAAGACTGTATTCGACTCACGCTGCAATAGTTCTCGAACCAAACCCGCTTCAAACTGAATCGGAGGAGGTTGAGGTGAGTTCATTGAACCAAAAGCGGAACCACGATGGTTTGCAAGCCCTTCTAAGTCAATCGATTCCTGATATTGATTGATAAATTCAGTTTTTCCGACACCTGTTTTCCCGCCGATCAATACATAAGAATGTTCTTTAGCTTGATTGAGTACTGATAAAGTGTAATTTCGGAGAGCTTTGGTTCCACCTGCTATGCGTACAACTTCTTTTCCGTGTTCTGCAAGCCAAGCCTGAGCAATCTGTGAACGTAATCCTCCCCGCCAGCACGTTATCAACGCATTTGGGTGATCTTCCAAGAACTTCAACCAACCTTCAATGCGCTCTTTGCGAACAGCTGATTGCACAAGTTTGTAGCCTAACCGAATCGCAGCTTCACGACCTTGTTCTTTGAAAGTGCGTCCAACGTCAGCACGTTCGTCATCGAACAAAATCGGTAAATTGATCGAGTTCACCATCGATCCCCGAGCGAACTCCTGGGGAGCGCGAACATCAATGATAGGAGTGGAGTCTAGATAGACGCGGCGATATTCATCCGTAACAGCACACACCGAATCACTGTCCCATAAATCACGGTAACGTTTCGCACAGAATCTTACCTGATTTGAAGCTATCCAGATGTCCTTGCATGTCATTGAGGTATTGCATCTCGTATCCACGCAGTTTGGCTTGTTCTACCGCTTCAATCTGGAGTTCCACAGCCCGTTCAAAATCACCAATTGCAGCATGTGCTGCAGCCCAAGTATCAATATACGCTGGATTCTGGCGAGCCACTTGATCAGTCTCCATCATTTCAGTCATCATCTTTAGGGCGTACCTGGGGTTCCACAACCTACGCTTGTCGGATACAGTAAGTATCCAAGCAATGCTATTGACGATCTGAGGGTTGTCAGGATGAATCTGAATGGCTTTTCGGTACCACTGCTTTGCCTTGCCATAGTTTGGGCGAGCTAAACACCCTCGCGCATAGCAATTACCAAGCTCGTACATTGCCATGGCATGATCTGACTCAGCAGCTTCTATAAGCAAGTCCACAGCTCGTTGATTTAGTTCTAAATTAGCGACACCGCTTGCCAGTAATTGATAGTGCACGACCGATGCATCCCAATCCCCCAAATCTCCAGCACGTTCGAGTACGCTAACAGCTTGAGGAACGATTTCACTCCGAGGTTCAAACGGTTCTCGAAGGAGCAAGAGACCTAGTGGTAGAAGGGAGTCGAAAATCTCGTATTCAGCAGCTATTTCATAGTGTTCCCTGGAGAGTTCAAGCAGAATTGCGCGATCACGAACATCTTGATCTACGAAACCGGGTCTGCTCATACGGACTGCGGCTTTTTCAGTCGAATCAGCAAGTACGTAATGTGCCAGGCCGTTATCGTTGTCGATTGCACGATTGAGCCACATACTCGCTTCACGATAACGTTCACTCTCCGAAAACATAAATCCCAGAGTTACCTGGGCGGCTGAGTCACCCTCATTAGCGAGCAGACTGATGACTCGAAATCGACGAATATCCTCTGGAGTTTCTGGTGGAATATTGAGTTTTTCCGAATAGGCTGAATAACAGCTAGATAAGTCAAAAATCACTTCGTCAGAGCGTTGATTCTCTTTGACTCTAGTCACCCGCAGCATCAACGGTTTCCCCTCACCAGAGGTGTAAGCTGAGCCTATGACTCGATACCCTTCTCGTTCAACAAATAGTTCAGCTTGTGGTTTTGTGAACGCTCGATAAGGATTCTCATAAGATCCATCTCGACCTTGAGACATGGAGCGTTGAATCTCTTCGATAGCATCGTGGTGTTCTGATGCAGATTCTTCTTTGAGATGGGTGTAGAAGTCTGCTAGTGCGACTTGTCCAGGTAAACTTAACTCAAATCGATCAAGAATAGCGCTGCCAATCGGACCTAACCTGAGTGGGGTCTCTTTCAACACGATGACCTGAGATTCAAATTCTGCAAGTTCCAAAAGTTCGTCTCCACTAAACCTCTCCCCTTCTAGTTCATAGGCTAGAGCTGAAAATCTGCTGTTGTCTTCAGCTTTAGCGGTCGAGGAAGCGCTGGTATTTGACGCAGATGGTTGAGTCACAGCAGTGCAACCAACCAGAACAAACAGTGCTGAGACTAGAAGTAGTCGGATCAGATACATAGAGCTAAGATGATGGCGATAGATGAGACGCGATATCATAACGCAGACCAATAGTTCAGAAAGAGCCACAACTATGATGAAACGCAAAACACAGCGACCAATCAATTACTTACCGGACCGTTCGGAGGTGATGAGTGTGCCAGAAAAACACTTGGTTTTAGACAACCCAATGACTCCTCCTTTCCCCGAAAGGCTAGAACAAGCTATCGTTGGGATGGGGTGTTTTTGGGGAGTGGAACGACTGTTCTGGAATATGGACGGTGTCTATACCACTTCCGTTGGTTATGCAGGTGGGGTGACCAAGAATCCGACCTACAAAGATGTGTGTTCTGGTCGCACCGGCCATGCTGAGGTAGCTATGATTGTCTTCGACCCGAGTAAAACGCCATTTACTGCTTTGCTTAAAGTGTTTTGGGAAAACCACAACCCCACTCAAGGAATGCGACAAGGAAACGACATTGGTACTCAATATCGATCTGTCCTGTTTTACATGAACGAAGATCAACGTGTTGCTTGTCTTGAATCTCGACGTGAGTATCAACAAGAGCTATCGAAGTCAGGATTGGGGGAAATTACGACAAAAATCCTTCCCGCTCCCGACTACTACTTCGCTGAGGAGTACCACCAACAATATCTAGAGAAAGTGCCGGGAGGCTACTGCGGACTGAAGGGTACTGGAGTGGCTTGTGTCGTTGATACGGTGAAATCTACCTAACTTTTGAGTTCAAAGTCGTTCTCAAAGCGATCCGTACAGTATCTGGTCACAGCGAGGCTGTGACCAGGACAGCGAACTAACGACTAAATTCCCCCACGTTTCCATTTGGTTCATAGTGTGAATTCTCATATCCTTTCATTTAATACCGTTGATGCTCAACTTACCCTAACAGTGACACTTCGGTATAGCTTGAAAGCCGCGCAGAATTGGTATACAGTTTCATCGGTTGATTCCTTTCATATCAGAACTACTAATTTGACAGTTTTTACTGTTCTTAAGTATACTAGTAAAAGTCCAAATTGCTAGACCTTTTTCATAGAAATTTGCTGGATTAGGATTTTGTTCCAAAATCTAACATCAGATTAGTTCAATATTCGACAGTTTCTCGAGGATGACGAACTACTTCGCGTCAATCTCCGTGACTAAGCTTGCGATTCTTTCTGCTTGATCTTCAACAAAACTGCGATCAGACCCTTCAACCATGATTCGGACTACTGGTTCTGTCCCAGATGGTCGTACCAAAACTCGATTGTCCTTCCCAAATTCTCTTTGGAATGCTTGAACATAGTCGAGAATTTGAGGATGAGCTGAGAGAGAAGCTGGATCATCCACTTGTATGTTCAAAAGTACTTGAGGGAAGTGCTGCATATCAGAGACAAATTTGCCAAAGGGAACTCCCGTTTGCCAATAAACTTGGAGTACCTGTAAAGCTGTGATGATTCCATCACCCGAATGGGCTGCTGAATGACAAATCACATGTCCCGATGTCTCACCACCGAGTTTCCAATCTAACTCCAGCAATTTCTCTAGAACGTATCGATCTCCCACTGGAGTTCTACAAAAGGGAATGTCGTGCATTGCGAGTGAAATTTCAAAACCTAGATTTGACATCACAGTTCCCACTACCCCACCATGAAGTCCGTCTCGTGTGTTTCTACACTTAGCTAACCCATACAGGATGTAATCGCCGTCGAGTAACTTCCCATCATGATCAACTGTTATGACCCGATCTCCATCGCCGTCAAACGCAAACCCAATATCAGCACCCTCATTCTGAACTGCCTCCCTTAAAACTTCTGGGTTCGTTGATCCTCCCTGATTGATGTTGACTCCGTTAGGATGATTGCCAATCGTCGAAACAGATGCATTCAACCTTTCAAAAACAGGAGGTGCTAGCGCAGAACATGCACCATTAGCGCAATCCAGCACAATCCGCATACCCTTTAAACTAACATCAGGTTCAATGGTGGACAAACAAAACTCTTGATAGAGGTCGGCAGCATCGTGCAAATCCAAGACTTGTCCTAGAGATTGGGTATCAGTAACTTCTAGTGGCTCATTGAGCTTGGATTCAATGAGTTGCTCTTCTGCACGGGAGAGTTTTTCTCCGTCATGATTGAAGAACTTGAACCCATTGTCTTGGTAACCATTGTGTGATGCACTAATCGCAATGCCTAGGTCGGCATTGGTTTCTTGGGTAAGGTAAGCGATACCTGGTGTGGAAAACACACCCACTTTCAGAACGTTCATTCCACTTGCCACAAGTCCCGATACCACTAGAGATTCAAGCAAATCACCAGAATTACGCGGATCTCGACCCACCAAGACCTGACTGCCTCCTCGTTCTCTAACGAACGTTCCTATGACCCATCCGAGTTGCAAACAACCCTCAACCGTAATGGGAGGTACTCCTACTCTACCTCTGATGCCATCGGTACCAAAAAGTGGTCCAGAACCAAAATCACAACCCATGCTAGGAAGACATGGCGGTCAGACAGAGTACTGAGAGACTAAGATTCTTCTACAGGTTTAGTAAACGGTGGTTGAATCGGTTTGGATTCTGGATTGGTGGTATCGCCTTCAGCTGAATGTTCTGGAATGTCTGGCGATGGTGCAGGTGCACGTGGTTTCCCACCTGCCATGATGTCACCGATTTGCTCTGGAGAGAGAGTTTCGTATTCCATCAGAGCGTCAGCCATAATGTGAAGTTTATCGAGATTTTCCATCAATATTGACTTTGCTCTGTCATAGAGCTTAGTGATGATGGTCTGAACCTCGGCATCAATTTTCTCAGCAGTGGCTTCAGAGACAACTTGTTGTTGGTTACCCGCAGACATCCCCAAAAACACTTCTTCTCGACTGTCATCGTATTTCAGTGGACCGAGTGTTTCGGAGAATCCCCACTTGGTGATCATGTTGCGAACCAGCTGTGTGACTCGTTCGATGTCGTTAGCTGCTCCAGTAGTAATGTTCTCTTTGCCGTTGATGATTTCTTCTGCAATGCGACCACCATACAGGGAACAGATTTGAGATTCGACCGCTGTCTTGCTCATGCTGTATTTGTCTTCTTCGGGTAGGAACATGGTTACACCGAGTGCTCGACCACGGGGTACCACAGTGACTTTGTAAACTGTATCGTGCTCGGGAACGATATATCCGACGATAGCGTGTCCTGCTTCGTGATAAGCAGTGACGCGCTTTTCTTTTTCAGACATCACCATGGATTTCCGTTCCGAGCCCATCATAATCTTGTCTTTTGCTTTCTCTAACTCTTCCATGCCCACGAGTCTTCTTCCCGCACGTGCACCAAATAACGCAGCTTCGTTGACGACGTTTTCTAGATCTGCGCCCGAAAAACCGGGTGTGCCTCGTGCAATATTGAGCGGGTTGACATCGTCCGATAGAGGTACACGTTTCATGTATACTTTGAGAATTTGCTCCCGACCACGAATATCCGGGAGAGGCACCACTATCTGCCGATCAAAACGACCTGGTCGAGTTAACGCAGGATCCAGAACATCAGGGCGGTTAGTGGCAGCGATGACCAGCACTCCATCATTTGCTTCAAACCCATCCATCTCGACGAGTAATTGGTTGAGTGTTTGTTCTCGTTCATCGTGTCCGTTGCCGAGTCCAGCACCTCGGTGTCGTCCCACAGCATCAATTTCGTCGATAAAGACGATACACGGAGCGTGTTTCTTTGCTCGTTCAAACATGTCGCGAACACGAGAGGCACCCACACCTACGAACATTTCAACAAAGTCCGAACCAGAAATGGAGTAGAAGGGCACTTTTGCTTCACCAGCAATGGCTTTAGCAAGTAAAGTCTTGCCTGTACCAGGAGATCCCACCATCAACGTCCCGCGAGGGATACGTCCACCCAATGCTTGAAATCTGGATGGGTCTCGCAGGAACTCTACTAGTTCTTGGACATCTTCTTTGGCTTCGTCGACACCAGCAACGTCAGCAAACGTAGTCTTGACATTTTCGTCGTTCAGGAGTTTGGCGCGGCTCTTTCCAAAGGCGAGTGGTCCGTTTCGACCTCCGGCACCTTGGATTTGTCGCATCATCAACATAAACAGACCGACGATGATCAAGATAGGCAGGATGGCAAGAAACACTTGCATCAAGAAGCTGTTTTGATTGTCGATAGTTCCCCGAACTTCGATCTCTTTAGCTACGAGACTTTGCATCATCTCGCTATCTGGGGAGAATGGCAAAACCACTCTGAACGTCGAACCATCTTTCCGTTCCCCATCAATCAACTTTCCTTGGAACTGAATCTTTGAAATTTCTTCGCGTTCGACAAGCGTATTGAACGCACTATAACTTATCTCTTTGGGTGGTGGTTGTTTGACGAAACTGTTGAATAACAGCAGCAGTACCACGGCAACTATGATCCAAAGGACTACATTTTTAACTAGTGGACTCACAGGACTATTCCTTGATATTCAATGATGTGAGATTTTTTCCTTCACATTGAAATGTGTGGCTTTTAATTCAAAATTCAAGAGTATGTATTGTATGTGAACCTCGTATATGCGAGTGATACAGGTACAGTCTGCCACGATGTCAATCAAAACAGGATCTTAAGTATTTGATCGATTGGATTGGTGCAGACAATTCCATCGTTACCTTCCAGCTATCAAGTTTCCCAAAGATCCATACTCCCGAATGATTCCGAGACCCCACTTGTTTATCTTTATGTTGTGTATGTGCACCGCACTAAGAATGTGTCCAATGCGGCAGATATTGTCGGTCCAATTATTCAACCGGATACTTTGCAGTATCCAGAAATCGGTTGGACATAAGAAAAAACCAACAATCAATATGTACCCATCAATTGGTTACTGCAAATTTCCATTTCTAGTGCAACCGACTCAAACTCGATCAGTTTCACACTTCATCATCACTGGGTTCCAATTCACTTTTCAGCGTTTCAATTCGGTCTCACATCTCATCGCCTGATTCAAACTCCTCTTAAATAGTTGTTCAAAATAGTTTCGGGGTGGTTCTATTTTCTATCAACTTGACTGATGTCGTGTACAGATTAAATTTTTTCACACTCCTTTGAGAAAATGAGGCTTCTATTGTCAGTGAGTATGTCCACTTCAAACGCTCTTCAAAAGCCGAATCACTTCTACCTCGTTATAAGGTACTCTAGAGTAGTATGTACGTTTTTCTGTTTCTTTGAGCTTCCTTGACGTTCTGGTAGGTGAGAGACAGATAGGCTGTGCTCTTACCTATTTGCCCATTTGTAGTGGGGCTTGTGGTGCTGTTCCACGTTTCGGTTGTCGAACAACCCAATAGAGTGCCGCAGCAAGCACAACGTTCAGGAGCATGTGCCCAAAACAATCAAGAAGGGATTTCACCAGATTCCGCATGGATTTACTGATCCCAAACCAGAGGCTAAACGACGGTCTCGGTACCTAGAGATCTCGATTTTCGCTCCACACACAACTATCGTAGGAGTTCATTCAACCACAAATGGGGACGAAGAATCATTCGGCTCAGAGAGTGATATTGGCTAGGCCTCACTCACCAGCTGAGCAATCTCACTCAACTTGACTTGCTGAGCTTCTCCACGGCGATAGCGATATTCGACTCCACCCTGTGACAAACCTCTCTCTCCTACGATCACTCGATGGGGTATACCGATCAAGTCTGCATCAGCAAACTTAACCCCGGGTCGTTCAGCCCGATCATCGTAGAGTACAGAGAGTCCAGACGACGAAAATACCTTATATAGCTGTTCTGAAGTACGATTGACATCTGCAGAGCGGTCTGCTCCGAGTGAAATCAAATGTACGTCTGCTGGTGCAACTTCTGCTGGCCAATCGGGTCCCTGTTCGTCGTGTCTCTGTTCGATGACTGCTGCAGCTAGTCTTGTGATACCGACCCCGTAGCAGCCCATGTGCGGGACAAGTTGCTTACCGTCTTCGTTCAGCACTGTGGCGTTCATCGATTCCGAGTACTTGGTCCCGAGCTTGAAGATATGACCTACCTCAATTCCTCGTTGAAACAATAATGTTCCACTTCCATCCGGAGCCGGATCTCCTTCTTCCACCAATCTGATGTCCACAACTTTCGATTCCGATACCACCTGATTCCAATTCACACCCGTGAGATGGAAGTCGTTTTCGTTCGCACCACAAACAAAGTCGGAAACAGTTGCAGCGCTACGATCAACGTAGGTAAGTAATTTAAGACCAACCGGCCCGATTGATCCAGCACTACAACCTACATTCGTCTCAATTTCGTCATCAGACACAAACTGAAAGTCGCGATGCACACCCGGTAACCTAGATGCTTTTAGCTCATTGAGTTCGTGATCTCCTCGAAGGATCAAAGCTACAGGTCCGTCTTCACCCCGAACAATCAGCGTCTTGAGAGTCCTCTCAATGCTTACTCCCAAAAAGTCTACCACTTGGTCTATCGTTCGAACATTCGGAGTAGCTACTTTTTCCATTGATTGAGATGGACTTTGGAGCACTCCAATTGCGACTGCTTCAGCACTTTCAACATTGGCAGCATAGTCACTGTTTGAGCTAAAGGCTAGGGCATCTTCACCCGACTCAGCCAAAACATGAAACTCATGACTTTGACCGTCGCCAATCACTCCCGGATCGGCTTCTACGGCACGAAATTCAACCCCTAATCGAGTGAGGATGGCACTGTAAGCATCGTACATCAACTGGTAAGTTTCGTTCAAGCTGATCTCATCCACATGGAAGGAATAACCATCCTTCATGATGAACTCTCTCGATCTCATGACTCCAAATCTTGGTCTGATCTCATCACGAAATTTCGTGTTGATTTGAAATAGGTTACACGGTAGCTGACGGTAGCTGTTGAAGTTTGTGCGAAATAATTCAGTGATCACTTCTTCATGAGTCGGACTCAAACAATAGTCGTTTTCGTGTCGGTCTACCACACGAAGCATCTCCGGGCCCATATCAATCCAACGACCGGACTCTTTCCACAACTCACCCGGTTGTACAAACGGCATCAAAATCTCTTGAGCACCTCTGGCTGTCAACTCTTCCCTAACGATTCGCTCAATCTTTTGCACCACACGTAAACCCAACGGCAGCCAGGTGTATAACCCTGAACCAAGAGAACGGATAAATCCGCCTCTCAAAAGAGCAATATGACTCGCAACTTCAGCATGACGAGGTACATCTCTCAGAGTCGGTATGAAGGTAGAACTAAATCTCATGGATCTTGATTGAATGAGAAGGGATTGAATTGTTAATCGATTGAATCCAATGATTGAACGCACTTCGGATCATCGTGACCCACGTTGTTGACACGTTGGACATGGTGTATGTGCGATAATGTTGTTGCGGAAGCTTCGACAGTGAGAATCGTAATAGTTCCATGGTTACTCCAGATTGACCTTGAGTTAGTCATTTGGTAGTCAGTGTCAAGTGTTAGAGGATTTTCCACTTTTCCCCCGAGCCCAGCAAACACCATTGGTTGTTGATCATCTCGTGAACATAGTAGGGTAGTTTGCTGTTACTTATTCGCGCCCATTCAGAGAACCCCTCGGCGAGAGAACGCATGTTTGGTTCGAAATGTTCTACGAAACACATTCTTCTTTGAAGCTGTTTCAGGAGGACATGATTGGTCTTGTAAAGGAAGTTGTTTCATCCAAGATGGGATCAATCTTCAACGATGCAGAGATTGTTCTTTGCTCCTTTCATTTGAACCAATGCCCCTTGTTAGCTTGGCTATGTGTAGCGTTGAAATCCATCATGGTCCTGTGAGTTCGAAGAATGCGTGCATCTGCTTCCGCGAGAACGTTGGAAAATCTTGCCAATGCTCCAATCACTTGATAGAGCAAATTGATCTCTAGCACACGTCAACAAACTTTCACACTCTACATCCAATGTGTTTTGAAGAGAATTCGCGTGCGAGTCATCTACTCTTCTAGAATAGACAGGTACTGTTCAGCTAACCTTGCGGGAGTAGTTTCGGGGAACTCGTTGATGACTTTTTCAAGGTATTCCTTTGCTTTTTCTGAATCTTCAAGTTCAGCATAGATGGTACCCAACTTATAGGTTGCATCAGGAATCTTCGGATGGTCAGGATAGAGTCGAATAAGTTGGACGTACTTTTGACGCGATTGCTCTAGATCAGGAGGATCGATAGCCTTGAACAATTCCCCCAAAAAGAAGTAAGCGTCTGCAATGTATTCGCCATTCGGATACTGTTCGATCATCGCCTCAAACTTCATGATGGCTTCTTCGTACATTTCCTCACCTTGTTCGATGAGAGTCATGGCGGTAGAGTAAGCCCCATACTCTGTTCCATCGTCTTCGGTGAGAGAGCTGAAGCCACCTCTCAACTCTGAATCTCCAGAGGAGAGGGTGCGAATGCGTTGATCGATTTCTGTGTAACGGTTTCGGCTTTCTTGACGGAGGGTTTGAAGCTGGTTTTCAAGCTCTTCAATACGTCCCAGTAGATATGAGATCTCGTTTTCGAGTTCACCAATACTTCTGAAAATGGTAGCTAGTTGAAGAGCGTTTTCATTTGCTTGGTCCCCGGGCGGAGGTTGTGACCCAGTAACAGGGTCTTCTTCATGCGGAAGCTCTGATTCTGGAACGGGGTCTTCTTCAACCTGAAGTGGGGTGACCTCTTGTGCCAAAATCCATGGCGTTAACCCTAGGGTTAACGCCAATAGTAAGTATCTATGAAATTGTCCCGCTACTTTGACCATTTAGTTCAAAGGCTGTACGGGAAATTAACGGGATCGAGTAATCTTGATGACAGCTCTACGGTTTTCGGCCCAAGCTTCTTCGGTACTCGCATTGTTGAGCGGCACTTCTTCACCATAGGAAACGCTATCTAATTGACGTTCCGGGACTCCTGCTGATTTCAAGAAATCTACGACTGCGTCAGCTCTTCGCTCACCTAGTGCTAGGTTGTACTCGCGAGTACCACGCTCATCGCAATGTCCTTGAACGACTGCACTGGCGTTGGGATCTGAACTCAGTGCATTTGCAAAAGCTTGTAAACGTCGAAAGTCACCGGACGCGATGTCGGACTGGTCAAACTCAAAGTTAAAGGTGATGGATAATGGGTTGCCGTCTGCTCCCGGAATCGTAATGATAGTTTCACCTTGTTCGTCTACACCACCTTCAACCCAGGGAGTCTCAGGTTCCGGTGCAACTTCCGGCTCAGGAACGGGGGGCGGGGGCGGGGGTGGCTCGGGTTCGGGTGTTTCCACTACGACAACATCCACAGGACTGCCGTTACCGCAGGGTAGGCTTGCACATGCAGATAAGAAAAGTGCAACGACGCACACAAATATCCAAGTAATAATGTGATTTGCTTTCATGCATTCACTCCAGTAAGTTAAATACTTTGGTATTTCAACGACGACGACAAATAAGGAGACCAAGCAGGCTCTTGTATATCTCCTTCTGCTGAAGGAAGCCTAAGCTCCACTTGTCCGTCTATGGAAACCATACCGAGGATCCCTTTACCATCGATCTTCGATGCATAAATTATCATTGAGCCGTTCGGCGCAACGGAAGGAGATTCATCCATCACGTTATTCGTGAGCACGATTTCATCTCTCGAACCATCAATCGCTGTCCAGACAATATGATAACGAGAACTTAGCCGATGCACAAACAACATGTGCTTACCATCGGGCAGTACTCTAGGGCGTGCATTGTAAGTACCTTGGAACGATAATCGTTTAGCCGTCGGTCGATTGATGTCGACGGAGTAGATTTGTGGACTACCACTTCGGTCAGAAGTAAAGATCAAAGATGAGCCATCAGTTGTCCAGGTTGGTTCGGTATCAATGCCACGATGTGTTGTGATTCTTCGAAGCGATTTATCTTCGATGTTCATTACATAGACCTCTGAATTGCCGTCACGCGACAAGGTCATTGCAATCTGTTTGCCGTTAGGAGAAAAGTCGGGGGAGCTATTAGTTCCATCGAAATCAGCTAGAGTTTCCCGTTCACCCGTGACTAATGCATGCAAGATGATGGTGGGTTTACCCGTCTCGTAACTCACATAAGCTACTTTGGAACCATCGGGTGACCAAGTGGGTGAAATGATGGGAGTCTCGGTCCGTAGTATGGTTCTAGCATTCGCACCATCCCAGTCTGCGATTTCTAATCGCCAAATGGGAAATCCGGTTCCACGACCCTCTACCAGGATGTACATTACCTTGGTCGAGAATGCTCCGGGTACATTACTGATTTCTTCGTAAGATTTGTCAGAGACCATGTGTGCGATACTTCGACTCTGAGTAGGTGTACCGGTGATTACCCCTCCCCCAAGACGGCGACCCAACTGGTCGCTACTGCCAACCTCAAACACATGAAAGGTGACCTTCATCGTATCTTCTGTGGCTTCTACTTGCCCTATCACTAGATAGTCAACATTCAATACACGCCAGTCTCGAAAGTTAACTTCTTCCATGGTGTGTGGAAGCGAAAGCATGTTATCAGAGCTGAGAGTTTTGAACTCGCCAGTATTGGCAAGATCTCGCTCGACAATGGGTGTGATATCTGCAACACCTGAAGGAGTATCAAAAGGAACAACCGCTACTATCCAAGGATGATCGGTTCCTTCGGTAACCTCCAGTTCAAACGCAAATAAGGGCAAAGTGAGTAACAGCGCTACTACTGTGACGCACATCCTTTTCATCGCAGAAGATCTTCTCCTTTAAACCGAATAGTAAATTTCCTAAATCTTTTTTCGAACAATTCCGTGTTCTTCGGTACGTCGTATGTTTTCACCGAATCTACGGCATCCATAGCCGACCGATCAAAAGGTGCATGACCGCTGGATTTCAGCACACTCGCTGTGTTAAGTGTACCGTCTGGGAACAATTCTACTTGAATTTTGACTTCCATGTGATTTCGTGCACTCGGAGGACGAGACCAATTCCGTACTAACGCTGTGTAAATGGCTTGAACATGTTTTTCACTTTCTGCATCAAGGACACCCGCGTTCAGTGAATTGAGTTCTTCCGAAACCGCATCTTCGAGTCTTAATTGTTCGAGTGTTTGCAGTCTTTTTCGAGTCTCTTCTTCTTGCGAAATTTCAGGTTCAGGAGGATCGTCTGAATCACTATCGATCAAGTCATCCATGGTATCTAACACGGGTTCAGCGGGTGAGGGTGAGGGTGCGATCACCGAAGTAGGAGTGATTTCAGGTTCTAGTTGGATGAGACCCACATAGATCGTTGGTTCAAAGAGGCTAGGAGGCTCTTTGGCGTTGAAATCGGCCAATAATTGAAAACCAAAAAACAAACCATGAAGCAAGACAGCCAGTAGGATGGGTATCGAGTAGTTTTTAAACCAGCTCATCATTGATTCATCTCGACAGGTTCAGTAATCAAACCAACGTTGGTAGCCCCAATCTCTTGCAACATCGAAATCACGTCGATCACTTCCCCATATTGCAGCACTGCATCAGCACGAACAAACACGGGGACACGGGGTCTAGCGTCCAGGACTTTTGAAGCCCGATCTCGTAGGACTTCTTCGGAGATATTGGAATTTTCGTCAAACTGGTTAGAAGTTCCTACGTTGAGGTACATTCTTCCGTCCTCGCGTATGGTCACTACCAGTGGGTCGTCTTCTGCCTCTTCGAGCGGGTCAGAGGAGTCTTGTGGTAAGTTGACGGGTATGCCTTGTGTCAGCAAGGGTACCGTAACCATGGAGACCACTAAGAGTACCAGCATCACATCAATCAACGGTACTACGTTGATTTCGGACATAGGTTTACGACGTGTAGCCATTATTTCTGACTAGCTCTCGCCGCACGGTAGAGAATTGAGACCAGTTCGTCGATCAATCCTTCATACCTTTTCATCAGTAATTCGACTCGTGCTGAGTATCGGTTGAATGCAACTACAGCTGGGATTGCAGCAAAGAGTCCCATCGCAGTAACGATGAGTACCTCTGAAATTCCAGGTGCTAGGGAGGCAGTGGTTGCTTGACTGGTATTCGCTAGATCTCGAAACACATAAATCAGTCCTACAACCGTTCCTAGTAGACCAACATAGGGACTCACCGAGCCGACTGATGCGAGGAAACCTAAGTGCGTTTCTAGGATTTCTTCTTCACGGGTTGCTGCAACTCGGGTTGCTCTTGTCACCGAAGTTTGAACGGCTTCAGCGTCGACATTACCTTCTTGACTCATGCGTTCAAATTCATGGAACCCAGCGACAAAGATTCTTTCTATTCCAGAAATCGGTTCTTCTGAAACTGACAATTCTGTGTACAGTTCTCTTAGATCGGTACCGCCCCAAAACTGGTCTTCAAAATCTGATAGTTCACGCTTCGCTTGAGACAACGCAACATAGCGCTGAAAGATCATGGTCCACGAAGCGATAGAGGCCATAATCAGTAGTACTACGATAATGAGTACCGGCCACGTCAATTCGGTGAGTAATGTAAAGAAATTTACAGGTTCATTCATTTCCTTAGTCCACCCTATAAGTCCAGCTCGTTTGCTTGTGGTGCTATCACATCGCGTTGATGCCCCAAGTGCGCCCACGCTAGGGTGGTTGCGACTCTTCCTTGTCTTGTTCTCATCAAAAATCCTTGTTGAATCAAAAAGGGTTCGACCACTTCTTCCAGTGTGTCGCGTTCTTCGCCTAGGGATGCTGAGAGAGTTTCAATGCCTACAGGCCCTCCGGAGAACTTTTCAATTATGGTAGTTAAAAACATAATGTCCAATGAGTCTAGTCCGGATTTGTCCACATCAAACAGACCCAAAGCATCATCTGCAATTTGTGCAGTGATCGTTCCATCGGATCGAACCAGAGAGTAGTCTCGGACCAACCGCAATAAACGGTTAGCAACTCTTGGGGTAGCACGGGAACGTCTCGCAATCTCATACGCGCCTTCTTCGTTCACGTCCAGTTTGAGTTGGAAGGCTGATCGTTGGACGATTTGTGCGAGGTCTTCGGTCTGGTAATAGTCTAATCTTAGGACGATGTCGAATCGATCAAGAAATGGGTTGGTCAGTAGACCAACACGAGTAGTTGCACCGATGATCGTGAAGGGTGGCAAGTCCATACGCATGGAGCGTGCTCTCGGACCTTCACCCAACATGATGTCGAATTTGAAATCTTCCATTGCTGGATAAAGTAATTCTTCTACGGCTACGGGTAACCGGTGACACTCATCGACAAACAGTGCTCCTTTGGGCTCTAAATTAGTCAAGATCGAAGCCATATCCCCGGGTTTATCCAAAACCGGACCAGAAGTAATCCGAATCGAAGCATCCATTTCGTTTGCAATGATGTGAGCTAAGGTGGTTTTCCCTAAACCCGGTGGTCCGTGAAACAACACATGTGATAGAGCTTCTGACCGTATTTTGCTCGCTTCAAGAAAGATCCTGAGCCGTTCTTTCATTAATGCTTGACCAATGAACTCATCTAGCCTGGTTGGGCGTAACTGCCGATCAAAACGGAAATCATCTTGTTGGGGAGAGGCATCAAGCACTCTTACTTTGTCCGTCTTTAGAGTCATGCAGATGGGGACAACCGATGTAGTGAAGATTTGACTAGATCTTCTATGGGGATACCTTCATGCCAGCTCGCATCGACAGCGCGACGAGCGTCGGCATTTCGATAACCCAGGTTCACGAGAGCAACGATGGCTTCGTCTATAGTCGAAGTTCGGTCAATTGCATCTTCTACAGCTAAAGGAATCTCATCAAGTCGATTGGCTAAATCGACAACGATACGTTCTGCACCTCTTTTACCGATACCTTTGACTCGTGTGAGAAACGCAACGTCTCTTTCATGAGCAATTTTGTTGAGTTCACTCAAGGAGTAGGTAGACAAAATGGCAAGGGCGCTTTTGGGACCAACACTCGGTATCTTGATCAAGATGCGGAAGAACTCTCGCATGGGTTGATTTGGGAACCCAAACAACAACTGGGCATCCTGTTGAAACACCTGGTGAGTGTATAGGACACACTCGGTATCTGGCTGTAGTGTTTCCAACGTAGAGATGGGAACCTCGACTTCGTAAGCCACTCCACCGACATCGACCAGTGCAGCACCCTCGTTCTGCTCGACATACTTCCCTGTAATTCGACCGATCATGAAACTAGGATATTAACGATTCACGTTTACTACTTAAAGAAATTCACTGAACGTTGAAATGCTTCAGAATGATCTGCGAGTTCACGATTGAATGAGTGACAAATGGCGACTGCAAGTGCATCGGAAGCATCATAACTCATTTCACCGTCCAAGTTCAAGAGTCTCTTGACCATGTACTGAACTTGTTCCTTGGTGGCGGATCCGGTTCCAACCACAACTTTCTTGACTTGCCTGGGTGAATGTTCTTGGACGGGTACATCATGAGCCAATACGGCAGCAAGTGCGGCTCCTCGCGCTTGACCGAGCATGATAGCAGAGTTTGGATTTTCCGCAACGAATACTCCTTCAACCGCGCATGAGTCCACTGGGTATTCGTTACAAACGGTTTCGATTCCTTCATAAATCCCTTTGAGTCGCACGAAGCAGTTTTGCTCTGGAGTTTTGATACAACCGGAGGAGAGATAGTGAATACGTTTTGCTTCACATCGAATCAATCCAAATCCTGTTGAACGTGAGCCTGGATCGATACCGATAACGTTCATTTTTCGAGTTCTGAGCTATCCACAAAGTTTGCATTCGAGTGCACGTTTTGCACATCGTCTAGATCTTCCAATAACTCAAGGAGTTTGATGGTTTTCTCAGTGAGTTCTTCGTCGCAATCGGTCGTTGTCGATGGCAACATGGTCATTTCAGACATAGCTGGAGGTAAATTCTGGCGACGAAATTCGTCAATCACTTTTCCATAGGACTCGAATGTCGTGAACACTACTGAACTGCCTTCGTTATCGGTTTCAACGTCTTCAGCTCCAGCTTCTAGTGCAAGCTCCAGGATTTCTTCTTCATTGGTTTCTGGTCCGAAGTGAAGTACTCCGAGACGTTGGAACTGATACAAAACGGAACCAGTAGTTCCCAGTGAGCCACCACATTTGGAAAACGCGTGTCGAACTTCTGCTACGGTGCGATTTCGATTATCGGTCATGGTTTCTACCAGGATGGCAACTCCTCCAGGACCGTAGCCTTCGTAGACTACTTCATCCAGGGAACCTTCTTCTCCACTACCCGCTCCCCTCGCTATCGCTCGATCCATGGTGTCCTTTGGCATGTTCACGGAAAGTGCCTTATCCACTGCTGCTCTGAGTCGTGGGTTGTCCTCGAGGTTACGTCCACCTAATCGAGCTGCTACTGTGAGCTCGCGAATCACTTTCGTCCAGATCTTCACACGTTTAGCATCTTGCCTGGCTTTTCGATGCTTGATATTCGCCCACTTAGAGTGGCCTGCCATTAGCTGGTCCCTCGAATTTTCAGTTTCAGCTCACTTAATTGTGCAATATCGACTTCGGTTGGTGCAGATGTGAGGGGACAGATCGAAGATTGAGTTTTCGGAAACGCGATCACATCTCGAATCGACTCAGCTTGAGTCATCAACATGGCTAAACGATCTAGGCCCAACGCAATACCGCCATGGGGTGGACAACCGAACTTCAGGGCATCCAGTAGGAAGCCAAATTTAATTTTTGCCTCTTGACCGACTCCCAGTGCATGGAACACAGCTTCTTGCATTTCTGCTTCATGAATACGCAACGAACCGCCACCAATCTCATATCCATTGATAACGACATCGTATGCTTGTGCTTTTGAAATCAATGGGTTGGCTCGAAATTCTTCTACCGAACCAACAGGACGAGTAAACGGATGGTGTGCGGGGCTGAAAGCTCCATCATCTTGTTTTTCAAACATCGGCCAGTCAATCACCCAACACGCGCGGTAACCGTCTTCAACCAAATCAAGGTCAGTTGCTATTTGGTTGCGAATGATTCCCATGAATTTGCTGACAGTTTCTGCATTATCAGCACCGAAGAAGACGATGTCTCCAGTAGTCGCTCCGCACTTCTCGAAAACTTCAGACAGCAGTTGTTCAGACAAAAATTTCAGAATCGGTGATTGGAGTCCGTCTTTCCCTTGATTGATATCTTTGATTCGGATGTAGGCCAAACCTTTAGCACCGTGGGTGTGTGCTAATTCAACCGTGTCATCCAGTTGTTTTCGGGAGAACTTGTCGACACAGTTTGGAACTGTCAACGCAGCGACTCGGCTAGCTGAATCATGAGCTGCATTCGAAAATACTTTGAACTCAGACGGGGCGACGATCTCATCTATATCCACGAGTTCAAGTGGGTTTCTGAGATCGGGTTTGTCTGATCCGTATCGATTCATGACTTCATCGTAGGTCAAAACCGGAAACTCACCCAAGTCAACATTCAGGTGTTTCATAAAAAGTTGTTGAAACATGGTTTCGATGAGGTTCAGAATGTCACTCATTTCTACAAAAGATGCCTCAACATCCAACTGTGTAAATTCGGGTTGCCGATCATGGCGTAAATCTTCGTCTCTATAGCACCGGGCCATTTGATAGTAGCGGTCTACTCCGGACACCATGAGTAATTGCTTGAACAATTGTGGAGATTGAGGTAGAGCAAAAAACGTTCCCGGATGAATCCGACTGGGTACCAAGTAGTCTCGTGCACCTTCAGGGGTTGAACGGGTTAAAGTTGGGGTTTCAACATCTAAAAACCCATGGTCTTCCATGAATCTGCGAATATCACTGACGACACTAGCCCGCATACGCAAACGGTTCTGCATTTCAGTCCGTCGCAAGTCCATATATCGATACCGCAGTCTCATTCCTTCACCCACTTGTGAGTATTCATCGAGGGTGAACGGGGGCACATTGGACTTGTTCAACAAAGTGAGTTCGTTTATCAGAACTTCAACATCACCGGTTGCTAACTTTTCGTTTTCTTGTCCTTCTTGTCGTGGTCGAACCGCTCCGGTGACTTTGATGACATATTCACTTCTGAGAGATTCTGCGATCTCAAACACATTCGGAGTCGAAGGGTCAAACACAACCTGCAACAAGCCGGTGTGGTCTCTCAAATCAACAAAAATGATCCCTCCGTGATCACGACGTGAGTGCACCCAGCCACAGGCTGTTATGGTTTGTTCAACGTGATTGCTTCGGAGATCTCCGCAGTAGTGCGTGCGCATAGATGTAGATTTAATTTGCGGTTTGTGTGCTCAGATGCAAGTCTAAGCAGTCTGAGCGGATTGGGATTGAGTTTCAGTTGTCTTTGAGGATTCAGTAGTCGATTTAGTTTCAGATGAAGACGAGTCTGATGATTGATTGGTTTCAGTCGATTGATCTGAATCTTTGGATTCTTGGGTCTCTTTCGAACTTGATTCACCGTTCTGATCTGGTGACGATGGTTTATTCTTGAAGTCAGTCTCGTACCAACCAGTACCTTTGAGTCGAAACGAAACTCGTGAAATGAGTTTCTTTAAAGCGGGTTTTTCGCATAGTGGACAGTCGGTCAGATTAGGCTCACTGATCTTTTGGATGACCTCAAGATCATGACCACATTCACGGCATTGATACTCGTAAATCGGCAAGTCTAGACTCCATGTGGTTGGGCAAATGGGCAGCTAAGAATTATATGTTTGTATCCTCAACCCCCACTATCACAGTGTAAGACAACCTTGTCTCAACATTTTGTATTTGAAATTTACCCAAACCTGAAACTCTGGTGAAGCAGACTGGGTCTTTGGATGATTGAGTCAGTTGACAGGCATCTGCCCTGTCAACTAATGAATAGGCCTATGGTGATGCATGTTTACATCTGTTGAACAATTCGATTCTGAATCAGATCCTGTATTTCTGATTCATCGAAACCAACTTCTTTGAGAATTTGCACCGAATCCTGGCCAGTTTTGGGAGACGGGTGTCGAATATTCGCTGAAGTTCGGCTAAACCGTGGTGCGGGAGCAGGTTGTATCACCCCATCGATAGAAGTAAAGGTGCTCCGAGCTTGGTTATGGGGATGTTGGGCTGCTTCACTCGGTGACAAAACGGGTGCAAAGCACGCGTCTGTTCCCTCCAAGATTTGACACCATTCGTCTCTGGTCTTAGTTTGAAATACTTCAGAGAGTGCTTGTTGGTTGAACACCCATTGATCTCGGTTCATTTGCTCTGCAAGAGCAGAAGGTTCGATACCGATCAGTTCGAGTAATTGCTGGTAGAACTTCGGTTCGATTGCTCCCACACAGATATATTTACTGTCGCTAGTTTCGTAGGTTGTATAGAAATGAGCACCTCCATCAAGTAGATTCTTGCCACGTTCTTCACTCATATACCGACCAATCATGCCATAGAAGAGCGACATGAGGAGAGCTGATCCATCTACCATTGAGGCATCTATTACTTGACCGACACCAGATTCTCTCGCCTCCAGTACCCCACAAACGATCCCAAACGCGAGCAACATCCCTCCACCCCCGTAGTCACCGATAAGATTGAGCGGGGGGAGCGGTTTACCGTCGGGTGCTCCGATTGTGTGCAACACACCGGCTAGTGCAATGTAGTTGATGTCGTGACCAGCAGCCTGAGCAAGAGGTCCATCTTGTCCCCAGCCAGTGATTCTTCCAAACACCAATTTAGGATTGTGTTGCAAACAGATAGTCGGTCCAATACCCAATCGCTCCATCACTCCAGGTCGAAATCCCTCGATCAGTGCGTCCGTGTTTTCTGTGAGTATTAGGAAGATTTCTTGTCCTTTATCCGTTTTCAGATCAATAGCAATGGAACGACGATTTCGTTGCAGAATATCGGGTTGCACGCGAGGTTGGTGGTCGATGGGGTCAACTCGAATGATGTCCGCACCCATATCAGATAGAACCATACCGCAAAACGGAGCTGGCCCAATACCAGTGAGTTCAACGACTTTGAGGTTCTTTAGTGGTCCCAAATGAGTCTCCCGGTGACTTAATAGAATTTTGCTTTTGTTTTGCCATCTAGAAGACAAATTGCAAACATCTGACAATAGGTTATTGTGCTTGTATTAGGGATTGAATCATCTTGTGATGAAACAGGTGTTGCTCTCTACGATACTGAAAAAGGTATCTGCAATCAACACGTCTACAGTCAAATTGAACTTCACGAAAAGTACGGAGGAGTGGTTCCCGAGCTAGCATCACGGGATCACATTCAAAAGTTAGTCCCAATGATCAAACAAACTTTGGAAGAAGTGAACCTGTGTATCGGGGATCTTGATGCAATCGCATATACAGCGGGTCCTGGGTTGATGGGAGCGCTTCTTGTAGGGGCCTCCGTAGGTCGTTCACTCGCATGGAGTTTGGGGATTCCCGCCCTCGGTGTTCACCACATGGAAGCGCACTTGCTTACACCTTTGTTGACTTCAAAACGGCCTGATCTTCCCTTTGTTGCACTCTTGGTGTCTGGTGGTCACACACAGTTAGTTTTGGTTGAAGGTCTGGGAAAATATCGCATGATGGGAGAGTCGTTGGATGATGCAGCAGGGGAGGCGTTTGATAAGACAGCAAAACTGATAGGCCTGGGTTATCCGGGTGGCCCTGCGATTGCGAAACTTGCAGTAAACGGAGATCCACAGCGGTTTGACTTGCCACGACCGATGGTCCATCACCCTGATTTCAACTTTAGTTTTAGTGGCTTAAAGACTGCCATTCGCCATGAAATCGAGCGTCACCAACCTCTCACTCCAGAAACTTCTGCAGATCTAGCAGCTTCGTTTGAACGAGCGGTAGTGGATACTTTGACAACCAAGTGTAGAAGGGCAGTAGAAGCAACTGGTGTTTCGTCTTTGATTGTCGCGGGTGGGGTTGCTGCGAACAAGACTCTTAGGAACGAACTGCAAACTCTGCCTTGTTCAGTACTGTATCCCCCCAGCCGATTGTGTACCGATAACGGTGCGATGGTGGCTTTTGCGGGACACGAACGGTTACAAGCGGGTTTGGTCGAGCCGTTAACTATCGAAGTCCAAGCCAGGTGGGGAATGGAGGGTCTAGCGTGCCAGGTCTAATCAAGAGTCAGCTAGACGATTTTCAATGACACTTAATCGCTTTTGTTTGAGTAATTCTTGGTATTGCTCGGGAGATTCTGCTTTTACTCGCAGTGATTTGACCTCTTGAGCTAGTTTAACACACCCGCTCAAATCCTTATCGGAGATCGCTTCAGTGGTTCTAATCAGTTGAGCAAAAGCGTCACCCGGTCTGAACGCGTGACTATGAAGGAACATTTCAAGCACAACCTCAGCAGACAGTTTCGATAGTTCACAAAGTTGATGTCCAAAGCGAGCAACATCCCCCGTTAGTCGGACCACTGTTGACGGTGCTTTCAGATTCCGCAGGAATGGGTCAACAACCTGATAGTTGTGAATCCACCCCATGGCTGCAATTGCGTCAACAGAACGAATATTTCGCATTTGTAGCAGCGCAGAGACTTGTTCTAACTCTAGATGGGTGAACCAAGGTTGAATGGCATTTACTTTGTGAATAGTCTGAAAAAACTTATACGGCGCGGCTGATTCCATTGCTTTAGAAAATTCCAGCCACACTCGCTCCGCGGATAGATCAAATAGCTCAGCACTCATGGAAGTCATGAGTTCTAAAGTGTCTTGGCTGACGGAAAATTTCGGAAACTTTGCAGCAAATCGCGCGACTCTATAGACTCGCAGTGGGTCTTCAGCAAAGGCAGCAGAGACGTGTCTCAGTGTTTGGTTTGCAATATCCCGCTGCCCGCCAAAGGGATCAATGATGGAACCAGAAGGATGGAGGGCCATGGCATTGATGGTCAAATCTCTGCGCTCCAAGTCTTCTTCTAGTAGCACAGAGGGGTCGAAATTGACCTTAAACCCCTTGTGTCCTTTTCCATGTTTTTTTTCGGTTCGAGCTAACGCATATTCCTCCCCAGTAACAGGATGCAAAAACACCGGAAAACCAGCACCCACATCTTTGAATCCCGCCGCTTTCATTGCTTCAGCCGTCGTTCCCACGACGACCCAATCACAGTCAGACGCAGAGGTGGATGGATCAAGTAGTTGGTCGCGTACCGTACCACCGACCACATAGCAAGTTCCAGGAACAGTGATATCTTTGGAGCGAGTCATTTCTCTATGGGAATATTCGAACTCGCTGAAACCTCAAATCGAACTTGATCATTCAATCTCAGTGCCGTCAAGTTTCCACCCCAGACACAACCGGTATCAAGGGCGTGGAATTGAGACCGATAGGTTCCCCCATCTAGAGTAGACCAGTGTCCAAACAGGATTTGTTGCTTGAATTTTGTGTCATACTCAAACCAGGGTTTAAAGCCTGATGGACGCTTGGTTGGACTAGACTTAACTTTAAACTCAAGCTGTCCGGATTGAGCAATGAATCTCATTCTGCTTAGATAGTTGGTAATGGCTCGAAGACGAGCTAGACCTCTGAGGTCGTCGCTCCACATTCGGTCCTGGTCACCGTACATTTTTGTAAAGAACTCAACATAGTCCAATCCTTGAATCTTGGTTTGTACTTCTTCAGCTAAAGATTGTGCTTGCTCTAGAGTCCAAATATGTGGAACACCCGCGTGAACCAAGACATAGTCTTCATTGGTATGAATGAGAGGGAGAGTTCTTACCCAGTGACACAGCTCTTCGCAATCATCAGCTCGCAGTATGTCTTCAAAGGTATCACGGCTGTTGGGTTTGTGTCCACCAAAGACGACTCCCAATAGATGTAAGTCATGGTTACCTTGCACGACAATGGCTGAAGGTCCTAAATCTCTCACCAATCTCAGCGTCGCTAAGTTTTTGGGACCTCTGTTGATTAAATCTCCCGTGAACCACAGACAATCTTCAACCGGATCGAACGAGATGTGATCCAGCAATCGTTTTAGGTCATCGTAGCAACCCTGCACATCACCGATGGCGTAGGTAGTCATAATCCAGCGAAGTCAAGAGTTAATCAATAATCAAGCTAGTGTGTTTGAGATTGCGAGATACTGCTCGATAGTCACTTGTTCTGCACGAAGGGATGAGTCTACGTTCGTTTCTTGCCAATAAACGGACAAATGACCCAAACTGTTCACCAACATTTTCCGACGTTGACCGAATGCTGATTTGAGTACCTGGTCGAAGGTGTCTTGATTATCTGGTAGTAGTGGTTGTCTCTTTGCGTTCACTCGAACAAAAGAAGAAATCACTTTAGGCTGAGGGGTGAAAGATGGTGGAAAAACATCAAACAAATGGGTAATGTCGAACACTTGCTGCATGCGTACGGAGAGTCGACTCCAAGATTTAGTTCCAGCAACCG
Source organism: Pseudomonadales bacterium (assembly GCA_965199895.1). Lineage (GTDB taxonomy): Bacteria > Pseudomonadota > Gammaproteobacteria > Pseudomonadales > Azotimanducaceae > Bin55. The sequence continues at coordinate 244,466 of CBDATJ010000010.1, read as the reverse complement.
CAACGAGTCGATCTGCAACTTCTTTTTGGATCATGCAGTGTAAATCCACAAATTCCTCGCGCAAATCAATCAGTCGCAGCAGCAGTGGTGTGGCTATGTTGTAGGGCAGGTTTCCGATTACTCTTCGACCTTTAAAAATCGAAGAATCTACATCAAGGATACTACCTTCGAGTACCGTTAAATTGGAGAACTTTGATTGCAGTAAAGTAACGAGATCTTGATCGATCTCAACTGCTAATACATCCGCTCCACTATCAAGCAATCCCTCTGTCAGTTGCCCTTGTCCAGGACCGACTTCCAGTACTCGTTCGCTTGCTTTGAGGTCAAGTACTTGATGAATGCGTTCAGTAACCGACGATTCGGTAAGAAAATTCTGTCCAAACCGCTTTCGTGCTTGCACGAGAGTACGGCGACTAAGAGTCTAGAGTATGTCTCACTATCTTCACGTACGCGTCATCACGAATCTCTTTCAGCCAATCTTGTCGGACTTCTTCAAATTGTCTTTGGTACAAGATTTGTAACGCCCGGTTGTTTAGATCATCTTCGGTTAAGTCGGCTTCCCGCCTATTGATGACTTCCAAAATGTGCCAACCAAATGCTGATGCAAACACTTCAGATAGCTCTCCAATTTCAGAGGCATTCATGATTTCAAGAAAGAGTGGGTCGAGGTTAGCACCGTCAGTCCATCCCAAATCACCACCATTTCGAGCTGTACCAGGATCATCTGAAAATTCACTAGCTAATTCCTCAAAGTCTTCACCGTCCTCAATGCGTTGACGAATATCCTGCAACTCTTTCATTGCTTCAGCCTCAGACTTAATCGCATTGGATTGAATCAATATGTGACGAACCAGTGTTTCTTGGGCTTTTCTTCCGGTTCCTTGTTTTTCAATTAACTTAATGATGTGAATTCCTCTAGCATTTCGAATGGGCTCTGCAACTTCACCCTCCTCCATTGCTAAAACCACTTCAATAAACAGACTTGGTAGTTCACCCGCTGATCTCCATCCCAGATCTCCTCCATCCAAAGCGGTAGTTGCTGACGAGTAATTGACCGCCATCGTTGCAAAGTCTGCACCTTCGGTTAATTGGTTGACTAGGTCAGCAGCAAACACTTCTGGGTCAGTTACTCGGTTGTCTGATGGAATGCTCTGTTCATCAATGAGTATGTGACCCACCCGATATCGATCCTCCAGAAGTTCTTGGAACCAGGGGTTTTCGCGGAGTTCTTTGATGTCTTGTTCTGAAATGAAGATTCGACGATTGATAACAGCTTGTTGAACTCGTTCCAACAGTAATTGGCGATGGACATCCTCTCTAAATTCAGCGTAAGTGATCCCCTGGCTCTCAATCATTTCTCTGAAGGCTTCAAGTTCCATGTTGTTTTGTTGGGCATAGAGACGTACGGCTGCGGTTATTTCTTCTTCGTTCACGACGATTCCTCGCAAACCTGCTTCTTGAAATTGAATACTTTCCAAGATCAGTCGTTCGAGGATCTGACTGACCACCGCACTTTTAGGAGGAATCTGATTTGAATTTGAACGGGCAACTTGAAGCAGAAAACTGTGATATCGTGCTTCGATTTGTGATATTGTGACCACACCATCGTTCACTACCGCAGCGACAGCATCTACCTCATCCACGTCTGCTGTAGCATAGATTGAAAAGGTGAGTAGTGTGTATACCGTACACTGCAACAGTGTTCGTTGGAGGGTGTCGTTGGATTGCATAGATTTTCCTCGCGTCTAATTAGTAGAGCAGAATGTTTGAACTAATGGGTCGATCAACAATAGAAACTACATTATCTCCGATGGAAGTTAATCCTTTCATGGATAGTTCAAAGAAAATGCCAGTTCGAGATCGAACTTTCTCGGTTTCAACCCAAGCATAGCGAATGACTCTTCGCCACAACAAGCGGTACTCCATACAACAACCCTGATGCTCAAACCCAAGGTATGAGTCTAAGTGGGTGTCGTGTTCCCAATCATGATTCCATCGACTATAGACTGTCCATCCAGTTGCTACCGGAATCGATACATCCAAATATGTTTGAAGTACATCAGGATCTTTCTCCTGTCGCACCCAGGCAACTAGCTTGGTTGAGCCGTGCCTGAAATGGATACGAAATTCGTTAGCTTTTTTCGGAAATGGTTCCTTTAATCGAAAGCTTGCTAAACTCCAAGAGAGGGTATCACTCAATTTTCCGGAGATAGCTACTCCCGTTAATAAGTCTTTGAAATAGTCAGTAGAACTTTGAGCTGCGACTAGTTGTGTGTTGAGTAAATCTTGATGGTTTGACGCTCCAACAAGACTAGCATCCAGTGCAATCCCCATAGATTCGACAGGGGTGACGTGATCTAATCGAATTTCACGAGTAGGATCTAAAACGGACTCTAAGGTGATGGCTCTTATTCCATAATCGAGTACCAGTGGAACATAGGGATTTTTGACATCTCGGTGGATGTAGACAAATCTGGGTTTCACGACACCCAGCGAAGCTAGATCGCGAGTAAGTGAACGCTCAAAAATCAATTCAGTGTCGAGCCGATAGGTCGTAGAGTGTCTCACGGATGTTTCGACCTTCGTCTCAAAGCGAGTGAGTGACCGAGCCGCACTTAAGTTGAAATGTCCCCAAGCTCGTTCTCGGGGCAAATCGACTATCAAATCAACGTGTCGACGTTCACTCTTTCGGACTGCAGTGTCGTCAGTGTGCTTGAGTTTAGCCCATTCTATGTTGTAACCCCCATGGGCTTGGAAGATTGGAAATCGATGACTATATCTGAACTCTGGAACCTTGGATACTGAAGAACCCCAGAACCGAAACGGTTCATAGCGTTCGCTGGAAGCAGACACTTCGTAGTTTTTTGTAATTCGGGAGGCCATGGCTGTACGACTCAGTCCTACACGACCCAAATCATCAATAGAGTTTCCAAAATCACGAAGAAAATCCGCATCACTGACGAACGAATAGTCAATGTCCGCTATCCATTTCCTTGAACCTAACCCATGTTGAATGCTTAAGAACCAGCGTTGAGAGGACTGGTGCTGTTCGTTTTGGTTACGGTCGATTCTGCTATTTAGGTATTCAAGGTAGTCTTGATCGGTTGGCAACCAGGTACTGCTGAGTTCCGAAGTGGAAATATTGCTTAGGTGTCTAAACTCCACCTCAACGCTGTGGCTCTGGATAGACGAAAGACGCGGGGTCACCGTTAAGTCGTAGTTGGGTGCTAGGTTAATGTAGATGGGAATACCTAGTTCGTATCCACGTAAGCTATTGGATTCAAAGGTGGGAGGTAACACACCACTAGTTCTGGAACGCGTGAGTGGAAACCGAATGTACGGAAGGTGCAACGCGGGCAGGAAATCTCCAAAGTTGAGTTTCACATTACGCGCAACTGCAATATTGGATTCTCGGTTCAATCGAAGCGTACCAGCTTCCAATAACCACGAATTCTTGTGGGGAGGACAGTAGGTGATGGACACACCTTCAAAGTTCGCTTGATTCTGGTTAGCGGTCAAAGATTTTGCTTGACCTCGATAACCGTCCTCAAACAGTACAAAGTCTGCACCTTGAGCATCAAATTCTTTAGCTTGAACCTCTACGTATGTTTCTTGGACGAAGACAGCAAAGTCCTCACTAATCACAGTCATTCCTTCAGGAGCTTGGAATAAATCTGCGTCAACATCGAAACGGATGTTGGGGGTTATCAAATACAGATCGTTGTAATTAATCTCTACGTTTCCGGTTAGTTCACTGGTACTATTGGGTCCGAGTATGGCTACATCCGCAAATGCCTTCATCGTTCTCTTGTCTGGTAGGTCACTGGAAATCTGGAGTAAGCGACTAATGTCGTACGAACCACCACAAAGACGGTTGGCTGAGTCGGGTGTCCAGAGACTCTCTGCAAATTCTGAAGTCTTTTCTTCAGCTGATAAAACTTTCAACCCCAAGCAGAGACTTGCGATGACAGCAAATCGAACCAGGTGTACGGTTAGAGAGTTGTGAGGTGGGTTCAAAGTCATCCTATAATTTAACACATGTCGCTCCGACCTTCCGCAGGGTTCTTTGCATGGGTCCGAAACTTTATTGCAATCCAGCGGACTCACCTTCAAGCGATACCTACCGAAGCAAGTACTAGAAGCTTTTGGAGGTGTACTAGAGAAGATGGTTCATTCATTCTCATGGAATCTCCTCCAGACACCGAACGAAACGAGCAGTTTGTTGCTCTATCAGACATGTTCTTCAAATCGGGAGTTCCGGTACCTATCGTACACCAACAGGATCTCGACAGGGGGTATTTTCTATTAGAAGATGTAGGGAGTCGAGAATTTCTTTCTGAGTACCGTCAAGGGAACATCAACATTTGTCTTGATCTAGCATGCGAAGAATTGCACACAGTTCAATCTGTTGAGAGTTTTTTGCTTCCAGCATATGGATTCAAGAAAGTTTGGGATGAGTTGGAAATATTTTCAGAGTATATATGTGATGAACTCCTAAAGGTATCGAGCGATCCGTTGGGAGATGTAACTAATCAAATGGTTGACACGTTTCTCGCATTACCTCAGGTGACTGTTCACCGCGACTATCACTGTCGGAACTTGTTATATCGTCATTCTGCTGATGGCAAGCACATTGGTATTGTGGACTTTCAAGACGCAGTATTGGGTCCGGTAACATACGACCTTGCATCGCTTCTGTACGACTGCTATTGGCAACATGATCCGAATGACATCGAACGGTGCATTGAGAGATTTTGGCAATCAGCACAAAATAATCCGGTCAATGAAGGTCTTTCGGATAAGTGTTTCCGAGAGGGAGTGAAAATTACCGCTGTTCAACGGTTACTCAAAGCAGCTGGAATTTTTATTCGATTGTGGCTTCAACGAGAGCAGAAGACGCATTTGAAGTACGTTCTGCCGAGTGTTAATAAAGCAGCTCAAGTTAGTGATGAAGTGGACTTTCTCAAACCGCTAGGAGGCTGGTTGAGTCATGAAATTGTTCCCCAACTTGAACAACAACTAGATTTCCTTAAATGAAAGCAATGATTCTTGCTGCGGGTCAAGGGATTCGTCTATTGCCACTCACTGAAACCGTACCCAAGCCGATGATGTTGATCGGAGATAAACCGATCATCGTCCACCAAATTGGCTGGCTCAAGAGTGCGGGTATTCGTGAAGTCGTCATCAATGTCCATCACCTACCGGATCAAATAACCAACTTTCTTGGAGATGGATCTCAACTCGGTGTTGATCTGGTATTCAGTCGAGAGGAAGAGCTGTTGGATACAGGAGGAGGAATAGCCAAGGCACTATCGCAGCTTGATGACAACCCTTTTCTTTTACTAAATGGCGACGTGTGGACTGACTTCCCGTTTCAACGGTTGATTGCTTTCCAAACACGATATGCGCATCTGATACTAGAACCAGCAACAACTACCAGTAGGGATTTTGGTCTTGTTAGGGATTGTGTTACCCGCCATATAGTTGATCAAAACAATGACCACACCTTTTGTGGGATCTCTGTGATACATCCTCAGATCTTTGCGAGTAAACCGGTGGAGCCCTTTTCACTAACTGTAGATTTGCTTTTCGATCTAGTAGCACAGGGCAAAGTCACCGGAGAATCCTATACGGGCACTAGGATAGATATTGGCACTTTCGAGGGTTTGCGCTTAGCAAACGAGTTGCAAAGTAAATCCTTAGCTACGCAGACAACTGAGACTTAGTTTCTCACTGATAAGGTTTCTCACGAGAGTGTTGTCTCAGGTTTTAAGCATCCATTCCAAAGCACTGAGAGGTAACTCAAACTTGCAAAAAACTGGTATCCGTTTGAGGTTGGGTTTTGCTGTCAACAATAAAATGAACCTATGACTCCCCTAATTGCCCCGTCTATCTTGGCGGCAGATTTCACCCGCTTGGGGGACGAAGTACAAGCCGTAATGGACGCTGGTGCTGACTTGATCCACTTCGATGTCATGGACAACCACTATGTGCCCAACTTAAGCTTTGGTCCCATGGTTCTGGATGCACTGAAAAAGCGCTTTAGTGATGTTGAATTTGATGTCCATCTCATGGTTTCACCGGTCGCATCATTGATCGAAGAATTCTTGAAAAGCGGTGCTTCTTACCTCTCCATTCATCCTGAATCAACCGATCATCTTCACGCAGCATTACTACAAATCAAACACGGTGGTGCTCAGGCGGGTGTCGTACTCAATCCCGGTACTCCCCTACACTCGATTGATTCTGTGATTGAGGACATAGATTACCTGTTGATGATGTCGGTAAACCCAGGCTTTGGAGGTCAGAAGTTCATTGAAAATAGTGTTCGCAAAATCTCCGAAGCTCGTGCATGGTTAGACGAACGAAAACTCAATGTAAGACTAGAAGTTGATGGGGGGATAAATTTAGACAACATCGGGCGCGTGCGCCAAGCCGGAGCAGATATGTTTGTTGCGGGTTCTGCTATTTTCGGTAGTCCCGATTACGGCTCAACAATTCAACAAATGCGACAAGCGATGGCACCACGACCACATGTATGAAGCCTACTTGTTCGATCTAGATGGAACTTTAGTCGATACAGCATCAGATCTTCATATGGCTCTGAACTACACATTGTCTCAATGCAATATGGGTGAGGTTGACTATGAGCTGGCACGACATTGGGTGGGGCATGGAGCGAAGAAAATGATGGTTGCTGCATTCGAAAAACTCCAGCATCCTGCGCCATTAGAAGCTGAACTAGACGAACTTTACGAGGTATTTCTGAGTCACTACCGTAAGCACATTGCAGAGTTTAGTCAGCCGTATTTCGGTGTCAGATTAACGCTACAACATTTGAGAAGGCGGGGCATACCCTTAGGGATTGTTACCAACAAACGAGAAGATTTGTCGAAGCAACTCACCGATGAGCTCGAACTCTCGCAGTTTGTCAATGTGATTGTAGGTAGCGATACTTTACCTAGAGCCAAACCAGCCGCTGATCCCGCCCTCTATGCTTGTGAAAGGTTAGGGACCACTCCAGAAACAACACTCTTTGTTGGTGATTCGATCACCGATGTTTCCTGTGCACGAGCTGCGGGTTGCTCCGTTGTAGTCGTCCCAGATGGTTACAACCATGGTCGACGGGGTGAGAACCTCGGGGCAGATAGAGTCATCCATTCTTTTGTCGAATTACTATGAACGGTGAGTGGAGAGAAACCTAGGATTACCCTAGCCACAACCGTAAAGTAGCACGCAGATACCTTGATGGACAATCTATCCAAAATGGCTCAAAGGGTAGTGGAATCTACCTGGTTCTCGTATGCAATCATTGGATTCATCGTACTCAACGGCATTTTGGTCGGATTAGAGACCTCCGAGTACATACATTTAAGCTTTGGAGACCCAATTGGGATCATCTACGATGTCATTCTGTGGATTTTTGTAGCCGAAGCATTGGTGAAGATGCTTGCAAAGTGGCCCCGAGTTCACGAGTACTTTGTCGATGGATGGAATTGTTTTGACTTTGCAATCATTCTGTTTTGTCTAATCTCAGCGACTGGTGGGTTAGCTATGGTAGCACGGATTGCTCGCATACTCAGAGTGGAACGCATTGTGTCCGTCATCCCTCAATTACGCCTCCTAGTGAGTGCTCTGATGCGATCTCTTCCCGGAATATTCAACGTCATTTTGTTGATGTCAGTGATCTTCTATGTGTACGGTGTTGCGGGTTATCACATGTTCCACGAAGTAGATCCCACTCACTGGGAAACTTTAGGTATATCTCTACTGACTCTCTTTCGAATCGTTACCCTGGAGGATTGGACTGATGTGATGTACACCACGTTGGACAGGTACTGGTGGGCTTGGATTTATTTCCTGAGTTTTGTGATAATAGATGCCTTTGTGATCATCAATCTCTTTATCGGGATTGTGGTAACGAATGTTCAAGAGGCAAGAGAAAAACAGCTTGCATCACGGCTGAAGGTCCTTAATCCCCAAGTGATCATAGACGAGCTAAAGCAGACACAAGAAGCACTCAAAAAAGTCCAATCCTTCATGGAAGATTCAACTCCAAGTAGTGATTCCAAACAAGCACAGGGAGATTCATGAATCTGTTGTTGAAACTCTTGATCGCTATGATCTGCTTGAGTGTGCTGGGAGATCAACTTCCCCTGGAAGAAGACCGTGTAGTTCACATCGACACAGACGAATTTACGTGGTTATCGATTGATGTGTCTCCCGATGGTGAGACCATCGTGTTGGAAGTAGTAGGAGATTTGTATACCGTACCCATTGCTGGTGGTGATGCTCAACCACTGACATCAGGTATGGCTTTTGACTCTCAACCTGTTTACTCTCCCGACGGTAGCAAGATTGCGTTTATTTCTGATAGCGGAGGTAAGGAAGACGTATGGATTATCAATGATGACGGTTCTAACCCCCGCGCACTATCAGATGCTAATGCAGACTCACTGTTTGCATCCCCCTCTTGGTCCCCCAAAGGAGATCACGTCGTTGCATCAAAATCTTCATGGTCTTTGGGGACCTATGAAGTATGGGCCTACCACCTCAGAGGTGGGAAAGGGGTAGGAATGACTTCGTCCGGTGGCTCGGGGACCACTCGTAACTCTAGACACAATGCCCTAGGCGCAGTCTACAGTCCTGATGGTTTATATCTTTATTACTCTCGCAAGTTCGGAGGGTTTGGTTATGACCTTCGTTTACCGATTTGGCAAGTCGTTCGACGTGAATTAAAGACTGGGTTTGAAGATAGACTCACCGGCACATCGGGAGGAGCGTTCAAACCTCTTATTTCTCACAACGGAAACCTCATGGCATACGCCACACGTTCACAAGGTCAAACAGGTCTACGGATCAGAGATCTTGAAAGCGGAACGGATGAGTGGTTTGCGTATCCAGTGCAGAGAGATGATCAAGAATCTCGATACACGAGAGATGTATTTCCCAACTATGCCTTCACCCCAGATGATGAAGATATCCTCTACACCTATCAAGGAAAGTTATGGCGTAAGAGAGTTCAAGATGCTTTGGAGGGGAATAGTTCACCCGCCCAAGAAATTCCCATCCGAGTAACGATCGAAAAAGGCATAGGACCCCAACTTTATTTCCCGTATCGACTGGGACTCGGTCCAGTGAAATCACGTATGATTCGTCACATAGAACTCTCACCAGATGGTAAAGAGTTTGTATTTTCTGCACTAGGCAGGATTTACGTCTACAACAGAGATACCCAGACTTCTAGAAGACTCAGTGAAGACGTAGGTTTTGCAGCATATCCAACATGGTCACCAGACGGCAACACAGTTGCCTATGTGACTTGGTCAGATTATGGCGGCGATCTGTGGATAGTAGCTGGCGATGGAAGCTCTAGTCCATCAAAGATATCAAGGAATAGTGCGTCCTATTCACAACCTCTTTGGTCATACGATGGTAATCACATCTACGCTTTTAGAGGAATCAACTATGAACGCCAAGCTGCGGGAAGTGACTGGGGGCAAGCACCCGGAACTGACATCGTTTCCATACCACTAAATTCCCAAACAGATACTGAAAGAACCGTTCGCCCAGCAAGAGGACTCTCGAACCTTCATTGGGGACCGGACAATAATCGCCTGTACGCCTACCTTTTCCCAGGACTCTTTCGATCAGGAAATTCTGGATTGGTGTCAATGAGGTTGGATGGTTCGGATTTCAGAAATCACGTCATAGTGAAAGGGAAAGGCATCTATTACGATGCAAACGAAGTCCCAGCAACCAATATGGAACTTTCGCCCAACGGTCAGTACATGCTCGTACAACACACCAATCAACTTACGCTCCTAGTTAGCTTACAGTCTGACTTCTCAACGATCGAAGCTTCCATAGGTGACCCTTTAATTCCATCTGTGCATTTAACCGAAACAGGTGTTGATCACTTTGGATGGTCCTCCGATTCTTCCTTGGTTTATTGGAGTGTGGGTAATCAAATCTCCTATCGAAGTATCGAAGATATTGAAAGATTGTTCGATTGTTCGTTGGACGAGTTTTCTGATAACCCTGATTGTGAGGATTACTCCGACCATAGTGATCAGGATACCCCTCCAGAACTCCATCCTTCAGTGGTCACCCTGTCTGTTGACATCTATGAAGCTCGTGAAGAACCAGTAGGCACTCTAGCTTTGGTCGGTGGAACGGTCATTCCAATGGATTTAAATGAGCCAACAAAACTGACCAACGCAACGGTCGTAATAGAAGGAGATCGAATCAAGCACATAGGTATCGATCTCGAAATACCCGACGATGCAACAGTGGTTGATGTCACTGGAGCGTATGTTCTACCGGGATACGTTGATACCCATGCCCATTTTGAGATGTACCGGGATCGATTAGATCCGCAAATGTGGTCTCTGTCAGCTAATCTTGCATACGGCATTACCACTGCTACTGATGTTCAACCAAGTACGGTGGATGTGATCGAATATGGTGATATTGTGGATGCGGGTTTGATGTTAGCACCCAGAGTACTATCTACTGGACCGGGTGTGTTTAGTGATAACGACTTTAAGAGCGTCAATCACGCCAAACGTGTCCTAGAGAGATATGCCGAACACTACCAAGTAAAGAATATCAAGGCGTATCTCATTGGTAATCGAAAACAACGCCATTGGTTACTACAAGCGGCCCGAGAACTGGAAATCATGCCTACTGCAGAGGGTGGACTCGACACCAAATTGGTGATCACTCACGCAATCGATGGATTTAGTGGCAATGAACACAACATACCTGTTTTGGGGTTGTACGATGATGTCGTACAAGTTTTAGCTCAATCTCAAATCGCATATACACCTACCTTGATGGTAGGGTATGGTGGTCCCAGGGGTGAAGGGTACTTTATTACTCGTGAATCACCTTTACTAGATCCCAAATTAAACAAGCACATCCCCCGTCGAGTACTGGACTCTAAACTGCGAAGAGGTTTCTGGGCTCACGAAGAGGATCATATCTTTGAGACTCATGCAGCCCAAGCGTTAAGGATAGTACGCGCGGGAGGGAAAGTAGGAGTAGGTTCTCACGGTCAGCTTCAAGGATTAGGCTTTCATTGGGAGTTGTGGTCTTTTGCTATGGGTGGCTTCTCGAACTTTGAGGTTTTGCGCGCTGCAACCAGACATGGTGCTGAAATGATTGGAGTAGGTAAGGATGTTGGCTCGATAGAAATCGGTAAATTAGCTGATTTGGTAGTTCTCAAAAATGACCCCTTAGAAGATATACGTGCGACAGATGATCTTCTTTATGTAGTTCGGGGTGGTGTTGTACGAGAAACAGACTCACTCAAACCAGTTTGGCCCGAGCAAGAACAATTACAGTCAGATTAATGAAACAACTTCGTAAGCTCTGCAGCGTACAACCTCATTTCATTTTCATCTACTTGATAGCAATGGGGTTCATGGCTATAGAAGTCCGCGCGCACGACGTGGAAATGAATGATATGCAGTTGGGTGTGATCGATGAGATTGACGAAGATGCTCAAGAAGACTTACCCATCGGGTTACATCTTGTTTCTCCTGCTAGATCGGGATTGTCCAAGATTCTTATAGCGGTACACGACACAGAGTGGAATCCCGGATTGTGGGTTGAATCACTCAAACGATTGCATCACGATACCACCCATCAATACTTGCTCCGTTGGGACACGGATCAATGTCCTGGTGACTCTGGAAACATCATCTTGGATACTGTTGAGTATCTATTGGAACAAGAGGAAACCGTAGACCAAGTCACATTGATTGGTCATGGGTTAGGAGGAATCGTTCTTTCACAACTAGTCGATCAATGGAAACTTCCTATTTCTACCGACATCCATCTTGTTGATGCACCACTAGGTGGATGGGAAAATCCCGAATGTGGAGATGCGTTGCCCAAACGGATACCCGGTACAGTGCGCTTATTCCAATGGCGCACTCCCTCGAGCACCGAATCGTCAGATTCAGACTATGATCCTCCAATCGTTGATCTCAAAGGAAGTCTAGTGGTGACACTGCCCAATGTTGATGAAGAAGATACACCTATTACTGAATCCTCTGCGCTAATGTGGGTGACTCAAAGAATAGAGCAATCCATGATCAATGAAGAACTGCATTAAAGAAATAGTTCAATGACTACTGCTCTGGCAGATTGGAAGATCTGTCTTGCAGTGAGTGGTCCCAATGATCGAGGAGGTATTGAACGGCACGTCCGGGATTTGGCTAACGGTTTAGCTCAACATTGTCTGGTGTTTGTACTAGCCCATGAGTCATTTCGGGATATGTTTGAAGAGAGTGTTAGTTTTCGTCAAATTCGTTTTGACCGTTGGCGCTACAGTCCACTGCTGTCAATGGACTTTCTTAACCACATACGAGAGATACAGCCCAACATTGTTCACGCTCACGGTAGAAAAGCAGCTCAAGTTGTGGCGTTAACCAGAAAACACTTTAGAAGCCGTTGCATCATGACCGTACACAACCTCAACATACAGTCGAAGTTATGCAGTCATTTTGATGCGATCATTGCTGTGAGCAATGCAGTAGCTGAAGCGATCAATCATCCCAGTCTGCATACCGTCCACAACGGTTGCTAATGGATCGGACATTCACTGGCCTTGCAGTCGGCAGGTTAGTGCCTGTAAAGCGGTTTGATGTACTCATAGAGGCGTGGAAGTCAATACCTGTTCCTTTGAAAATTGTTGGTGAAGGACCTGAACGACCCAAACTTGAAAATCAGATTCGTTCTTTGGGGATTGAGGGACGTGTGGTCCTATTGGGAGAGCGAAGTGATGTTCCTGAATTGATGGAACAAGCCCAACTCTTAGCGGTTACTTCAGAGCACGAAGGGTTTGGGTACGTGATCTTGGAAGCATTGCAGAAGCAACTGTTTGTTGTTTCGACCAACACAGGTGTTGCTAGAGATCTGTTGCCGAATGAGTATCTATTGAGTGACTGTGATCCTAGTGCAGTATCTATCACAGTGCGTGGTTTACTTGATGACGTTGAGTCTGCTAGTAGTAAGTTTGGTGAGGTGTGGAAACTCGCAAAGAAATACACAGTCAGACAAATGGTTCAAGATACGGTGGGTGTGTACCAAACTACCCTAGACGAGAGCGACGCTTGATCTCTCTCCAAGTATGAGACTGGTTGAACAAACTAAACTTTTCAACTCGCTGCGTGAATAGCAGAGAGTGTTTCCTAGAGTGTACACTTCGTTCATTTTTTCTCAATTTTTCCTCCACTTTCGTTTATAATCATCGTCTTAATATACAAACTATTCTCTTTCGATTGGTTTACGCTGGGTGGGAGACTTCCACGAGCGGGCGCTGATCCGAAGAGATTGAAAGGAGGGCTTTCAAGTGATAAACATCCTATTTACCAAGGATAAGGGACGATTCTCAGACAAGTTTCTAACGTGGTTAGCGATACTTGGTTTCGCATTCTTCACCAGCTATGCAGTTGGCGAGGAGGTGGATACAGAAGACGTAACGTCGGACGAAGACGAAGTCGCTGAGGAAACAGACGAGGAAGAATCTGAAACAGCTTCAGAAGATGTCGATGAAACTATCGAAGAAGAAGTAGCCGAAGCTGAAACAGATCCCATAGAAGGTGATACAGAAGAAGACGAGGACATGGAGACAGTGATCTCAACTGGAACTCGACTGCCCGTACCCGATCCTACTGCACTAGTTCATGTGTATACCGCTGAAGATATTCAATCTACTGGTGCTTCGACTATCGATGATTTCTTCCGGACCATACCTCAGAATTTCAATTCAACCAACCCCCAGACTGCAAACGACTACAATTCGGGTGACGAATTAGGTGGTGACTCTGGTGGCATATATGGAGCATTCGATTTAGCTTCTGCCAACCTCCAGGGATTGGGTTCAAGCAACACTCTCGTACTCTTGAATGGTCGTCGCGTCGCAGGATACGGTGGATCTGAGAGAGATATCGTGAACATCCTTGGAATCCCCTTGGAAGCCATTGATAGAATTGAGATTCAGTTGGATGGTGGATCCGCAGTTTATGGTGCTGATGCGATTGCAGGAGTAGTCAACTTTATCACCAAGAAGAACTACAAAGGATTCTCAGCGAATTTCAAACAAGAAAATAGCGGCACGGGAAGCGATTTATTGAGTGGTAGTGCTACTTTTGGTCTAAATTGGCCCAAAGTTAGTGCAACGATCACTTTGTCTACCAACGAGCAAGAACCAATTATCAATGCTAAGACTGGACACACTACCCTTGATTTCAGGGATTTAGTTGGTCCCGAGTTTGACTACAGATACTACTACCGAAGCCAACCTGGAATTGTTAGAGAGTGGAATGGTAGTGCTCGCTATCCTGGCTCTTATTACTCTGACTACTATATCGATGGTAGTTTTAATATTGACTTAGAGAAGCGAAACTTCATCGCACAGTTGCCCAGTGATCACAATGGTCTCAATTCTACGGTTGATGATTTCAAATATGGACTAGAAAACATCGAACCCTACAACCTGATTTCGCACGAAAACGGTGCGCATTCCGGGCGAGATGGTATGACTATGAGATTGACCTACAACATCACAGATGACATGGAAATTTTCTTTGATGCATTGCATTCTGAATCTACTTCTGAACAAAAATTTCACAATGTCTACTCGATTTCCATGAACATTGTGGTTCCAGCATCGAATGCTTACAACCCCTTTGGTAGACCGATGTATGTTTCGTATGTCCCTGGTGTAGAACAGGCAAACGGCATTTTGCCAACTCCTTATCAAAATCGTCTTACAAGTAACGACACTGGTACGATTGGGTTTCGATGGGAAATTGAGAACCACAAGCTAGATGTATCAGCTACAGAAAGCCGAACTCAAACTGAAATACGAAGCTTCAGAGTCACCACTAGTAGAGAACGATATGCTCCTGGCACGGAAGAATTTTTCCGACGCTTGTCAAGTCCTGATCCTGATGAAGCCTTTAACTTGTTTGGGAACGGAACCCATGGTGGAGCTCCATTCTCTGATTTCTTAGGAGAGTCTTATTACAACATAGGTAACAATCGAACCACAACGATCAATGCAAATGTTTCTGGATTTTTGTTCGAGATGATGGGTGAGCGACTGAGTTATGTAATCGGCGCAGAACGACGTGCTATTCGATATAAGAATCGAGCTGTCTATTTCTCCGGTGGCACCATTCGAGAATGGGATCAAAACGCTGTTTGGAATGGTATCTCTGAGCCTGTTTACAGAAACGAGAGTCTGTTTACAGAACTTTGGGTTCCCATTTTTGGCGGAGACCTTGGTGGCTGGTATGGCAAAGAACTGCAATTTGTTATCAAAAACATCCGCACTATCGATTCGTCTTGGGGCGCAATTGGTGGATTTGATTTCAATGCCGAACAGGTCCCAATTGAAGTATGGGATCCAGGGACTACATCTTGGATTGAGGTTCTAGGTTACAATTACGAATATGGTGTAGGAGATGATGCTGAGTACGTTCAGTACAAGAAGGGCAATAACGCCCCGAATTATGGGTTCCACTATGTTCCCTATGACGATTTGACTGTCACTATTAACTACTCCAAGAACGTTCAACCGCCTTTGATTTCTGAGTTGTACGACACGTATGACGATTCCAATTGGTTCTTGTACGATGTTCTAGACATCTATGACCCCGATGGTCCGACCCTACACGAACGTATTCCCTACACCTACACTTGGGCTAATCCTGATCTCAAAGCATCAATTTCGGAAAACTACTCTGTTCGTTTACGATACAACCCCTCGTACCTGGAAGGGTTGCAAGCTGACATTTCCTATGTTTCCATTGGATTTAAAGGAAAGATAGACAGAGGAATTTATTACGCTGACGAACCTACGGCACTAGCCTACGATGAAATCGCTGTACGGAATGAACGAGGTGACTTGCAATCGATCAAATACGACTACTTCAATGCTCATAGAACTCAGAAGACATCGGTTGATGCTCAAATCACCTATCGGTTTGGAACTGAGTGGTTGGGTACCTTGGAGACACGAGCACACTACAACCGAATCTTGGACGACTATGAAGAGCCGTTCAAAGGACTGCGCTTTGAATCGCTAGGTACAGCTGCAGCCATTGATCGTTATCGAGGTACGCTCTCACTATTCTGGGATAGAAACCAAATGAGTGCTAGTGTCATCGCTAAGTACACGCCAGGATATTTGAACGAGCGCGCACACTATTGTTCCTATCAACAAAAGCTTAACAAAGTTGGTCGATGTGCCCAGTTCGATATTTGGGAATATCCAAGTTGGATTTCTTTAGATGTCGCATCCCTAACCATTGTCGATGCTACTTTTAGGTATAGCTTCGAGAACAATTTGCAAATGAATTTTGGTGGACTCAACATTCTCAATCGTTCCGCACCATTAACGGTAAGAAACCGCTTACCCTATGATGCAACGAGATGGAATGCACGAGGTCGTGTACTGTCATTTGGAATTAATTACACCATGTAACAGTTGATAGGCAACCATTTGTACTTACAAATGAGCAGCATCAATAATAAACTGCGAAGTGAGCCCAATTTTGGGCTCACTTCATTTTTGGTTCAATCTAATCTCTGCCGTGTTCTGGGTGCACAATACTCATCTAGCGAATGAGGTCAGTTATCTTTCGTGAACATCGAAGAGGACTTTTTAGTCTAGGATTAACAAATCGTCCAACTTTTCTTCATTTTCGATTACAATGCAATTAGTGTCTTAACAAACACTGACTACCTTTGGCAAAGAACAGTTGACCTTTTCAATGAGAATTGAAGGAGAGAACATATGATTAACAGCCCATTTACCAAGGATAAGAGACTATTCTCAGACAAGTTTCCAATGTGGTTAGCGATACTCGGTTTCACTTTATTCACCAGCTATGCAGTAGGTGAGGAGGTGGATACAGAAGACGTACAGTCGGACGAAGACGAAGTCGCTGAGGAAACAGACGAGGAAGAATCTGAAACGGGATCAGAAGATGTCGATGAAACTATCGACGAAGAAGTAGTCGAAGCTGAAACAGATCCTGTAGAAGGGGATGTTGACCAAAACAATATGGAGACTGTGATCGCTACCGGTTCACGTCTACCTGGTGGTGATCCTACAGCGATTCTCATGACTTATGACTCAGAAGAAATTCGTTCCACAGGTGCCACTACTTTAGATGAGTTTTTTAGAACCATTCCTCATCAATTTAGTTCCACCAATCCTCAAACATCTCATAACTTTAACTCTGGAGACCAACTAGGAGGCGATTCCGGTGGAATCTATAACGCGTTCGATCTAGCGACGGTCAATTTAGCAGGATTAGGTTCAAGCAATACTTTAGTACTCCTTGATGGACGTAGGGTCGCTGGATATGGTGGCTCCGAAAGAGATATCGTGAACATTCTCGGTATTCCGATTGAAGCTATCGATAGTGTGCAGATACAGCTGGGAGGAGGTTCTGCAGTATATGGTGCCGACGCTATTGCTGGTGTGGTTAATTTCATTACCAAAAAGGACTATCAAGGATTTTCTGCCAATTTCAAACAAGAAAACAGTACCACCGGTAGTGATTCGATCACCGGCGGAACCACTATTGGTTTTGGTTGGAACGACCTAAGAGCAACCATCACTTTATCTACGACTGAATCAGAACCTATCCTAAATGCTAAAACTGGACACACTACTCTAGATTTCCGGGATTTAGCAGGACCCGAGTTTGACTATCGAGACTATAATCGAAGTCAACCCGGAATCGTCAGGGAGTGGAATGGTAGTGCACTTTACCCTGGACCGTACTACTTTGACTACTACATTAATGGTAGTTTCAATATAGACTGGGATAAGCGTAATTTCATTGCTCAGTTGCCTGGCGATCACAGTGGTCTTAATGCGACAGTTGAGGATTTCAATGTTGGATTGGAGAACATTGTACCCTACGACTTCATCTCTCACGAGAATGGTGCTCATTCTGAAAATGAGGCACTGAATATTAGATCAACCTACAATTTAACACAGAACATTCAGCTTTATTTTGATGGTCTGTTTTCTGAATCATCGTCAAATCAAAAATTCCATAACGTCTTTTCGATTGCCATGAACATCGTTGTTCCTGCATCCAACGCATACAACCCATTTGGTCGACCAATGTTTGTCGCGTATGTACCTGGACGAGAACAATCAAATGGGATTCTTCCTACACCGTACGCTAATCTGAAAACTGACAACCAGACAGGAACTCTTGGTGTGATATGGAAGTTTGGAGACCAAGAATTTGAGCTATCTGTCAGAGAGAGTAGGACTGGGACAAACCGGGAAAATTTTCAGGTAACCACACGTAGAGATCGCTATGAACCAGGAACTGAAGAGTTTTTCCGTCGACTATCAAGTCCCGATCCCGATGTTGCATTCAATTTGTTTGGAAACGGGACGCATGGTGGCGCACCTTTTGCAGATTTCTTGGGTCGTAGTTCAAGATCTATTGGTGAAAATCGTACTACCACCACACAATTGAATTTAAAGGGATACCTGTTTGAAATTCAAGGCAAACAGGTTAGTTATTCCATTGGAGCAAGTCGTAGGGCTATTCGATACAACAATAAGTACCTCTATTTCTGGGGTGGATTAGTCCGAGAGTTTGACTACAACTTGATATGGAATGGTACTTCTGAGCCAGTTCAACGGAACGAGAGTATCTATGGAGAAGTATGGATTCCTATATTCGGTGGTGAAAAGGCTGGTTGGTATGGAGAAGAATTGCAGTTCGTGCTCAAGAATATTCGATCTGTAGACTCGTCTTGGGGCCCCGTTGGCGGATTCAATTTCGACTTTAGTATGCAGGACGTTGAAGTTTGGGACCCCGGTACAGGTGATTGGATTGAAGTACCGGGATACAACTACGAATATGGAATCGATAGAGACGTTGCACAGTTTATCAATTACAAAAAGGGAGACAATGCACCTAGTATCGGATTGCACTACCTACCCGTGGAAGATGTGACCATTAAAGTCAATTATTCTCGAAACATTCAACCTCCTTTGATTTCGGAGCTGTATGACAGTTTGGAAGGTGGAGATTGGTTCATTAGAGATGTGTTGGATCCTTACGATCCACGCGGCCCAACTTTGCATGATGTAGTCCCCTATAGGTACACTTATGCAAATCCGAACTTAAAGGCTTCGATTGCCAAGAACTACTCAGTACGTATAGTTTGGGTGCCAGAGTATTTGAAAGGCTTTCAAGCAGATGTCACCTACACCCACTATAGCATACGGGGCTCAATTGAAAGAGGATTTTCCTACAGAAATGAACCAACTGCTCTGAGGTATCCAGAAATTGCAGTGAGAAATGAAGAAGGAATTCTTGAATCTATTGTTTATGATTACTTCAACGCACACGAACGTAGAAACGTCACTGCTGATCTGTTGCTTTCTTATCGGTTTGGTACCCCGTGGTTAGGAACTATTCAAACGAGGTTCAACTACAACGCTATTTTGGAGAATTACAACGAACCTTTTGAAGGTTTGGTGTTTAACCGAAGGGGCACAGCTCGTGATCCTGATCGTTACCGGAGCACGGTTCAAATCTTTTGGGACAAAAACCAATGGGCAGGTACCGTTACTGCGAGGTATACACCAGGGTATTTGAATGAATTTGCACACTACTGTACTTTTTTGCAAAAGCTCAACAAGGTTGGTCGTTGTGCCCAGTTTGGAGTTTGGGAGTTCCCGAGTTACATTTCGTTAGATGTTGCATCATTGACAATTGTTGATGCTACTTTTAGGTATACATTCGAGAACAAGATGCAATTGTCGTTTGGTGGACGAAACATTTTCAATCGAGGTGCTCCACTTACGATCCTTAATAGATTGCCATATGACGCAAGTCGTTGGGATGCACGAGGACGAGTCTTGTCACTTGGATTGCAAAAGACCTTGTAATCGAGATATGCACATTTCAGTCACTTGAATATTTAAGTTCAATGTGATATGTCAACACGAAATGAGCCCATTCTTGGGCTCATTTCATTTTTGAGTTTTAACATGCCTCACTGTTCTCATCTCAGCTAGTTCAGCATTTGTTTATCTTCACAATTGTGCGTTGAGGTTGATCACTCCCAAACTTACAAATCGCAGGTTTAACAGATCTCTCGTAGTATTGCTTAGGTAGCAGGAGGTGGATTTCCCTGCTATAAGTTGGAGAGTGCTCGTTATGGAGTCTCATATTTTGAGAAACCAAGGCCTAGTATTTGAACAGAACCTGCTCTCCTTCAACTTTCTTTATTTTTCTCCACTTTAGTTTTAATTGTTGGTTAAAACACAAACCATTTCTTTAGATTGGGAGACTGCCAGAGCAGTCTCTAATCCGAAGAGATATAAGGAGGACTCAAAGGTGAGAGACTCCGATTGACCAAAATGATAGTTTTTTCTCTGAACTAATTCAATGTGTTTGGCGATAATAGCTTTCGCTTTCATGACTAGCTCGTTAATTGGCAAGATGCACAAGACGTAGAGTCTGGTGAAGAGCAGAAATGGTCGCTGCGGATCAGACGAGAACGAATCTGAATCGGCTTCTGAAGATATCGATGAAACTATCGACGAGAAGTAGTCGATTCTGAAACAGATCTCCTCGAAGGGGGGTGCTGATGAAGACCAAACATGGGGACTCTGATCGACAGGTTCACGTCTCCGGGGTTGGTATCATGCTGCCCTTGTTTGATTGTTTACATCACTCGAGCTTTGGCAGTGACCATCGTGTTTAATCTGTCGGTTCTGATTCTTTGCGAAATTCCCAATCTCGAACGATTTCCAATTGATCAGTTTTCTTTCGCATTGACTCCGGAAAAGCAGCAAACGGAGCAGCTAAATTCACTATATTCACTGCAGCATCATCCAACACTTCTGACCCAGAGGTCTTCGTCACTTTAACTTCTTCGAGTGAACCGTCTGAGAGTATGGAGACGTAAAGAGTGAGTTTACCGTAGATATTGTTTTCTATTGCTTCTTGTGGGTAATTCAACTCACCAATACGTTGCACTTTTCTGAGCCATGCCCTGAGATAGTAGTCTTCTTCTGTGCTCTCAGTGGTATCACCCGAATTCCGAGTAATGCTATGTTCACTTTCAAGTTCTTGAGCAGTTGCAGTGACTGCATTGATCAGATCCTGTACCGACAAGTGGGTACTTTCAAAGTACGGTGTCGCTAGTGTACTTGGTTCCAGAACAGGATCACGTGAGTCAATGACGGGTTCAGTTACTATTTGATGAGACTGGTCTACATCTACAGAACTGGTTGAGACAGCTTGGGTGTGATGAATGCTGGCTTGATCCAACTCGTTCCTTAATTCAGCGATTCCTGAATCGGGATCAATCACAGCTTCTTGAAGATGAGAGTCCACTGACGGTCGTTCCAATACTTCAGTGTTTGTCAGCGCAGCAGTCAATATCAAGCTTACCGATTGAGTTGAGTCGGTTGAGTTTGAGTCGTGTTTGGGTCGAAAATCTACTAACAAAATCACCAGTACATGGAGTGTTAGAGATATAACGAGTGATACAACAACTATGGATTTGGAGGTCGGTCTCACTGCAATAGTCTCTGTTGTACTACATCCATTAGTTGACCTGCGATGTCAAGTCCATAGGCGTTATCGAGTTCGCGAATACACGTTGGACAGGTAACATTAATTTCAGTTAGGTAGTCGCCAATCACATCAATTCCGACAAATAACAATCCACGCCTTTTTAATTCTGGTGCCAGTGCATTTGCAATCTCCCAGTCTCTATTGGACAACGGTTGGGCGTGTGCAATTCCCCCAGTTGCAAGATTTGCTCGTGTTTCTCCCTCTGGTGGAACTCGTGCTAGTGAGTTGGGGATAGTGGATCCGTCAACTATTAAGATCCTCTTGTCACCTTGTTCGATTTCGGGAATAAATTTCTGAGCCATAATCGGTTTAGTTTCGTAGTTGGTGAGGGTTTCGATAATGACATTTAGGTTGGGATCACCTTCCTTAATCCGAAAGATCTTCGCTCCACCCATGCCATCCAATATCTTGAAAACCACATCTAGGTGTTTTTCATAAAATGGCTTTAATATATCGGCTCTTTGCGAGACTACCATCGGCGGTGTGAAGCGAGGAAAATGGGTAGCATAGAATTTTTCGTTGCAGTTCCTCAGGCTTGAAGGTTTGTTAACTACCAATACTCCTTGGGATTCTGCCAGTTCGAGCATGTAGGTTGTATAGATGTAGTTCATGTCAAAGGGGGGATCTTTGCGCATGAAGATCGCTTCAAATGACGACAAAGGACGTTTAGTTGGTTGGGTTATTTTGAACCACAGATCTGGACCCAGGTCTTTGACATCTCGGGTCCTAGCAAACTCCCTCTGGATTTCAAGAACGGATGCTATCCCAAATACATCTCCATCCCAAAACAGATCTTTAGATTGCATGACCCAAGGAGTCCAACCACGACGTTGAACGGCACAAAGCATCGCAATCGTTGAATCTTTCTTGACATTTAACCTGTCAAGAGAGTCAGTAATAAAAGCAATGTCAGTCATGGGTTGTTTGTGTTAAGGAGTGTCCCACACTTGAGGTATTTTGTTGACTCTAAGATAAGCAGATAGTAATCTGAGATCATAGTGGATCTCCTTGAGCATTGCTCCCCAAAGTTAATGATCATACGGGAAGTGTCTTCACCACCACATAGTAGCATTCGTTTCGAAGTGATTTTGAACCGGGGCCAAGCACTGTTCGAGCGTGTTCCGATAAGGTACTAGAAGTAGGGGGGCTGTTTCGTCATCTGTTGACTTGGGTATCTATTCAAAACTACGAAAGTTCTCTACAAAAATCAGTAGAGGATTGGCTCAATGATTCTGATGTTAAGGTGGATTGGAAGTTTCACCCTCCCGTGACGTGTCAATTACCCGGTGCAAAAAACGTCATCGCGGTTGCTTCTGGTAAAGGTGGGGTGGGAAAATCCACGATTGCAGTGAACTTGAGCTTGGGTTTAGCACGTGCTGGAGGTAGAGTGGGTCTCTTGGATGCGGACATTTATGGTCCGAGTCAGGGGGTAATGTTAGGAATTCCAGAGGGGAAACGCCCCGTCGTAGAGAAGGGAAGATATTTGATCCTGTTGTGGCCCACGGAATTGAGACCATGTCGATGAGTTTTCTAGTCTCAGAACGCACGCCTATGGTCTGGCGTGGACCCATGGCTTCGGGAGCTCTGCAGCAAATGATGAAACAAACCGAGTGGGGTGATTTGGACTACTTGATAGTCGATATGCCCCCGGGCACCGGAGACATTCAATTGACTTTATCGCAACAAGTTGCATTAGGCGGTGCTGTCATCGTGACTACTCCTCAAAACATCGCTTTATCATGCTCGACAACGCAGATCTTTCTTCAGGAGGTGACCCGAGCTGTTCATCGTTCATCACCAGATACTTCAGTACTGACATCGGCACGAAATAACTAACGGCTCAGTTGTTTGCTTCACGAATCACTTGGAACGCTCCCAAAATCTTGGCAAAGTAATTCGTTGCTTTGTTTAAAACTCTACCTCTGCTCTTGGGGTGATGATTCGATCTTTATGTCGCTATTGGTAACGTCATCAATCAGAAAGTTCTTCGCCCGATATTCTCGTATCCACCTTGACAACCGGTTTGGAAACCTCTAATTCTTCGCTAACTTGCACCTGTGTCAAAAATGTGATTTGAGTATCATCATGGTTTTAATCGATGTCTGTTGACTGAGACATGCGTCGTGTTCCAATGGTTGCAATCAAAGTAGCTCATGTTTTCAACGATTCCCAAGATAGGAACGTTCACTTTCGCAAACATCTCAATCCCCTTTCGAGCATTTGCTAAAGCGATGTTTTGAGGAGTAGTCACGATGACAGCACAAGCCGATGTAGATGCAGGAAATGCCAATCAAACGAAATTAATGAATTTGCAGAGCAGGCACAGTGTGGGCACGTGAATGTCACCAAGAAGGAAGAGATTTAAAGGTCAGTTCCCATTCAAGGGCTGAATATGATGAAGAGACTGGTGACATGGATTTTGAATGCAAGTTGGAGGGAGAACCACCTAAAATAAGAACTAGGCAAAGAAATATCAAAAATAATCAATGAAAATAATGTGTTCAATATTGGTTCTAGTAGCATTCACCACTTGTGGCTGCTCACTTCTTACAGTTGATGACTCAAGTAATCAGATTTCGTCTCCTGAAATTACTGATATACCAATGAGCATTCAAAGGTCGGATGAAGACCTTCAGGAAAATGCAAACTTACCTGATACAGTAACACCATCTGAGTTATATGAAATCCTACTTGCTGATAACCCAGCTTGGGAAAGGGCTCTTCAGGTTTCTGTAAGAGAACTCTCGAGGGAGTGTGCGAAAAAAGCAGGAATGAATTCGAGTCACTTTGAATCCACTTTTGATGATAAAACTGGTGTTACGACCTATGAATGCTATAACTCTAACACAGGAGAACTACTTATGGAAGGTACGATAATAAGTACGGAAACCGAATTCATAGATTCAGCTGAACAGGAAGAGGAAGAGCTACTAGACGAGTGAAAAAGACAGTAGTCGTTTTGCCAGCCCCCTGTTCAAACCAATCAGTTAACCCTGGAAGTCGGGCTATTCATGCTCAATACTTGGCATTTTTGGGTAGGAACGATTCAATCTATCTATTTCGTTAGCTTATATAGGTACGAGGTATTGATTGGTAGATAGTTAACTCAAACCACCATAAATTTAGATTAGCATGTGAATCTGTATCGAAACAAGGCTTGAGAGAACGAAATCATGCTCTTGTGCACCTCAGATGAAGGGTATTTCACACCTCGCAATGAAGTGAAACTCTGATGTCTCCACAAAGAGGCTTACTCAGCTAAGTTGGTTAGAATAACGCTTTTAGAGAGACTACTAAGCGACAAAATTAGATCCACAAATTCCTGCAGCGTATTAACGCCATTGAGGAACGACTATGTGGGTCGCACAGATCCGATTTACCTCAAGTACGATCAATCCAAATTGCGTCAAAACCAATTCTTGAGCGGAGCTATGTCATGAATAATTTCTGGGCTGTGTGAAAAATTCGCGAGTTTTCCACACCCACCGACTGATACAACGCTTCGAACAATCGGGTGTCGGGTTTGTAGGCACCGACTTCCTCTGCAGTGACGACAAATCACGACAAGTTTGATGCGAAGTTTAGACATCGTAGTCCTGATTTTCTGCAAACAGAGTACGACGGTTCAAGAGTCCGTAGAAACTATCCAAAGATTCAAATAACCACCCGAGGTGGATTTCACAATTTCCACAGATAGCTAGTCGCCACGTATAACCCATAAACCATGTGTCGGCAGCAGTGGGTAACCCTGCAATGCCACAACCCAGAGCATTGGCAAAGCAACGAAATTGATAGGTGACACCATAGGGGTTGACCCTCTCGTGCTCAGATTCTCCGCCTATGGAATAGATGTCATCTGCATCAGCAAGGGGATGTCCACACGCCCGACATATCAATAGATTTTTAGGAGTCTTAGGGATATTTTCGATAGAGTCAGCTACATCTGGACTGACTGTGTGGACTTCGGTAGTAGACATATCACCTAAGATATTAGTCGAATGGGAATCAATTTGATAGTTGGGGACCTCACTGGATGGTTGCCTGTACGATATAGTAGCCTGATGTGCACATAATTCTCATCCGAAGCATAAGTTGCATCCTATTAATTAGTGGATGCGTCTTTCACCAATCAAGCAGGAGTGATGACATTGAATAGCTTAACAAATTTGAGGAGCCTCATGAGTTTGACCATTGGCGCGGTTTTACTGTTGTTGTTCACCTCGTCATGTTCCCAATCCCAAGAACAACCAAGATCACAAGAGAATATGGAGGAGAGTATTGTTATGAGTGAAGCCCCAATTCCCGAACGAAGAGAACACACTGAAACTCATCACGGCTACGAGCTAAGCGATCCTTATCACTGGCTCAAAGATCAAAGTTATCCAACTATCGATGACAAAGATGTGTTAGCTTATTTGCAAGCTGAAAACGCTTACTTTGAAGAATTTGCTGAAGCTCTTAAAGATGATGTCGACTATCTCTACGACGAACTTGTGGCTCGCATGGAAAGTGAAGATGTTTCTGTACCGTATGTTGATGGGGATTACGTCTATCAATCACGGTTTACTGAGGGTAAGGAATACCGACAACATGTTCGGTGGGAGACTCCCGATGGGAATACCGATCCGGGCAGTCTATTGGACGTACCGGAAAAGGGGGTAGAGCTAATACTTGACCAGAACGAACTCGCAGAAGGTCATGAGTACTTTCGGTTAGGAGCGTTTTCGATCAGTCCGAACCATCGAATGCTTGCCTACAGTACCGATACCGACGGTAGTGAAGAATACACCATGCAGATCAAGGACATTGAGAAGAATGAGATACTACCCGAAAAGTTCACAAAGACGATGAGCGGTGTAGTGTGGGCTGCTGACGAAGAGAGCTTCCTCTATGTGTTACTAGATGACAACTGGCGACCGAGGCAAGTGAAACATCACGTACTAGGAACTGATCCGAAAGATGATGCTGTCGTTTATGAGGAAGAAGATCCAGGATTTTTTATTGGTATTGGACGAACTACTTCCAGGAAATATGCAATCATTTCGACTGGAAATCAAGAAACGTCTGAAGTCAGAATCATCCCTCTATTTGATTTAACCTCCCCTCCTACATTGGTTCGAGCCCGAGAGACAGGCCACGAATACTCAATTGATCATGGTGGTGGTGACTTTTTTATTCTGACCAATGACACCCACAAAAACTATCGACTTGCAACTGCACCAGAAGATAGCATTACAGAGTCAAATTGGGAGTCTGTCATTGAAGGATCAGATTCACGATTTATCACTAATTTCCAAGCTCAAAGAGAACGAACTATCGTCTCGTATCGTGAGGAAGGTATGGAACAAGTCGGGATCTATAGTGATCAAACCCTCATTCCGCTGCAATTTGATGAAGCTGTCTATAGTGTAGGTTTTGGATCTAGCTCAGATCCTGATCCGTCACAACTACGAATTTACTACTCTTCGTTGGTGACTCCTAGTACTACATTTGACTACGACTTTGCAACCGGAGAACGGTATGTAAGAAAGGTGCAAAAGATCCCAAGTGGACACGATCCCGAAAACTACAAATCTGAGCGTCGAATGGCGCCTTCACATGATGGGGTAATGGTTCCAGTCTCAATTGTGTATCACAAAGACACTCAATTAGATGGTTCAGCTCCACTGTTCTTACGCTCTTATGGTGCTTATGGGGCAAGTTCCTCACCGAGATTCTCTACTTCTAGTAAAACACTCACCGATCGTGGGTTCGTCTATGCAATCGCCCACATTAGAGGTGGGAGCGAGATGGGTCGTCATTGGTACGAAGATGGAAAGTTGGATAAACGCAGAAATACCTTTTGGGATTTCATTGCAGTAGCTCAATACTTAATCGAAGAAAATTTCACTAGTTCTAAGAAAATAGCCATCACCGGTGGTAGTGCGGGTGGAACACTCATGGGTGTCGTTGCTAATGAAGCTCCGGAGTTGTGGGGGGCTGTGGTATCCCAAGTTCCCTTTGTCGATGTCCTCAATACGATGATGGATACTTCTTTGCCTCTTACCCCTATTGAATGGCCCGAGTGGGGAGATCCAATCAAAGATAAGTCGGCTTTTGAATACATCCGTTCGTATTCACCGTACGATCAAATTGAGGCTAAAGATTATCCACCAATGTTGGTCACAGCTGGACTCAATGATCCGAGGGTTACTTATTGGGAACCAGCAAAGTATGTAGCAAAACTCAGACACTTAAAGACTGACGACAACTTCCTATTCCTGAAAACAGAAATGGGGGCAGGTCATGGTGGACAATCAGGTCGGTTCCAGTCCCTTGTTGAAACCGCTGAAACGTATGCGTTTATCTTTCATACGCTGGATATCGACGTGAAGTGAATCACACTCAATTGAAGGCTTTGAGCACCCGATTGCTATCGGTTAAGACGACTCTGGAACTTCTTTCCACCAGTCGTTTGGAGGATAGGAGATCACTTGGTGAGTTGATTGATTCCACTCCCATTATCCTGTCTTGTTGCAGAAAAACTTTTCGAAGCATCAGTTGAGTTCGGGGGTAGTTCGAGTCACTGACCTTTCTCCTGCTGTAGGGAACCCGCCATTTGCAGCTTATCGTGGTGCCGTCTGACATATTCATTCATCAGAACCCATGGGTGAATCGATTCTAGATTGACGAGCTAGATGTTCGTTCGGCAATACAACCAATACCTGCTATCACAATATCACTAGCAATTTCACTCCCGTCGTTGAGCTTGAGTGCAGTACCCCATAACTTTTTACTAACTCAGAGACTGAAGCATTAGTCATGATCTCTACTCCGTGACTTGGTGAGCTTATTGAAGAATTGAGGGACGATTGTGTTTGTGACGCTCTCCAATAGTGGTCATGCAATTCAAAATCAAGACCACGTGATTTAAGATTCACAGGTAGAAGGTCTTTCAAGCCGATATCTCCACCACCAATATGGCTATATGAGTGTGAGTGTAATGTCCACGAATTTCTCACAGTCTTCATGGCGGGAGCGATAGGATACGTCGACCTAGATCAGGATATCGAGTTTTCCGTGGAAGATCCAGCTGCTAATACAAGGTGTTTCCAGTTGTGCTTAGCTGTCGTTTACGAATACTTCGGTTGGTGAGCGATTTCTTTAAGTCGACTCCAGATTTGGATCTGATTCGTGTAAAACGAATCGGAATTTAGGTGTACTCGATCAATCCCAACTAACCTTGGAAATAGGTCTTAAGAGAGGAGGTCATTGAAGGGTATGTGATGCTCTCAGAAAGGATGAAACTGGATCTGAGTAACCAATCTCGTAGCTAAGCTGCGGCTTGACCAGCAGTTTGACCACGGCAACGAAGAACGTACCTCTCGTTCTTTATGTTCGAGTTGTCTGCTGCGTTGGGATTATGTGGACTTCTTACCGGGTATCGGAATAGGGAAGGGAGTCACATTACTGCCGTCAGTCTCTCTAATCTTTGCAGTTCCTCCTTTCTTTACAGAATCAATTCGAACAATCGAGTGAATGGGTATCCAACAACTGTCTACATCGCGAAACTCATTTCTCAGCTTGTCTTCAGAGGGATCGATCACCACTTGCATGGGTTTACCAAACACGAAAGATCGAAGTTCTACAAACCCATAAACATCAGCGCTTCGAATCTCATGAACGTAGACTTCGTAGATTTGCCCTGAGTTGTAGAACTGAACCTTGAAGAGCTTTTTGGTAATGGATGAGGTCATAGACATAGCATGTTTATCGTGGTCAAGAACTAGTTTCCTGTGTCATCTGGGTATCTCTGAGTGTTCGTGTTGCGAACATCATACCACCTAACAGCAACAGCAACAATATCGTTCCCATTAAGAGTGCGTATTGACCTAACTGCAACACAAGGTAAAGTGACGCATACAGGGTGGCGATGAAGATCAGGACGGTTAGTGTGATCTTTAGTTGATGGGAAATAAACCAAATGTAACTTGAGGTCATTAAGGTGACTATGGAAGCAGCTATGATGTAGCCGATTGCAAAACCAACATGTTCAGTTAAAGCAAGTAAAGTCAAGAAAAACAGAACCAATGCAATGCCGACTACACCGTATTGAATGATGTGAAATCTCATCTTGGAGACTAGCTCGATACAGAGAACGCTGACTAAGGTTAGTACAACAAATAGAACGCCGTACTTGATTGCTCGATCTATATCACGGTACGGAGAGTCTAGACTTAGAACTGAAAAGCCTATATCTCCGGCCCCCCATGCGCCTCCAGGTCCGAATTCACCCCCGAGTTCACCAATAGCAAAAGCAAATCGCTTTTTCGTCATCACAGATTCATGACCACGTGCAAGAGCGTTGACTGTCCACGACGCTGTGAAACCGTCTGGTGTCACTTCACTGCTATCGGGGAGAAACCTACCGTTAAAACTTGGATGTGGCCAATCAGAACTCATTGTGATCTTCGAGATTTCACCCACAGGATAGACAGAGAATCGCTTAGATCCCCGATACTCTAGTGAAAATGCCAGGGTGCCACCTTCCTCAACCGATTCAGAGGGTAGCTCAAGATTAATGGATTTACCGAGATCTGTTTGTGATGTTGAGTAATTAGTCAATTCTTCGTCATTCCAATAGACTGCGTTATTGGTGCGAATACCGCGAACATCACTCAGTCCGAAAACAATAATCACTTTAAGTACATCGGACCCTATCTCAATTGGAGAATATGTCGCCTCGCCTTCAAGGACAGCGGTAAACACAGGAATTTCATAAATGCCTCTTCTACGTATCTCATGAAAAGTCCGGAGTTTCTCGATATGCAATTCGATAGGCATGTAGACAGTTTCAACTAGAGTTGATTTGTTTGAACTCTCATCCTCCGTTTCGACTAATAGATAGGGACCAATGATTGTTTGTTCACCAGCCCAAGCGTTTGCTACTTGATCTTGAGCTTGGTCTCTACTAAGGTTCCGTTCTTCGACTAGTAACCACACTAGAAATAAGGGGATCATCAAAGCAACAATAATGACAATGACAAGTACAAAACGGAGGGCTTCGGACAATTGTCTGAACCAGTTGGAACGACTCGTTTGAGCGGCAGTAGATATATCAGTCATGTGTTTTATCTTGTGGTTGATCTGGTTGTTTAGTATCCAGTCACTTGTGACCTATGCATCACCTACAGAAATCCCTCTGATGATATTTTAGTAACACCAGTGAGCACTATCTTCTATCTATCATACGAAAACATGCCGACTTCGAGAGTGTAGTGATAGGGAGACTATGTATCTGTCTGTTCATAGAACACTTTGTCTCCCAGGATTGTTGGAATCTTAGGACAGTCGGAACTTCTCGTGTCCCAAAAATAAGGTCGGTGAGGAATGTTGGTACATCGGCTTTCTCTCTACTTTGCTCGTTGCATTTGATTGTGAATATTGATGATAGAGTCATTGATGAGTCTCTTTGCACCCTCTCGGGTACACTTGGATTATCCGCCTTCAGATTCGGTTCAACTTACCAAGACTTTCATCAGGCGCATTTTTTGCACTGCTCCTGCCGCACCCATGCTAGATTCACTCGTGATTTCAGACATCCAGAGTGCATGACTGGTCTGACGTTCCGAATAGCCCAACCTACTTGATGCCATCTACATTGTTGATTCTTGCATAAATCCAGCTGACCATTCCGAGCCGAAGTTCGGTAATGTCTGATACCCATGATTGATTGGGCTGTTTCGCCCGAAATGCCGTCGAACATGGTCTTCAGTCTCCGTAAGCTTCGCGCAGGATAACGTTTAGACGGGTCTGAGCCTCCCACACATTCTAGTTCCTCATCAAAGATCGTACCCATGTGAGTCCCACATCCACTTTCCTAGATAGCAGACCAGACGCAATCTAGAGATCTTTACAAATTTCAGTCGTGATAACCAGAATTTGGTGCTACGTACGGCTTCACACGTACACTGAGCGTGAATGTTCTTCGAGTTCTTTTCAGACTTCAGTTCTAAAGGGAAGTATTCTTAAGGTACACTCTACTTTCCTGCTGACTCAATTGAGTTCCAATGCCTACATTTGGTGGCAAATTCACACTGTGAACAAATGATATTTTTTCATGTATTGATTCTTTTGTCAACTATCTCCTTTAATCAGAAAGATGGGTTTAGATCGTTCTTTCAGTTTGTTGTCTCTTTTCGGTAAGCAATGAAGTCATTCTGTTATTTGATGAGGTTCATAAAATCCTGTGCTGAGAGTAAACCTCGTTTGGACTGTTATTGATTTTTAGTCCAGTATTTTTCATATTAGTTCCCCGGGTTTTGGATAGGATTGGTTGAGGGCTCCTGTGTTCACATTGTTGTTCAAGAAAAGCAGTTTCTCTTTGTTCGCTGCCATAGTATTGGTTGGATTTGCTTGTGCAAGCGAAAATCAAAAATCCAAAAAGTTTGATTCTTATCGGAATGTTCCTTATGTCGAGATAACACCTGTCAATGTACGCAATACTCTTGACATTCATCTTCCCTACGATGCCAAAAAATCACCCGTCATGGTCTACATACATGGTGGTAGCTGGGCACGCGGCAAGAAAAGCTTATCGGAGGCTCACAAACTTCCCTTTCTCATCCAACAAGGCTTTGTCGTAGTCAGCATCAACTACCGACTCAGCTCGAATACAGTCACTCATCCTGACCACATTCAAGACGTGGCAAAGGCAGTCGCGTGGGTCAAAAAGCACATTTCCTACTACGACGGTGACCCAGATGCAATCTATCTGATGGGACATTCTGCGGGCGCACATTTGGCGAGTCTTCTTGTGTTAGATGAAGAGAGAGCGGGGGAAGTAGGACTGAGTAGAACCGACTTTAAGGGAGTGGTGATTGTGGATACTTCTAGCTTAAATCTGGTTGAGCGAATGAGGTCTGTCAACTTTGCGTTAGCCTCTGACCACGTCAAGGCATTTGGTACCCAAGAAAGTACTTGGGAGGACGCATCTCCCTTCCACAAGATCCAGTTTGATCGTCAATATGCGCCATTTCTGTTCCTCATCGCAGCTCCTGTGTCGATGCCCAATTTGGAGCTCTTGGATGCTCAACAGAAACGAAAATGGAAAAAGATTCGACAATTCTCTAACAAACTCAAAGCAGGTGGAACTGAGGTCTATCACATCAATGCGATGCACCACACCAGCCATAAGACGATCAACGATAACTTAGGTAAAGCCGACGATCCACCTACAGCAATCCTAGCTGATTTTCTAATGCTTCTTGAATCTCGAAGACTCAACCTACCAGAGACGATTGAGTTGCCTGATACCACAACCACCTCCATCAGTGGTGAACCCTTTGCTGAAGCATTGGAAGCAATGGGTAAATACTCTGCTTCGGTGCTGATGGGACGACGGGACAAGAACAAAGATGGTCGGATTTATGAACAGGAACTCAATGAAAGGGAAGCTGCAGTTTACCTACAATGGGATCAAGATAGTGACAAATCTTTGACTTCTGAAGAAATCGTAGCCGGATACCTCATGCTTCAATCTAGGAGCGAAGAAGTTAACGATGAATGACAATACCTCTAAACTTATTCGCCAAGTTCCTCTAAATTCGACGTTTATGGGTGTGATGTGTGGTGCACTGAACTTCTACGGAATTGAAATTTCACCTCGTGAAATCTATGTGGAGACTGGTTATTTCGCTGCACTGAATATCCACCCTACCTTGTGTCCAAGTGGACCCTATTGCTGGAATCACCAACCAGTACTTGATGGACTAAAGGAAGCTGGATTAGATGTAACCATCCTTGATGCAGCAGATGAAGATCAAGCCACCAGATTACAAAAAACATTTGAGAATATTCGTGAAGCACATTCCAACTCATTAGTGGTACAGTTGGGAATGGAGTTTCAATTGGTGACTTCGGTAGATGATTCCAAGATGGGACTCACTTTACCCTGGAATCCAGGTCCAGACTTTGTGAAGTCAGAACTGAGTGTGGATGAGTATCTTCAAGGTGAATATAAAAATATCTTTGGTTGGTGGCAAATCAAACAGTGTCCTCAAAAAGGCAAAAAAGACCGCTTGCATTCAGGATTGAAGAGAGCGCTGAGTGCGTATGAGCAACCTTCCACATACCAACAGACGGGTTATCAGTTTGGAATCGAAGCCTATGAAACATGGATAACGGGTCTTTCTAGTTCTGAGTTTGACCCCCACGGACACTGGTGGAATGCAATGGTTTGGTCGGAGCTCCGCCAGGTAGCAGCAAAGTCCTTTAGAGACTCTTGGTACGAGGAATCTTCTGACGCGCAAGGATTGAGCGAACACTTATCTCATATCGCACAATCGATCTACACGGCAGCAGACAGAGAGTCGTCGATCCCTAGCAAAATAGGAGCACTAATGCAAGCACAAGACCATGAACGCAACGTACCTGCGTTACTCATGAATCTAGTCAAAGCTACTGCTACTTGTACTTGATTCTTTGAGCAAAACCCTTATTGATTGCTTCTACTCCTCGCACGTCCTTAAGAAGTTGCGAAAACTGCAAAGGCACTTGTGATGCACATCGGTAAAGGCTGTTCTCGAATCCATTTTTCAGATTTCTCTCAGACATATCGTCGAATTTAGATGATTCGAAGGGTTATTCTCATTGTCTGTTGCTCAATAGATTCTGGTGAGGCATAAAGATTATGCTATTTCCTGCTAGGTATCACCCTTACACGCTCTCAGGATATTGCACGTTATTGGCAACATTTTGGTGTGACCCCAGATAACATCCGACAGCGAGGATTAGACCCTTGCATATTTCCTAGAGTGAGGGAGCATGCGTTTACGTGGTAAACGAACGTTACCCAAAATTCTATATCTCTATGAATGTGTGTATTAGTTCGTCTAAACCCAATGAACGAAATATCAATATTGAGTAAAACGAGCTAATCATCTTTCTCCACCCAATAGATTGTGTTCGTAATATCAAAAAGTTCTTGAAGGACGCACGCATGGTCTATCCCATCAATATCAACAGCCCATTGTTCAACTAATGTCTTGAGTGACTTCGCATCAAAGGATGTTCA
Organism: Pseudomonadales bacterium; assembly: GCA_965199895.1. Lineage (GTDB taxonomy): Bacteria > Pseudomonadota > Gammaproteobacteria > Pseudomonadales > Azotimanducaceae > Bin55. The sequence goes on along the minus strand of CBDATJ010000010.1, from coordinate 209,756 downwards.
GGTCGGTGAGCCTGAGCTATTCCGTCTAGGAATACGAGCATATTCCTAGGACAAGGGTCTGCACGATTCTCTGACCTTGTCCATAACCAATTCAAAAAAACGTTCAATTTTTCATCATATCCCAGCTCTATAGAGTTGCCTGAGATAGGGTCGGGAAACTCCCTATCGAGCTGACGGTTCTAATTGTTGGGAAGAATTGCCAACTTTTAATGAACTATGAACTCTAGAACAAAACGATGCCCGGTATGAGCCAAAATACTGACGATACCACGACGGAGTACCCCAAAGCACTCCTGACAACGCTAACTAGTTGATGCGATACTTAAACCGCAAAGAGTAGTACGGTCCTTGCCAAGGCACTAGTGAGTCAGATCGAACGATACGTCCACAACAAGCTTCAAATTGAGCAGTATCAGGTCTTGCGTTAAAGATATTGGTTGCGCTAAACGAAATTTCGTAATGATCATGGATTGGGAACTTTACCTGGGCATCGCACATCCACTTAGCGTTGAACTCCTGAATTGTTGTGAGCGTTGCATTACTCGCGTTTGAATACGATCCATATCCATGAGCACGAATGTTGAACTGAATGTCTCTGGGGAATGAGTGATTAAATGTAATAGTCATACGGTTTTTGGGCCAGGTATGTTCAAAGTCATATAGGCCTTCGGCATTCACAAACACAAATGTCGACCCATCTCTCCGTTGTTGTGGTATCTGATCGGTAATTTCAATCTTGTTCCAGTTGAAATTACCGGCGATATGTGACACTCCCAACGCCGTCGCAAACGAATAGGACATCACCCAGTCCACTCCCAACGAGCGCGTTTCGAGAGCATTGTTAAAGAAAATCACTTGAGCGATGGATCGTGCACTATCGAATCCTCGTGCAGCTAAATCATCGATAGCTTGGTTGTCCACCGTAAACGGCGACGATAAGGTTAGGCGATCTGTGACCTCAATTTGGTAGATGTCGAGCGTCGCGTGCAAACCGGAGGTGTGACCAAAAACCACTCCCACGTTGAACTGCGATGAACGTTCGGGATCTAATGGTTGTGCTCCAAAGTAAGCCGAAACAGGATGAGTATTTGGGAATATTCCTTCTGCAACAGGTAATCCTTCAGGATTGATTCGGGTTGAGACACTAATAATCGATTCTTGACCGATTGTGGGAGATTTGAAACCCGAACTCAACGAAGATCTCACCGCAAATTCTTCGGTGAATTGGAACCTACCAGCAAGCTTCCAAGTGGTCACAAAACCATACGAACCTGCATCCTCTGCCCTGATGGCCACATCTGCGATCCAGCGATCGGTCAATGTCATAGAGAATTCGGTATACAGTGCTGAACGCCCAGTCGATTCGTCTACGGTATAGGTAGGTGCGTACCCTGGAAACCCATTGGATCCCACTGACATCACGTTGTAGATGGGATCGCCCGCAATGCAATTTCCGTTGGGTTGTTTGCTGGTTTCCGGCTGAGTTGCTAGCCATTCATTGTGACCGGGTATTAAACACGTGGGATGGGTTAGATGGTCGTTTGGGTCTGCATCTACTTCAGCTTGGGTGATGTCCCAGTTGAAAGGATCGATTTGAGCGAAGGCCCCAGCGATATACGATGGTTCGTCACCCTGTCGAATTTGATAGCCATCTCGACGGTGCTCAAAACCAAACGCGTTGAATATGGGGATACGGACATTTTCTCCCCACCCAATCTCCCAAGTCCAATGAATATCTAGATTGAGAGAAAGCTCACTAGATTCCAACTCACCAGGTTTAAATTGGGTAGGTGAACTGGGTCCCATCGATGGGTTCCACGTATCTCGAAGTGAGTATTGCATTTGACTCGTACCTCTTCGAACGCTCACATCCCAAAGCCCCCTAGAATTGAAATCTCTGCGGAAACCTAGAACCCATGCTAGATCATCAATCTCACCAGTAAACCGAGGTGTGAATCCTCCTGGAAAGCGATCTCGGGGGTTGTAGATCGCACCGTTTTCGAGGCGCAACGGATTGAGTTGACCGATCCCGGGACGACGATAAAAGAAATCTCCCGTACTCTCACTGGTTCTCCAAGTACTGAATCCATAGAAATCCATAGGACCGATCTTCTCAGTTGAGATCGGGTAATTGAAATTAGCTGTGAGTTTTGCATCTCTCCGGGAAGGTTGGCCCCAAACTTGTTCTGGAATAGCTAGGTTCTTTCTAAATTTGGGTGTTGTGTCGTCTGGAATCCCGTCGCTTCCCCAAATCAAGCTGAGTAGTTCATTTGCTGAGTTTCTGATTTCAGTAAGAGAGTCCGGTCCGAAACGATCCGGTCGACCATCCCCGTCTGTATCCACCTCAACCAATGCACTCTGCTCTGGAGTCAGGCCACTTCCCCCACCCACAGGAATGTCATAACGTTTTCCTCTCGATGTAGGATCAGAATTGCTGTATTCCGCAGCTATGTTGAGAAATCCCTCACCTAGCGGTGATCCAATATGTCCAGTGAACAATATATCGCCGCCACCTAGGGTGTGTTCACCGACACTTGTAGTGAATTCGGTACCCTCGTCACCGTCCTTAAGGTTGATGTTGAGCACACCTGCAATCGCATCCGAGCCATATAGTGCACTTGCGCCATCCTGTAATAATTCGATAGATTTGATCGCCGAAACAGGAATTGCGGTAATGTCTACTCCATGGACTCCACTGCCAGACGGTCGAACCAATGCTCCTTTGTGCCGACGTTTACCGTTTATCAGAACCAGGATCTTGTCTGAATCGAGGCCTCGAACAAACGGTGGTCGAATAAACGAAGATCCGTCCGATATTGGCTCACGAGACACATTGAAGGAAGGGATTAAACGTTGGATGACATCAATGAGGTCATCCGCGTCAGCGACGCTGTCGATTTGGATTTGATCCAAATATTGGATGGGTGAAACACTGTCTTCAACGGACCGATTTTTCACTCGTGTGCCGATTGAAACCAGCACCTCCATGAATTCAGGTGGGGAGTCTTGGGCAGACTCGTTTTCGTCTCCATCCACAACCTCTTGTGCAGAACAAATCCCGCTTGTCAACCAAAAAATGAACCCATAGATGAGGTAATAGTTGATATTTCTTTGTATGATAGGCACTTGATCCTTCTTGTTCCTGAATTGGTATCGGTCGATTGGTCAAGGATTTTGCATAGTACTCGGGACGCTTTGATCTCTAGAGCACTGAAATTTGCGACTAGTGTCCTCATTGAGTGACTTACGGCTAGCGTCGGTATACTTTATTCCCCGTAATTACTAAATTCTTGTGCTTGAGCGAAGATTCACCTAGCGAAAATTTAGTCGCAACTCTGAATCTCGAACCGGAAGATCATCATCGATTAGCTGCTTTATGTGGCCCAGGTGATGATAACTTGCGACAGCTGGAAGGGCGACTGCATGTAGACATCCGTAATCGAGGCAACAAGTTCCAACTTGTCGGGCCTCGACAACAGGTTTCGGCGGCAAAATCTGTGCTTTCTCGCCTCTATAAAGAGACGGAAACGAAACAACCACTAGATTCGCACACCGTACATTTGTTTCTTCAAGATAGTGCTGTCGAAGCATTGGTTGCACAGGATCAGGAAACAGTAAGTGAACAGGTCGTCGTTGCCACGCGCAAACGACACATCGTCCCGCGTGGGCGCAATCAAATTCGATTTGTTCGCAATATTCGTAATTGTGGCATTAACTTTGGTATAGGTCCAGCAGGAACCGGAAAAACCTACTTAGCAGTCGCATGTGCGGTCGAAGCGCTTGAAAGTGGTTCGATTTGTCGCATCCTTTTGGTACGTCCAGCAGTTGAAGTGGGTGAAAAGCTTGGATTTCTACCTGGTGATCTAGCTCAGAAAATCGACCCTTACTTGCGACCACTGTACGACGCTTTGTACGAGATGCTGGGAGCTGAAAGAGTATTGAAACACCTGGAGAGAGGTGAAATCGAAATCGCTCCCTTGGCTTATATGCGCGGACGTACTCTAAACGATGCTTTTGTGATTCTTGACGAAGGACAAAATACAACGATAGCCCAAATGAAGATGTTTCTGACAAGAGTTGGTTTGGGTTCCACAGTTGCAGTTACCGGAGATGTCACTCAAGTAGATTTACCCCAACACCAGCACAAACAGGTCTCTGGATTGTCTCATGCACTAAGACTGGTTCGCGACATAGATGGAATTTCTGTAGTCAAATTTAATAAACGTGATGTCATGAGACACCCTTTGGTGCAACGAATAGTTGAAGCATATGAGCAAGATAGCACGGCTCGTTCTAGAGCAAATGGTCGTAAATTCGAATCTGAATGACTAATCAAGTCGCAGGAACAAGTCTGCCACCAGGTTCAGTCTGGCTGCAATTTGGAGTCGAGGTAGACGAATTTGACACTGAAGACGTGACCCGATGGATAGAGTGTGCTCGACCTCGTGACACGGACATCTTGAGTGTCCGTTTCATGGATCGCGAAGAAGCAACAGAGTTAAGTTCAATCTTTCGGAAAAAAGACGAACCCGCAAACGTTCTTGCATTTGAAATCGGAGTACTCGACATCCTAGGTGATATTGCAATCTGTATCCCTGTAGCCCAAGAAGAAGCGTTGGAGCAAGGAAAGACACTCAAAGCCCATGTTGCTCATCTGGTGATTCACGGAGTCCTACATCTTAGTGGTCACACACACGACAATGATGAAGATGCAGAATCAATGGAACTCACGGAAACTCTATACATGAAACAATTGGGATTTGAAGACCCATATGTCATCGATGTCTGAAAATATTGATCCCAAACCTAAGTGGAGAGAGTGGTTTGATCAGCTATTTTCTGAATCAACCCCTGAACCCACCACTAAAGACATCAGCGAGAGTCTTGGCGAAGCGGTGGGTGCTCAGCTGCATGATCCGGATACAGTAAAAATCATGCTCGGAGCGGTTCACGTTGCTGAAATGCACGCTCGCGACATCATGATTCCAAGAGCTCGGATGGCTTGTGTGAAAGTTGATGCAAGTCCAGAGCAAATCATTAAGCAGATTGCAGAGTCACATCACACTCGATTTCCGGTGGTAGGAGACGTCATTGACGATATTCGTGGTATCCTGCACGCTAAAGACTTGCTGATCAACCTTAAGGGCGAAAAGAAAAACGATTTGGATGTATCCAAACTCTATCGATCTGCGTCTCTTATTCCCGAGAGTAAACGTCTCAATGTCTTGCTCAAAGATTTCCGATCTTCTCATCGACACATGGCGATTGTGGTGGATGAATTTGGTCATGTTTCAGGATTAGTCACCATCGAAGACATATTAGAACAAATCGTAGGCGACATCGAAGACGAACACGATAAAGCTGATGCAGACGACAACAGCATCGTTCGTTTAGACCAAAGCAGGTATCGAGTCAAGGGTGACACGTTGATCGAAGATTTCAACACCTACTTCAATATGGAACTATCCAACTATGATCATGAGACGGTGGGTGGATTGATTACTCAAATGTTTGGGTACGTTCCTGTCAATGGTGATCAACTGGATGTCGACACTATGACGTTTCGAGTTGTCAATGCAGATAGTCGACGCATTACACTGCTACAGGTAACGACACCGTAACTTCACTCCGTTCGTTGCGCTTGGTTTTTGCTGCATGGGCAGCAGGTGCAATATTTCCTCTAGCTTTTGCCCCCACAGGCTTTTGGCCAGCTGCAATCCTATCGTTGTGGATATTGGTGTTTTGCGTGGGTAAGTTCTCCGAGGAAAAAAGTCCCAGACTCTTATGGTTGTTCTTTGTTTATGGGTTGGGAAAATACGGAATAGGAACTTCGTGGGTTCACAACAGTTTTATGTCATTGAGAGATGAAATAGGTGTCGAAGTTACTCTTTCTTTTGGGATAACGGCTCTTTTTGTGGTTGCTGCTGCACTGTTATTTGCTACGGTGATGCTGCTCGTACACAAGGGTTACCGTCGGTGGTATCGATACACGCCGATGGTCACTGCAGTTGCTTGGTTACTTTGGGAGTTACTTCACAACCTGATTTGGTTTGACTTAGCGTTTCCCTGGCTTCAAATCGGCTATGCTTTCGTAGACACTTGGCTTGCTGGATGGGCGAGCCTTGGTAGTGTTACCTTGGTGAGTTTGGTTGTATTGTTCGTTGTAGTGGGACTGTTTCAGTTGCGACGAACCCCTATCTTGAGTGCTGCCTTGGTAGGATTACCTTGGATACTAGGTTTGCTGCTTTTGCAAATTAACTGGACTCAACCAAAGGAATCAAAAACTGTAGCCTTGGTTCAAGGCAATTACACCATGCAAGAAAAAATGCAAGGTTACCAAGATCCGAGTGGGATGTTTCAGACCTACGTTAATATGTCGGCAGGGATTGAGAAGGCAGATTTAGTGGTCTGGCCGGAAGCTGCGGTGACTGCGTTTTCGACGAAGGCAAATATCAGTCGTCTCCAAGAAACAGCTGATTTGCTGGATATGGTATTGTTAACAGGAATCTTTGACTCGGGAGACACAAGGGAGAATGGTGAAGTAGTTTCAGCATATAACGCTGCTCTCGGTTTTGTCCCCGAGGGTAGCAACTACGAGAGATATCGAAAGATCAAGCTGGTTCCGTTTGGTGAATATGTCCCACTTAGAACAGTTTTAAAACCTCTACTAGATGCTTTGGGCTTGCCTGCTTCGATTCTTGTTTCTGCAAATACACGGCCTGAAATCATGAATATAGCAGACATGAAGTTGGCGATAGCAATCTGCTACGAAATTGCGTTTCCCAACTATGTTGCTCGGACTTCAAGAGACTCTAGCTTCATCGTCACTATGAGCGAAGATGGGTGGTTCGGAAACTCCATGGGTCTTTGGCAACATATGCAAATAGCCCGTATGCGCTCACTTGAGTCGGGTCGATACCTTATTCGTAGTACCACCAGTGGAATTACCGTAGTAGTAGATCCAAAAGGGAAGGTCATAAACTCATTACCCCAACATACTCGTGCAGTTCTGATGGAAGATATTCAGATAATGGAAGGAATAACGCCGTATTTGTTCTTGCATCGAATCACGTTTGGTTGGTACCTATATGTGATGATGGTGGTTGTGGTTGCCCTACCGTTTCTGTTGAGTCAAATCCCTGTGCGAGATCCCAAATACTCCGATCAGCTGAAGAAGTCTGGTTCCTAGGCAGCCACCATCCTAGTTGCTAAAGAAAGATCGTTGGCAAGAAAGTCAGACATGCTTCGCCTTACCAAGCAAGATAAAGGTTGTTCCTGATCCACAGAAGACCAACGATTGGTAGTCCCAGACTTACTTCACTGCACGGTTGAATCCCAAAAGTTTCAAGGAGGCATGTCCTTGATCGTGCTACATGCAAATGATTGTGTCAAAGCTCTTGAAGTTGTAGAGCTTGATGAGAGACTACGTCAGCAGGTACCGGTCCACCCCAATCAATTCCCATGGATTGCGCATGTTCGATTTCAGGAGCAATAGTCTCTAGTTCTTCTTGACTGAACGCACCATCCTCATTCTTTCAGGTTAATTGAGACAGCCCATGACCATCCAACTTGAGCTGAAATTAATTCAGTTAGTTCACATTTATCACAGTGGTCATCTCAGTACCCGTTGTGGTAATGATTCGTACGGCTACTTGACCTGTTTCTGGTTTAGAAAAAGGAGTAGATCGACACGAAAGAACTGCATCCCACTCTTTGGGGTTGAGAGATCGTGCTATTGCCTTCTTTAATCTGGTGAGTTGACGATCTTTTGCTTTGTTCGGAAAGTGAATTCGATTCGCGTAGAAGGATTTGCCGTTGTAGTTGATATCGAGTAACCAAGTATCAACATCCTTCTGATTACCCCTTTTCACGTTTCCGGTTGAGGGATCATATGTGTCCCAACCACAGATTTCCATGGAGACTTTACCCGATTCTTCTTGATGTAGTTTGACCTCTGGATCTCCGATTGCGACAATGGCTCGGTCTGTTGGACGATTTTTTAGAGGAGGAATCATCAAATCACGATTCGCTTGCGCTTTGATGATATCCAGTCTACCAAGAGAATAGCGTCGTTCGTTTCGAGTATCTGCAGTAAATGCAAATGCGATCACGATCAAGACATCAGCAGAAGTTCGAGCAACATCATCTGCAGCACTGTCGATGAGACTCTGGGGAACGGTTTGGTCATCAGATACGATAGCAAGTACAGCTCGTTTTCTGGTTTGGTCAGAATACACTACATCTGCAGTGTGAGTGAGAAACTGATGAGGCTGACCGGGTTCGACTGCTTCCACTGAGACTCTGTCATTTCCAATTGCAATACCACTCACTATGAGCGCATCAACGACAGCTTGGACACTTACGGAATTCGTAGAAGTAGATTGATTGAGGCTCTCAATACGATAGGGAGATATACTCTCGACTGTAAACGGACCAGAAACACGTGTGATCCCTCTTCTTTTGATGGGTTTGTTCCTCAACAACGTGGGTGGAACTTTTTGTTTGTAAGCTAGGATTGCTGCTGACACCTTTGGAACTCTTTCGTACACAAACCCTTTGGAAGGATCAACAGGTCGATCCTCACCATCCAAAGTAGGTGTAGTATTTCCTGAGAGTTCGGCTTCTTTCTTTTGTCCTTCTTTTGAATTTGCCAGAAGATACCAGTCATAAATTCCGGTCAAGAGTCTTTGCCTCACCAGTTGAATTGGTACCGATGAACTGTCACAGGTCATCCATCTACGCCCCCACTTTTCGGCAACGAATGCAGTTGTTCCCGAGCCACAGGTAATGTCCATGACCAGATCACCCGGTTCGGTTGTCATCAAGATGCAACGCTCAATCGCTGATACTGCTGTTTCTACTACATAGTGCTTATCTTGGGAGAACATTTGGGAAGACCAAAAATTGTTGATCTTTCGTCCTGGAATTTCGTTTGTATATTTTCGCGAATATAGTGATGAATTCTGAGGTAATCCCACCAGACGATTTTGTTCTGCTAATGCCTCAAGTCCTTCGTGAGACACTGCCCAATGTGAATTTGGTGTCACGTGCCATTCTTGTCCTCTCCAATGAAATGGCTCGGAACGTCCTGTCGTTGATATTCCCTGAGAGCACAAGCTTTTTCTTTGGAACAAGCGTAGGTCCTGAACATCTATAGTTTCTGGATGTTTTCGTTCTTCAGGAGTTAGAGAGCGAACATTACCACTGCTGTCCTCAACCATCGCGTGCCAAGAAAAGAACTCTACAAGCTCTGTCATTGAGTTTATTTCTTCGTACAAGTGAAAGTACTTTATTTGTTGAACATCTTTGCAATACCAGAGCAAAAAATTTCCCACATTAGGTAACAACTTGCTTGATGCTTGACTGGTCGTTTGAAATTGGATCATCGAAACCCTATTTTCAGCACCAAACACTTCATCTAGTATCAAAGCACAACGATTGACGTTCTCATCGCCAATCTGCATAAAGAAGCTACCGGTATCCAACAAGATTCTTCGAGCATAGTTGGCGATACGATAGATCTGATCTAAGTAGGAGTGAATACCATTCTTGTAGGTGTCTCTAAATGGCCGTACCGCATCTGGTTCTGAAGGAACCGATTCGACCTTGTCAGTTACCGAGATGGAGTCTGTTCTCGGTTGAAAGTTAGAGTTGAACTTTATCCCAAAAGGCGGGTCGAAAAAAAACATTTGTACACCTTTTGAACCATTACCGTATCCCTCTTTAGCAGCAAGGGAAGCCATAACCGAAACAGAGTCTCCTTTAATTACTCGGTTCTGCCAGTTTCCTTCGTATTCATACCACTTGTAGGTGGCATCTTCAGGCAGACCGTTAAAGTCTGAAAACAGATCTTTAGCTGATCCTTCTTCACTATTGATTTCATCTGTGTTAACGGATTGAAGTTGTCTAACCCAGTTCTGGGGATGAACTTTTTCGTGGATGTAAAGAGGATATGCAGAGGTTTCGAGATCTTCCAATCTGTCTTCTCTATCCCAAGATAGTACAGGTTCTCTTCTGTTGCGAATGTCTGGTTTATAGTAAATAGGTTCCCGGTCCTCCGGTCCCATATAAGGATCGACTTGGTCTGTAGGTAGATTGGATCGAGAACTACTCTGGTGCTTTAGCGAGTCAACTATTTGGGGTGTGTTTTTCTTTGACATATGCTCAATGATCTAAGTTAATATTCCTGCAATTTGTCGATGGATGTAAGCTGGGTCCCGATCAGTCAAATATAGGTATCTCCAGTCCCCACGTTCAGACCATTCCGGTATTTTCGATACAGCAGGGATCCAATTCTCTTCTGTGAATTGACGTTTCTTTATCGCAACCCGATCCTCAACGCCTTTAAATTCGATGATGAGATTGACCGTCTCCCCATCTGCGTTTTTGGCTTGAGCAATGAAATCAGGTTCATACTTACGCCATCTGAGTGTTTGTTCGTCGTACCAAGGAACATTGAATCCTAACCGCTCGTTTCGGGCCCAACGTTTAATAGCTGTGTGGCTGTCCAATATTCGTGCACACTCAACTTCAGAGGAGGAATCACAAGCTGCAATATCGATTTCTGAGCTCTTAGTGGTATGTCTGTGAGACTTTGCCGACCAATAAAAGATGTTGCGGGTAGATCGGGTTGGAACATCTTTGTCTAGGATTGCAGTTAGGCTGATTGACCAGTCCATCGTGCTCAGAGCAATCGCGTTAAAGATCTCGTTCACTGCCGCTTGTGTGTACTGATTGGGTGATTGAGTATTAAGCGAAACAGAGTCTGGGTCTAGTGTCACCATAGGGTGACTAGACCACTCTTTAACAACTTCTACAAATTGACGAAATACTTCTTGCTTTTTCGGCATCAGTTGGGGTCGCCGCTCTGTCTTGTACCAATCTCTCATATATCGTTCAGTACACAGACTAGCTATGTTCCAAATCGCGGTATTTGGCGATGTATGGTCAATTGATAAGTTAGCGGTTTCCCCGATAGCACCCGAAAGTTCAATATCGTCGATGCAGGTCGCACCCGGTGCAAACTCCCGAATATTCTTGAGAGATAACTCAATAGATCCCACTTGTTTGACTTCGTATTTATAGCCAATCAAGCAAGGGAAATCGATGTTGTACTCCTCGAAACGATCTGGTATGGATTGGACTTCAATTAACTCGTTTTTTGAAATCAAGGGAGATTCGCGAGGGGTTAAGAAGTCAAATGGTACGCCAAGAATGTCTGCATAACATTCGGTGAGCATACCGTCCTCTTGAATCCAATGTTCAGTACGCCTCAATGAACGACCTACTACTTGCTCACACAAGAGTGAAGATCCAAATTCTCGGAACCCAAAAATGCTGGTCACATTTCTGCAGTCCCACCCCTCGGTTAGCATCGATACTGAAATAACGCACTGAATTTTTTCGCCAGGCATGTGTTTTTTCCCCACCGTCCGGAACATTTCGCGTAAACGTGCTTTGAAGGTAGCTTTAGAGGATCGTGTGCCTTCAAGATTTCTCGCATGTACCTTGATCTGTTGCTCAAGTATGGTGTCTTCAACATTCTTATTGGTCACTACTAAATCTTCAAGTTGAGAAGCAATTAACATCGTGGGTGGATTTTCTTTAGGTTCAAGTTTGTTTGAACAAACATTGGAGAATTGGCGAAGGTTGCCCTGAACCCATTTACCGTTCCTTTCGTAGCCTGCGATCCACTTGTACAACTCATATGCGTTTGCTATGGTGTTCGCTACCACAATCAAAACTGGTTCAACATTTCTGTCATTAATCCAAGGATCCTTGGCTTCACGTTCGTGATGTTCTGCGAGAGAGGTCAATAGCTGACGTAGCGCATTAGGTAGCTCTGTACAACGAAGATTCTTGTCATCAGTGTGTCTATAGACGTGGCGAGCTACATCTCCACTGACATTGTCCAACATCGGTAACCTCGGAATCTTGACGAGACCGCTTTCAATTGCCTCCAACAAGGGAAAATCAGTAATGGTCCAAGGAAACAATACCGAGTCCATTCCCTTTTGTTTATCCAGGTACATAGGTGTCGCAGATAAATCCAAAACCATGTCAAGTAAGTCTAGAGAATGGAGGTGCTTGATGGTTTGAGCCCACAACATGCGATCTTTGCGATCACGATTTCCTTCGCTTCTCTCCTTGGCCATCTTCGGCGTAAATCGACAGTGATGCGCTTCATCATTGATGACCACAAACTTCTTTTGAGTCCGAAAGCCATCAACAAGACGATCCAGCATCTCTTGAGGTTCCTCAAGAATTTCTTCAGTGTCTGCTCCCACTGCTAATCTAAATCCTTTACTAGGTGGATCTCGAAAACCGAACTGTTCACGAGGAACAAAAGCTTGAAAATTCATGACCGTTAGCTTCAGACGAGAAATTCCATCTCTGTACTTATCAGGAACAATTTTTCTAGTATCTTCGGCGAGTTTGTGTAATTGGTCTTTGATTGTCAAGTTTGGGGTAATCAGTAGCACGTTTTCTACTTTTCGTACCAGTACCAACCACGCCAGCATCATGGCCATTACTTTGGTTTTCCCGGTACCTGTCGCCATCTTGAACGCTAAGCGAAATATTCCGTCGTTCCATTTCCGACTTTCATGTTCTGTGTGTTCGTAAGAATTTCGCCATGCGGATGTCTCTGGGTCATTTTGTGATCGACCAGCTTCCAATAGCCAAATGAGCGTTTCGAGACATTCACGCTGACAAAAGAAAGGACGCTGTTCTAGGTCGTCATCAGCGAAGAACTCAAGTAGATCTCTAGAGATGCTACTAGATCCTGGGTAACCCAAGTTTCGCCACTTCTGCACTTGCTGACGAAGTTGGTTTATCGTCGCATGAGGTTCAATATCGGTTCGTACTTCTTCGGCAGCAGCATTGGGGACGGGAACACGGGCAGAACTCTCTCGACGACCTTCTTTTTCGTCTTCAGTCGCTCTGCCCCAGATATCTAGATCCCAGTAACGAGAGGGTTCTTCGTATGGAGAATTGAGAATCCATCGTTTCCCTACTTTATTTGTCAAGGTGACGTAGCTCCAAGCTATCGCTATTGAATACAAACGTTATCAATCTTTGGATTTGTACCACACAAGATAGAGGCAAGGAGGTGTTATAACGAACAAGAGATTTACGATTGATTTTGGTGGCTAAAGAAAATGGAGAAATAGTGTAGAAAAGTTCCAAAGTTTAATATATTGATATAATGATATATTCATAGAAGTAATCTCCCATTTCTGTAGCCACAGGAGTAGACCCATGAAATTCAAAAGGTACTATCTTGCAACAGCCCTAGGTTTATTGGTTGCGATGCCTTTGAGCAACGGATCCATAGTTCTAGCACAAGATAGCGAAGAGGCAGACGACGATGTCGAAACCATTGTCGTTACTGCTAGGAAAGTAGAAGAAAATATCCAAGAAGTTCCGGTATCAGTATCCGTGCTGACAGCCGACGAACTGATCGATGGAGCAATTTACAACATTGAAGATGCCTCGCGAAAAGTCGCGGGTTTTGTTTTTGACACTCCCTTTGGCAGGCAATTTGACCGGCCTATCATCCGGGGACAAGCAAATATTCTAGGAGCGAGCGGTGTTTCCGTCTTCATTGATGGTGTTAACGTCGCCCACTCGATTCGTTCACTGAATTTTGGTGATATTGAGCAAATGGAAATTATCAAAGGTCCTCAAAGTGCTCTCTTCGGTAGAAACACCTACTCTGGAGCGATCAATATCACCACTCGTAAGCCAACTAACGAGTTCAAGTCAGACCTGACCGCTGAATTTGGTCAGTATGGCCACCAGCAATTATTGTTGAACTTTAGTGGACCGTTAGCTCAGGATGCCGTTTACTACAACCTATCCTACCGTTCTTACGACTTTGACAGTGAGTTTGATAACTCTTCTAACGAGAATCCTTCAGTAGGAAACGAATCGTCTAGAACGTTCTCAGCATCCATCAAAGCAATGCTGTCGGATGCTTTGGAGGTGAATTTTAGATTCGCAACGAACACAGATGATGACGGGCACTTCCCAATTGGATTGCTGGGTTTTGATGACCTCAACATCAATGTACCGGGAGGGACTTACCTAAACAGTAATCAATCCCAGGCACAACCCTTCTATTCGGGTGAAGTACCTACAGAAGATCCAAATCCCAGTGGTAGTGAGCAGATTTCTGATACATTGGGTGAAGGCGGGGGGATTGAACGCGATGACTCCTACTTTTCGATTAACGCCGACTTAGCTCTCCCTAATGGCGGTTCACTCCACGCTACTTATGGTCAGAATGAAGAAGAATTTCGAGATGAACTTGATAGCGATGGGCAACCTGGTGAGTTTGCGAATGCTCGAATCTTTGGTCCTTTCCCGCTCGGACCACCCGGAGCTCCATTTGGAGTCGGTATTGTTCCATTCGACTTTACGACCAATGACGATGACTTAACCGAAACATCAATCTTCGAAATGAGATACGACTCCGATGTGGATATGGCGACACGTTGGAGAGCTGGATTCTTCATCTACCAAAGCGACAAGACAGATCGTTCTCTCGCAGGGCGGTTTGAAGGTGGAGAAAATAACCGTTACTATCAAGCAGCACGCAATTCATGGGACCAAGCACACCGAGAAGTGGCACAAGCACTCGGTAGATTCTTTGTTGTTCCACTTGTGTCATTTTCATATGGACCTTCAAACCCCATTGATAGCGAAACGACCAATAATGCTTTCTTTGCATCAATTAGCCAAGATTTCAACGATCAAATGACGGTGTCATTGGAGGTAAGACAAGCTACAGAAGAGATTACACAAGAGACTCACAAGATCTACTGTGAACCAGATCCCAGTGATCCCGATGATGATTGTGGAACAACCTTTGTCCAAAATGAAGAGTTCACCGCGTTCACACCTCGAGTTACACTTGATTACCAAATGACCGACACTCGAATGTTCTACGGAATCATCTCCACTGGCACCAAACCAGGCGGGTTTAACAACGAAGCATCGCAATTATTGGGTTTTGGTTCTTTTTTAGAGGAAGATGCACTTGTGTTTGAAGCAGGAATGAAGAGTAGCTTCAATAACGGACTCGGAATCTTCAATTTCACATTCTTCCGTTCAATCATTGATGGTTATCAGCTTACTGAGAACTTAGCTGCTTTGGGAGCAACTGGCACCGTGGGTTCAGCAACTGCTAATCTGGGCGAAGTTGCAATCTTTGGAATCGAAACCGAAATGACCTACTCGCCACCCCAACTGGCAAATGTAGTCCTAGGTGGTAACTACGCTTATACCAATGCAGAGTTCACTGAAGGTTCAGAAAATACCCATGCTCTGGTTTATGGTGACGGTAATCTCGATGGTCAGCAAGTTCCACGACAAACTCCACATCAGTTAGTGTTGTTTATGGACTACGACTTTACGTTTGGTGCGGACGCTGACGGTACCTTTAGTATTGACAGTTCTTATATGGCGAGTCGTTATGCACAAGTCCAGAATCTAGCTGAGACTGGTGCTAGTTTTGAAGTCGGAGCTAAATTAGCTATGCGATTTGACAATGGCAGATATTCACTAACTGTCTGGGGTAAGAATCTCTTGGATGACGATTCACCTCTAGGAGTTTTGAGATTTATCGACGCACTCGGTGTGAACAGTTTCCAGATTGGACCATCACCACTTCCGTCAACTTTCCAACTGGCATCAGCCGGTCAATCACGGGGATTCCAGTACAACAACCGCAATGGCCGTCGATTCGGGATGACACTGCGATTAAAGATGTAGGACAAGCATCAAGCTTTGTTCAGAAACTAGTACCTAGCATCAACAGTCTGTAGTGAACGCGAGCCTCAACTCGATTTGAGGGGGCTCGTGCACGAATTCCAATACAGGGCTTCTACCTTTCTGTGAAGGTTTAGTTTCCAAGTTTATTGCGTACTATGACTGGATATAGTAGAAGACGATTCGTACAAAGTGTGAGCGGGGGCTTACTAAGTGTTCCGTTTGTGCCTTCCCTTTTTGCTTCCTCAACAAGGTCTGAAATACTAGTAATCGGTGCGGGCCTTTCTGGACTTAATGTTGCCCGTCTACTCGAAACTGCTGGACATCATGTCCAAGTACTTGAAGCGAGAGATAGAGTAGGTGGTAGAGTGTGGACTCTTGACGATGTCCCCAACCAACCTGAAACAGGTGGTGTACAAGTAGGTCCAACCTACCACAGATTCCTGTCTATTTCGAACACACTGGAACTGAATCTCATAGAGACTTCTGAGTCCAAACCCATGGACTATGTGATCGACGGAGAGCATATTACAAGTGGTGAATGGGCAGAGCACGAATCCAATCAACTTGACGAACCCTACAAATCAACCCCTCTCAGTAGACTGTGGTTTGGTCGCCCAGGTCCAACTCCCTTTGAGGAATTGTCCGATTGGCACAGTCCTAAATTCATAGAACGAGACATTGCTGTTGAACAGTTCTTTCGAGAACAAGGAATGCAGGATTTCGGAATTGGCTTAATCAATGCGAACTATGGCTATGGCAACGCGATAAGTGAGTCCTCACTACTGACATACTATCACGTCAAGGCTAATTTCAATAAAGCATTAGAAATCGGTGGCCCTTTGTTTTCAAAGATTGAAGGGGGAACCTCATTGCTTACCGAGGCGATGGCAGAATCTCTCCACACCCGAGTACAGCTAAATCGAAGGGTTTTACGTCTCGAGCAAAGTGACGATATGGTGACCGTTTATTGTGAAGATGGGACCAAGTACGAAGCTGTACGAGCCGTAGTCACTTGTCCTTTACCTACACTGAGTGGAATAGAATTCGAACCCGGGTTACCAGAAAAACTGGTTGAAGCAAGCTCCAAAGTGGAGTACCACAAAGTCACCCAGTGCTATCTATCCCATGACATCATCGAACAAGCTGACCCCACTAAGTTTGGTGGCTATTGGACGAACGGGAATCTAGGTCGAGCCTTTATACGACAGATCGGTGATACCAATCGAGCCTTAGTAACCGTATGGGTAAACGGAAATACCTGTGATTATTGGGATGGCATGAACGATGAAGAAGCAGCTGCTGCCATAGTATCGGAATATTTGACACTAGTTCCACAAGCAGCTGATTCGATAGAACAGCATAAACTTGTGAGATGGCACATGGATCCATTGAGTAGGGGCACCTGGCCCGCATGGAAGCCCAAACAAATCAGTCATTACTTCAAAACACTGAGTAAACCTCACCACAACCTCTACTTCGCCGGCGAGCATACTGCTTCTGTAAGCCGCGGAATGGAGGCTGCACTTGAAAGCGGAGAAAGAGTTGCTAAAGAGGTACTTGCTAGCTATATGTAAGCAAGTCTTCTACCACAACAACCCCATAATACAGAAATGCAAATGTTCGACGGTGACCTCAGTGGGAGGCTAGATCCAAAGGATCGTTCTCCCCTGTATCACCAAATATTTGCCATTCTCAAGAATCATATCTTGGATGGAACGCTTCCGTACCGTACGCAAATTCCGACTGAAGAGCAACTCGCGCTAGTGTTTAATGTTTCTCGGATCACCGCCAAGCGGGCGATGGACGAACTCGCGAAAGAGCAGTTCATCGAACGGAAACGAGGGAAGGGCTCACATGTCATTTACCGGTATATTCAAAAACCAGTCAAGGCTCCCCTGATCGGGATGCTACAAGAAATCGAATCAATGGCACGAAGCTCATATGCCCACGTGATAACTTGTGAAATGTTGATCCCACCTGAAGAAATTCGAGAAGAACTCGAAATCGGAGGGAATGAACGGGCTTTGCACCTGGTACGTGTCAGGGAACGTGAGTCTAGAAAATTTGGCTACTATGTGAGTTGGACTGTTGGAGTCCAACAACCTAGTAATCCATCCCTTTTTTGTACCGAACCGCGGTTGAGTTACTTTCGTGATAGTGGGTTAGAACTAACTCATGTAACACAGACCATAAGCGCTGCTCTGGCTGATGCTTCGGTAGCCAAAGGACTGGGGGTTCGGGAGCACAGCCCTGTTCTAACCCTCACTCGTCGATCCTACAACAGAGTAGGGGATCGAGAGTACATGAAAGATTTCTTGATCGCGTTCTACAACCCCGAACACTTTCAATACAAGATGGATCTGAAAATCGATTGATAGTTCGATTCAGGGCTTGTGACAGGTCAGGTTTGCAATCGCGTCTTGTTGCATCTTGCTAAAGTGAGCGCGATTTGGTGATATCACCTGTCCATCGACAAGCAAGTTGTTGGCCGGATATACCACTTTGCTATAGATGTCTTTGAAGATTTCTAGACGCTGTCTGCCCAGCACATTGGTCATTGCAGGAGTAGATCGTGTCCGTCTGAGTGCCATGATGTCAATCTCCGAGGCACCCACCATGGATTCTCCGACGTTAGCTATAGCCAACACACTACCTTGATAGTTGACAACCTGTGAATGGCCATCAGTAGAACTTTCCGGAAAATCCGTACCACAGAGACCAGCATTATTCGCTGAAACGACGTACGTAATATTTTCGTAAGCTCGCGCTTGTTTAGCTACATTTTTGACAGTGGGTCGAGTGCTCCCAATTTCTCCTGTCGAATGACACAGAACTTCTGATCCTTTTAGAGTTAATGCTCGCGAAATTTCAGGATAGAGTATTTCTTCGGATGCAATACATCCTAACACCCCGATCTCTGTATCTACAACGGGAAATAGTGAGTCTTCTCCGTAGTGATAGAGATAAGCATCTAGAACATCGTGAGGGGTTGCGCTGTACATGGAGATAAGTCGCCGGTATCTAAGTACTACCTCACCGTTGGGATCTATGACAATGCTGGTCTGAAAGTAGATGGTCTCAAAGTTAGGATCTAGTTCATATACGTTACCGGCAAGATAGATGTTCTGATCTCGGGCAATCTGACCGAGCTGTTTGTACTCTTCACCATTGATAGAAAGGCACGCTTTCTTCTGCCATGTAGCAACATCTTCCCCCATCGGGAAACCGGTCAGAAAGTACTCAGGTAGCACAACCAATCGAGTTCTGGAAGAGAAAAAAGTGTTAGCGAACACAATACTCGAACGTATCACCTTAGCACAGCGGTCGAGGGATCTCATGATCCGATCTCTGGCTTCAGGGATAGAGGTTGCACTATTCACAGTATCACACCTGAATTGAAGAGGCATGGCTACATAGGGTTGAATCTCTTTAGAGCTCATGAACCTTTTTCCGTAGGTAACCCATCAACCAGAACGACCGAAAATTGCCCGGTATCTTTGCGTAATTTCTTCACCTGCTGGTACTCATTCGAATACCAAAATTCCCGTGCTCGCTCTCTATTGGACCATTCATGAATGACTACACTCTCACCTATATCGCTCCCCTCCAAAACTTCTGGATTACCAGAAACTGCTAGGTATTTACCTCCAAATTGATTGACTAATTTGGTGACCGATTGAGCGTATTCGTTAAACTTTGAACGGTCGGATATTCGTGCCTTTACAATCAGGTATGCAGCCATGAAATCTCTGTTGACTCGGATGGAATAATTCTATATGGGAGATGCTGGAAGCTACTAGTTTAATAAATCAACGTGTGGAAACTATGGAATTAAGTTGTATCTGACAGAATAAGACAGTTACCAATTCGATCAAAACAGTTA
Organism: Pseudomonadales bacterium; assembly: GCA_965199895.1. GTDB lineage: Bacteria > Pseudomonadota > Gammaproteobacteria > Pseudomonadales > Azotimanducaceae > Bin55. Next base: position 190,096 of record CBDATJ010000010.1, on the reverse strand, counting down.
ATTCACTAACCAATGAGATGACATTGAACCCATCCCACCCACTTCGATTAGGACCAGTGGCTTATGCCACAATCTGTGCAGTAGATGCTAAGTCCCTAATTCAGACCTGGTGCAAAACGCTTGATCACACTTTAGAGTTTACAGTACCCATGCCGTCCGATGAGGCAAATCAACTAGGTTATCCAAGTATTGCTGGATGTGAGTGTTTTTGGTTGGCCAATAAGTGCGAGGACGCATGGATTCGAGTTTGCTCAGTTTCCTTAGCAACTAGAAAGCAACCATACACTAGGTACGGTTGGTTAGCGTTAGAAATCAATGTAGTGTCTGTTGACACTCTTTACGAAGAAGTGAAATCAGCTAAACTCACCGTATTGGGTACACCAGCAAATCTTGCTTTTAGTGATGCCATTCGAGCTATGCAGTGCGTTACTCCAGAAGGAGATGTCATGTATCTCACTCAGATCATGGATAGTGTGCCAAGCTTTGAGCTTCCCATGGCCCGCACTACCGTAGATCGTGTCTTCATTCCCGTAGCGCTGGTACCCAACCGCACGGAAGCACTCGGTTTCTATGAAGCTCTGTGTGGTTCGACTGGAATCAGCTTTGATACCAAAATTACTACTTTGAGCAATGCTTTAGGGGTGGATCCAAACATCCAACATCCTGTTGCTACTCTTCAACTTGCTGGAGCTAACCTAATCGAACTTGATGAAGTTAAAGATTTATCACTCCCAGTACCATCAGAGTATCCAGAAACTGGGATTTTGAGTGTATCGTTTCAAACTTCAACACAGCAGCAATCGATGGAAAGTAGTAGAATTTCGAGCGGTCCGTATGAGGGATTCGAGAGCACCATCAAACGGGGAGCAGGTGGAGAGCTCGTAGAGCTGATTTACTAGTTGGCTGAGTCAGATATTCGGTTGGTTTCTGTAGTGCTTCGGACGAGAACTATACAGCTAGCTTGGAATTCGAAATCCATAGTGGCATAAGAGTGCATAGTTTAAAGTAATTTTTTACCGAGGAGGCTGATTCCTCAACTATGGGAGCTATAGCTCTCAATCACGCTCTTGATTTCGTTAAAGCGTTCTTCCTGGCCGCCTTGACAGTGATGTAGGTGAACGTTTTTCTTCCAATTAAACTCATCAATTCTTGACGAGTATTTCTGCAAGATACTTCCCTCCCACAATACAACGTGCACTGGTACTATAAGTCGCTGTATTCGACGAGCATCTTCGTTACGAAACGCCCTGGCATAGGCTTGGTGATAGTCATTGCCTGCAACCAAGTAAGCTAACGCTGTTGCGTTTACGATTTGTGGATCTGGTTCGCTTTCACTAATTTTGTGCTCTTCATCTGTTTTGTACCACGGAAACCAACGGAACAGTCCATCAGACATCTTCCACACCAATTCAAGGTGACTGCCATTGGATTGAGGAGAAATATCTGGAAAGTAATTCCCAATGATTTCCTCCCTCTCCTCTGGCTCGAAGTGAGCAGCGTTGTCAAGGATGCAGAACTCTACACATTCTGGGTGCGCATGTGCATATTCAATGGCAATTTGAGCCCCTGTTGCAGAACCGTAGATTCCGAACTTTGACCGATTGAGATCGGTGGTAACTCGATCCAACCAGCTCACATAGGGACTGAGTCCATCTGTTGATGCTAGTTCTTCAGGGTTTAGAGAGTCTGAATTTCCATAACCAGGAGTATCGAGGGCAATCAACTGAACTTGTTCACCGATCACTTGCATCAATCCTTCCATCATTGCAGATGAGAAAGGAGATGGATGCAACATCAACACGGGAAACCCTTTACCCGATGTCCGGTAGTGAGTGTGAAACCCTGTTTTAGAAATGGTGTAGTGGCGAGTGATAGCCACAACTATAACCTATGCTTGATGGAATAAGCGGTTAGTGTCGATATTCGCTCCCTTCGTTGGAATGGTGATGACCATGCCAGTGAGAGTGTGTATGTCCATCGGTCTTGTGTTCGTTGTTCAAGCCTTCCTGATTCCCTTGACGCAACATCGAATCTTCAAAATCTTCTGGACTGTGAGGATGATTGTGGTGCCTGTTGACCACCCACTGATAAAGAAGGGGATCACGTCTACTCAACCGTTTAGCTGCGCGTTCTCGATTTTCCTTTGGGGTAGACCACGGGTTGTAGTGGAAGTGGTTGAACAACTTGGAATCCACTCGCCCAAATGCGATACAACCAAACTCAGATGCAAAAGATCCATGGTTGATGTATGCGGGTCGCCAAAAATATCCTCCAGTGGGAAGGTCACCAAACTGCATCATCCATGATGTTCCCCACAAATGATAAGATTCTTCCGCACAGTCATGGTAGGAAATGTTGTCCTGGTAGAAGTTTGGAGACATGCAATAGATAAAGGACATGGCTTGAGACATCGGGTTGAAGTTCAACAACTTGATTAAGCAACCACTAGCGACAGAAGGTACAGTGACATTTGCTAGTGCCCAAGGGATGTCCATGAAGGCATCGACATCGTGATACAGGCTAGTCAGAGCGTCTGGGTGATGTTGGGTAGATTCTTCATGGCTAGGTGCGCCAGTGTTGTAAAACAGCAAAACGAGACATCCATCTGAAGATGTAATTGCAGGCATTGAATATCCTGCGGGTACGTAGAAGTAGTGACCTTTTCGGCAAGTTCGATCGCCCACTTGTAGCTCACCTTCTACCACCAATAATTCACACTCTGACCAAGAAAAGCCTGGTGTACAACTATATCCAGCTGCAAACTGAACCGATAAGCTACAAGCTCCGGTATCCGTATCCATGCTCAGCATCTTGTAACTCATTCCATGGCCAAACTGGCCCATAGTCATTGGCTTAAAGTGTTCGTCTCGATCACAATACGGCTCAATATGAGGTCGTGCCATCGTTCTTTCTCCTAATTTAATTACTGTAGAACTGCAAGAACCAGCTCAGCGATTGGTTAGTCGTCGGCTCCATATTTCCAGACAACTTGATCTTTCCTGCCTTCTTCCTTGACAGGTAGTTGAGATTTCGGAATTGGGACTTTGTCGTCTCCGTTTTGGTTAAATCCACGAGTTGAAATTCGATCAAAAAACTCTTGATACCATTTTTCACGTTCCGTGGTCAGAGCTTCCATCTGTTGTTCGATCTTGCGATACCGTTTTTCTTGTTCAGAAATTTCTTCTTCAACCCATTTTTTGGTTTCGTCCGAAACCTTGTGTTTAATAGAAGTGTTATTAAATGTCATAGAGTTCTCGATTATTGGTTGACAGTATTCGACTTGGCCGAACCCGACGCGAGCATCTGGTTGACTGTGTCATCAGCGAGTCCTGTTTCACGCAAGACTTCGACCGTGTGTTCTCCGAGATGTGGTGGCAAGCGTTCTGTAGTCGTTGGAGTTCGTGAAAAATTGATGGGTGAACTCGGCATACGAAGCTTCCCTTCGGTTGGATGGTTGTGTGCTTGCCAAAACTCAGTTTCAATCAAATGTGGATCTTCTAGTAGATCATCTAGTGAATTGACAACCATAATCGGAACATTGGTGTGTCCGAGTAATTCGATCCATTCATCTCGTGTTTTGGTTGCAACAATCTCGCCAGTGATACGATAGGATTCATTGATATTTGCTAGTCTCTTGGACATGCTAGTAAATCGTTCATCGGTGATCAGTTCAGGTCGATTGGCAGTTTCACAAAACGTTTTCCAGTGATTGTCCCAATAGGGCAGGAGAGCTAGATAACGACCATCTTTGCTTCGGTACGGCCGTCGATGTTCAGCCATCAGTCGAACATAGCCCGCCGGTGCTAACGAAGGCTCAAAGGACTGCCCCCACAGGTGCTCGGTCATCACATACGCGACAAGACTTTCAAACATAGGAACTTCGATCTCTTGACCTTGACCTGTATTCATCTTGTGAACTAAAGCTGCCAAAACAGCTTGTACCACAAACATCGCAGTAGTCTTGTCTGCAACAATGGTCGGTAAGTACTTGGGGTCTTCACCGCCTCGTGCTAATAGCATCGCTAAACCCGACGCAGCCTGTATCGAGTCGTCCAGGGCTCCTTTTTTACCATAAGGACCTTCCTTTGCATAACCATAGGTGCCACAATAGATGATTTCGGGATTTACCTTGACCACATCTTCATAAGCTAATCCTAATTTTGCGATGGCGTGTGCTCTAAAGTTGTGGACTAATACATCCGAACCACGAATGATCTCAAGAGCAGCATTGACACCTTGTTCGCTCTTTAGGTCTAGCGCGACGGATCTCTTATTGCGGTTACAACCCAAATACATCGAAGGCATGGTGGGAGTCTTGGAATAAGGTCCTAATCGTCGATTCGTGTCCCCGGTAGGGGGTTCGATTTTTATGACATCTGCGCCTAAATCTCCAAGCATCTGGCATGCGTAGGGGCCCAAGACCACACTGGTCATTTCGACTACCCGTACACCTGAGAGAGCTCCTGGAATCATGAGATAGGTTCAGATAGGTTGTAGAGTTTGATCGCGTTATCTCGCATAAACTTGCGACGAACGTGGGGTTTGAGATTAAATAAGTCGATTTCATCAACTGTTCGCTTAAATCGAAGAACTGGGAAATCAGTTCCAAAAATCACCTTGTCCTGACCGTAGGAGTTGATAAATTGTTTCACTGAAGGTGGCCAGTATTTTGGACTGTGTGCGTCAGTGCAGATATAGACGTTTTCGTGCTTCCACGCCATAGCGATCATTTCGTCTTGCCAAGGTATACCGACATGCGTCCCAATCAATTTGAGCTCGGGTAGATCGCAAGCGATATCGTCAAGATAAATCGGTCGACCGACAGATCTAGTACGGTGATCGGGTGAGTAAATCAGAGATTGTCCCACTTGCATTTGGATGGGAATATTGAGTTCAATGCACTTTGCATAAAACGGGTAGTACTTTGCTTCATTAGGGGGTAGGTCGTACCAATGGGGATACAGGTGGGCCCCGATGAATCCCAATTCTTGAACAGCGTACTCTAACTGACGAACTCCATTCATACCGGTGAACGGATCAATACCTACAAGCCCAAAGAATCGGTTGGGGTATTGTTTGACTGCGTTTTCTACAATTTCCAAAGGCATGTGATAACAGCCGGGTAACCCTACACGCCCAGCTTTTGCAGCGATGAGAAAGCCGTATTCGACTTCGGCCTCGTCCATTTCGTGGAGCAGTTGTTCTAGGGAAATACCACTACTATCGTGTTGACCCTTAACTTTCCCAACAAAGAAAGTGTCTGTCCAGTTCGGACGACAAGAAAGAGCTTCTGGGGTCCAAATATTGACCACTGCGTCAATAGCTTGGTAATATTCGCTATCGGTCATTTGCTGTCCCTAAGGGATTCAAGAGTACTATTTGAGGTGGACTCCAGACTTGGGAAATGGAAAACAATAGCATTGAAATCACCATTATTGTACTATTGATAGGTCAATATAACAATAAGATAAAGATAGTGACGATCTTTCACTGATTGTTCAATTTGATTTCTGACGCTATGATGAAGAAACAAGATATCTCTCATCCATAAACCGAACTCTATTTCACAATAACGACACCCCATCGTGCAATCTCTTTTCGACAAGCTCTGGCAAACTCACGAAATCTGTCAGTTGAGCGATATCGAATACCTGCTCAACATCGACCGAATATTCTTACATGAACGGACAGGGACTATTGCACTCAACGACTTAATTGATTCTGGTCTAGCTATTCGTGATCCCTCCAGCATCTTTTGCACCATGGATCATATTGTTAGTACGAAGCTGGGTCGTGGTGATACAACCGAAATGCCTGGAGGTGAACGTTTCATAACTGCAACTCGCGAAGCGACACGAAAGACGGGAATCACACTATTTGATCTGAATGATTCGGAGCAGGGAATCGTTCATGTCATCTCACCCGAGTTAGGGATTGCACAACCCGGCATCACTATGGTCTGTCCAGACAGCCACACTTGTACTCTTGGTGCACTCGGTGCGCTCGCCTGGGGAATAGGGACTACGGATGCTAAACATGCCATGGCAACTCAAACTCTTGCAGTGAAGAAACCCAAGTCAATGAAAGTAGTTTTCGAGGGGAATCCACAATCCAATGTCCGTGCCAAAGACCTTATCTTGAAGTTGATCAGCCAGGAGGGTGCTCGTGGGGGAACTGGATTTGCTGTTGAGTTTGCTGGTAAACCAATAGAAAAACTTTCCATTGAAGGCAGAATGACCGTTTGCAACATGGCAGTTGAGTTTTCTGCATTCACAGGACTGATTGGATTGGACAACAAGACCGTCGAGTATGTTCGAGGCAGGCGATATGCGCCATCAGGAAATGACTGGGAGCAAGCGAGTCAAAGCTGGCTCAAGAACCTACACTCAGATCCACAAGCGAACTTCGATGCGATAATCCACGTCGATTGCGACAATCTCATTCCGTTTGTCACTTGGGGCACGAACCCACAACAAGCAATCCCAATCAGCGGAGTAGTCCCCAGCAAGCAAGATAGCTCCTCAGCGATAGAAGCCGAACAAATCCAGCGGTCTCTGGAGTACATGAACTTGAAACCAGGACAGCGACTCAATGAACTCAAAATCGATGCTGCGTTCGTTGGGTCATGCACGAACAGTCGATTGAGTGACTTACGAGATATAGCTAGTTTTCTCCGAGGAAAAAGGGTTGCCCCCAACGTTCGTGCGGTTTGTGTTCCTGGCTCGACTCAAGTGAAACTGGCCGCGGAAGCTGAAGGTCTAGATTCAATCATCACTCAAGCAGGATTTGAATGGAGAGAGTCAGGATGTTCAATGTGTTTCTATGCGGGAGGAGAAACTTTTGGACGAGGCACGAGAGTGATTTCTAGTACAAACCGTAACTTTGAGGGTCGACAAGGTCCTGGTACTCGCACTCACCTTGCGAGTCCTATCACAGTTGCAGCATCGGCAGTTGCAGGTCACATTTGCGGTCCATGAACAGCAAAAGCAGACTGCTCTAGATTCATGCAGAAGTTCACCATTCATACAGGAATTGCAGCCCTTTTGCTACACAATGACATTGACACTGATGCAATTATTCCGTCAAAAGAAATGCGTTTGGTCTCCAAGACGGGTCTGGGTGAAGGTTTATTTGCGGGGTGGCGTTACTTGGATGCAGAGACCCGCACTCCTAATCCAAACTTCATCCTAAATCAAGAGTATTTCAAGCACGCGAGTGTGTTGATTTCTGGCAAGAACTTTGGTTGTGGGTCTTCAAGAGAACACGCGGTGTGGGCATTGCACGACTTTGGAATCCGATGTATGATCGCAGAGAGTTTTGGTTTGATTTTTGCTCACAACTGTACCCGAAATGGAATCTTGGCGATTGCAATCAACGAAACGGATATTCAACAGATTGTCGCTGTGTTAGAGAGCGCAACCCAACCAAGTCCGATAACGGTTGATCTGGTTCAACAAACACTATCGATTGGGTCATCGCTGTCACTCGACTTTGAAGTCGAACAGCGCGTGCGCGAAGTTCTAATGGAAGGGTTAGACCCGATCCGCGCTACCCAAAAACTTCAACCACAGATCAATGAGTGGAGAGAAAAAGATCGTACAACTCGTCCCTGGTTATATAAGATCAAACAACGATAGACATCGTGCCCTCCATCAGAAAGGCTTAACTGCTCCTAGGAACGCGACAAACAAGATTCCTATCCAGTAGAAGTAAGCCAAGAATCGACCAAATCTCAACGATAATTCCAGCTGAGATTCGGCTTCAGGATTAGGACTTTCCGCCAGTACTTTGAAGAGAGTCGTCCACTCTCTCATGATCCACCGCAAGAACAATCCGATGATCAAGAGTCCTCCGAATATGCCAACTTTTAGCGAAAACCACTTTTGTCCTTCCCCTGCTTCAAATGGACCCATACCCATCAGAGAGGTCAACATCGTAATCAATAAGGTGGGAATCAACGGCCAGCGGATGATTTCATCAATTTTGGTGAGTTTAGTACCTAGATCGGTTTCGCGCAAGAAGAAAGCTGCCCAGCACAAAGATAGCCACAGCACCAAGAAAATCCACATGGCTATGAGCCACCACCCCCCATAGGGGTGTAACCCCCACAGATATCCCATATGAAAGCCTAAGGGAAATAGCATGATGATCCCACTTCGTGCAGGAATATCGATGACATAAGCGGTTCTCATGTGACGCTTACGCTCTTCCATGCTGAGGTTGCGATCAATAACATTCCTAGATACGTTGAATATTCCCCATTCTCCTCCAAGCCAGTACACCATCGATACGATGTGTACAAACTTTAATACTGCAAGTGTTGTTATGTTCATACGTTGTATAGCCTCAATCAGGATTCACAAACGATGCTGGAAACTCTATGATAACAACGCCACTCACAGGTTTAACTACGGGAAGTTTGTGCGATGAACGAATCTAGTATCTCGGTAGCCGTTGCTGACCACACACCAGATTGAGACATCACGTGTTCCAAGACGTTTTCAAACCTTGCGATTCGATGCGGTTGTCCCAGCATCCAAGGATGGATATTCAACCCAAGGATTCTTCCCCCTTGGGCCTTTGCTTCTTCTAGAAAGAAGTCCACAGCATCACAAATCTGTTCAACATAGGACGACTCACTGTGTTGATTCTTCATTAAGATGAAGACATCATCTAGTTCGTTGGATAAGGGCATACTGATTAGGCTCGAACTATGGGTTCGAAACTCATAGGGCATATCGTCGTTCACCCAGTCACAAAAATACTTGATACCTTCTTGAGCTAACAGATCGGGTGTATTCTCACTCTCACTCCGATCTGGGCTAAGCCAACCTGTCACAGCTTGTCCGCTGAGCTCTCTAAGTTCGTTCACAGCCGATTGGACCAACTTCTGTTCCTCGGCGAGAGACTGACCTCCGTAATGAACAGCGTCCATGTGCAATCCGTGGCAAATTAATTCGTCCCCGCGATCTTTAATCATGTCCATGAGATATGAATTTCGTTTTGCAAGCATCGTATTCATAGCTATGGTAGGTTTCACACCATATCGGTCTAATGCCTTGAGTATCCGGAAAATCCCGACTCGGTTGCCATAGTCACGTAATGTGAAATGTCTTAAATCTGGATAAGGCATAGTCATACCTCCCGTCACCTTGAAGGGTTCGCCTTTTGGGTTGAGCGGGAAAAACTGCAAACAAACATTGACCCAAATTGCGAGCTTCACATCGTTAGGCCATCGTACTTTAGGTCGATTCGCCAACATTGACCAGTCATATCGCTCATGATCCATCCCATATCGGCGTTTACGATACTGTAAGTGGATGTCATCTAGTGGCATGATTGTTCAGCCTTCGCCTTATTGGCGATGTCTTTCTGGACTTGGTCGTAGTAGTGACTCAAAAAATACTCTGCAATTTCACGTCCTGTGGTCAACCACACTCCGTTGTGCTTAGTGATGTAGTTGAGTGCGTCTTCAAATGCCTTGAGCCGATGCGGACAACTGACTTGATAGTTGTGTGTAGGCACGCACATCACGGTACCAAATTCAGCACCTTCTTCGTATAAGCGATCAAAGTTGTCTTTGATGATTTGACCGTATCGACGAGGTTCCATCTTGTTGACCACAAACGCGATAGTGTCATTCATTTCCAGCGAATAAGGAATCGAAATGAATCGTTTTCCACTACGAACGTGTACCGGAGTCGGTTGATCATCGTGAAACAGGTCACAGGTGTAGAGACCGCCTGCTTCTGCAAACAAATCCATAGTGACCTCAGAGTGAGATAGGGCAGGTGCCAGATAGCCAGAGGGCTTTTGTCCGGTGTGTCGTTCGATTGTGTTGACCGAATCTGTAATCATTTCTCGCTCTTGTTCCTCCGACATTCCGTAGGTGTAGCGAGTGTTGTAGATACCGTGGCTGAAAAACTCCCAATCCCTCTCCAGACACATATCTATGATTTCAGGGTGGTGATCACACAAGGCTGTTGATAGAGAAATCGATCCCCGTATTCCATAAGTGTCCAGTACTTCCATTTGTCGAATGTGCCCCACTCGGTTGCCGTAGTCTCGAATACTGTATCCTCCGACTGCTGGTTTTGCTTGTGGCCAAGCTTTCCGATATGGATTCAGTGGAGGGTCGAGCTCATAAAACTCAATGTTCGGTGCAACCCAAAACGCTATTTTTGCGTCATTCGGCCAACGAATTTTTGGACGATCCCGGTAGGGCCAATAGTCGTATAAACCAGGGTCGTTCTTCATCACAACGCTTTGTTTTTCGACCGCGTTTCGAGCCAATCCAGGACTTCACTCACATCAAGTACATCTGCGTATTTGATAGCCATATCACTAAGGTTGGCGAAGTGAAAACTCTCATGTTTGTCAGCCACACACTCTTCTGGAACAATGGTGCGGTATCCTCGAGATAATGAGTCAACTACGGTTGCTCTGACACACCCGGAAGTCGAGCCTCCAGTCACTACAACTGTATCGATTTGATGCCAAACACAGAGTGAGTGCAGCGCGGTCTCAAAAAACGCAGAGGGCATTCTCTTGGTGTAAATGATGTCTCGTATTTCATCGATGACCAATTTATCATCGAACTTGCTACGCTCCGAACCATAACCAATGTTTTGCAAAGAATCGGGTGTGTTGGTTCTTGTCCCCCAAACTCCACAGTCTTCCCCTGTATCCAAATAAGCTACGTGAGTCCACACTACGGGCCACCGTAGAGAGCGGAAGCGTTCAGAGAGTTCATTAACGAAGGTGAGTTGCTTGGGGTGGGTGGTGTAAGCAGTTTTAAAAAGGTCAGTGCGCGTGTACGCCTTCTGAAGGTCGACGTTGACCAGGACTGCTTTGTTTCCAAATCCGAAGCGAGCACGGTTCGGATTAGCTTTTAACTCGGCATAAAGTTCTCGTGCGGTCTTCTCAGAAGTTTCCATTGTCAAGATTCATTCGGTGTTTGGACGCGTTTTGAAATCGATCTTCACGTTGTAATTGTGCCCGACTATCAAATTTGTTCATATCATTCACTTAAAACACTGATTGTTATATTATCATATCAATATACTATTTTCTCCAACATTGGGGAATACGTTCAGGAACCAAAATACGACAACCTTGATGATTATGAGTCGATGAGCAGACTAAAGACACGTACGCTCGCTGGCACCATCATTTACACCAGTCTCCAACCAGAAAGAATGAACTCCGAGAGAGGACGTGAGTATTTCATACTCACACAGCAACTGGACGGCACGGACGTACTCCTTGCACATTGTGAGATTGATGACGAACCCAGTGTGGTGAGGGATGTGTGTCTTGCACTGCGGCACGACGATTCCAGCCCACTCGACTGTTCCGTTCGAATCACGGTAGATGATCAATGTGAAGGTACAGGCTGGATTCATTTTTCGAAAAATTCGGTCGAATGTCACGGATGGAATCGTATTCAGGGAGTTGTTGACGAACAGATGCAACATTCAGGAGGTGTTCCTTGGCTACAAGCTCACCCCATAGTGGGTGACGCACTGTTGATGAAGTGCTTCGACCTCAGTAAAGGCGTTAAGACTCAACACATCCGGGACGTCTTTTTGACTTCACCCGATCACCGCGGAGCAACAGGTCCATCACTGTTCAATACTGAGTTTGATTTGGTCTATGTCGGTGAAGAAGAGCTAACCGTTGGAGCTGGAACCTTCAACGCACGACATTTTCAGGTGACAGGTACTGCAGGCAATTTACCCGAAGAACACCCACCTTACGATGTGTGGTGTACGGCGGACGATGATTACCTCTTTCTCAAAGCTCAAGCCGGCGGCTACATGCGCACTCACTACGAACTCACGGAACTACGGCTCCCATAATGACCAACAAGCCGTTAAATGGGGTTCGAGTGTTGGATTTAACTCATATGTTGTCCGGACCCTATGCGGGTATGTTGCTCGCTGATCTGGGAGCTGATACCATCAAGATTGAACCCATCAAAGGAGAAGGTACCCGCAAACTTCTCGCGAGTGATCCTAAGAACTCCATAGACGGCATGGGAGCCTACTTCCTCACACTGAACCGCAACAAGAAGAGTGTGGCGATCAACCTTAAGAGTGAGGCAGGTTTGCAGGTGTTTTATGATCTGGTCACGAGTGCTGATGTCGTGCTCTCGAATTTTCGTGCTGGGGTCGTCAATCGTCTCAAAGTAGATTACGAAACTCTCAGCTCAATCAACCCGCGGATTATTTGTTGCACGATCACCGGTTTTGGTTCTAGTGGACCGCACTGCAATCGACCTGCGTTTGATATGGTAGCTCAAGCTATCGGTGGTGGTATGTCGATTACAGGGGTCGACTCAGAACATCCCGTCCGCTCCGGCATCCCTCACGGTGACTTGGGTGGAGGCGTGTTCGGCGTTGTCGGAATACTCAGTGCGTTAGTGGAACGTGAACGGAGTGGAATGGGCCAAGATGTCGATATCTCAATGCAAGACTGCCAAATCTCCCTACTGAACTATATGGCAACGATGTACTTTCTGTCGGGTGAAGAACCTCATCCTATCGGAAACTCTCATTTCGTGCACGTTCCTTATGACTCTTTTAGATGTAGCGACGGTTTCATTGTGATTGCCATTATCACAGACAACTTTTGGACAAGTCTGAAAGAAGTGGTGGAAGTAGAAGAGTTCAACAACCCAGAATACGACGTTCAACCCGGTCGATTAAAAGAGAAAACGATGATCAACCAACGTCTGAATGAAGCACTGAGCACGAATACCCGTTGCTATTGGTTGGAGAAACTCGAACAGAAACGCATTCCTTGTGCTCCCTTGAATCGGTTTGGTCAAGCTTTAGCTGATGAACAAGCGATTCATCGCAACATGATCGTTGACCTTAAACACCCAAATGGCAAAACAACTAGAGGTCCCGGAAACCCCGTAAAACTCTCCAGGACTCAGTGTGAATCCTTTGATTCACCACCAATGTTGGGTCAGAACACAGACGAAGTGTTAAGCGAATTACTGCAGTATGACACTCATCAGGTGGCTGAACTGAAGAGTCAAGGAGCGATAGCGTGACACACCTTATTTGGCATCATCGATTTAGCTCAAACGACTCGGATGTGTCCGTAGTTCGACCGTATACCAATATTCATACTACCGTGGCTCGATTGAGCCATTCTTTTAGTGGCTTTGGTCACTCATCAATATCAACTAGATTTCATAGTGAGGTGCTATGTGTTATAGACTAGGAGTAGACGTTGGTGGAACGTTTACTGATGTACTGATCATCAATGATGAGTCGGGACAAACTTTCACCGCAAAAGTCCCTTCTACCCCGGAGGATTCCTCCATTGGGGTGTTGAATGGGATATCACGTATTTGTAATGAATCCAACATTGACCCTTCTAAAGTCAATCGGGTGATGCACGGTACAACTGTTGCAACAAATGCGCTGCTAACAGGGAAGGGAGCAGTCGTGGGTTTGGTGACGACAGCGGGGTACGAAAGTACTTTGCAAGTCGCACGATCTTTTTGCCCTGGTGGTCTGGGTGGCTGGGTCACATTTGTGAAACGCCCGCTTTTGGCTCCGTTGGAGTTAACGATTGGCGCAGACGAACGAATCGGTGCGGATGGTGAAATCGTTCGAGATTTGGACGAAGACAAACTGTGCAAAGATCTGGAACGACTCCATGCAAGTGGCAAGATCGAAGCACTCACGATTTGCTTGATCAATGCTTATATCAATAGCAAACACGAACAAGCTGCTCGGGCAATCGCAACTGAGATTTTCACGGATGTTCCCATCTCAATTTCTAGCGATGTGGTTCCCGAAATGCAGGAGTATGAACGGACTGAAACAACGGTAGTCAATTCCTATGTTCGACCGGAAGTTTCAACGTACGTCACCAATCTCCATACTGCCATTGCTGAACGATTAGACGAGAACACTCAGCTCTCCATTCTTCGTTCAGATGGTGGTCTCGCTTCTGCTCGTGCTGCGTCGGAATCTCCCGTCAATATGCTGATGTCGGGGCCAGCTGGTGGTGTAGCAGGTGCACTGCAGTTTTGTAAACAAGCAGGCTTTGAAAACATTCTTACCTGTGACATGGGTGGCACATCAACTGATGTAGCTTTGATTCAAAGTGGTCGAGCTCGTGTACGCCGGGAGACTATCGTCGGAGATGTACGTGTGAGAGCACCATCTATTGATGTTCGAACGGTGGGTGCAGGCGGTGGCTCGATTGCGTTTGTACCGGAATTGACCAAAGCTCTCCGAGTAGGTCCAGAGTCTGCAGGTGCAGTTCCTGGGCCCGCTTGCTACATGAAGGGTGGCGATAAACCTACTGTCTGTGATGCCAACGTAGTGTTGGGCTACCTACCTGCAAACGTACAACTCGGTGGTCAAATGGCTATCCACTATGACGCTGCAGTGAAAGCTGTCCAAAGTGTTGCTGATGGTATCGGCATCGACCTGATGGAAGCTGCGGAAGGGATCATCAAGATCGTGAATGAGTCCATGTTTGGAGCATTGAGACTTGTTTCGGTTGAACAAGGTTATGACCCTCGTGACTTTGCTTTAGTAGGATTCGGTGGAGCGGGACCACTACACGCCAACGCACTCGGCATCCTGACCGATGCGTGGCCGGTGATTATTCCTCCAGGTCCGGGAGTGCTGTGTGCACATGGTGATGCTTCTACCTTGGTTCAAGACGAAGCTGCCCGGACTTATTTGAGACTCACTGACGGACTGACTGATGAAGAGTTATCTGCTGATCTTGCTGATCTTGCAGAGCGATCTGCTCAACAGTTGATCAAGGATGGAATTTCATTAGATGATCAAGAAGTGACCTATCAAGCTGATCTCCGATATGCGGGTCAAGCATTCCAGATCACTGTGGACTTCAAACCTGAAGAAATGGCAGCGAAAGGGGTCAAGCTGTTAACCGAAGCATTCGATGCTGAACACGAACAGCTCTTCACCTTTAAACTGACGGAGGGTCACGAAATTCTGTCGATCCGAGCAATCTCGCGATCTAAAGCTGGAACGGTGCCCTCTCACTCGGTGGGGGATACACAATCAGATCTTGAAGATTGTGTGTTGCAAGATAGCCGCTACTACTACAACAAACAGTGGCATGACATCAAGATTTACGACCGAGGTAAGTTGCACAGCGGAATCGTTGTACCTGGACCAGCAGTCGTAGTCGAAATGGACTCCACTACTGTCATTTTGCCGGGGTTTGCTGCTGAAGTAGACTCCATGGGCAATCTACTAATCAACCCAAGCAACTGAGGAGATTTTCATGCCAGCAAAAATCATTGAAACTAATACAACTCCACTAAAGAAGATTGATGTGGACGGGGTGACTGTCGATTTAATCGAAAATGCACTCCGAAACGTAAGAGAGGAGATGGACGCGGTTCTGTTTCGTACTGCTATGTCTCCCGGAATTCGCGAACAGGGCGACTGTTTCCCTATGGTGGCTAATAAAGTGGGTCAAATGGTCGTTGGCCAGTTTGGTTCATTTATTGGTCCATTCCTTGAAGCTTACGATGCTGAAATCGAGGAAGGCGACATCATCCTAACCAATGATCCCTACATGTGTAAAGCAGCGGTCTCGCATTTGCCGGACTGGGTAGTACTCGTTCCCGTCTTTAAAGATGGTCGGCACATTGCGTGGTCTGCTATGTTTGGGCACATGTCCGATAACGGTGGAATGGTTCCAGGATCGATTCCGGTTGAAGCTACCACGATCTACCAAGAAGGGATTCGGATCCCACCCATCAAGCTTTATCGCAAGGGTAAACTCCAATCAGACCTATTGGAACTGATCCTGCACAACGTACGAACACCGCAGTGGAACAAGTTTGACCTGAACGCTTTGGTTGCTGCTTGCAATACAGCAGCACGACGATGTGTGGATTTAGCAAACCGGTTTGGAGACGATGTGCTTTATTCGACCATGGACATCATGCTTGAACGGAATCACATCGCAATGAAACACATCATTGAAATGATTGTGCCGGAAGAACCAAGGGAGTTTGAAGACCACATCTGCGATGACGGTATGGGCATGGGACCGTACAAGATTAAGTGTAAGCTATGGCGTGAAGGTTCGGTAGCACACTTTGACTTCACGGGTACTGATCCCCAAGCACAGAGTTCGGTGAACTTCTTCCTCAACGAAGATATGTTCAAGATGTTCTTTGGTTCGTTTACCATCAATGTGGTAGATCCACAGATCGTGTTCAACGACGGGTTCTATGATCTGGTAGAAGTTCACATTCCACAAGGAACTCTACTCAAACCCAATTTCCCAGCTGCCTTATCCGGTCGAACTCACGCGCTCGGTAGGATTTTCGATGTATTGGGAGCGTTATTGGGTATGGGGGCACCAGAGCATCTACTGAACGCTGCAGGATTTTCAGATTCACCTCATTTGTTCTATTCGGGATACGACGATAAGGGTGAATGGTTCCAGCTATTCCAGATTGGATTTGGTGGAGTACCTGGGCGACCGATTGGTGATGGACCCGATGGTCACTCACTCTGGCCTGGATTTACCAACGTACCCAATGAATTCATTGAGTCTTACTTTCCATTGAGAATTGAGCGCTACGAAACCATTCCGGATTCTGGCGGTGCAGGTTTGCATCGTGGAGGTAATGGTTTGAGTGTCGCTTATCGATTCCTCTGTGACGGTACCATTGGGATGCATGATGAGCGATGGTTGACTTATCCCTATGGGGTACTCGGTGGTGAAACTGGGATGCGTTCAACCAAGAGGTTGGTTCGTACCGATGGTTCGGTTGAGTGGTTACCTGCTAAAGCGGACGGTGTTCATGTCAAAGCTGGAGACTTGTTGTACTTCAACACCTGGGGGGGTGGTGGATGGGGCGACCCATTTGAGCGAGATCCCGCACTGGTGAAACTGGATGTCGAGCGTCGACTAGTCACTAAAGAGGGTGCACGACGTTTTGGTGTGGTTATTGACGATTCTGGTGAGATAGATCAATTCGCAACCGACGAACTACGAACGAAACTCAAAACCGAAAGAGGTGAAGTCGATCTCTTTAACTTCGGTGGAGATGTCGAAGAAATTCGCGCACGCTGTGAAGAGTCCACTTATCTCAAAGCACCAGTGAAACCACAATTCGCTGCTACAGGCGGCTAATTTGACCGATGGAATTGGGTCTCGTAGAGTTCTTGACCGTAACGAACTGGGTCTCAACGAGAAACCAGGACTGATTGTTGTGGACATGATGGCGGGATTTACTGATCCCGCCAGTCCACTAGGTCATTCTTGCGAACCAACGGTTCAATCAGTGTGTGTAACCATTGATGCTTTTCGTAAGCATTCTCTACCGGTATACTTCACTGTCGTCATCTATCGAGATGCAGCCGAAGCATCGGTATTTCGTCGGAAATTACCCGCGCTCAACTTGTTGACTCCAGATTCAAAGTGGACTAGCTTGGATGTCCGAATAGTTCCGAAAGAGAACGAAACCGTCATCGAAAAAAAGTGGGCGAGTGCGTTCCACCAAACCGATCTTGCAGCGCTCTGTCGATCACAAGGTTTGGATTCGATTGTGGTAGTCGGTCTGACTACGAGTGGGTGTGTGCGTGCTACAGCTGTAGACGCAGTTCAATATAACTTCGCAACGGTTGTACTCGAAGATGCAGTGAGTGATCGCGATGTTGATTGTCATCGAACCAATCTTTACGACTTGCAAGCCAAGTACTGTGACGTTTGGACAACTGATCGATTGATTTCGTCATTGAGCTAGAAATTTAGTTCAGATAGCCTAGCTGTGTATCACTTAAAAGACGAACTCATTTCTCGACTTCGTTTGATTATTGGCGACGAACACGTTCTAACTGACGAACACTCCCTAGCTCTGCACTCTCAAGATGTTTTCACTCGTGATCTCTTTGTAGTTGCCGTAGCACAACCTGGTGAGAGCACAGAACTTTCTCAGGTGGTCAAACAGACGACAGAATCAGGGTTTGCGGTTGTCGCTCGTGGAGGGGGAGTTTCGTATTCGAGTGGGATCGTACCCACGACAGAATACTCGGTGTCCATTGATCTCTCTCGCATGAATCGGGTTTTAGAAGTGAACACTGACGACATGTACGTAATCGTCGAAAGCGGTTGTACCTGGGAGAAGCTCCATCAAACACTCTCAGAATACGACGTACGAACCCCCTATTGGGGGACACTTTCTGGACGATATGCGACAATTGGTGGGAGTCTCTCACAAAATTCAATCTTTTGGGGTTCTGGACAATTTGGATCCAGTGCGGAAACCGTTTTAGCATTACAAGTCATAGCAGCAGATGGAACGCTCATCGAAACGGGTGCGAGCGCGCAGCGAAATACCTCCCCGTTTTTGCGTCAGTTTGGACCAGATCTTACCGGACTGTTTACCGGAGATTGCGGGGCATTTGGGGTCAAAACAGTAGCATCGCTGAGGCTGATTCCCACCTACAAGGCGAGACAATACCGAGCCTATAGTTTTAGTCATGGTGACGATCTTCTTAATGTAATGTCCGAAATATCCAGAAGAGGTCTGGCGATGGAGTGCTTTGGTTTCGATCCATTCCTTCAAGCCCAGCGCACAAAACGTGAAAGCTTAGCAAAAGATGTCAAATCGCTCACTGGAGTGATGAAGTCTGCTGGTTCAATCAAAAGTGCTTTGGCTGAAGGTGCCAAGATTGCGATGAGTGGACGAGGCTATCTAGCTGATATTGAATATTCCTTGCAATTGATCACAGAAGATTTCTGTCAAGAAGGTGCAGATGGACGAGCAGAGGAGATTGATGGTATCGCTTCGAAACACAACGGTCAATCCATTGCCAACAGCATTCCTCAGATCATCCGATCCAATCCGTTTGGGCCCCTCAACAACATGTTGGGTCCCAATGGAGAAAGATGGGTGCCTTGCCATGTGATCGTTCCACATACTGAAGGAATCGAAAGTCATCAAGCGATCCTAGACCTGTTTAAGAAATATGAGAAAGAGTTTGAAGAGTTTAGTATTGAGACAGGGTTCCTCTATACCACCATTTCGACTAACGCTGTGGTGTTAGAGCCTGTATTTTTCTGGCCCGATGCAATCACCGAAGTTCACGAACACCATGTGGAATCAGACCATCTCAAGCGACTGCAGAGATTTCCGGAGGATTTAGAAGCTCGTGCAATGGTTGGGCGCGTGCGTAAGGAGTTTGCCGAGATGTTTCGAGTTCGGGGTGGCATCCATTTACAAGTCGGTAAAGTTTACAGTTACTCTGATGGTTTGCATGCATCCTCTCTCGAACTAGTGAAAGCCATCAAGCATGAGGTAGACCCAAAGTGTCTTTTGAATCCTGGCGTACTCGGGCTGACTGCAGACACACTCTAATCTGATGAAAAACCGGCAAGTTTTCCTAGCAAACGTACCAGATGGAACTCCACAACCATCGGACTTTCGCATGGTAGAGAAGGGAGCAAATTCGCTTCGTGAAGGGCAAGTACTGTGTGCTAACAAGATCCTTTCGCTGGACCCCTACATGCGGAGCCAAATTGCTGACAGACACTTGACTGCAGGGATCAGAGTAGGGGATTTGATGAGAGGTGAAACGGTCAGTGAAGTGGTTCAATCAAAGAGTGATCAATGGCAAGTAGGAGATCGGGTACGAACCTTTGGAGGTTGGCAAGAGTATGCAGTAATTGATGAGTCTGCACTCGTGGGTGTACCAACCGAAATTGAACCACAGTCTTACGCCTTATCAGTCTTGGGCATGCCAGGTTTGACCGCCTATGCTGGAATCAATTGGCTCACTTCGGTCCAGGAACATGAAACTGTCGTGATTCCTGCTGCGACTGGCGCAGTAGGCTCAACCGCGGTACAGCTTTGTGTTCTCAAGGGATGTCGGGTGATTGGAATCGCTGGAACCAAAGAAAAGTGTTCGTTCGCAATAGAACAACTTGGTGTGATTGATTGTATCAACCGGAGAGAAGAAGACTTAGACTCACGTCTCAAAGAACTCGCACCCAATGGAGTAGATTTCTACTTCGATCTTGTGGGTGGTGAAACCTTAAATTCGATATGCAACCAGCTAGCAGTGGGAGCAAGAATCGTTCTATGTGGGTTGATGTCTGAGTACAACTCTGCCAATCGTAGTTCTGGACCCATGCCCGGCCTAATCATCAAAGCACGTGCGAAGATGCTTGGTTTAGTCGTCTATGACTTTGAATCACGGCGCACAGAATTTCTAAGTGATTGCATACCCCTGGTGAATCAAGGGAAACTTTCTATGCGAGAAACTTCAGTTCAGGGACTTGAGCAGGCCCCACACCTATTCAACCAACTGATGGCTGGAAACACCAGTGGTAAAGCTCTAGTTTACCTTTAGACTTTTCTCTGCCTGTCTGAGTTTTATTGGGTTGACTCGACTGGGGTGGATTCCTGCGGAGGAGGAAACTCCCGATAACGACCCAGAGCGAGAAGGGGAATCGTTCCAATAAGTAACACCAATCCAGCAGACAACATCACTGCGCTCCATCCAAATTGTGCTGCTAAATTTGGCATTAGTATCGCTCCTAAGCCCGCGCCAATCGCAAAGAAAGCATAGATAGAACCATAAATAGTGGAGTAATTGAGCATTCCGAAGTACTTAGATACCAAATAAGCTAGGAAGTCGTACTCAACACCCGCTCCGACACCAATCATCAGGATGGCCCATCTTGCAGGCCCGGCTGACAATTCGGTAGCGCTTAGAAGATAGTACGCATATACCGGGATTACCAAAAAGACAAACGCCACGCCAGGAGCCCAAAAGCGATCAACTAGGTATCCACCCACTAAACGTCCAACCAACACTGCTAATCCGAACATACCTGCTAGTGCAACAGCTTGATGGTCTGAAAAGCCAGCAGCGACCAAGAATTCCTTTAAGTTTGGAATGATCGCGCCTACAGAATAGGAAACCAACAGGATGCAAAAGAACAAGAGATACAGTCTCCACTGGGCGAACGATTGGAGCACAGTCAAGCCGGTTAATACCACCTTCTTGGTTTCTTTGCCAATTTTCACGATAGGGTCAGTATCGATTCTGCCAAACAAGAACCCAAGAAGCGGTAAGCTGACCACTCCCAAGAAGATATAAACGGTGACCGTTTCGAGTCTCCCAGCACCTTTCGAGATGAATTGAATATTCAACCACGCTAACGCTGCAAAACCCACGATAGCTGGCACAAGCAGTAGATATTTCCACTTGGTCAATTTTGATTCTTTTGCAGGTACGTCATCAGTCACATCACGTAGAGAAAGCACAGAGAGCGGAAGCGCAATGAGTATCGGTAATGCTCCTAAAGCAACATATGCGATACGCCAATTAAACATCGTGATCATTTCTTGAACGAAATAGATTGACAGAGTTCCAAATATTCCGGTGGTGATGAGTGCAATACCTAGCGCTTTCCCTCGGTGTTTATAAAATGCGTTATTTAGCGCTCGCGTAAAAGTGATCGGCAAGGTTCCTGCACCCACAATCGACATCACTCCCCACTGAATCCCCCAGATCCAAAGGTTCCCATTGTGCAACGAATGTGCCATGAGCGACAAGCCAAACAAGGTAATGGATATCAGACAGATTCGTCGTGCACCAAATAGATCAGCAAGCCATCCAATAACCGGAGACACAATCACTGCAATGATCGCGTAGATCGGAATGGCAGACATAACTTGTGCTGTCGTCCAGTTTAACTCCGCACCAACAGGCCCAGCAAACACTGCCAAAGTGTAAAACGGTAGTGGGGACATGCCCAAACCAATTCCCAAAGCTGCTGCCGAGACTAGCGGCCAACCGCTAACAAATTCGTCAAATTTTTCTGCTAAAGTTGCTGGGGCATTCGTTTGTTCAGCCATGGTTTGTTCCTTGTTTGGGTTAGTGAAGCTCATTCTGGAGTTCGTTTAGCTCAACTGTGAACCCATCAGGGTCCTGCACCGTGCTCACCATCACTTTAATCGTTCCGGTACCGTCATAGGACGGGTACTCGACTAAAGAGGGTTCGTCTATTACGACTACCTTTTCGATTTCAGTTGCTGCTTTAAAGGATTTCTCAAGTTCAGTCGTGTTAAACACAAAGACCATGGTGCCTTCATGGAATGCAGTATCTGTCAAGTCAATGCGCGGTTTTTGAGGTTTAATGTACTGCAGGAGTCCAACTACACCGATGTAGTCGTCATTCGCTCGCAATAAAACTAATCGACGAGCAATTTCTGCTTCTTCATTGGAAGCATCTCGTGGAGTGTTGATGGCACGGTCGTAGATGACTTTCATACCCAAAGCATCGCGATAAAACTGCAATGAATGATCGATATCTCGAACAATCAGTGTGGTTCGACGTAAATCAATGGGGGTGCGCTCACTATCTGGTACTGGAGCGGCACTGGTGATCCCTACAAGATAGAAAACACCAATGAATACGAAACAACCAATTCTTGAAATCATGGAAATCCTCCTAAACGAATTCAGATGATGAACGAATTACCTCAATGAGACGAGCTAAGACATATCGGTGGCAAAGAGTGGTTTAAACGAAGTTCTTCTCATTCAAAGCTTCCAAGCTCAAAGGGGAAGTATTCTGCTGAATGAGTGCTCGTTTGCGCAAAAATCTCGTAATCCCACTCAATCCCATTCTGGACCCACCCAAGCCTGATTGCATGAATGAATTTTTCTCAACGTCATAAGCGATTGAGGTCAAACCAGCATCATTGAGGCTAATGGCACCAACTTCTAACTGACGCGCTACGTAGTGGGCTTGAGAAATGTCTGAACCAAAAACTGCAGCTGACAGCCCATACTCCGAATCATTAGCTAATTGGATAGCTTCTTCTGTGGTGGAGTAGGTCATGATCGGGATGATCGGACCAAAAGTCTCTTCTTGCATGATGGGGAAGGTGTGATCGACTCCGGTCATAATGGTGGGAGTCATCCATAACCCCCCGCCATGTTCTTCAATATCACCACCACAAAGAACTTGTGCACCTCTTGCAACAGCATCGTGTAACTGGGTACGGATTTTTAGTGCTTGTCGTTCTAGAATGATCGGCCCTATGTGTCCCGCATGAGGGTTTGGCCAATTGATCTTGATATTTTGTGTTTCTTCCATAATCACAGAAGTGAACTCTCCAGCTACGGATTCATGAACGTAGACTCGTTCAATGGATTGGCAGGATTGTCCAGTCATTCCCAACGCACTTCTGAGAATGGCTTGAGCAGCATTTTTGAGGTTAGCAGAGGGTAGCACAATAGCGGGATCTTTCCCTCCTAGTTCCAAGAACGCGGGCTTTAGTGCTTTTGCAGCTTGCACAGCAACTCTACGACCAGTCACCACACTACCGGTAAAACACACTGCTTCAACATGTTCAATCAAGGCTGCTCCAGTTATTCCGTCGCCACCAATGTATTTCAGAACTTTACCTACACCTTCCACCGATGCGATGGCTTCACTAAGTGGTTCAATAAATCTAGGGGTGATTTCGCTCGGTTTGACTATGACACTACAACCTGCCAAAAGAGCTGGAATACTGTCAATAAGTGAAAGCAGCAAAGGGAAGTTCCACGGACTAATCACTCCCACCACTCGGTAGGGGATGAGTGTGTGGGAATATTCCACGGTTGACACTAAGGCTGACTTACGAGGTCCCAAGGAGCCTGGGAAGTGTTCGGCAACACTGATCCAATAGTCAAGCAGTCCTAGAACACTGTTAAATTCGATATGTGAGGTCGCAATTCGTCCAGTATCAACAATGATTGCATCAAGAATCGGTTTGCGGTGTGCAACAAGGGCGTTATGCAATTGTTGGAGTCCCTCACTGCGGGACTCGATCTCCAGCGAACGCCAAAGTTTTTGCTCTTGGTAGAGCGTTTCTGCTATTGGGCGGACATCGTCTGTGTCGTAAACAGACGATGTATAGTCAAATTGACCGTCTCGGGGGTTTCTCGTGGGGGTAAGTCTCACCCTGCCGCAACGTAAGGCCAGCCCGGTGGAATACCTGATGCCGACGCAAATCCATACAACGGTTCATCAGCAATCGCGCTGTCAACGAACTTTCGGACTTCGAACAGTTGACTCAGGTCGATCCCCGTATTGATACCCATAGACTCCAGCAAGTAAACTAGATCTTCAGTGACGATATTGCCACTGGCACCCGGAGCCCAGGGACAGCCACCTAAACCACCCAACGAGGAATCGAGGGTCGTGATGCCTAGTTCAACTGCTTTCAGGGCGTTTGCAAGTCCCAGTCCTCTAGTGTTGTGTAGGTGAACACCCTGAAGTTTTTCGCTACCGCAGGTGGCCCATATTTTCTCTACCAAAGACTGAAGTTGCCACGGACTGCCCACTCCAGTTGAATCAGACAGACAGAGTTCATCAACCTCAATTTCCATCATTTTCTCGGCAAAGTGGACGACTGTTGATTCAGAAACTTTGCCTTCAATGGTACAACCAAACGCAACTGAAAGGCTAACTTCTAGCCAAGGTCTCTTCGCTTCCGGTACATCACGTAGATAGTCGACGCAAGCTTTAATTTCAGCAACCATTTGTTCGTGATTCTTGCGAACATTGCGGATTGAATGTGACTCACTCATTGAGAATGGAATCACAATCTTGTCCACCCCTGCTTTGGTCGCATCTGTGACACCACGTAAATTGGGAGCAAGTACTACAACCGTTAATCCTCGGATAGTTTTCGCATACTTAACGAGCTCTGCTGTGTCAGCCAGTTGAGGTAAAAGTTTTGCAGGAACAAAAGAACCAACTTCAATCTCTCGCGTCCCAGCTTCAAACTGTCGGTGTATCCATTGTTTTTTGATTTCAGTTGGCACAATGGCAGAGATGTTTTGAAGCCCATCTCGTAATCCAACTTCGCAAATTTGTACGTGCTCCATAGGCCAGGATGGCGTGATCTCCTACATTAAATGACTGATTGATATATCATTGTAACAATACTCGCGATTTGGTGTGAATTTTTCACACCAAGAAAATCTAATTCACCCATGTTGGTTACAAAACACTATCGGTCTAACAGATGTTGCCGTTAGAAGGAATACGGACAATCGAACTGTCTCACATGGTCATGGGACCTACGGTGGGAGTGATCCTGGGCGATCTTGGTGCTAACGTCATCAAGATTGAACCACCCGGAGGAGATAAAACCCGAAGATTGAAAGGGTCCGGTGCTGGCTACTTCGCGATGTACAATCGCAATAAACGAAGCATCTGTGCAAACTTGAAATCTGATGCTGGTAGGCAAGTAGCTTACCGATTGATCGATCAAGCTGATGTTTTCATCGAAAACTTCCGTGCTGGTGCAATGGACCAACTCGGGTTTGGGTATGATGAATTGCACAAGCGTAATCCAGGTTTGGTTTACTGTTCACTCAAAGGATTTCTCTCTGGACCCTACGGAAATCGCACTGCACTAGATGAAGTAGCTCAAATGATGGGCGGACTTGCCTACATGACCGGGCCACCCAATCAACCACTCAGAGCAGGGGCATCAGTAATTGATGTGACCGGTGGAATGTTTGGTGTTATCGCAATTCTAGCTGCTCTGATGCGTCGAAAAGAGACCGGCTATGGAGAACACCTAGTGAGTTCCCTATTTGAAACAACTGCTTTTTTGGTCGGTCAACATATGGCACAAGAAGCAGTAACGGGTGAACCTGCACCACCCATGGCCGTGCGTCGTTCAGCTTGGTCGGTTTATGAGACCTTTGAGACTGCAGACGGAGATCAAGTCTTTGTAGCCGTAGTGAGTGATGCTCTTTGGGAGCGTTTCTGTGCTGAATTTAAACTTGATGAACTCACTCAAGACGAAAGTCTAAACACCAATACTGGAAGAGTGGAACAGCGACCACGGTTCATTCCGATGCTGGTACAAATGTTCCTTTCGATGTCGACTACAGAGGTACTCAAGCGATTGGAGAACGCAGGTGTCCCCTTCGCTCCCATCAATACTCCAACTGACTTATTTGAAGATGAACATCTATTGGCTGGTGGTGGTCTTCTTCAAGTTAGTCTTGTTGATGGAATCAACAAAGGAAAGCAGACTTGTTTACCCGCACTACCTGTTGAGTTTGCAAACCAGAAGTTTGGACTTCGAAATGACTTACCAGCTGCAGGTCAGGATACCGACGATGTACTTTTGGAGTTCGGATTCAGTGAAACAGAGGTTGGGAATCTCCGAAAGGATGGAGTTGTCAGTTAGTGTGGCCCGTAGTGGATTATTCAGCTTCAGCCCTACGAGCATCAAGTATCTTCTTCATGTAAGTCCAAGATGTCTCGTTGGGTCGATCATCATCCATTGGGGGAGCATTCGTGTATTCTGGGTAATTCTCTTTGATTTGCTCTTTCATGAGGTCAGGTAACTGATCCCACGACTCTAACTTCTTACCCGTAGCGTTGTAGTACATAAAACCGGGTCTGTCGCCCATCTCCATCCACGGTAGCCACGGTCCGATTCGTACCCAAGCGATATTAGCGTACTCGATATTGGTTGAGGCATCAAACAAACTATCGGCGTTCCCGCTAAAGTCAAAAATCTCAGTAGCGTGGTACATGCCTCCTACATGTTGTTGGTAGTCTCCACCCATAGGATCAGGATAAAAGAGAGGTACCTCGAATGCCATGAAGTAGCTTCCGTTAACAACATCCACATCGAAGGTAATCTCTGTTCCATCAGCTGTTCTGGGATAATTGATAGCACGACTATTGACCGGATCATTGGCTACATGGATGACTTCTACTTCATTGTTTGTATACGGGTTTGTCCAAGTATCAAGTAATTCTCCTGTTTCCGGATCTAAATACAGCATGATTTCGCGCGAAACCATTCGATAACCTGTCCCTCGAACTTCATCGGTATATGAGCCACATTTACGAACATTCATACCCAAGAGTTTGAAGATTTTTATGTCCCTTTGGCCCGGTGTTCGAGCGTAAGCTTGTCCCCACCATGTGTAAGTCACTTCTTTATCATCTACTCGGGAGCAATGGAGTTTGCGGTTGAGTTCGATTGCTCCTTCACCCGTATTCGGATCTAGAGTGAGTGCTGCTTCTTGGGCATCATCTTGTGTTATCGCAGAAGAAACAAGAAAGAGAATTGAGAGTGCAAAGACTCCTGCAAAAATTCTGTTGAATTTCATGATTTACCCCTAATAGCATATCAATATTACAATTGCTGGTGAAGGTCATTATATGTGGTAGTCCGAGGAGGCTCGCACTATGAAAAACTGGTTTATCGTAGCTATTTTTGTTAGTCTAGTAGCAAGTGCTAGCTTTGTAAATTCTCAGTCTGAGCAAGCAACCGAACCTGAGATTCAGGACGCTCGACTCTACACTGGATGGGCTGTTGTGCAACGAACGGCTTTGGATCCAGAAGCAGATCCGGAAGAGTACATTCAAATGCGTGGAATTGAGATTTGGGACAATGGTGAGATCATCAACATAGAAGCCGATGGTGAAGAGACAGGTTATTCCTTTGAACTCATCGTTCTCCCCTATAGTGAAGAAATCACAGTCCTCAAGCTTGCAGTGATTGATAACGAAACGGGTGAGTCTCCATGCTATGTTTGGGGCGAACCTGGTGCAAAAAGACTGGGAATCAACGTACGTTGGGTTCAGGTAGGCTTAACTCTCAAAGAGATGGAATAGGTTTGGTGACAAAACCTTTCTAGTTCAGATGTTGTTGCCATATATCAACATCAAATGGCAGAGCTCTTCGTTGAGCAATGGAAATAGAATTTGCACTCGCGTAGTGTCGTTAGCGTTCGATTTCCCGAGCTGCCCACGAACATTCACTCTTAAACATAGCAATTTCTACATTTGACCCAGCAACCCACTCTTGATCCCAATGAAACCCTACGATCCGACGACAGTTGAGAAAAAGTGGCAAGCCTACTGGGACGAAAACGCCACTAACACGTTATCGACAGAGGATCTTCGCTCAGCTGAAGACCCCTTCTATAACCTCATGATGTTCCCTTATCCGTCGGCAGAGGGATTGCACATTGGCAACATTTATGCGTATACGGGAGCCGATATCCAGGGGCGCTTTCAGAGACTCAGAGGTAAAACCGTTTTCGAACCGATTGGATTTGATGCTTTTGGGATACATAGTGAAAACTTTGCACTCAAGACCGGTACCCACCCCAACGAATTGATTCCCAAGAACATCGCTAACTTTACCCGACAATTGAAACGTATTGGGGGTATGTTTGACTGGGATCACACGGTCGACACAACCGATCCCGCCTACTACAAGTGGACCCAGTGGCTCTTCATACAACTTTATAAAGAGGGATTGATTGAACGAAAATTTGGTGCGGTCAATTGGTGTCCGTCCTGCAAAACTGTGCTCGCCAATGAGCAGGTTATCAACGGTCGTTGTGAACGATGTGATTCTCGGGTGGGTCAGCGCCAATTACCCCAGTGGTTTGTCAAGATTACGCAATACGCTCAACGATTACTAGACAACATCGAAAAGTTAGACTGGTCCCTCACCACCAAGCTAGCACAGAAGAACTGGATTGGAGCGAGTGAAGGTGCTACTGTTCGATTTCCGGTTGATGGACAAGAGATAGAAATCGAGGTTTTTACCACTCGACCCGACACACTTTTTGGTGCGACTTATATGGTACTTGCACCCGAGCATGAACTAGTCGTTCAGTTGACAACTCCTGAGCAGCAGAGTGTTGTGCAACAATTTCAAGAAGAAGTTGCACAAAAAGACGTAGTCGAACGTCAAATGGAAGACCGAGAAAAGACCGGAGCGTTTACTGGTTCTTATTGCTTGAACCCGGTCAACCAAGAACTCATTCCCATTTGGGTGGCAGATTACGTCCTAGTTGACTATGGAACCGGTGCAATCATGGCTGTGCCTGGCCATGATCAACGGGATTTTGAGTTTGCTAGTAAGTTTGGGTTACAAATCCGTCAAGTGATTGCTGAACCCGGAGCCACCAATCTGGTCGAGCTAACCAGTAGTTACGAGGGTGATGGTACCCTCATGAACTCGGGTGAGTTCGACGGATTATCAGTCGAGGATGCAAAGAATCAAATTGTTCAATCTCTGCAGAGACAAAAAATAGCAGAAAAGTCAATAAGTTATCGATTACACGATTGGTGTATTTCCCGTCAGCGTTATTGGGGTCCACCCATCCCAATTATTCATTGCGAGTCGTGTGGTCCGGTGCCGGTTCCCGAGGAAGACCTACCGGTTCCATTACCGTACCTGGAAAACTTTCGCCCCAATGACCGGGGGGATAGTCCACTTTCACGAGCAAAGGACTGGCTACAAGTGAATTGCCCCCAGTGTGGAGCTGAGTCTGTTCGAGAGACTGATGTCTCAGATACCTTTCTCGATAGTGCCTGGTATTTCATGCGATATCCCTGTACCGAGGAAGATGAGTGTGCTATGGATCCAGAGATTATCGAAAAGTGGTTGCCAGTGACTTCTTACATTGGTGGAAACGAACACGCTGTACTGCACTTACTCTATTCCCGATTTTTGACGATGGCTCTCCAAGACATGAATCACATCAGTTTTGAAGAACCCTACGCGAAGTTTCGTGCTCATGGCTTACTGATCCGCGAAGGGCGAAAAATCTCAAAGAGCAGAGGAAATGTCATCGTTCCTGATTCGATTATTGCACAGTACGGTGCAGACACCGTGCGTCTCTATCTGATGTTCTTAGGTCCGTTTGAACAAGGCGGAGACTATCGAGAGGATGGGATTCAGGGACCGTACAAGTTCTTAAATCGGCTTTGGCAGACTGTCCAAGAAGCTGTAGATAAGCGAGTTGATTCTGAAGTAGAGGTCGCCCTCCACAGAACGATCAAGCAAGTGTCCGACGATTTAGAATCTTTACGTTATAACACAGCAATTGCTGCAATGATGGAGTATCTCAACCTAGTCCGATCAGACGGTCGTGTACCCAGCATCCACGAAGTGGAACCGATGGTTCAACTCATTGCTCCGTTTTGTCCTCATATTGCTGAAGAACTACACCAGTTATTGGGTAGAGAAGGTAGCATCTTTGATACTAGTTCTTGGCCGCAGTATGATGAATCGCTGCTTCAAGTGAAACAAGTGACCATTCCTGTATCAGTAAATGGAAAGCTTCGTGCTACTATTGAAGTTGAAGTGGACTGTGAAGAATCTGTAGTAGTTGAGGCAGCAAAGAAACACCACAACGTTAATCGACTACTGGGAGATATGATCATCCGTCGAGTTATTTTTGTGAACAACAGGATGCTGAACTTTGTGGCTACAAAAAACAAATAGATTTCAATTGCCTAATCGGTCTTCGATTACTTCGATACTGATAGTGCTGATATCTTCTACTCTGTTGAGCGGATGTGGGCTAGTACTTCGTGATATAACTTTGGGTCAATATGTTGGTTCTGTAGCCGTCATTGCAGATCAATCACCTTTGCTAGACAAAGAATTGACTCATCTACTTGATCTGAATGAGGTAGATACCCAAGCAAGTGGTAATAGTGATCTAACTATCAGACTTGCCTCTCATGAATTTCAAAAATCAGCCTCTTTGGTTGTCCCCAGACAGGGACTGTTGGAATACGAACTCACCCTTGATGTTGTGATAGAAGTTACTTACCGTTCGAGTGAACTGTCCGAAATCCTAGAATTTAGTACTACTGGTCGAGTTCGGGTGAACTCAAATCGTCTGTTAAGCACCTCTGTCGGCGATCGAGATGTTCGAGGTGAGTT
Organism: Pseudomonadales bacterium; assembly: GCA_965199895.1. Classification (GTDB taxonomy): domain Bacteria; phylum Pseudomonadota; class Gammaproteobacteria; order Pseudomonadales; family Azotimanducaceae; genus Bin55. The sequence goes on along the minus strand of CBDATJ010000010.1, from coordinate 159,324 downwards.
AACAAAGGAGATTGCTTCCCAGATAGTCAGGTATCTGCGTAGCACATTAGTTGAAGTCTCTAACGTTCAAACATGATTGTTCCATTTGGTAAACTAGCTTCTCAGTTAGAGAGTAGTCTAGCACCGCTGTATTTTTTGGCTGGGGATGAATACCTACTGGTTCAAGAAGCTATGGAGAGCATCATAAAGACTGCCAAGAGCCAAGGTTTTTTAGAGGCCGAGAACTACGAAATAAGCCAGCAAGCAGATTGGAAAACCGTTTTTCTGGATGCTGATACGCCTTCACTATTTGCATCCAAACGGATCCTACTCCTTTCTTTAACACGAAACACTTTGAACAATCAAGTTCTGGATGCTCTAAAAGAGTGGGCAGACCAAGATTTGAAAGAATCTGTGATTATTGTTCGTGGATGGACGTGGGACTATAGATTTCGCAGAGCAGCTTGGTTTAAGAGACTTTCATCGTTGGCTGTCACAATCATTGCTGAATCCTTAAACCAGCGCGAATCTATTCATTGGATCAAAAATCGCGCAACTCAATTAGATATCAGTCTCGATTCAGAAACTGTCGAGAGGTTAGCAGACCTCACTGATGGAAACCTTCAAGCAGCAAATCAAGAGCTAAGCAAACTTTCTTTGATCTTGTTGGGTGAAGAACGCACTATCGGTATGAAGGATTTGTCAGGGATCAACTTTAGTATCAGTGGTACGTTTGATTTGTTGAACGAAGCTTGTGCGGGTCGTACGCAAAAAATTCATGAAAAGCTCGACTCAGTGAAACGAGAAGGAATTCAACCCCTGATGTTTGTCGGTGCGCTAGCATCTCATTTGCGCAGATGTCACCGAACCTTTGGGAGTGGGCAAAGCACACCAGGAATGCGACAGCACTTAGTCTCGGCCGTGACGAGAAGGTTAGGGAGAAAAGGGGTCGAAGATTTGTTAGCTGAGTGTGCACACATAGATGGATTGCAAAAGGGTGTTTTGCGTGGTGATCCTTGGGACGGTGTAGCTACTACGCTTTTGAATCTTTCCGGAGAATCGGTTGGAGAAATACAAGCTAACCTCGAAGACCTAAGGGTCAGTTACGAAACCGTGGAATAACGAAAGGTTTGCGCAAAGACTACAAAGTCAATACTAAAGAGGCCACTACAATCGTTGAGATTGAAAATTTAATAATGTTCGAATCTCTAGCTTGAACAGACACAATGGTTCAACCACATGACTCATGAGCTTGAGCCAAGAAATCTTAAGAGTTTATCAATCAATCGGTTCAATATTAGTCTCCTCTGAATCAAACATTTAAGACTCGTTTGTCCCTGTTAGTCTGAATTTTCATGAGACTGTACATTGTGTACTTTCACTGCGTCTACAAATGCTTCCAACACGATTTTGTGATCGTAAATCCATCTATCACTCTGTAACTGTTCTTGAACTGAGTTTGAGTACCACCATTCCTAGTTCCATTCAAGCATCAGAAAATATAGTCCCTTTTCTTCTACAAACTTCTCAAGAAAGATAGCAAGCGTTTTTACGGTCGCAATAAGACTCCCATATTCCCGTTCATCAGTCGCACACCACCAATTTTTTCGTGGTAAAACAATTCTAGGGTGTAAATTCGTCCAAGGAATATTTTTAATTTTGGGATGAATAGCTTCTCGGTCCCTGCTCCTCGATAGGTTCATCCCAGTCTGAATGTTGGGTGAACTATCATAGGAAACTGAAAATTTCCTTGAATAGCGAGCGGAATTGTTGCGGTATCAACATTACGATAGAGGAAATAATGTGAGGTATCGGCACGAGACATAGCATCTTCTACCTCAAACCCTTGCACCAACGCAACAGAATATCACCATAGACCGTTGAAACGGGTTGAGAAGGGTTTGTCTGCTATAGTAGCTTCAAGCCATTGGTCTGCAAAAGATTCGGCTACTTTTTCGTGATTTGTTTGTTGGTATCTTGAAAAACCGGACAGATTGATTCAAATCAAATTCCTCAGCGAGTTCTTTTGGTCCTCGTCCGACGTTACGTCTTCAGTACCTCCTTGGCAAATAGCAGAGCGGGTGAGAATAGCAAAACCAAGTATCAGCACATTAGAAACCTCCCTGAGAATATTCTCAATTTTTACTCAATAGGATTTCTAACATCTATGGAACCCTTCATTCAAATCTCTTCGGATGGTACTTTTACACTTATATCCCGACTGCCTAAGTCCACTCTAAGAGATTGATCTGTAACTACATACGTTTATAAACTAAACAACCGAAAACCGCGATCAGTTTGCTGATTGGACTTCTGTGGTGGAGCTTGTCCATTACATGGATTCGGCTTCCGCTGTTAGGACGTACCTTAACAGTAATCCATATTTCAGATGCGAAGGAGTGGCGTGGACTAGGTGTAAATTTGTTATGGCTTCTTGAGTACCTCAGTGGACAGCTCAAGTAGCTATTGGATCTTGTAGTGGGTTGAACTCTGATACGCTATCTATTTGAACAACTGCCCCAAACCTCAGTATCAGCTCTACTGGTCGTTCTTTCAGCAGTAATCAACCTTTATCTAGGTTCGCAGGATGTGCTAGCATCCAGCACACGACTTAGGGAGTTGGGTTTAGTCTACTTGATCCCGAAACAGTGCAGGGATTTCACTGGGATCTAGTCTACGACTTCCTGACCCCTGCAACGCAGAAATTGAGTTCGGTCTAAATCCTTCGTTTCTCACTTGGCGTTCAGGTTCGGCATGGTGCCTGGTCGTCCGAAAACCAAACTGTGAATGACTAAGAACATTGGATTCTTCGTGAGTGTCAAACTCATTTTCTTGTTCGGCGTAACCCGAAGCAACACTTGCTGGATTTTGGCGATTGATCCCTGTCAACAATACCGTAATTTCGAGATCATCGCCCATTTCCGGATCCTCTACGATTCCTGGAAATATTCCACCAGAACCACCTGAGCTAGTCATAATGTCGTTGAATACTCGCATGATTTGACGACACTCATCGAACGTAAGGTTGTGCCCACGAATGTTGTACAACACACTTCTCGCGCCACTTAGATCTGTGTCTTCCATTAGTGGACAGTTCAAAGCAGCATGTACAGCATTTTCCGCACGGTTTTGGCCTGTTGCATCCCCCTTACCAATAAGGGTAATGCCATCGCCGTTGGAGGAGAGAACAGATTCAACGTCCTTGTAGTCCAAATTCCATAGACCCAAGGTATTGATAACGTCTGCAACCCCTTGTACGGCTTCAGCCAGATAGTTGTTCATGTGGTTGAATGCCTCAGCAAAGGGTATAGAACCGTCTACGATCTTGCACAGTTTATCATTAGGGATAGCAACCACCGAATCAGCTATTTCATAGAGTTCTTTCAAACTGTTTTCTGCGTTGCGTTTGCGAGTGATTTGCTCTTCCATCAAGGGGAGGGTCACTATCGCAACAGTTAGGATGTCTTTGTCTTTAGCAGTTTGTGCAACAACTGGTGTTGCGCCTGAACCAGTTCCTCCTCCAAGACACGATACTACGAACACTAGATTGGCATCTTGGATAGCATCCTCTATTTCCGCAATCGATTCTTTAGCTGCAGCTTCTCCTACCAATGGGTTCATTCCTGCACCTAAACCTTGTCTACGACTGCCACCTAGAGTGAGTTTCGACACTGGTTCTGGGATCGCATTTAGATCCTGCATATCAGTGTTCAAGGCTAGGAATTCGACTCCTGTCAGGTTTTGGTTGGCCATGTAGTTGAGTACGTTTCCACCACCGCCACCCACTCCAATGACTTTAATCACCGCAGGCGGAGCATGATCCAATTTCTCCGATGTAGACGGTTCAAATTTGAACTGTTCGATCGGAGGTTGTTCAAAGTTGTTGCTCTCATGAGCATAGATTGAGTCTTCCATGACTATCTCCTTGAAATTAAATTTGGTCGTAGGTGCGCTTAAACCATTTGCTGATATATTTCAGCGAAAACTTGTTCACGGTTGTCTTTTCTGGCTCATTCAGAGACGAGACATGCCGTTTTTCAATGGCGTACGCCAGTAGGCCAGTACAAGTTGAGTATGAAGTATTATTATGGATGTCGTTCAGTCCTTGAAGATTTTTCGGCTTTCCGCAGGACACGGGAAGATGGAAAACTTCTTCCGCTAGTTCTACAGCACCTTCCATGGCGGCCGCTCCGCCAGTAATTATAACACCAGACCCTAATCGATCTTTAGAAAAACCAATTTCTTTAAACGATTGGTTGACACATTCATATAACTCCCGGTACCGAGGTTCGACTACTGCTGCAAGCGTTTGCCGTGGAATTTCAGTTGCTGGTCTCCCCGCCACACCTCGAACATGAATGGTGTCTTTTTCGTTTGTGAGCGCTTGTAGAGCACACGCATATTTAATCTTTAGATCTTCTGCACTCTGCGCGGGAGTTCGAAACGTCATCGCAATGTCTCGGGAAACTGAATCTCCTGCAATCGGAATCACTAGTGTATGACGAATAGCACCATCGGTGTAGACTGCAGCGTCGGTAGTACCCCCACCGATATCTAACAAACATACTCCCAATTCCTGTTCATCTTTAGCAAGTACCGAAGAGGCGGATGCTAGCGGTTTGACGACGATGTCTTCAATCTCAACCCCACACGACTTGACACACTTGAGAGTATTTCGCACGGCATTCTTGGATCCTTTGATCAGGTGTACATTTGCGTCTAATTTGCTTCCAGACATTCCTAGGGGTTCTCGGATCCCACCTTGTCGATCAATCACGTACTCCTGAGGGATGACGTGAATGATCTGTTCATCATGACTCAATGGGATTGCTTTAGCTGAAGCTAGTGCTGATTCCAACTCGTCGGTATTTACTTCCGAAGACCGAATCGCTGAACTACCCTGAGAGTTGAAACCCACAATGTGATCCCCACCCAAAGCTACAACAGCAGAGGTGAGAGAATGATTCGCCATTGCTTCAGCTTCTTTGATGGCAATCCTGAGTGCTTCAACGGTAGCTTCAATGTTCACAACCATCCCACGGCTTACACCGGTTGATGGGTGGGTTCCTATCCCAATAATCTCAACATCACCACTGGTGTTTATCTTGCCGATGCACGCAGCAACTTTAGCAGTACCAATGTCGATTCCTGCTAGCAGTTGAGGTTGTTCGCTATTAGTCTTCTTTGTCTGTTTCATGAGTCAAAGCAATGGAACTAGACGAAGTTTCTTTCTCACTATCGAGATTTTCCTTAGCAATTAGTCGTTCTTTAATTGCAACACCATGGTTGTAACGAGCGTCCGCCACAACATTAATTCCTGGATTAGCTGCTTGAAAAGCACGAAAAGCTACAAGGAATCTTTCCAATCGATCTTCCAATTCACGTTCACCTAGCAGAACTTGGCTACCCGACATCATGGATACCACCCAACCTTGTCTTGTCTTGTCGAATACAGTAGCGTTTTCTCCGTATCTTGCCAATACCCCGCGGATTCTCTTTAATGAGGGTGCATCGCGATGGACACTTCCTGTGAGATCCTGTCCCTGCACTGTAGGCAAATGACTCGGTGTTTGTCTGCCGGTCTGAATCACTTCACCAACATCGGTAATCCCTGTGTCGTCCGAGACGCGAGCCATGATAGTTTTGACTTCAACTTCAACATGAATGTCATTGTTTAGAAGTCTTCGCACACTTACTTTTGCCGTCCAGGGTAGGGCATCTACCGCTTCTGCGATCTCAAGTGAGGACACCCAGCCACTAGTTTGATGGGTAAGCGATTTGATGACACGGTGGATGGTTTCACGTTCTTCTTGGTGGAGATTTCCAGTCAAAATGATCGCAGGAGATTCGCCCTGCAACATCTGTCCTCCCACCATCCATAGGACTACGAAACCGACGCAACCTACTAGTACAAGAACGGACTTCATCAACTGTGTCATGGTGGCACCATCTTTAATTGACTGGAAACTTGGTCAACGTTGCCCGCACCTTGGACTAACAGTACGTCTTCATTTTGAACGAGCATCTTGACTAGTTGTAAGCCATCATTGGATGAATGTGCATAGTGTGCGGTGACTTTCCCTTTTTCTTGTATTGCGGCGATCAGTTCTTGAGCAGAAGCACCCTCGATAGGGTTTTCACTTGCGGCATAGGTATCGACGATCACTAATAAATCTACCATGCTCAGACCAGAGACAAAATCATCGAAGAGATCACGGGTTCGAGTAAATCGGTGTGGTTGATAGATCATGACAAGTCTTCGTTGTCCGTACAACTCTCGTGTTGTGTTGACCATATGTTCGATTTCGCGGGGATGGTGACCATAGTCGTCGATCATGGTGATTCGTTTACCACCAAGGTTTAACTCTTCAATTTCAAATCGTCTATCGATTCCTTGAAAGTTCTCTAATCCTTCAATGATGCAGTGGTCGGGTACGCCTTCATCAGACGCGATAGCAATCGCTCCCAAGATATTCCTGACATTGTCTATTCCAGGTAAACAGGTGCTCACATCCAACGGTCGTTTACCATCTGGTCTCACCGCAGTGAAACGACACCTTGAGTCTGTGTGTTCGATATGGATGGCACGGTAGTCAGCTTCATCACTGATTCCATAAGTGACGATGGGTCGAGCGAGTTCAGCCTCGATTGCTTTCACACCCGGATCATCGATACAGACAACAGCTAAGCCATAGAAGGGTAGACGGTGAACGAAATCGACAAATGCATCGAGTAACTGTCGATAGTCGTGGTTGTAGGTTCCCAAGTGGTCGTGGTCAATATTGCAAATCACCGTAGCCATGGGATTAAGGTACAAAAATGACGCATCGCTCTCATCAGCTTCGGCGATCAAATATCGGCTTTGACCTAAATGGGCATAACGTCCTTCTTTCTTTAAGAGTCCCCCAATCACGTAGGTGGGGTTCCAGTCTGCCACCTGAAATATTGACGTGATCAGACTGGTGGTAGTGGTTTTTCCGTGTGTTCCTGCAACGGCAATTCCATAGCGATGTCTCAGTAATTCTCCCAGCATCTGTGCACGCGACACAACGGGTACTCGATCATCGTGAGCACGCACAATCTCAACATTGGATGAAGGGATAGCGGTAGATGCGACGACTACATCGGCATTTTTGACGTTTCGCTCATAGTGTCCAATATTGACAGCCACTCCGAGTTCTCTCAGTCGAGCGATTCTTCCGTTGTCCACTAGATCAGAACCGGATACTTCATACCCTTCGTGAAGCATCACTTCTGCAATACCACACATTCCTGCGCCACCAATTCCAACAAAGTGTACGGATTGCACCCTGCGCATTCGCGGGATTGAAGAGACATTCTGAGTGGACGAATGCTTCATGAGAGATACTGGGTTCTGTATTCCGGAAAGCGAGTTTCTAACTCAGCTCGACAGACAACCGCTAATAGTGCTACACACACAATCAAACTGTTTCCGCCAAAACTAATGAACGGAAGAGTTAAACCTTTTGTAGGTAGTGCACCCATTGATACTCCTACGTTGATCAGGGTTTGTAGACCAAGCATCAGTCCTGCACCGTAGCAAAAGTAACCGGCAAACCATTGTTGTTCAGCGATTGCTTTGGCACCGAACCTGATGCAACGGTAGGCAAGAAACATGAGCAGTAGTAACAAGATAGTCCCACCGACAAATCCAGTTTCTTCAACAATCACCGAAAATATGAAGTCATTGTGTGACTCTGGAAGATAACGTAGCTTTTGAATCGAATCACCCATTCCGACTCCAGTCAGTTCACCGCGCCCAAAACCAATGAGCGATTGCGCTAGTTGATATCCTGCGTGCGAGGAATGGTTCCATGTATCCAAAAAAGCCAAGATCCGATCACTTCGATGGTAGAGTACATACGCTAAACCACCGATACCCACCAATCCGATGATGGCTAAATCTCGAAATCTTGCTCCCGCCAAGAACACCATACCTGCGGTGACTGCACCGATCAAGACAGCTGATCCGAAATCAGGTTGTAGCAAAAAGAGAAACAGAACGATACCGACCCAAAAGAAGGGTTTCATGGTTACTAGAGTGGATTCGCGTATTTCACTGTCACAGTACGACAAATAACCGGCGACGTAAACGACAATCAGAAAGCGTGCAATTTCAGTAACCTGTACGGTCATTAACCCTAAATCAATCCATCGTCTCCCTCCACCCGCGACGACTCCAATCCAAGGAACCAGTACGATCAAGGCAAGAATCAGAGTTCCCAAATAAATGAACCTGCGGAATTTCACGTAGGTGTTCATGGGAATCCGAACCAAAATCAAAAACACAACTGCTGCCAAGCCCACATAGATGATCTGTCGTAGAACAAAAGCGTTCACAATGACCTCTGAGGAATAAGCAGTCGCACTGGCAATTGCTACGAATCCAAGGGCCACCAACAACATACCGAGGCATGTTGTGATCATGTCTAAGCGAAAGATCATTTTCTCAGATCCTGGATTGAATCCTCAAAGGCAGTACCACGTTCAGTGTAGTCTTTGTACAAGTCAAAGCTTGCGCAAGCAGGAGCGAGTAATACGGTGTCGCCTGCAGAGGCAACCGAGTGTGCGAGTACAACTGCTTCAGACATGTTGACAGCTCGGTGCCACTGCGTTTTATTCACTGTATCTGTGATGATTTCACAGTCTTGACCCAGCACGATGAGAACAGCTGCATGACGGTCAATACACTCGCCAAATTCACTGAAATCCGCACCTTTGTCGGAACCTCCTGAGATCACAATCAAATTAGCACCTGAGTTCGCTTGGCTTTTGATTGCTGCAATAGCTGCATGCGGATTGGTCGCCTTTGAGTCGTCAATGTAGTTCACACCCTCGACTGAATCGACGAGATTAGAGCGGTGGGGTAGACTCTTGAATGAGTTCGCAACTCGGCACACTTCGTCCAAACTTGCCCCGAGACAAAGGGCAATCGCACTCGCATGAAGTAAGTTCCTTAAGTTGTGTGTACCACTCAACGCGATCTCATTTTTGTGAATGAAATGTCCATCAACGTGTACTCCGTCGGTTGTAACCATCCACTGGTCGTCCCGATTGAGCGCTAATGTTGGTATGTCTCTAGATGGTTTCGTGAGAGGATCTAAGTGATCGTATATGGCTATATCACATTTCCGATAAATGTTGTGTTTGGCTTCAATGTACTGTTCTTTGGATTCGTGATGATCAAGGTGATCTTCGGAGATATTGAGTATTGAAGCGACACGAAATCGACACAATTGCATCCGCTCCAACTGAAAACTTGAAAGTTCGACCACAAATCCTTGTGCATCAGCATGGAGTGCCTGCAAAACAGGAAGTCCTAGATTTCCACATGCTTGATAACCACGGTCTTTGAGCATTTCTGCCACTAAACTAACCGTAGTACTCTTGCCGTTTGTTCCAGTAATGGCAGCAACAGGCACAGTGATCGTTTCCATGAAGAGATCCATGTCGCTGACAATGGGTACTCTTTCGATGCTCGCCCACTTCAGCAGATGATCAGAAAGGGGGATACCCGGACTTGCTATCACTCGATTGGCAGCACAAAGTGCCCGCTTGAAATGTTTGGGTGGAATCACACAAACGTCTGGAAACTCCGTTCGCATGTTGTTCAAATAAGGAATCGCTTGGGTGTTGCGACCTAGTCGGGAATCACAAACCGCTAACGGATTATGGGAGTGTAGATGTTTGACGACCGAATAGCCAGTTTTACCTAGTCCCAGGATAATGTCGAGTTCCTGTTTCATCGTAGTTTCAACATCGACAGGCCAACCAATACCAGCATGAAACTAATGATCCAAAATCGCACAATGATTCTCGGCTCAGGCCATCCTTTGAGCTCAAAGTGATGGTGTAAGGGAGCCATTTGGAAAACTCGTTTACCCGTCATCTTGTAGCTTAATACCTGCACGATAACTGATGCAGTTTCAAGCACAAAGATTCCACTCATGATCAAGAGCACGATTTCGTGTCTCACCATGACCCCGATGGTTCCGAGTGTTGCACCTAGAGATATTGCACCGATATCTCCCAAAAACACCTGCGCGGGATAAGCATTGAACCACAGAAAACCTAAACCTGCTCCTACTAAACTGCCACAAATGATTGCGACTTCACCCAATCCCGGGATGTAGGGGATCTGTAAATACTCAGAGAACTCAACATGTCCGACCAAATAGGCTATGAGACCGAGAGCAGCAGCGATCATCACGCTGGGCATGATGGCTAATCCATCCAATCCATCCGCTAGATTCACTGAATTACTCATGCCCACAATCATCAAGTAGGTCAAAACAACGAACCCGAATCCCAGTGGAATAGCTACGTCTTTAAATATGGGAATGATGAGCGTGGTTTCTTCGGGTACAACAGCGGTCGAAAATAAGACCACAGCAATAGTCAGTCCCATGACCGACTGCAAAAAAAACTTTAATTTGGCTGACATCCCTTTCTTGCGGGTGTGTTTTCTATAGTCGTCGGCAAATCCGATGAGTCCAAATCCAACCAAAACAGAGAGCAATATCCAGATTTGTCTACTGTGTAAATCACCCCACAGAATGGTCGAGATCACTATCGCCAGGACGACCATGAGACCACCCATGGTGGGGGTGCCCGCTTTGGAATGATGAGATTTGGGTCCATCGTCTCGAATGGTTTCACCGATGTTGTTTTGTGAAAAACGACGAATGACCAGAGGACTGATCACCAAAGTTAACAGCAACGCGGTCACCGCACTCACAATGGTGCGGAAAGTAATGTAATCAAAGACTCCAAAGAAGGAATCGAACTGGGACATATACTCTGTTAACCAAAGAAGCATCAGAATTCTCTCTTCAGAATCTCGGAAATTACGTCGCGATCACTATAGGGTAGACGCGTGGTTCCAATCTCTTGGTATTCTTCATGACCTTTACCCGCCACGAGGACTACGTCGTTTTCGCTAGCTGCAGCAATCGCCTGTTCAATCGCTGTTGTGCGATCTAATTCAACCACACAGTCTGCGTGTTCAGAAAAGCCAGCTTGGATTTCTTGAGCAATCTGTGTTGGAGACTCGGTTCTAGGGTTGTCGTTGGTCACAAACACCACATCAGCCAATGTCTCTGCAACGCTACCCATTTCGGGTCGTTTACTTTTGTCTCTGTCTCCACCGCATCCGAATACACACACAACGTTACCTTTGGAATGTGCTCTCGCTGAACCCAGAGCCTGCTCTAGAGCATCTGGGGTGTGGGCATAGTCCAACACTACACTTGGTGCTCCTTGTTGTGTCAACAACTCCATGCGACCAGGGGCAGTTTTCAGTTCACTCATCCGCTCAACTGCTTGAGTGAAATCCATTCCGTTCTGTACGGCGACTAGCAAGATAGCTGCTGCATTCGACACAAAACAAGATCCCAGAAACGGTAGATTGAATCGTGCCACTCCCCAATGACTCAGCCAAGTACCGGTCATACCTTCAGTGCCCGGTCTAATGTGACTCCAACTCAAGGTTGCATCACTTTTTGTACCGTAGGTGAACAATTCAACCCCACGAGCACTGAGATCTCTAGCAATCGCACACCCCAGATGGTCATCTAAGTTGATGACTCCACACCTTAAATCTACCCTTTGAAAGAGCTTGCGTTTCGCCTTGGCGTAGTTGTCCATCGTTTTGTGGTAGTCCAGGTGTTCTCGAGTCAAATTTGTGAACACTGCGGTATTGAACTCAATGTCTTCCACTCGTCCTTGATCAAGGGCGTGAGAACTCACTTCCATTGCTACTGACTTGTAGTTTTGTTCTAGAAGTTTCGCTAAATTGGCCTGAAGGGATATGGGTTCCATGGTCGTGAGTGGAACGAGTCGGAGGGAGGAGGGGGAACCCACACCCAAAGTTCCAATATATGCTGTGGAATCAAGCAAACTCGCTATTCCCCAGACTACTGATGTTTTTCCGTTGGTGCCAGTCACCCCCGTGACATTCAGTGTTTGGGAGGGATGCCCATAGAAACGAGCAGCTAATTCTGATTGTCTGCTAGCTAGATTTGAAACTCGAACCCACGGTACTTTAGTATGTTGAATGGGTTCACGTTCAGCACAGACAGCAATGGCTCCACGGTCTATTGCATCTTGTGCAAAGTCGTGACCATCGAATTTCTGTCCACGGTAGGCGACAAACAGGTCTCCCGGATTCACTTGGTTAGAGTCTTGAGATAAACCTTTCACTTGAACCGAAGGTAGGTCAGGGCAACGAAGTAATTCGCTAAGAAGCATCATCGTCTAATACCTCCACCGTACTCACCTGTTCTTTGAGTTGTAGTGCATGCTGAGCAATCTTGGAAAACAGGGGAGCAGCTACTCCCCCACCTGAGAACAATTCACCTTGGGGTTCGTTGACTGCGACTACAACGACGATTTGTGGATCGTTCGCGGGTACCATCCCTGCAAACCATGCAATGTGACGTGAGTCGTCGTATTCTCCATCGGTAATCTTTCTAACAGTACCCGTTTTACCAGCAACAGGAAATCCTGGAATCGCAGCTTTGGGAGCGGTACCGGTCCATGAAGTAACCCCCTGAAGCATTTCCAGTAACTGTGTTACATCTTTTTCTGCAAATACTCGAGGTTCGTAGACTGTTCGCATCTGAGTTTCTCTGATAATCGAGATCTCGCGACGTTTGCCTCCTGTTGCAAGGGTCAAATAACCCACTCCTAGCTGTAGCGGAGACACAGAAATCCCATAGCCAAAGGCTAGATTGGCTCGACCGATTTCCCGTTGGAGTTCTGCCGCGTTCAATTGTCCGACTGATTCGTTTGGTAACCCCGACATGGGTTGATCGTTCAGCCCAGCTCGTACTAAGACTTCGAGAACAGCTTCTTGTTCCAAATCTAGGGCGATTTTGGCTATCCCCACCTGACTTGATTTCACCAAAACCATTTCTAAGGTCAAAACCCCATAGTTATTTGGGTCTTCGACAAGTTTCCTACCGACTTCAAAGTAACCTGGATTTGTGTCAATTTCGCTGCTTGGTTGGTATCTCTCAGTTTCTAATGCAGCAAGCGCAGAAAAGGGTTTAATTGTCGAACCTGGTTCATAGGTGTCCTTGATGGCACGATTACGCATACGAGATGGAACACGATCTCTTAAGTCGTTCGGGTTAAAAGTAGGGTAGTTGGCTAAGGCCAATATCTCACCTGTTGCAACTTCAATGACTAGAGCAGAGGCAGAGAGTGCTTCAAATTCATCAACAACATCTCGTAGATTCTTATAGGTGAGGTATTGAAGTGCAAGATCGATGGTCATGGTGAGATCTTCTCCAAAAACGGGAGGATCGATTAGTTCCAAGTCACGAAACCTTCGACCATCTCGACCACGCAATATGCGTCGTTTACCCGGTTGTCCATCTAGTCTTGCGTTGTATGCTGCTTCCAGACCTTCGATGCCTTTTCCATCAGAGTTGGTTAAACCTACTATGTGTGAACTGACTTCAGCTCTAGGGTAGTATCGACGATATTCGGTTTCAATGCGGACTCCTTCCAGTCCGAGTTCTTCGACTGCACTGGCCATCTCTTTAGGTGCGCGTCGCTTCAAGTACACAAACCGAGTGTCCTTCGTCCGTGCAAGAATCCCTTCCAATCGGGTTCTCGTCATATTCATAGCTTCAGCTAACGCGGGAAGGTCATCTTTCGCAATCGTATAAAACCCAGGATCGGTCCAGAACGAGTAGACCGGTAGACTCAGCGCAAGAGGTTCCCCATTTCTGTCGTAGATGATGCCTCGGTTTGTGGGTACCTCAATCACCCGTTCAGCTACCGAACTCCCACGTGCTTGCAGAAATTCGTTATCGAAGTAGGTGAGTGCAAACATGCGAAAGAGCATCAGAGCTATGACCAGTCCACCGCAGATGACAATCACCCGAACTCGAAATGAATTCATTCTTCACTCTCGCGGGTGGGTGAAACCAGTTCTTTCGGGAATGTCATGGTCAGTTCTGAAGTAGCTACTTCAACGACTCGGTCATAGGACCGTTCGCTACCACGTTCAATCTGAAGTTTAGAAAGCTCAGAGAGTGCGTCGTCTTGTTGCAATCGAAGTTCTAGAACTTGGTCGTAGAGTCGGTAACGCTCGTGTACTTGCTGAACAATCAATACACCGGTAGTCACGATGCTAGCGGTTAACAACATCCATGCACACAGCCAGAATCGGGTATTGTTGTTGGAATAGTGATTGGATTTAGAGGACACGTTCGATCACCTGCAACAAAGCTGAACGTGCGCGAGGGTTAGCTTCGATTTCTCTTCGACTCGGCTTTAACCCTCGCTCGATGAACTTAACTGGTCGCGATGGGCTGCCTCGAATGGGAATTCGTGAGGGTATTTGTGAGTTGGTCCATTGAGAAAATTGTCGTCGAACAATCTTGTGTTCCAGACTATGGAAACTAATCACAGCAAGTCGTCCTGATTTAGCCATCAAGTGAAAGGCATTACGCAGTCCTTCTCTGAGTTCATTCAATTCATCGTTGATGTGAATGCGTACTGCTTGAAATACTCTCGTAGCTATATGCTTTTTGGAATCTCGGATCCGAGAAGAACGATCAACTACATCAACCAGTTCAGCTGTCCGACTCAGTGGTCTAGCATCAACAATCGCCTTCGCGATCTGACGTGCATTTCGCTCTTCTCCGTATCGACTGAGAACCGAAGAGATTACGGGTAATGGAGCAGTATTTAGCCAGTCTGCTGCTGTTGTCCCTGTTGTGGGATCCATCCGCATATCAAGGGGTCCATCCTCACGGAAGCTAAAGCCACGATCAGCACTATCTAGTTGCATCGATGAAACGCCGAGGTCAAAAAGTATCCCGCAAAAACTGTCGAGTTGCTGCTGTTTGCAAGTTTCGAGAAGCTTGCTCAATGAAGTCTGGCTTGTTGTCAACCGCTTTTCAGTGTGCGCGAGTTCATTTGCGAGTGAAATAGCATTCGGATCGCGATCAGTTGCGAATACTTGAGCAGAAGAATCCAACTTCTCGAGAAGGGCTTGAGTGTGTCCTCCACCTCCAAACGTTGCATCCAAATACGCACCATTTGGACATAAGGCGAGAGCCGAAACAACTTCGGCAACAAGAACGGGAGTGTGACCGACAGACATAGTGCTGCAGGATCAGCAATAAGCTATAGTAGAAGGGTCGGTGTACGTGAATTTCATACGTTGCCTCCGTTCAATCGAATCCACGACTCACATCGCTACGCCAAGATTACATCCTTTAATCAGAGTGGCGTTAGTGTATATTATCCAAGATTACGATTTTTTGCAAATCAATTTGCCCGGTTGCGCATGCGGCTTCTACAATTCGGTCACTCTATAAGGCTCAAATTGAAGATATTCGGAAAGTTAGCAGTCTTTTCCCGAACAGTAGACCTGTGATCGGTACTCGTAAGTCGTAACCCAGTACGGTTGAATATTAGAGATTTACCATCCACGTATTCAATAGGTTGATAACGTGTAGTAACTTTTTTGAAGTGACTACTGATTAGTCTTTTAGGGTTTTGTTTCCGAAGATTTCGTCGTGAGCAGACTCGTGTCCAATATGGTCATCTTCAATGTGGACTTTGTTCTCATCGTCCCAGTATCCCCATTGATAGTCTTTTAGCTTAGGTGGCGCAATCACCAATGTCCAAGCATCCCCCTTGGGGAGTTCTCGAATCGCGTGATAACGGTCTAACCCTCGAAAGAGGTTAAACCACCGAATCTTGGATCTCTTGTACCGGTTGGTTTTTCGATCATACAGGTTTTGGAAATAGTAACCCGAAAACACGAAGGAGAAAAACCACTTCCAAGGGTGGTTGTGAAGCCATCTAAATCCATCAGCAGCGTGCATGTGATGCACATAGATTTCATACGAATCACCACTTCCGTTTCCGAGCAAGTAATACCTAGTGAGATATCGCTTACCGTAGACGAAAATAGTTTTTCCCCCGAATCGCTTCAAGCACCTATGTAATAGACTATCTGGATGCGCATCGATGACCTTGGGTTCGGTCGGTTGGAGCAGTGCCCTGGGTGCGGAAGTGGAGGCAGATTCTGGATTGGCAATGGAATTGTAAAGCTGTGGTTGCATATCCCTCTCCTGTACTTAATTCTAATAGTTACCTTTCTTCAATATTGAAATTATAACTGATTGCAGGATAACCGGAGATCTCGAGATCACAGTGTAGTCTCTAGTCCAAGAGGTCGTGTTCCTTTAAAAATTTCTCAATTGCGTCTTGTTGCTGCTGTCGGTCAGCGGGCCTGGAAAACCCGTGTCCGGCACCTTCGACAATTTCGAGATGTGTGCTCACACCCACTTCAGTTAGAGCTCTTTGCATACGTTCACTATTTTCGATGGGTACCAGCGTGTCCTCGGTTCCATGTATCAGGAGTACTGGAGGATCGTCTTCGCTCGCAAAAAATATGGGCGAGACTCCTTCGGCAAGCTCTGGATTAAAGTTCAATGCCGGGTAGTTATCCGACGGTCCGACGTAACCGGTCAGGTCAACGGGAGGATAGACTGCGATCACTGCAGCGACTTCTCCAGAATCTTGCGATAGGGGATCGTCTGGATCTAAGCGTTGTTGCTCGTGAGCTAATCCCAACATCAGACTTAAATGGCCGCCTGCGCTTTGTCCCATTACCACTAACTTATCGGCATTAATGCCCAATTCATCTGCATTGGATCGAATGTGCCGAATCGCTCTAAACACATCATCTACTGCATCAGGTACGAAAAACTGGGGTGAACTCCCATGAAAGACTGAAATCACAGTTATGTTGTTGTCCAAAAACGATTCAAACCATTGGACACGGTATTGTGGTTCAGTCCACAACGAAAACCATCCACCGCTCATCATGTATACCACCGTTGTACCGTTGGGTTCTGGAGGAGTGAATACGTCGTACACTAGTGCCATTCCTGCTTTTCGACCATAAACCACATCTTGGGTAATCTCAATTTCTGGTTCAATGTTTGATGGTGCTGCATCGGTTTCTTGAGCATGTAAACCCACCGAATAGCAGAGAATGAGCAAGCAAATTAGGAGAGGGTTTGAACGGTAGTTGTAATTCATGGATGAGTTTCCTTAAGGATGGTGTGCGTTCGATGATGTTTGATTCTTAGCTCTCTGTCTTAACAGGATAGCTCCGTAGACTAATAGACAAGTGAGGAGTAGTGAGGTGCCTTCAAGAATCGCAGTATTGATAGGGTCACGGTAGAACTGTTGGAAGATTCTCGTCGCGAGCATGGCACTGAACGTAAAAATGGCAGCTTTGTGCATTCCGAAGCCATCCGAGTTCTTGAACAGAATCGCAGCCGAGAGACTCACAAACGTCAAATGAACGATGCCCGAAGCAATGCAAAGGCTGAGCGTTCCCTGAAGAACATCCGACAGCACATATTTAATGACAACGGTATAAGCAACACAAGTGATGACTGCACACACAAGGATCAGTACGATGCTTTGCCCCTGAGGTAGTTTCATGAATGTTTGCGTAACTTCACTCGGTCATAAATCGCAGTGACGTTTGCAAATGACAACACCACTGAATGCACTTGATTAGATTTTGAGTCGTGTAGGTGGTATCGAAACCGCGTTTGTTTTTGTCCTTTCAGATAGGCATCGTAGTCTTTGGTGAGCTCGCGTACATCGTTGGGTACTTCCGTAGTCCAAGTAGCTCGAAACGGGCCCAAGGTTACCCCACCGCTAAGGGCAATCGTGATTTGGTGATTCTTTAGATTGTTTTTTTTGGTCACAGCGAAAAACTATTGCTACTTGTCTTCGTCCTTGGTCAGTTTCTTGATTTGCTTGAACCACTTGTGTGATTGGGGCATGAATAGCAACAGAATTGCAGAGACACAGAATATTTTTGTGATTTTTTCGTCAAAGCTCATCGTTTGAAGAAATTCCATGCTGGGGTAGGGATTCAGCACTTCGATAACAAAGATGGCGATCAGAATCAACAGCATATAACGCACCAGGCTGTATCCTCGCCAGATCGCATAGCCCATCCACGGCCACGCAATGATGAAGAAGATATGTCCGCCGTTACTTTGAATTTCACTTGGGGCGACGAACCACCAAATAAACAGAACCATTGCATTCAGTGCTAGTAATCCTGCAGCAACATCTACCAGGATGGGTCGCGAGACATCAATCTTTTGTCTGAAGGTTAGTTCAGCCACGGCATCTGAGTTCATTGAATGAGTAGTCAATTTATCACAAAATATTAAGCATGATGGGATTCCATTCATCTCTGAAATGGAAAACGGAAGTCTCAATTGCACCGAGTCATTTCTTCACAACACACTTTTGTGTACTTAGTAAAATATCTGCTGGTGTGGGATGCAATTGGTTTATTCTGGGCGAGCTATGAGGCATGCCCAACCTTGCTCTCTCTAGGACAGGTTCAGTCGTGAACGTTGAGATTTTGCCATTTGTCTTGTATGCGGTAGCGGTCTTTGTGATCCTGGGAGTCACGTTGTTGTTTTCGTGGTTCGTTGGATTGAAGGCTCGTCATGGCCGTGCTCAAGACATTCCCTATGAGTCGGGGATTGTTCCCGTCGGCGAGGCAGAAAATATGCGATTATCAATCGAGTTTTTTCTGGTTGCTATCTTCTTTGTCATTTTTGATCTGGAGACCATTTTCATAGTTGCTTGGGCAGTAGCCTTTGAAGAATTGGGTTGGCTTGGATACAACGCTGTTGCGTTGTTTATCGTTATCCTGTTAGTAGCCTTACTCTACGAGTGGCGTACAGGTGCACTAGATTGGGGAGTCAAGTCGCGACATACTACACCTGATGAGTATGCAAGAAGGAGAGTCGCCTAGTGGAATGGCGCTTGGTAAAGACTGCTGCAGACGCACCCATGTCTCAAGCAGACAGCGTCTACCAAGAAGAAGCTTCGAAGAGTTTTCTGACCGCACGACTGGAGGACCTCATTGCTTGGGGTCGAGCAAACTCCATGTGGCCGTTCAACTTTGGACTTTCGTGTTGCTACGTGGAAATGGCAACCAGCTTCACATCACGACACGATATTGCACGGTTCGGGGCTGAAGTCATTCGAGCAACCCCGCGGCAATCAGATTTGATTGTGGTTTCTGGAACGGTTTTTCGCAAGATGGCTCCCGTGTTGCAGCACCTTTACGAGCAATTACTCGAACCTAGATGGGTGATTTCGATGGGATCCTGCGCCAATTCCGGTGGGATGTTCGACATCTACAGTGTGGTTCAAGGGGTCGACAAGTTCTTGCCCGTAGATGTTTATGTTCCCGGATGTCCACCCAGACCAGAAGCGTTCATGCAAGGATTGACTCTTTTGCAAGAGTCAGTGAAGAACACTCAACGACCTTTGTCTTGGGTGATTTCGGATTCCGGAGAATCAACCAAGTATCAGCCGAGTCAGCGAGACATTCACACACCCACTCGTAAGAATATGACTTCACTCGCAGAACCTACCACTGTCGGAGATGCTCCACTATCCAAAGACCTACTGGGCAAGAAACGCGGTTCGTGACTACAACGACTGAGCTCGAACCGTCTCACACCGCCATCGAACCGTCGGTTGTCTCAGAGTTACAGACTCGATTTGGCAAACACTGCCAGTATCAAGAAACCGTAGACGGTATCCCCAACGTTTGGGTGGATCGGGATCAGATCTCTGATGTGCTCCAATATTTGAAGCACGATGCAGATGATTCTTATGAATTGATGTTCGATCTCTCTGCTATAGATGAACGCAGTCGAACAAATCGGCAAGGTCAACCGGATGCTGATTTCACAGTGTTCTATCACTTGATATCACTTTCCGCAGACAAAGACCTTCGACTCAAAGTCCCTCTCAAAGATGAATCTCTATCCGTCAGCAGTGTAGAGTTGGTTTACCCGGTTGCGAATTGGTACGAACGGGAAGCTTACGACATGTTTGGGATTCAGTTTGATGGTCATCCCAATTTGCGTCGTATCTTGACCCCACCTTTGTGGAAGGGACACCCCCTACGAAAGGAACATCCCGCTCGAGCGACTGAAATGGATCCCTACAAGTTGTCTGACGAATTCCAGGATGCTCAGCAAGAAGCATTGAGATTCGTCCCAGAAGAGTGGGGGATGAATCGTTCAGCTAAACACACCGATTTCATGTTTCTTAATCTCGGACCCAATCATCCGAGTGTTCATGGTGTTTTCCGGATTGCACTGCAATTAGATGGTGAGGTGATCGTCGAAGCGGTACCGGATATTGGTTATCACCATCGTGGTCAAGAAAAAATGGCGGAGCGACAATCTTGGCACACGTACTTGCCGTACACAGATCGAATCGACTATCTCGGGGGAGTCATGAATAACTTCCCATATGTGCTGAACTTAGAGAAGATGGCGGGAATAGATATTCCCCCCCGAGCACAGGTGATTCGAGTGATGCTTTCCGAGATGTTTCGTATTGCCAGTCACCTGTTGTTCTATGGCACATTCGCACAAGATGTCGGTCAGATGTCACCCGTTTTTTATATGTTTGCAGATCGTGAACGATTATTTTCGATTGTGGAAGCGATTACGGGTGGTCGCATGCACCCTAGTTGGTTCCGAATCGGTGGAGTCTGCCAAGATTTACCTGACGGTTGGTATGAAATGGTCACCGATTTTTGCGACTACATGCCTGCTCGGATAGACCACTATGAAAAAATGGTACTGCAGAACAAGATTTTGAAGCAAAGGACTGTGGGGATTGGAGGATACAACACCCAAGAAGGATTAGATTGGGGGATCACTGGTCCATCACTGCGTGCAACCGGACATGATTGGGACTTGAGAAAGAACCGACCCTACAGTAGCTATGACCAGTTTGAATTTGAGGTGCCTATTGCACACAATGGCGATTGCTATGACCGATGTGTGGTTCGAGCAGAAGAGATTCGTCAAAGTTTGAGGATTATTAGACAGTGTGCTGAAAACATGCCGTCAGGTCCCTACAAAGCAGATCATCCTTTGACCACACCACCGTCAAAAGAACGCACAATGCGACACATTGAAACTCTGATTCATCATTTTTTGAATGTGAGTTGGGGTCCGGTCTTTCCGCCTTGTGAATCAACTACTTTAGTTGAAGCCACTAAAGGTTGGATGAGTTTTTATTCCATATCTGATGGTGGGACGATGGCATACCGGTCTAGGGTTCGTACCCCTTCGTTCCCAGCGTTGCAACAGATTCCATATATCAGTAACGGATTTATGGTTCCCGATCTCATCGCAATCATTGCGAGCATTGATTTCGTTATGGCGGACGTGGATCGATGAGTGAAACGTTGACCGCACTCAGTGCTGAAGAAATCCGAGAGATCGAACACGAAATCGCTCACTTGCCCGACCGTGAATCTGCTGCGATCGATGCTTTGATGATTGTTCAACGACACCGTGGCTGGGTATCAGACGAGAGTTTAAAGGCCATCGCTGGGTTACTCGTTATGTCCCCAGCCAAGTTGGACGGCATTGCAACGTTTTACAATTTGATTTTTAGAAAACCCGTCGGTCGTCACGTAGTTTTTGTCTGTGATAGTGTTTCCTGCTATGTGATGGGAGCAGAAGAATTAACCAATAAGGTCGAAGACCATCTAGGAATTAAACGGGGCGAAACCACAGAAGATGGTCGATTCACCTTACTACCCATAGTCTGTCTGGGAGCGTGTGATCGAGCTCCTTGCATGATGATTGACCAAGATCTCATCGGTCCAGTGGTCCCAAAAGATTTCATTGAGGTCATACAAAAGTACCAGTGAAATCTCTGCAAGAAGCAAAGCCGCTCATCGGTCGTGTAGAAGAGGTGGGTGGATTAGTCTCATTCCAAGACTATGAAGCTGGTGGTGGCTATGGTGATGCTCGAAAAGCGCTCACTTCAATGTCCCCAAACGAAGTCATTGAGTTAGTTAAAGAAGCTAATTTAAGAGGTCGTGGGGGAGCGGGATTCCCAACAGGCGTGAAATGGGGTTTCGCAAGCGGTGACCCACAGACTCACGGTGATAAATACTTGGTTTGCAATGGCGATGAAATGGAACCCGGGACGTTCAAAGATCGCTATCTGATCGAGTTCAATCCCCACCTATTGATCGAAGGGATGATCATTGCAGCTTATGCCATTGGAGCAGAGAAAGCTTATGTCTTCCTTCGAGGTGAGTACCACGATGCTTATCGTGAATTAGATATTGCAATCAAGGATGCGCGAGCGAAGCAGTATCTGGGTGATGCAATCTTGGGATCCGATTTCAATTTAGATTTACGCATTCACTCTTCAGGCGGACGATACATTTGCGGCGAAGAAACCGCTCTACTGAATGCTCTTGAAGGCAAACGAGGTCAACCACGCTCCAAGCCTCCGTTCCCACCTGCAAGTGGAGCCTGGGGGAGACCCACAATCGTCAACAATGTTGAAACTTTTTGCAACGTACCATCCATTGTTCGCAATGGAGCTGAATGGTATCAACAGCTCGGTCTAACAGATGATTCGGGTACCAAGATTTATGGTGTTTCTGGACGAGTCAACAAACCAGGCCTCTGGGAATTACCCATGGGCACTCCCATTCGCGAAATTGTCGACGAACACGCCGGAGGTATGGTAAACGGCTATCAGTTGCGAGGACTGCTACCGGGCGGAGCTTCAACCGACTTCTTGGTTGAGGAACACTTTGATTTACCCATGGACTACAACTCCATTCAAGATGCTGGAAGCCGGATGGGAACGGGTACGATGATTCTGATGGAT
This sequence comes from Pseudomonadales bacterium, assembly GCA_965199895.1. GTDB lineage: Bacteria > Pseudomonadota > Gammaproteobacteria > Pseudomonadales > Azotimanducaceae > Bin55. The sequence goes on along the minus strand of CBDATJ010000010.1, from coordinate 136,572 downwards.
GATTCGATTTGTCCCGTTGATATGTCTCGTAATCTCCAACATTTTTTCGCACAAGAATCGTGTGGTTTTTGTACCCCATGTCGCGAAGGATTACCCTGGGTTGAACAGTTACTATGGAAGATTGAGAACGGTCAAGGTTCTGAAGGCGATCTCGAAATACTAGCACAAAATGCTGAATTTATCGGTGCACCCGGTAATACCTTCTGTCTGCACGCTACCGGGGCTATAGAACCATTGCAGTCAGCTCTCAAGTACTTTAGAGAAGACTTTGAGTACCACATCAAGAATAAAACCTGTCCCTATAAGAATTCATAAATTGTAGAGCATTAATCCGATGGCCAAGATTTGGATAGATAGTGTCGAATACGAAGCTAAAGAAGGCGAAAACCTTCTGCAAGCCATCCTATCACACAAACTCGATTTACCTTATTTTTGCTGGCATCCATCAATGGGATCGATAGGTGCTTGCCGTCAATGCGCGATAGTGACCTATGCCGATCCAAACGACACTCGTGGTCGTTTGGGAATGGCATGTATGACTTCGGTCACCGATGGTATGAGACTCTCGGTGAAGGCTGATGTTGCTGAGCAATTTAGGACAAGTGTCATTGAGTGGTTAATGGCAAATCACCCCCACGATTGCCCGGTTTGCGAAGAAGGAGGTGAATGTCACCTACAAGATATGACGGTGATGACCGGACACTCGGTTCGACGTTATGAAGGTGCTAAACGAACTTGGAAGAATCAGGATCTTGGGCCCTATATTGGGCATGAAATGAATCGATGTATCACTTGCTATCGATGTGTTCGATTCTATGACGAATATGCGGGTGGAAAGGATCTAGCTGCGTTTGGGTCGAGAGAGCGAATGTTCTTCGGTCGCTTCGAAGAGGGCACATTAGAAAGTGAATTTGCGGGAAATTTGGTGGAAGTCTGCCCGACGGGAGTGTTCACAGATAAACCGTTCGCTCAGTCCTATACCCGCAAGTGGGACCTGCAATCTGCGCCATCAATCTGTGTGGGTTGTGCAGTGGGTTGTAATGTCTTTCCAGCAGAACGATATGGTTCCTTGAAACGAATCACTAATCGCTATCACGGTGAAGTGAATGGGTATTTTCTCTGCGATCGTGGAAGATTTGGTTCACATTTTGTCAACCATCACCAACGCATTAAGCACGCGGGGGTCCGACACGACGATGGCACCTATGCTTTTGGAGATCGAAACTCTGCTTTGAAAGAAGCAGCGAAATTGATCGATGGTAACACCATAGGTATTGGTTCACCGCGAGCGAGTTTTGAAGCGAACTTTGCGTTAAAAGAACTGGTGGGAGCAGAAAATTTCTGTAGCGGAATGAGTGATCAAGAGTCTGCGATTCTGCAGACCTCACTCGAAGTCATGAAACAAAGTGATATTTCAGTCCCAACCTTGAAGGAAGTAGAGCAGTCAGATGCCATCCTCATCTTGGGTGAGGATATTTCCAATACCGCTGCTCGATTAGCTTTGTCCGTTCGACAAGCCACACGCAACGAATCATTTGAGATGGCTGCGCAAGCACGAATACCGGATTGGCAAGATGCTGGAGTTCGAGGACATGCTCAGCATTCCAGAAGTTCCTTATTCATTGCAACCCCTACGTCCATCCGATTAGACGAAATAGCAACAGGATTGTCTACTGGTTCAGTGAGTGAATTAGTAGATTTAGCTGCGAGCATTCGTCGATGTATTGAATCAGGTCAAGACCAAGGTGATGATTTTGCAGCCCAAGTGGCCTCAGCACTCATGGATGCTAAAGCCCCACTGATTATTACCGGTAGCAGTTGTGAGAGTGTCGAATTAGTTAAGGCTGCAGCAAACCTGGCAAGAGCCCTATCTAGTGCGGGTCAATCAAGTTCACTCATCGTGGTACCCACTGAAGTGAACTCATTAGGTTCAGCTGTGTTGGAGGGTGAGCTATCACTAGGTAAAGCTCTACAGAAATTGTCTTCGGGATCTACCGCCGTTGTCCTTGAAAATGATCTCTACAAAAGAGCTTCAAAACGGACGGTTGACGCAGCAATATCGAATAGCCACTACATCACTTTAGACAGTCTCGAAAATGAGACCGTGAGCAAATCTATCGTAGCGTTCCCCGCTGCAACCTATGCAGAACAAACCGGAACTTTTGTCAACTACGAATCGCGCGCTCAACGGTTCTTCCAGGTTTTCAAGCCCAAAGACGAAATTCAACCTTCTTGGAAGTGGATTTCAGAACTAGCCACCCTCGCCGGGAGGGAATCAATGACTTGGGAGTCTTACGAGGACATCCTGCAAGCTTGTGCGAGCAAAACAGAAGAAAAAATCCGACAGATCTCCCCAACGTCCGACTATCGACTCATCGATGATTCCCGAATTTCAAGACAATCACATCGATACAGTGGTCGGACAGCGATGACAGCCGATGTGAGTGTTCACGAACCCAAGACTGCAGAAGATGCTGAAACCCCATTTTCGTATTCGATGGAAGGTGCCAATCCGGGTACCCAAAAGGGTTCGACCATTCCTTATGTTTGGTCACCTGGTTGGAACTCAAACCAGTCAGTGTTCAAGTTTCAGCAAGAGGTTGCAGGTGAATTAGCGGGCGGAGATCCCGGTTTGAGGTTGATCGAACCCAATGGAAATGCTTTAGATTACTATGAGCTTTCGGATCAATCACACGCATCACCCAGTGAAAAGTTTGCAACCGTACCCATTCACTTGGTGTTTGGCTCAGATGAACTTTCTAATCAATCGTGGCCCATCCGTGCGAGGATTCCAGTTCCGTACGTTCTGATGAGTGAAGCCGATGTCAACAGATTGAATACCCAAGCAGGTGCCGGGGTACGAGTGAGCGGAATAGTTGACAGCGTAAGAGTGCAAGTGGATTCTCGGATGCGTTCAGGAATGATCGGGGTACCCGTTGGTTTAATCCCCGATAGACACAGTATCCCAGAGCACGTCGAAATCACTATAGACCCAGACTACAAGAGTCCGGCAATCAACGACAAAGATGTCATAGCCAAAGGATGAGTTTTCTAGAGTCCCTTAATTGGTCGTATGTTCTGATCCTTCCGCTCATAGCGGGAGCGTTAGGCGGTGCCTTGGTGCTGGTTTGGTGGGAACGTAGACTGCTAGGGTTTTTCCAGGATCGACTGGGTCCCAACCGAGTGGGCTGGTTTGGAGTCCTGCAGTCGGTTGCTGATGCGATCAAGCTGATCACAAAAGACGATTGGGTGCCACCATTTGGTGATCGAGTGTTTTTCATACTTGCTCCCATCATTGTGTCGGGTTCCATGCTTATGGCTTATGTTGTGCTGCCACTGGGTCCGGGAGTCATCATCGCAGACTCCAATATTGCACTGTTGTGGATTTTGGCGATGTCTTCATTAGCAGTTTACGGAGTATTGCTAGCGGGGCTAGCATCAAACAACAAATACGCACTTCTCGGTGGTCTGCGTTCAGCTGCCCAGATGGTCACATACGAAGTTTTTATGGGCTTGTCTTTGCTGGGTGTCGTCATGTTAACCGGCTCGTTCAGCCTGAAAGATGTGGTCGCTGCTCAAGAAGAGATGTGGTTCTGCATTCCTCAGAGCGTTGGACTCGTGATTTTTTTGATTGCGGGGTTAGCGGAATCACATCGTTTACCATTTGATTTACCCGAAGCCGAACACGAACTCACTGCAGGGTTTCACACCGAGTACTCGGGTATGAAGTTTGCTCTGCTTTTGGCTGCAGAGTATCTATCCCTGATTCTGATTTCAGCTTTGATTGTGGTGTTATTCTTCGGGGGTTGGCTGGGTCCTGGATGGCTACCCGGGATCTTTTGGTACGCAATCAAGGTGTTCCTGGTGATCAATTTCTTCATCCTTTTACGTGCAGCCATTCCTCGCCCACGTTACGACCAATTGATGTCGTTGGGGTGGAAGATTCTGCTGCCTCTATCGTTAATCAACATTCTGGTGACGGGAGCAATATTGCTATGGACATAGTGGAGAAAGCGAGTGATTAGTCAGATCAGAACATTGTGGACTGTGTTTATTCACATGTTCAAACGCAACGAAACGGTTCAGTACCCCGAGGAAATGCCCTACCAAGCTCCTCGTTATCGAGGTCGCATCGTGCTGACTCGCGATCCAGATGGTGAAGAACGTTGTGTAGCCTGCAATCTGTGTGCGGTGGCTTGCCCAGTCGATTGCATTGCATTGCAGAAAACCGAGCAAGACAAAGACGGACGCTGGTATCCCGAGTTCTTCCGAATTAATTTCTCTCGCTGCATTATGTGTGGACTCTGCGAAGAAGCTTGTCCCACTTACGCCATTCAATTGACTCCAGATTTTGAGCTCTGCGAATTTGACCGAACCAATATGGTGTACGAAAAAGAACACCTGCTGATCGACGGCCAAGGCAAATACCCTGACTATAGCTTCTGGCGGGTGGCTGGCAAAACGATTGAAGGGAAAGATAAGGGCGAAGCAGCGAATGAAGCTGCCCCGGTTGATACTCGAAGTTTACTGCCCTAGATTGGTGGAACCATTGAGCTCATGAGTTTACTATTGTTCTATGTTTCAGCAGCGATTGCCATCATGACGGCCATTCTGGCTGTGACTCGAAAGAACGCATCTCATGCTCTGATTTACCTGGTAGTCACTCTGCTATCCATTGCGGTGATTTTCTTCTTACTTGGTGCACCATTTGCAGCTGCGCTGGAAATCGTGATTTACGCTGGAGCGATTATTGTTCTGTTCCTCTTTGTGGTGATGATGCTGAATCTCGGTAGAGGTTCAGTCGCTCGCGAAAATCAGTGGCTGCGTCCAGGTATGTGGTTTATGCCTGCAATTCTGTCGGGGGTTCTGTTCATTGTCTTTGGCTACTCTGTTGGAGTTGTAGATAACAATGCTCAAATCGAAGGGGTTGTCGTTCCACCGAAAGATGTTGGGATTGCACTCTATCAAAAGTATCTCCTCGGAGTCGAATTAGCCGGTATCTTACTCCTTGCTGGTTTGGTCGGTGCCTATCACCTAGGACGAAGATATTTGGAGGATCGTAGGGCGAAATGACCACTGCGATTCAAATCCCTCTCGAACACGTTTTCTTTCTTGGGATGATTCTGTTCTTGATTGGCGCATTCGGTGTCCTGATTCGACGCAACGTGATTTTCATGTTGCTCTCTCTCGAACTGATGATGAATGCTTGTGCTCTAGCCTTTATTGCTGCGGGTGCACGGTGGGGTCAACCCGACGGTCAGATCATGTTCATGTTCATTCTGGCTTTAGCTGCTGCAGAAGTTGCGGTCGCACTCGGTCTAGTGGTGCAGTTGTCTCGAAGATTTGAGACCTTGGATGTGGACCGCGCTGAAGAGTTGAACGGTTGATGAACATTCTCTGGCTCATCCCATCTCTCCCCCTCACTGGATTCCTCATTCTCTATGTGACCGAGGGGAAACTACCCAAACCGATCGTCTCAGTTGTCGGTGCGGGTAGCATCGGTCTTGCAGCACTCACTACAGCCTTTATTGGTTGGGAGTTTATTACCACCGAAGCTGAATCGTTCGTGTCGACAAGCTGGACCTGGTTCACCGTGGGTTCACTTGATGTCTCATTCCGGTTGTGGATTGATCAGCTATCACTGGTTATGACTGGGGTGATTACTGGTGTGGGGTTCTTGATCCACTGGTATGCGACCGGGTATATGAGGAGCGAAGAAGAAGGGTACAGCCGTTTCTTTTGTTACATGAACCTCTTCGTGTTCGCCATGCTCATGTTGGTGATGGGTGATAGCCTTCTGTTGCTCTTCCTAGGATGGGAAGGGGTAGGATTATGTAGCTATCTGCTGATCGGATTCTTCCACAAAGTTCCAGAGTACGGATATGCTGCTCGAAAGGCTTTTGTGGTCACTCGGATTGGTGATACGTTCTTCCTCATAGCACTGTTCCTGTTATTCCGAGAAGTTGGATCGCTTGCGGTTCAAGATGGACTAGAGTTTGCAAGGGCCAACTGGTCTGAAGGAAGCAATATCAACACGATTATCTGCTTACTTTTGCTGGGTGGAGCAATGGGAAAATCTGCTCAAACCCCACTCCAAACCTGGTTACCTGATGCGATGGCTGGTCCCACTCCGGTATCAGCATTGATTCACGCAGCGACTATGGTGACTGCAGGGGTTTATTTGATTGCTCGAATGCAGGACCTCTTTCTGTTTTCGCCAACCGCGATGCTATGCGTTGCATTAGTCGGATTGGTGACTCTGTTCATTGCTTCGTTTACTGCAATGGTCCAAACCGACATCAAGCGGGTGCTAGCGTTTTCGACGATGAGTCAGATTGGCTATATGTTCTTCGCGCTGGGTGTCGGAGCATGGTCTGCAGCAATCTTCCACCTAATGACTCATGCGTTCTTCAAAGCCCTGTTATTCCTCGCCAGTGGTTCAGTGATCCTAGCGATGCATCACGAACAGGACATGTTCAAGATGGGCGGTCTGTGGAAAAAACTAAAGGTACCCTTTATTGCGATGGCGGTCGGTTCAGCTGCGTTAGTAGCTCTGCCTTTAACCTCTGGATACTTCAGTAAAGATGCTATTTTGCTTTCTGCATGGAAGGGTTCGGAATACGGCAAGATCTTTTGGACGGTCGCGGTCATCGCAGCATTCTTGACCTCCATTTACACCATGAGAATGATGGCGCTCACTTTCTTTGGAAATCCACGGGGTGAAATGCACGAAATTCCTAAGTCAGCTTTGTGGAACCCTTGGCGCATTCGTACAGTCGTTCCGTTCTGTCTACTGGCGATTCTGTCTATCGGAGGAGGCTGGATCGGGTTCGAAATCACAGCAGACCTATTCAACGACAAGGGTGTTCATGCGGAATTTCACTTCGATCCCCTGGGATTGCTGACTCTCGGTATTCCGTTGCTCGGAGTCATTGTGGGCTACCTCATCTTCATGACAAAATTCTGGAATCGCGAGTCATTTGTCAACTCTCCGTTTAGTCGAATAATGGGCAGATTTTGGTTTAGCGGTTGGGGTTTTGATTTCACCTACGATTCATTGGTGGTCAAACCATTTCGTTATATTGCTGCGCAAAATTGGAACAAGAACGACCTAGTTGACCTCATATATAAATTCATAAAGTTCTTGGCATCGGTGATGCACCACATCCTGTCGATGTTGCAAACCGGACACATTCGCTGGTATGCGTTCACTATGTTGGGTGGACTATTGCTGGTCATTCTTGCAGTGATTTTGATCTAGCATGTCCATCCTCACCGTCATCCTCATCATGCTTGGAGCCGGGGTTGTAGCTTGGTTGTCGGAGCGTATCCGTTCGGATCTACCCAATTGGATTTCTCTGCTAACCTTTATCGGTCTAACCATTTGGGTGATATCAGTTTGGATGAACGGTCCCGACCAAGACGGTCTGTACGCAAGCCAAACGTTTGATTGGATCCCAAGATTTGGTATCAGTGTCATGATTCAGGTTGACGGCCTATCACTGATGCTGATTGTTTTGACGACGTTCTTGGGTGTAGTGGCGGTAATTTCCTCTTGGACTGAAACCAAGACCCGACACGGGTTCTTCCAATTCAACATCTTGTGGGTCATGGCAGGTGTTGTGGGTGTCTTTTCGGCCTTCGATTTGTTCCTGTTTTTCTTCTTCTGGGAAGTAATGTTGATTCCCATGTACTTCCTGATTGCGATCTGGGGTCATGAAGACAAGGAATACGCAGCAATGAAGTTCTTCCTGTTCACCCAGATCACAGGTTTGTTGATGTTAGTTGCAATTGTTGCGTTAGTGTGGATTCACTACAACTCAACTGGACTGTTGACTTTCAACTACTTCGATTTACTGGGAACCGAGATGGAGAGTTCAACTGCGCGTCTATTGATGCTCGGTTTCTTCATCGCCTTTGTCACCAAGCTCCCCAGTGTACCAGTTCATACTTGGTTACCCGATGCACATACACAAGCTCCAACGGCAGGTTCGGTTATCCTGGCTGGGATCCTGTTGAAGACTGGAGCATATGGAATTATTCGTTTCGTCATCACACTGTTCCCCGATGCTTCGCAAGAATTTTGGATGTGGGGTATGGCACTTGGAGTTGCTAGTGTGTTGTATGGAGGCTATCTCGCGTACAGTCAGACCGATTTCAAGCGATTGGTCGCCTATAGTTCTATCGCACACATGGGCTTTATTCTGGTCGGAGTCTACGCGTTTAACGAATTAGGAATGCAAGGGGCGATCATCACCATGATCGCACACGGATTCTCAACCGCTGCATTGTTCATGATGGCGGGCGCGCTCCAAGAACGGTTGCACACACGGGAAATGTCCAACATGGGCGGACTTTGGATTCGGGCACCACGGATGGGTGCTGCAACCATGTTCTTTGTGGTTGCCTCCATAGGTATGCCTGGACTTGGAAACTTCATCGGTGAGTTCCTGGTCTTGATCGGCGCTTTTCAAACGAGTATCGTGTTGACCGTGTTAGCCACGCTGGGGGTGGTAGTAGCCGCAGTCTATGGTCTCTCACTCATGCAACGTTCGTTTCAAGGACCTCCCAATCCCGAAGTACCCCAAATGAAAGACTTTGCTTTTCGTGAAATGAGCATCATTGTTTTGCTTATGGTCGCGTTAGTTTGGATTGGTATCCACCCACAATTCGTATTGAATATTTCTGAATCCGTTCTGCCAACACTGGGGATAGTACCGTGAGTGTGATGGAATATTTCAGTGGAGGGCTCCCCTATGTAGTCCTCGTTGCAGGACTTCTGATTCTTATGATTGGGGTTTCGATTCGTCGAACACACTTCATCGCCTGGTCGCTCACCATGCTGACCCTTGGCGCAGCTCTTGCCGCTCAAATCTATTGCTTCTGGATCATCCCGGAGGGCGGTGTAGAGGTCACAGATTTGTTTGTTCTAGATGGGATGAGTTATCTCTTTAACAGTCTGTTCCTCATTTCTGCAATCATAGTCTCGATCTTCAGCTATGAATTTATCGAGTCCAGGGTACACTTCAAAGAAGAGTTTTACTTGCTGTTGCTTTGTGCAACGATTGGTAGTATGGTGTTACCCGCGTCCGTACACTTCATTTCTCTGGTGCTCGGATTAGAAATCATTGGCATTTCTTTGTACGTCATGGTTGCCTATCCGGAAAAAGAGCGTGCACCTTTAGAAGCCGGGCTCAAGTACATGGTACTCTCAGGGGTAGGAACCGCTGTGCTGTTGTTTGGTATGGCCTTGATTTATGGTGCATCCGGGTCGATGGAGTTTGCGTCAACTCATCCCCCAGACGGGAGTATGGAAGGCGACGTACTCTATCTAATCGGTAATGCATTCTTGTGGGGCGGAATAGCGTTCAAGTTATCACTCGTACCATTTCATATTTGGACTCCCGATGTCTACCACGGTGCTCCCACCGTAGTGACAGGATTTTTGGCGACGATTTCAAAAGGTGCAGTCTTCGCGGTGGTCCTGCGCTACGTGGTAGTGGGTGATGTGTTGGATTCTGGAAATGTCTTGTTTGCAGTCACATTGCTCGGGTGTGCGTCCATGATTATTGGTAATCTGTTAGCACTGTTGCAGAAAAATCTAAAACGATTACTCGCATATTCATCAATCGCACACATGGGATATTTGATAGTTGCTCTGTGCATTGCTGGTACCGATTCTTCATTAGGTTACGAAACCGTCCTACTTTATCTCATAGCCTATTTTGTCATGACTCTCGCAGCATTTGGAGTGATTTCAGTGGTAGCAAACAAAGACCAGTCAGATGGAGATACCTTAGAGAGTATCCGGGGTTTGTTTTGGCTCCGACCTGTTGCTGGTGCAACCCTGATTGTTAGTGCGTTATCTCTTGCGGGTATCCCCCTCACCCTAGGGTTTATTGCCAAGTTCTATCTCTTTGCTATGGGTATTGAGGGCAATCTTTGGGCTTTGGTGAGTACCTTAGTGATTGGTAGTGCTCTCGGCATCTACTACTACTTGAGAATAGTGTTTGCTACGATGAAAAAGCCCGAAGATGGAGTATCTACAGACCAAGCGTTGCCGTGGTCAGGAGTAAGCGTTTTGGCTATTTTGGGTGTGAGCCTGGTTGTACTCGGGATTTATCCCACACCGCTGATCGAACTTATTCAAAGTTTGATATAGCTTCCCCGTTTTGGGCACAAGCCTGAACTGATTTAGGAGCGTTATGCCGATTCGGATATTGTGGCCGAACCGCGACCCTAGCAAGGATAACTCTCCGGAGCTAGAAGGTATGGGTGAGGGAATTGAACCCATTTTTGGCGGGGGAATGCGCAATGTGTCTGAAGAAGATTGGTGGAGTTGCGATGGGATTGTGGGAACTCAGCCTCCCCCAGACATCATGAAAAAGATTCAAAATTGCAAGATTTTTGTCAAATCTGCAGTTGGCTTTGATGATGTCGATGTTGATGTATGGACCGGGCGCAATATCCCAGTGTGTAACTGTCCAGATTACGGTACGCTAGAAGTAGCAGATCACACTATGGCATTGCTCTTAACTTTAGTCAAGGGGATCGCTTATCACGACCAAGTTCTGAGGGCTCAACCAGATTTGAACTGGCACATGACATCTCATCCCTTTGGTCGAAGACTATCTGGGTGCACTATGGGATTGGTGGGTTTAGGACGTATCGCAATCGCAGTTGCACTCAGAGCGAAAGCCTTTGAGATGGATGTGACTTTCTTCGATGCAAACCGACCTAGTGGAATCGAAAACTCGCTGGGTATTCGTCGTTCGGATACCTTGGAAGACTTAGTCGGAGAATCAGACATCGTCAGCATTCATACTCCACTCAATGCTAACACACAGGGAATGTTCAATTCCAAACTCTTCGAGTCCATGAAAACAGGATGCATCCTGATAAATACGGCGCGAGGTGCCATCATTGATATTGATGACCTCTATCACGCAATGAAAGAAGATGTCGTCCTAGCAGCGGGATTGGATGTACTTCCCGAAGAGAAGCCAATGAAAGTGGATCGACCTTTGATCCAGGCATGGCTTGCTAATGAGGAATGGATCAAACACCGATTAGTTGTGACTCCCCATACCGCGTACATAACGCCCGAGAGCATTCTTGACGTACGTCGGTTATCTGCTCGTACAGCTGCTCGGTATCTTCGCGATGGCAGGTTGGAAAACTGCGTCAACTTGAACCGAATTAGTCCACTTGAAACAGGTTTCTAGCACATTATTACAATTTCTATCTGTCTAATTTTGTTCTCTAGTTGACTTCACGAGCAATAAATCGATTCTTCTGGCAAGAAAAAGTCGAAGTTCATGTCCAGACACAATACCTAAGTTCGTTTTCAAATCCAATGGAATGACTCTACTCGCTCACGTTTGACCTATACCTACTAATGCCAGTGTTCGCCTGGTCATAATTGAATTGTTTCGGTTATAAATGATGTCAATACTTTGAAAAACGGTATAGGACAAGCAATTTGAGGGAAGACTTTGGAATTCAAGATGGCGAAACTACGCTCCGACAGTGTTCATACTTCAGACGAGTTGGATCCTTGAGGGACAAATGCGTTGGTTGAACATCTGGGACAGGAGTTTGAGATTCCATACTCACACGGATTGAGTTGAAGTTCAAGTGAGCGAACAATAGGAGACCCTACATGAGAAGAATTTTTAAGCCGTTCCTCTTTTTTCCATTCGTGTTGCTGGTGTTGGTATGTTTTGGGGTATCCGCATCCACCCCAGATATCGAAGAAGACTCAACCGAAATAGTTGAAGGCCCCAAGATCCGATGGAACCTGTCTTTGTGGGGGACTACTAGACCAGGGACACGCGTTGCTGAATCTATCTCAAAGCATCTCGCCGAAGCAACAGAAGGCAACTGGGAACTCAAAATTCACTATGGTGAAGCACTTTCAAAATCACGAGAGAACTTAGATGGAATTTCCATAGGGGCTTTCGAGGCTGCAATGATTTGCAACTTCTACCACCCAAAAAAGAATCCGGGGCTTATGGTTCTATCTTTACCGTTCTTACCGATCAACTCCTGGGATGATGCCGTCTCTCTTCGCAAAACTGTCTACGACCACGAGCAAATCAAGAAAGAAATGGGCCGTTGGGGGGCTCAAATCTATACATCCTCAATATTGCCGACTTATGAAGTCATGGGACGGGGTAAACCTCCAGAGAAATTGGATGATTGGCGTGGATTAACCGTCCGAGCTGGGGGTGGTATCGGAGATGTCTTGGCAAAGCTTGGTGCGATCCCAACTAGTAGTACCGCAACCGAGGTTTACACCGGAGTCCAACAAGGAACTATGGATGCAGCAGCATTCCCGTTCACCTACAGCCATGTTTCATACAAAATTCACGAAGTTTCTGATTGGTTCACGGGTAATCTTGCTCCGGGCACCTCTGATTGTCCTGTTGTGTTCTCCATAAGTGCTTATAAGGATTTACCTCCACCGTACCAACAGCTACTTAAAGATATCGAACCCCTTGTTCTCGAAGATCAACGCATTGCGTACATGGAAATCGATAGAGTCAATCTACCCATGCTACGAGAGAAATTAGTTGAAATCACCTACTCGAAAGAAGAACTTGACCTCTTTCAGAACAAGTATGGTAAGCCTGTGATTGAAGAATGGATTGAAGCCAACCAACAAGACTTTGATGCCCGAGGATTGGTCGAAGCTGCATTTCGTGCAGTAGGTCGCGAGTACTAGCGATTCAAATCCTGTTCAGGGATGCACAGACCATGATTCCTGACCGAGTTGGAAGAGTGTTGAACCTCTTCCATCAATGGCTCGCTTACGTCGAGAACGTCACAAATACCATCGCAGGTGTGTTAATTTTCTTGCTCATGTGTTTGGGTGTAGCAAGAATTGTGTGTCGACTGTTGGACATTGGGATGTTTGGATACATCGACATCGTTGAACTCTCTATGGTAGGGTTCGCAGTGTTGTCGATAGCTTTCGTTCAAAGAATAGGCACCCATGTTCGCATGGAACTCATCCTATCGATGCTCAAGGGAAGATGGTTGTGGGCGGTAGAAGCTATAGCTGCTAGCATTGGTGTGTTCATCGTTTGGGTTCTGATTCCTTCATCCTACAAACACTTTCATCGAGCATTTGAATTTGGTGATAGTACGATGGACATCGAACTGGTGACTTGGCCTGCCAAGTTAGTAGTACCTGTAGCACTATCAATCTTGTTGCTGCGGATGCTGATTCAACTGTGTGGATACCTGAGACTGGTTTGGAACCCAAATTTGGAGCCTATTGCTATTCCAGTGATTCAACCCGCAAACGAAAAAGTGCTCAGTGAAGTAGCATCCCCCACTACTACTTCAACGACATAGTAGTCAAATGGACGAAGCTACCGTTGGCATTATTGGGGTAGGGTTACTCATCACCATGGTTCTCTGTGGTGTGCGAGTATTTGTTGCAGCAGCAGTCGCTGGCTTTGTTGGATTGGTGCTATTGTTGGGGTGGGAGGCGGCTGCAAACGTAGTGGGCACCATCCCCCACTCCAAGACGGTCACCTATCCCTTATCGGTACTTCCGTTATTCATTTTGATTGGATTTATTGCTTTTCATTCAGGTTTAACGAGTCGAATTTTCGAGACTGCAAGACGATGGGTAGGTTGGGTGCCCGGTGGTCTAGCAGTATCTACCGTGTTCGCCAGTGCCGGCTTTGCAGCTGTCTCGGGAGCATCTACTGCAACCAGTGCCGTGTTAGCTCGCGTTGCTATCCCCGACATGATCAAAAATGGATATCAATCTCGATTGGTTGCTGGTGTGATTGCTGCGGGCGGAACTTTAGCTTCTCTCATTCCACCGTCAGCAATTCTGGTGATTTATGCCATCATCGTAGAAGAATCTGTTGGGAAGCTGCTTCTTGCAGGACTATTACCGGGGCTTTGTTCTGTACTAATTTATGTAGTGCTCATCGTTGGAATGTGCACTCTCAATCCTAGTACAGGTCGCGCGATTAAAGGTGTTTCTTGGAAACAACGAATGGTGAGTCTGCCCGGAACACTGCCTATATTCCTAGTGATCGGAACCATATTTGGAGCGTTGTATACAGGCTTTGCAACTCCCACTGAAGCTGGTGCTTTGGGAGCAGCATTACTGTTTGTTGTGTATCTAGGAAAAACAATCCTAACCAATTCCTACAGGGAATTTCATAAAGGGTTGGTGAATGCTCTACGAGAGTCGGCAAAGCTGACTGTCATGATCTTTACCCTCATTTGGGGAGTGTTTATTTTTGTAAGATTTCTCGGTTACACAGGATTGCCTTCTGCATTTGCAGATTGGATCTTGACCCTAGAAGTTGCACCGATTATGATCATCATTTGCATCTTGCTTGCCTATTCAGTTCTCGGCATGTTCATGGATGCAATCGGGATGCTCATCCTCACGCTACCGGTTGTGTTTCCTGCAGTGGTGGGTTTGGGGTATGACCCGATTTGGTTTGGAGTGATTGTGGTGAAGATGGCTGAAATCTGTCTCATCACCCCGCCAATTGGATTGAATTGTTTTGTGGTAGCGGGAGTATCTCGAGAACTGACTTCAGAGTCAGGTCAATCGTTAGTTATTCCACTACAGGATGTTTACCGTGGTGTTGGACCATTTTTTGTTGCAGACATTGTCACCGTAGCAATTTTAGTTGCATTTCCAGATTTGGTGCTGTGGTTGCCCGACACCATGTCAGCGGGTTCCTAGAGGTTCGTAATTCTGAAAGTTCTGAGATGGTGGTCTTGAACCACCTCAATCTCACGTACTACTGGACGGAGTAATACCAATGTTTTTTACGGGTGAGGTACGCTCATCTCCTGGAGCTTTCAATACGATTCGTCGTTTGGTTGGTTCTGGTACGTCACCATCATCTCTGAAACAGACTACTCAAAATCGGTCTACTTCTCATCATTCACTCAAACACCAATAGTTTATTCTCTGGAACAATACTGCTATATGTCTGCTTGGTCAGATAATTGCGAACACTCCCACCTTAGGTCTGTTTCTGAATTCGAACCCATTTTTCATTCAGCTATTCCTCTTCGAAAGATGATCCGATAGTCAGAAGCTGTATGGATTTTGGTCTGTCGTTTCTGTAAGAAGATCTATCTGAGACTTGATGTTGATTGCATTTCTGCTGCACAAGACTCACAAGGAAACAGAATTGACGCAGATAGCTCGTGAATCCCTACAAGGACAATCCAGATCATGAGATAGTTTGAGACTCGAGGTAGAACAATTCCACACTAGGAAGAGTTACTAGAGTGTGGTGTGAAGACCACCCGCAAGCGCACTAGACTGGGTACTTACCGAGCTAATGAAATGCTTCCAAGTACGATTGGAATTTAAGATAGCGATAGTCTTTTGCTACTGTGAATCCTGAAAGAGCATGGAAAGCTCTTGATCTACTAATACAGCCAGTCTTAGTGCTCTTGAGGCTGATGACTTACCGGAGGGTGTAGAGACGGGGGCTTTCAGAAAACCTTAGTTTTTCGTTGGAACGATTCGACTTCGAAGGATTGTTGAGAATTTGGGTACCGTGTCTGCGATGTACTTGTATTCATCACAATATCATCAGCGATGAGCTCGCTAAACAGTTAAAGGAATGGAAGATACTTCTAGATCAGTTTTTGTTGTGTACACACTGCTCATAATTCTTTGTATGGTGTACTTGGCCTCATGGGTTTAAGCTTCAAGCCATCGGATGTAGTTTCAGAACGTTTTGGATAAGCTTCACAGAAGCATTACTATCAGATAAATGCTCTTGATTGATAGATAGATTGTTTTGATCCACTGTCGTTCCTGGTCTAAAGTTGTCTGATTTGTAGCAGGAATGCCTAGAATCAATTGTCAACCATTTGGTCAAAATCCTAATATGATGAAACAGTTACCAACTCCCATCTAAGTCCATAGATAAGAGATCGAGATGTCGGACCTTGGCTTGCATGAGCAAGTATGGTTGCTAAGCTGGCGTAGGAATAAGCGTTACCCTATCACGCATTCCTTTGCCTTGGGTGCTGGTTGTTTAGCAACGTTGTGCTCAATGGGGAAGTTGAGCATTGAAAAAAATGGCAGGAAAACTCGGGTCAATGTCCTAGACCCCTTCACCATGGGTGATCCAGCTTTGGATCACTGTTTACAGGAAGCGGCTCGACGAAAACGCCTCGGGTCTGCTGAGAATTGGATTGTTCGGTTTGGTAGCGCTCATACGAGCAAGAATATTGCAATGAACCTATGTCGTAAAGGTATCCTGATAACAGAAACTGTTCGGTCTTCATTTTTGTTTACCAGGGAGATTTATCATCTTCTGGATCCACGTCCGAAATCAGAATTGATAGCAGAACTTCGCGAATTGATTTTTGGAGATTCTGATTCAACAGATGCTCAAACCGCCACCCTGTTAGCGATTGTAAGTGCTGGTAATCTGTTGTGGCTAAATTTCGATAGAAACAGGCTGAAAGTTCGAAAACATCACATCAGTCAATTGGTTCTACAACACGAAATAAGTGATGAAATCAGTAAAGCAGTCCACAATTTGCTAGAGACTCAGAGCGTAGCACCACTCAGTGCTGCTGTCTAGCCTGTTCATCAAGGAACCTAAATCAATAGAAATACTACAACTTTAAAGGATGATCAATGAAACAAGCTGCTGTAGCAGGTCTAATAGGCCTAGTCATTGGGGTAGGTTTGACTCTTCTCTTCACCACTTACTCAAGCTCTTTGTTTGACCGTTCCGGTTCAAGCCACTCGATTACTCCGAGCCAAACAGACACCCAGTTCACTACAACCGAACCGGCACCTGATCGGATCGTAACCGACACTTCAGATTTAGCTGAGTTAACCGAAACTGAGAACAATTTTGAACGCGATGCACAGCTTTATTCACTGTTAGCTACTTCCAGCGAGTCTGAACTGAACAAGCTATTGGATCGAACTAAAGACATTTCACTAAGGAGTCGCAGACTCAGTACTCGTGCAGCGATCTTTAGGCGATATACGATGATCAACCCCAACGAAGCACTGAGACTAGTATCCAACTTTCCCACTAGTGAACAGAACGCACTATTGGTAGGAGTGTTTCAGGAATGGAGCTTACTGGATTTGAGTGATGCAATCGCTGCCGCGACCCAACTCGATCAGCGTTTCAAAAAAATAGCAGTAGAGACCATTTTGTTAGTTCGCAGTGATTTATCTGAACATCAACAGTTAGACATAGGACGACAAATGGGTACCGTCGATTTGGTGGAACGGTTGAACTTAGAAGAATTGCTAACGAATGCTGATAGCTATCAGAGTGCTTATCAGACCGTCCTAGACAGCGGGATTAGTGTCCATGAATCACACCATTTACTGACTGAGATTGCTAAAACTTGGGTAGAGGAAGAAGGTTTTGGAGTCTTAGACCGAATTTCGCGACGTATGGAAGACATAGAAGAAGACGAGTGGATGTTAGACTACCTAGTCTTAAATGCGGTAGTCAGTGCTGATCCACAAGCAGCATTTGAGTATGCTAGACAGCAACCAGAATCAAATGACTTCGCTCACAATAGGATATTGGGTAGTGCAGCCGATGCTTGGGCGAGGGTCGATCCCGCAGCTGCCATGGAAGCTGTGTCGTCTCTAAAAGATAGAAGTAATCAGGAGGCGTTGCAGTTCAAGGTGGTGGGACGTTGGGCTCGTTCAGATCCTGACGAGTTACTTCGTCAGATTGATCAAATAAAAGACCTGACTGGTGCACCTAGATTACGTGCTATGGAGACTGCAATCGGGGAGATTGCTAGAAAATCCCCACAGAGGGCCATCCAAAAAATGAGAGAGTATGAAGCTCAAGGTAACAACGTCTCCACAATCGAGTCAGCACTAGTTAGAGCTTGGTGTGAAGAAGAACCTCTAGCTGCATTAGATTGGGTATTAGCTGAGGTTGATAAAGAAAACACCCAATATGATCTGCTTATGCAATCAACGCTTGTTGCTGTAGCTGCCGTCAATCCTAGAAGAGCTATGGAAGTCGCTCTAGAACAACCACTCACACGATGGGGTGGCGCGATGGAGATGTTTGTCATTTCAACTATCACCAACCAAGATGTAGAAGAAGCGATAAGCTGGTTACCCAAAATACGGGAAGAATCAAGACTCCAAGCGTATATGAACGTTGGTAGGACATTAATACAAAAGGGTCAAACTAAACGTGCTTTAGATATGTCCAGAGACATTCCAGAGGGCCACGAACGGGAAACGTTCCAGAGGAACTTGATTTCTACCTGGTACTACTCAGACTCGGAAACATTAATGGATAGTTTAACTAGTCTGGGCAGTGATCTACGTGCGCTTGCAGCATTTGAGATTCTCCAATCTCAATTTTGGCAACCTACACTATCGGACGCTGAAACTCAGAATTTACGTCAATATCTCAATGCCGAGTATGCAGAACAATTACAGCAGATTGAGGAAAGCCGTTATTAGGTTCCGAGCTGTCGTTCCCTGAGCTCATCTAGTTCTTTGCAATCTACGCACTTGGTCGCGATGGGGCGCGCTTCAAGCCTTCTGATACCAATTTCGACTCCGCACGCTTCGCAGTAGCCGTACTCACCGGATCGCACTTTCTCGATTGCACGATTGATTTTCTTAATCAACTGTCGTTCACGATCTCGTGTTCTGAGTTGGTTGTGAAACACACCTTCATTTGCGCCTTGATCTAAAGGATCGGGTGCATTGGTGGTTTCGTCTTGAAGTGTGATTCCACTTTGTTCGGTTTCCTGAACGATGGCTTCACGAGATTTTTCCAAAATATCCAAAAAGTGCTCTTGTTGACGCTTAGACATGTAATCGTCATTTTCGGTAATTCGGTAGGGTTTGTAGGTAATCCCTCTAAATCCACTGGATAGTTCAGATTTTTGTTCTTTATTCTGAGTGGATCCCGCGAATTTTGCGGAAACTTTGGGTACAGGGATGTGAGTTGGCTCATTCAACCAAGTTGGCTTGCGAGGAGGGATTCTGCGGCGACGGATTTTTTCCTTAACCGCTGCTTTGGCCTGTTCTTCTGCAAGTAAGTCAGCTTTAGTCTTGCGTTTCGAGCGCTTGAGAACAGCTTTTACTTTTTTCCTTGAGGGAGGAGTTCTAGCAAGGGTTTTAACCTTCCCTTTTGTTGTAGTCTTCTTGGGCGAAGTGGTCTTTGATTTTTCTGACTTTGCGGGAGTGTTTTTCGCTGATGTTTTCTTGGTAGGAGATGTCTTCGCTGCTAATTTAGCCCTTTTCTTGACAGTCGCCATTTTGTTTACCACAGAACTAGTTTTTGTTTTCTGGGGTGAAGGACTAGATTTGGTTTTTATCGGACTAGGTGCCAGCTTGGATTTAGCTTTAGAGACTGTGTTTTTGTCATCGGTCTTTGTGGATTTCTTTTGAGTAGGACTGAAACCCGTTACAGAAGATTGGGTTGCTTGAATCACAACAGTTTCTGCAGCTTGCAGATTGGGTAGTGGAGCAGTTTGTTGTATCTGATCCGGTCTAGGACGCTTTGGTGATTTAGCGGGTTTGCGAACTGCTTTGGGTTGGGTCTTAGCGGCAGTAGCGATTGCCTTGGTCGCAGCTGAAGTGGTGGAAGGTCTAGCTTGAGTTTTTTTGGGTGCCTTTGCTTTGGTCGTGGAACCAGCGTTGACTGATTTTGCTTGGGTGGTTGACTTTGAGCTTTTGGGTACCGTTTTCCTTTTGGGTGCTGTACTCTTCTCGATCTGAGTGGTCCTACGCTTCCCTTGAGCCTTGGATGACGTTATTGGGGGTGGTTTGATCGGAAGGGTTTTCGACTTGGTCTGAGTCGTTGCTTTACTATTCTTCGATACAACTTTCTTGGTGGTTTTTGTGGCTGCGGTACGAGTTTTTTTAACTTTAGACGAACGAGTGGGTGTTGGTTTTGCTTTTTCGGTTGATTTAGTTTTGGTTTTTGGGGTTGAAGACTTTGGTTGAGTCGCTTTAGCAGTTGTTTTAGTCTTCGCCGTCTTAGTGCTGCTAGCGGTTTTGGTATTCGCTTTCGCTGGCTTTGTACTCTTAGTTGCTTTTGCTCTTGCGGTTTTAGTTTTTGTTTTTATAGGAGCATCTATTGCGGTTGGAGTTTGAGCTGTTTTTGCAGGTGTTTTGGATTTGGCACTCGCAAGCTTAGATCTACCTGAAGATTTCACAGACTTGCTACTCGAACGGTTGACAGAAACAGTAGTCTTCTTTATCTTTGTCCGAGCAGATGCCGTGGGCACCTTACCTTGGGTAGTGGTAGACGTTGGCTTAGAACTAGCAGTTGATGTATTCTGAGTGTCCTCGATTTTTCCCATGGTCACTGAAGTAGACATAGCTGCGGTTACTTTACGACTCTTGTTCGTAGATTTACTCTTTTTCCTGGATACTGGCATGCTTGATAATGGGTTAGTCGAGGTGATAAGTAGAAGTTAGAGTTCACACTCTAACAAAAAAGCAAGCCATTTTATTGAATATCGCAGATGAAATTTGAGCCCTCTCTTGAAGAAGCTATCTTTGTTAGACGCTACAAAAGATTTTTCGTTGATATTCGTTGCCCTGATGGTTCCGAACGCACGATTCATTGTGCCAATACTGGTGCGATGCGCGGTTGTTCATACCCTAATAGTCGCGCATGGTTTTCGACCAGCAATAACCTAAAAAGAAAACTCAAACATTCACTAGAGCTGATCGAATCTGTCGACCAGCATTTGATCTGTGTGAACACGATACGGGCTAATCAAGTGGTTGAAGAAGCTATTTCGTTAGGTCAAGTTGAGCAAATCAGTAAGACAGAGCAACTTCGTAGAGAGTATCCAATCTCCGGTGAAAGAGGGCGTTTCGATTTTGGGAACGACAACTTCGTCATAGAAATCAAGAGTGTTACTTGGCACGAAAATGGTTGGGGTCTATTCCCTGATGCTCGAAGTACTCGAGCCAGCAGACATGTGCATTGCTTGAGTCGCTGTGCCAAAGACGGTAAACGTGCAATGTTGTTTTTCTGTGTCCTCCACACAGGTGTGGAGAGAGTTTCAGTTGCAAAGCATGTGGACCCAGAATATAGCCAAGCAGTAAAGCAGGCGATTAACGATGGAGTCGAAGTATTAGCTTATCGATGGAGACTAGCACCAACAGAGTTTGTGATTGACAAAGAGATTCCCTTCTTGTGGGATGATTGAATAAAGTCATCCAGTAGCTGTTGGTATCTTTGCAACGTGGGTAATCTCGCTCCATAATCCAATACGATTTGTGAGGCTGCGTAGTTCGCAAATCTAGCACTCTGAGTGTTGTACCAGCCATTGCACACACCCGCCAAGTAAGCTCCAGCAAACATATCACCCGCTCCGTTGCTGTTCATGGGTTGAACTGGAAATCCGGGAATGTGAACAGGATCGGTATCTCTAGTCGCAATGTAGCAACCTTTAACTGACGCAGTCACAATGCAAGTTTTTGCAGTTTGTGTGATTGAAGTCAGGGCATGGTCTTCACTATCGGTTCGACACCAAGCTAGAGCTTCATCCATGTTGCAAAACAAGAGGTCCAATCCACCTTCAGCAATATGCTCTAAAGACTCTCGGAATAACTCAATAATAGACACATCTGCTAAAGTCAACGAAGTTTGAACACCGGAATCTCGAGCGAGTTGCATCGTTCTTTTTGATGAGTTAGTACCTTCTACTGTAGTTGCTAAATAACCCTCAACGTAGACAAAATTGGAATCGCTGATGCTATGCTGGGAAATCTCTTCAGCCTGGAAGGAGTTCGCGACTCCCAAATAGGTATTCATACTACGCTCACCATCCGGGGTCACGAAGATTAAGCACTGGCCTGTATTTCCGGTATTGTCTTCGACGGGTGGATTACAGTCTATATCTGCTTCCGTCATTGAAGTTAGAAATTGAGTACCTACTGAGTCCCTTGTCACTCGTCCAGTGAAGTAGGAACTGCAGTGAAATCCTTGAAGTGCAATCAATGAGTTAGCAACCGACCCCCCTGCAGCGACACTAGATGGCTCACCTTTAATCGCAGAGAGTAATTGTTGTCTTCTATCCCAGTCAACCAAAGTCATTCGAGCCTTGGTGACATCGTTATCGATCAAGAATTGATCAGAGACTGCATATTCGGTATCAAGTAGAGCATTACCGATGCCAAAGACATCGTATTGTTTCATCTTATTTGTTTGAATGAATCAGCGATAGCGTCCAAGGTTACTTGAACTTCTTCTGGACCATGGCAACTCGACACAAACGCACACTCAAATGCTGACGGAGCAAAGTACACGTTGTGATCCAACATCAGATGGAAGAACTGACGGTATTTTTGGGTATCACAATTAGCAGCATCGTGGTAGGATTGGATAGTCTCTTGATCGGTAAAGTGGATGCTGAACATTCCACAAACTTCAAGAACTACCACATCTACGCAAGCTAAATCTGCGGTATCTCGTATTCCTTGAGTGAGCGTTTGAGTTGTAGTCGCTAGTTGGGAATAGAGTTCGTCGTCTAGAGATTGCAGTAGAGCAGCTCCCGCAGCCATCGCAAGAGGATTACCCGAAAGTGTGCCTGATTGATAAACAGGTCCATTGGGGGCTAGTTGGTCCATAAGTTCTGCCGACCCTCCCAATGCTCCTACAGGTAGTCCTCCACCTAAGATCTTGCCAAGAGTTGTTAAGTCTGGATGAACGCCATAGAGTTCTTGAGCCCCCCCTCGTGTTACCCTAAAACCAGTCATGACTTCGTCAAAAATCAGCAGTGTTCCTGATTGAGAAGTACACTCCTTTAGGGTTTTCAAATATCCTGGTGCAGGCGGGATACAGCCCATATTCCCTGCAATCGGTTCGACGATCACACATGCGATTTCGTTTCCACGTTGATCGAAAACCCTTTCTACTGCACTCGGATCATTGAACGGTAATGTGATCGTATGCATTGCTAAATCAGCCGGGACACCTGGTGAGTCAGGTAGTCCTAAAGTCATGACTCCGGAGCCAGCTTTAACTAGCAAAGAGTCGCCATGTCCGTGAAAGCAGCCCTCGAATTTTACAATCTTGTCTCGTCCCGTGACCCCTCGTGCCAGTCGAATCGCAGACATAGTAGCTTCAGTACCCGAGTTGACCATCCGAACTTTTTCAATTGAAGGTACGTAATCTATGACTAATTCAGCGAGTTCGATTTCTTGTATCGAAGGTGCACCAAAACTAGTAGTCCGATTGAGTTGTTGTGATAGTGCTTCAATGGTGGGTACATAGTTGAAACCTCGCAACATAGGCCCCCATGAGGCAACGTAGTCCAGATACTTGTTTCCGTCTACATCTGTCAGGTAAGCACCATCACCCGACTCAAAAAACACAGGAGATCCACCCACACTCAAGAAGGCACGAACAGGAGAATTTACACCTCCTGGCATCAACTCTTGGGCACGCTGAAACAGATACTCAGATCTTTTACGAGACACTAGAAATTCCCCTAATTAGTCTACAACCTTCAGAAAGGTTTAACGATGACCAATACAAGAATGAAAAATAGAAAGAGTGAAGGCACTTCGTTAAACCAGCGATAAAACGTGTGACTGAGAGTGTTTGAATCATTTTCAAAGTTTCGACGTATGCGTCCACACATTCCCTGGTAGCCAAAGAGCAAGAACACTAGTCCTACTTTAATCCAAAACCAAGTCGCTTGAATGTAGACTTCCAATGACAACGATGCTAGCCACAACCCAAACACCAAAGTGAGCAACGATGCAGGTGTCATGATTCCGTGATATAGTCGACGTTCCATAACCTTGAACCGCTCGATACTGATCTCGTCCTCAGCTTGTGCATGGTAGACAAAGAGTCTCGGTAAATATAACAAAGATGCAAACCAAGCAACCATGAATAGCAAGTGAAATACGGTGAGCCAGAGAATCATTGGGCTGGAACTCCGATAGTTTGTGGTCTACTGTTCATAAGTGAACCTAAGTTTGAAGGATCTTGAAAGCGTTCTATAAAATTATCTACAACATGGAAAACACCCATAATGGTATACGGTTCTCTCATCGAGCAGTAACCAAAGTAGCAGACCTTCTACACGAGGAAGGGATGCCTTCGCTCAAGCTTAGAGTCTTTGTCACAGGTGGAGGTTGCAGTGGTTTCTCTTACGGGTTCACGTTTGATGACAATATTGAAGAAGACGACTGGGTGGTAGAGAAGGAAGGGGTTTCCTTAGTTGTCGATGCTCTTAGTTACCCTTACCTGATGGGGTCAGAAATCGATTACGTCGAAAATCTACAAGGTGCACAGTTCGTTGTAGCCAACCCCAACGCTTCTAATACATGTGGCTGCGGAAATTCTTTCGCTATTTAAGGGGTGGAAATATAGCGGCAACCTAGGACTCGTGGAGTTCTAGCACCCGTCACTGAAGGAAGGTTGCCGGTTGCTTGGAGATCAAACAAGTAAGCAAGATAGGCAAATGTAGCCGCTTCTATTGCATCACCGTTTACATGGTGGTCTTCACACTTATTGACGATTAAGTTTGGGAGTTGAGCAGTCAGTCTCTGCATCATAAATTCATTCCATCGGCCACCACCACAGACCACCAAGTCATGTGCTGGAGGACACCAACGATGCACTGCGTCAGCAATGGTGGTTACTGTGAATTCCACTAAAGTTGATAGCACGTCAGGAACCGAAAGTTGAACGCCAGAAGCTTCAATCGCTTGCTTAACAAAACGCAAATTAAATAACTCTTTGCCGGAACTTTTCGGTGGCGACTTTTGTAGCCAAGGCTCAGTATGGAGTTGTTTCAGCAACTCCTGATTACAAGTGCCAGCCTCTGCGAACACACCGTCAGGGTCAAAAGCCTTGTTAAAACGATGTTGCACCCAGGCATCTATTAGTGCATTTCCAGGTCCCGTATCAAATCCGAGAATATCTGATGACTCGTCTGCAGGTAGATAGGTAATGTTTGAGATTCCACCGATATTTAAGACAATACGAGGTTCCTGGTTGTCCCCGAATATCTCTTGATGAAAAGCTGGTACTAAAGGTGCACCTTCACCACCAACTGCAATATCTGCACTGCGAAAATCTGACATGGTGTCAATGTTCGTAATTGCAACGATACGACTAGGATCACCGATCTGCATCGTATAACCGTGTTTTCCCCAGGGATGGTGTCGAATGGTTTGACCATGTGAGCCTATGGCATCTACGTCTTTTGGATTCAACCCCAAATCTTGGAGCAATTCTAATATCGACTCTCCAATAAACGTACCTAACCAGGCACTAGTTCGCCCGAGTTTATCAATGTTGTTGTAGTCCGGGTTGATCAACCGAAGAATTGCTGCTCTCAACTCCTCCGGAAACTCTACTGATCTGGCATGGGTGATTTCGACATCGAGAGCATCCATACGCTCAATTAAGGCAAGATCTAGACAGTCAACGCTAGTGCCGGTCATGACTCCGACATAGCGAACAACAGTTTTGGGTGGATTATCGATTTACGATAGTCGACTTCATGTCTAGGAAACTAATGCGTAGAGATTCCATTCTGGTGAAGATTGGTACGGAGTGAAGTTTGAAATGCCTGAGTTGCTCCTCGGTGAGCTTTTCAGCACGCGGAAGGTCAACTATTCTTGGGTTTTTGTGGGTACCATCAACGAGGAATTCATAATGTAGGTGTGGACCAGTTGCAGTTCCTGTTTGTCCCACACTACCAATACGTTGACCTTGTTTTACTTTGACACCGGGACGGATTGCAGGATCAATTCGATGGAGATGTAGATACTTAGTCGTGTACCTGGGACCGTGTTCGATCACCACGTAGTTTCCATTAGCTTTCTTTCTTCCTGCAATTTCGACCACGCCGTCTCCGGTCGAATAAACCGGTGTACCTGTGGGTGCTGCGTAGTCTATACCGTTGTGAGGTAGAACTACTTTGTGTACGGGGTGCAATCGTTGCGGATTGAACTCTGAAGATACACGTGTGTACTCCAACGGTGCTCTGAGGAATTTTCCACGAGATGAATTGCCATCAGCGGTGTAGTAACTGTGCTGATTATCAGTTGCTGCAAAGCGTATGATTTCGTGCGTGGTATCGCCGTCGTTGAAAATCAGCGCAAGAATTTCTCCATCATCGTAGTACTCTCCGTCCAAGAACTGCTCGTAGTAGAGGATTTGATAGGAATCACCCGGATGGATGTCGTGGTGGAAGTCAATGTCCCATTGCAGAAGTTTGGGAATCTGCCAAGCGGTTTTCTCTTGTTTGATTCCACCAGCTAGACCAGCAGAAATGACGGATTGACCGCGTTCGATGGTGATATAGTTATAAGTTTCTTTCTCGACAACGGTTTTCTTGTCCACCGACACCACATAGCCATCTTCTTCGAGAGTGAACTCGATCTGGGTGAGTGCGTCCTTGTCGAAACGTAGATAGCTGAGTTCGTCGTTTTTACCAGTACGAAAGTGAATTGCCTGTCCAGGATAGATACGAGACTTTGGCCACTCTGTAGGGGAAGCTTGCTGAATCTCGTGTAATTCAACATCTGTGAATCCAGCACGAAAAAACAGAGCTGAAAGAGAATCTCCTTCATCCACTCGAAAAGAGACCAGTGCGCTCTCTTGGGTTTCAGCTTCTAGAGGTGTTTCAAAGTCTCCAATCAAATTAACTGAACTTGAGACCATCGGATCAGTATTTGATTGTTCAACATTAGAAGTCTGTGGAAAGACAGAATCAGTGGCCAACAGACTGTTGCCCACTAGAACAGGAGTCTCAGAATAATCTTGCGCGGAGATCAGCGCAGTAGGTTTTTCCGAATAGACGACAAAAATAACTGTGGTGGTTGTGACTACAAAGGTACAAGCCAGTAGGTTACGAAGACGTTGCGAACGCATTATGACAATCCTTGGTTGACAAATTGGTTGTGCCAACGATACCGTACGCTACATCCATGTAATTTGCACGTAAACGTCAAAGCAATTCGCGACACGTAGTTGGAATTAAACCTTAGTGTCTAGCATGCCAAATATGCATGTGAGAATCGTCCGTGAACTCACACAAAAGTGCAAACACTGACTGCTAGGGCTAAGGAGTATATCGGTAGCTCTCCTGATGGAATCAGGTTGGAATCTACTGTGAGCCAAGAATTATACGAAAGGAATTCACTTAAATTCCTAATAACATTGAGAAAATTGCACTAAATTCGTGCATTATTGGTGGATATTAGCTCTTTTGGGAGTACTTTGTGGAAATCGGTTGAATCTACACGAAAGTAGAGGTATCTTGGACTTTTGAAGGGAAACACACGCACTGACTCAAGTTCGCGTAGATTTTGTGGATGTTGGTTCGACTAGGAACGACACTTGATGAAGGGTTTGGACTATTGGTTAGCAGAATGTGTACTCGAACTTTTCCTTCCACAAGTATCCAATGAATTCAACCATCCTGCGAAACAACCAGTTCTGTCAACTAACTGATAATCAAGTTTCTTAAATACTACACTCCACAAAAGCCGCGCAGTCCCAGTTGAGCCAGAATACCACTCACGAACCGAACACAATCATCATAGTTTGGTTGCTTAGTATCACGGAACTTTCCTAGGGTTCACTGCCAATACTGAGGTTCATCTTTCAAAACACAGACAGTAAGTAAGAGAGTAACTAGTAGCTCTCTTGGCGGTACCCTTCTGTATTCTGGGTAGATGTTCTTACACTCATGATGCTGCGCTAGGTGCGGACGCTCCTAGAGTAATGCATTAAATGGACATCCTGGACATGATTGAAAATCGAAAGAACAACAGGAGAAGGGTTGTGTTAGCTCTGCCCTGGAGTCAAACCAAAATGACACCTGCAATCTTCTACATTCCACTAATCTGGTATTGAGTAGTTGTTAGCACGCAAAATAGACACTGTTCTTCGACAGTTAAGCTAAGATTCACCAATCCTGCATGTGAGAAATGATCGCGATCAGCGTGTCATCTCTCAGAAGCAGCTATTAAGCAAATGGTAGACTCTAAATTACTCCTATGGACCAATGCTGAACATTCTTAGTACCCAAATGAGCAATTGATGTAAAAGTTGTCCATATGTCCATTTCACTGAGTTAAACTGAAGCTAGACTAAGCGAAAGGGAATTACCTAAGATGATGTCTGTCTGTATGAGTCAAACGGGGAAACCACGCACACTCAACTCGACGCTTAAACGTTTGTGTTGAATTCAAGCCAGCAAGTTTCGACTAATAGCCATAGCATCCTCATTCTTGAGTCTTCTATTCAGTAGATTTGCATTCTGGAAGACATCTAGTTTGTGATGTGTGATCCAGCTAACAGAATGTCGAACAACCAAATGAAGGGCCAAATATAACAGAGTAGATGACAATGTACACTAGCAGAGTGCTACTAGATTTTGATGAACGTGGATTGATTGCTCAAGCAACAGACTATCAAGCGTTAGACGAACACTTGGGGTCGAGCTCGCGTGTACTTTATGCGGGTTTTGATCCCACGGCATCCAGTCTCCACATAGGCAATCTGGTCCCTTTGCTCGCTCTACGTCGATTTCAACTAGCGGGACACAAACCCATAGCACTATTGGGTGGAGCAACCGGGCTCATCGGTGATCCATCTGGAAAGTCACAAGAACGTCAGCTGACAGATTCCATCGTTGTCGAAGAGTGGATCGAACAAATCTCCAAGCAACTCTCGCACTATCTAGATACAGATGGCAACTATGCAGCTAAGTTGGTTAACAATTTACAGTGGAGCCAGGATCTTCGGATGATCCCGTTTCTTAGAGAGATCGGTAAGCAATTCTCAGTCAATGTGATGATGCAGAGGGATAGTGTGAAAACTCGTTTGGAACGTGAGGAATCTGGCATTTCCTTTACCGAGTTCACTTACATGTTGTTTCAAGCCAATGATTTCCTTGAACTCAACAAACGATATCAATGCACTCTACAAATCGGTGGATCAGACCAGTGGGGCAATATCGTCAGTGGAATAGATCTGGTGAGACGGGTGACTCAAGAGAAAGCATTTGGATTGACTTTAAACTTACTCACTAAGAATGATGGTTCTAAATTTGGAAAGACTGCGGATGGAGCAGTTTGGCTTGATTCGGCTTTGACCTCACCATATCGGTTTTATCAGTTTTGGATCAACACCAGTGATGAGGATATGCCCATGTTGATGTCTACTTTAAGTATGAAGGATCCTCAAGAACGTGCAGAGAGGTTGCAATCACTTAAGGACCACCCTGAACGCAGAGAGGCTCCCAAAGCTCTAGCACAAGAGCTGACACAGTTGGTGCATGGGGATCAGGGACTCAGTGCTGCAACTCGCATCACCCGCGAATTATTTTCCGGTGATATCCGTCAACTCAAAGAAACGGATTTAGATCAGCTTTGGCAAGATGGATTAGATCGTGCAACAATTTTGGGTAGTGAAGTACCCGTTTTCGTTGCAATGCATGACGCTGGTTTGGCACGGTCTCGCAGTGCTGCGCGACGATTGATTACGAGCAAGAGTGTGAGTGTCAATGGAGAATCAATCACAGATCAAGAGCAATTGCTGACTCCAGCTAATGCTATGTTTGGTCGTTTTCATTTGTTGCGTCGTGGTCGCAAGTCCTGGTGCATCGTGCAACACGGAGCCCAAAACAGCTAAGCAAGGAAAAGGAATTTCAAGAAAGTGTGAAATTTCTTCAAAATTAGTGGCAATAATAGATGCGTTTCGTATAATTACACTCACTTTGGCTGCTGATTTCGGGTTTGCGCCTGTGCGTTTAGGAACCCGGATGGCACCATGTTCTTTAACAGTAAAACAAGCCATTCGTGTGGGCGCTCGATAACGAAACAGGGCCAGAGCAGAACAATTCATTAGACGTATCGTCTGATTTAGAGGATAGGTCGAAACAAGTACTTAATTGAAGAGTCTGATCATGGCTCAGATTGAACGTTGGCGGCAGGTCTCATACATGCAAGTCGAACGAGGAACCGGCTTCGGTCGGAGCTCCTAGTGGCGGACGGGTGAGTAACGCGTAGGAATCTACCTAGTAGTGGGGAATAACTCAAGGAAACTTGAGCTAATACCGCATACGACCTAAGGGTGAAAGCGGGGGATCTTTGGACCTCGTGCTGTTAGAGGAGCCTGCGTTGGATTAGCTTGTTGGTGGGGTAATGGCCTACCAAGGCGACGATCCATAGCTGGTCTGAGAGGATGATCAGCCACACTGGAACTGAGACACGGTCCAGACTTCTACGGAAGGCAGCAGTAAAGAATATTGCGCAATGGGGGAAACCCTGACGCAGCCATGCCGCGTGTGTGAAGAAGGCCTTTTGGGTTGTAAAGCACTTTCAGTAGTGATGAAAACCAACGTGCTAATACCACGTTGCCATGACATTAGTTACAGAAGAAGCACCGGCTAACTCCGTGCCAGCAGCCGCGGTAATACGGGGGGTGCGAACGTTAATCGGAATTACTGGGCGTAAAGCGCGCGTAGGCGGTATGCTAAGTGAGATGTGAAATCCCTGGGCTTAACCTGGGAACTGCATTTCAAACTGGCAAACTAGAGTGTAGTAGAGGGAGGTGGAATTTCCTGTGGAGCGGTGGAATGCGTAGATATAGGAAGGAACACCAGTGGCGAAGGCGACCTCCTGGACTAACACTGACGCTGAGGTGCGAAAGCGTGGGGAGCAAACAGCGATTAGATACCCTGGTAGTCCACGCCGTAAACGATGAGAACTAGCCGTCGGGCCTTTAGGGGTTAGGTGGCGCAGCTAACGCGATAAGTTCTCCGCCTGGGGAGTACGGCCGCAAGGTTAAAACTCAAATGAATTGACGGGAGCCCGCACAAGCGGTGGAGCATGTTGTTTAATTCGATGCAACGCGAAAAACCTTACCACTTCTTGACATCCACGGAACTGATCGTAATGTGAAGGTGCCTTCGGGAACCGTGTGACAGGTGTTGCATGGCTGTCGTCAGCTCGTGTCGTGAGATGTTGGGTTAAGTCCCGTAACGAGCGCAACCCTTGTCCTTATTTGCCAGCGGATAAGCCGGGAACTATAAGGAGACTGCCGGTGATAAACCGGAGGAAGGCGGGGACGAGGTCAAGTCATCATGGCCCTTATCGAAGTGGGCTACAAACGTGCTACAATGGGGGGTACAATGGGTCGCTAAACCGCGAGGTCTCGCTAATCCCCAAAACCTCTCGTAGTCCGGATAGGAGTCTGCAACTCGACTCCTTGAAGTCGGAATCGCTAGTAATCGCGAATCAGCATGTCGCGGTGAATACGTTCCCGGGCTTTGTACACACCGCCCGTCAAGTCATGGGAGTGGGTTGTACCAGAAGTGGCTAGTCTAACCTTTGGGAGGACGGTCACCAC
Source organism: Pseudomonadales bacterium (assembly GCA_965199895.1). Taxonomy (GTDB): domain Bacteria; phylum Pseudomonadota; class Gammaproteobacteria; order Pseudomonadales; family Azotimanducaceae; genus Bin55. Next base: position 105,190 of record CBDATJ010000010.1, on the reverse strand, counting down.
GGTGTGATTCATGACTGGGACTAAGTCGTAACAAGGTAGCCGTAGGGGAACCTGTGGCTGGATCACCTCCTTAACCTTATTCATTTACCAATCGGCAGCGACGACTGATTTAGTTCGGTGACATCGCCAAGGTTGGTACAGTTCTGAACTCTGTGAGGGTTCGGTACGAATCTTTGATTTGTGAAACTCAAATGAGTTTGCGCTCACACGAATGGCTTGTTTCGTTGGCAGTTGCCATGCTGGGTTTGTAGCTCAGTAGGTTAGAGCGCGCCCCTGATAAGGGCGAGGTCGGTGGTTCAAATCCACCCAGACCCACCAACACGCATGTCGAAGCGTTAATCTTGGGGCCGTAGCTCAGCTGGGAGAGCGACTGCCTTGCACGCAGTAGGTCAGGAGTTCGATCCTCCTCGGCTCCACCATTGGCGACTCGATACCCCCATGGTATAGTTTCGTCATGTGAAGTGGCAGCCGTGACGAGTCTTGTCTCGCTGTGCTCAAGACGTTCTTTAACAATTTGGAATCAAAATGAATCACCGCAACAAAAGCGTGAGGTATCTTTTTCTCAAAGATATCTCGAAGAGATCTGCACTACGGTGCAGAACAGTTAATTGGTATGTTGGCGAAAGTTCAACAACAAACGTATGACTGGGCCGAGAATTTCCGTCGCGCGCCCGGTTATATGGTCAAGTGAACAAGCGCATCTGGTGGATGCCTTGGCAGCTGAAGGCGATGAAGGACGTTGCAGCCTGCGATAAGCCTCGGGGAGCTGGCAAACAAGCTCTGATCCGGGGATTTCCGAATGGGGAAACCCGACACTTGTGTCATTGCGTGCTGAATCCATAGGTACGTAAAGCAAACCCGGAGAACTGAAATATCTAAGTATCCGGAGGAAAAGAAATCAACCGAGATTCCCTTAGTAGTGACGAGCGAACGGGGAACAGCCCTTAAGTGATTTGAGAGTTAGCAGAAAGTTCTGGAAAGGACTGCCAAAGAGGGTGACAGCCCCGTAAGCGAAAATGACCAATTCATGAAATCGAGTAGGGCGGGGCACGTGAAACCCTGTCTGAATTTGGGGGGACCATCCTCCAAGGCTAAATACTCTCAGCTGACCGATAGTGAACCAGTACCGTGAGGGAAAGGTGAAAAGGACCCCTGTTAGGGGAGTGAAAAGAACCTGAAACCGGATGCGTACAAGCAGTGGGAGCATGAAAACAAGTTTGTCTTGTCATTAGTGTGACTGCGTACCTTTTGTATAATGGGTCAACGACTTACTCTTGCTGGCAAGGTTAACCATTAGGGGAGCCGTAGGGAAACCGAGTCTTAATAGGGCGCACAGTCTGTAGGAGTAGACCCGAAACCGGGCGATCTAGCCATGGGCAGGGTGAAGGTTAGGTAACACTGACTGGAGGCCCGAACCCACCTATGTTGAAAAATGGGGGGATGACCTGTGGCTAGGAGTGAAAGGCTAATCAAGCCCGGAGATAGCTGGTTCTCCTCGAAAACTATTTAGGTAGTGCCTCTTGCATCACCGTCGGGGGTAGAGCACTGTTTGGGCTAGGGGGTCACCTAGACTTACCAACCCCATGCAAACTCCGAATACCGACGAGTGCAGCAAGGGAGACAGACGGCGGGTGCTAAGGTCCGTCGTCGAAAGGGAAACAGCCCAGACCGCCAGCTAAGGTCCCTAAACCATGATTAAGTGGGAAACGATGTGGGAAGGCATAGACACCCAGGAGGTTGGCTTGGAAGCAGCCATCCTTTAAAGAAAGCGTAACAGCTCACTGGTCAAGTCGGCCTGCGCGGAAGATATACCGGGTCTCAAATCATGTACCGAAGCTGCGGGTTTGTAACAGTAAACTGTTGCAAACGGTAGAGGAGCGTTCTGTAAGCCGTTGAAGATGCGCCGTGAGGCGTGTTGGAGGTATCAGAAGTGAGAATGTTGACATAAGTAACGATAAAGGGGGTGAAAATCCCCCTCGCCGAAAGACTAAGGGTTCCTGTGCAACGTTCATCGACGCAGGGTGAGTCGGCCCCTAAGGCGAGGCCGAAAGGCGTAGCCGATGGGAAGCTGGTTAATATTCCAGCACCGACGTTTGCTGCGATGGGGTGACGAAGAAGGCTAAACGATCCTGCCGTTGGTAGTGCAGGTTTAAGCATGTAGGCTGAGATCCTAGGAAAATCCGGGATCTCGTACGGCTGAGGTGTGATGACGACTGGAATTATCCGGGAAGTCGTTGATGCCACGCTTCCAAGAAAAACCTCTAAGCCCTAGGCAAACTGTCGACCGTACCCTAAACCGACACAGGTAGTCGGGTAGAGAATACCAAGGCGCTTGAGAGAACTCGGATGAAGGAACTAGGCAAATTGGCACCGTAACTTCGGGAGAAGGTGCGCCGCAACTGGTGATAGGACTTGCTCCTTGAGCTGGAGGCGGCCGAAGTGACCAGGTAGCTGCGACTGTTTACTAAAAACACAGCACTCTGCAAACTCGTAAGAGGACGTATAGGGTGTGACGCCTGCCCAGTGCCAGAAGGTTAATTGATCAGGTTAGGTCTTCGGATCGAAGCTTGTGATCGAAGCCCCGGTAAACGGCGGCCGTAACTATAACGGTCCTAAGGTAGCGAAATTCCTTGTCGGGTAAGTTCCGACCTGCACGAATGGCGTAACGATGGCTACACTGTCTCCATCCGAGACTCAGTGAAATTGAATTCGCGGTGAAGATGCCGTGTTCCCGCGGCTAGACGGAAAGACCCCGTGAACCTTTACTACAGCTTCACACTGGATTTTGATTTGGTTTGTGTAGCATAGGTGGGAGACTATGAAGCGTGAGCGCTAGCTTGCGTGGAGTCATCGTTGAAATACCACCCTTGCCAAGTTGGAGTCCTAACTCAGGCTCTTAATCAGGGTCGAGGACAGTGTGTGGTGGGTAGTTTGACTGGGGCGGTCTCCTCCCAAAGAGTAACGGAGGAGCACGAAGGTACACTCAGCATGGTCGGAAATCATGCGTTGCGTGTAAAGGCAGAAGTGTGCTTGACTGTGAGACAGACGTGTCGAGCAGGGTCGAAAGACGGTCTTAGTGATCCTGTGGTTCTGTATGGAAGGGCCATAGCTTAACGGATAAAAGGTACTCCGGGGATAACAGGCTGATACCGCCCAAGAGTTCATATCGACGGCGGTGTTTGGCACCTCGATGTCGGCTCATCACATCCTGGGGGTGGAACATTTCCCAAGGGTATGGCTGTTCGCCATTTAAAGTGGTACGCGAGCTGGGTTTAGAACGTCGTGAGACAGTTCGGTCCCTATCTGCCGTGGGCGTTTGAGAATTGAGAGGAGCTGCTCCTAGTACGAGAGGACCGGGGTGGACGAACCTCTGGTGTTCCGGTTGTTACGCCAGTAGCATCGCCGGGTAGCTAAGTTCGGAAAGGATAACCGCTGAAAGCATCTAAGCGGGAAGCCCACCTCAAGATGAGTTCTCACTAATCTTCAAGATTTCTAAAGGGCCCTCGTAGACTACGAGGTTGATAGGCGGGATGTGGAAGCGTTGTAAAGCGTTAAGCTAACCCGTACTAATGGCCCGTGAGGCTTGACCATATAACCGGACGAACGAAAGTTGATGATTCGGTTTGGTCTTGATCTGCCAACATCTTTTTAACTCAACGCTGTTGCACCGTGATTCATTTTGATTCCAATTGACGCTCTTGTGAGCCGAACCAGTTTGCCTGACAACCATAGCGAGGTGGTACCACCTGAATCCATTTCGAACTCAGAAGTGAAATGCCTCTGCGCCGATGGTAGTGTGGGGTTTCCCCATGTGAGAGTAGGACGTTGTCAGGCCCTTTTTTCTCCAAACCAGACTTCCATTTACCCTAATTCTGTTACTGTCAAAGAAACTGAACCTTGGTGCACACACACGCTGGGTGAGTCTTCCTATCTTTGAATCAGTCTTAGTCTTGTTGCTCTTATTTGGTATCCAAACTAGAGAACAGCATAATTCATACCTAGCAAAGGCACTGAGCCCTTACTACCGTTTTAGCCAAATATAAGAGGAATCGTTTGAATCCAATCAAACATCTAGACCACGACGACGTATCAGAAGAAGGAGTACAAGAAGCTACTAACGTCATAGTCATTGTTGGAACCATTTTCGTCGCCGTTGCGTTTTTCCTTTCACCAACCTTTGATGCTGCACTACCCAAGTTTTTTGCACTCATCTGGATGACTATTGCGTGGGGGATGATGAAGTGTTACCCAGTCTCTCTACTAATGGCTGTAGTCGCCATTCTCTATGTTGTAGCAGCTATGGGATTCGACACCTTACCCGGTTGGATGGATGGCAACACGGAATTTTGGTGGTTGAAGATTTTTGTTTCTAGCTGATACTCTACTCATCAGATCAGACACCAACACTCACGGTTTGCTCGGAAAAACACCAGACTCCTTCGAAAGTAGTTTTTCTCACCGGTTAGTGTTCAAACTGGCTCGGAATGAGCAATTTTTTCAAATGAGCACTCCATCAGCTTAGAATAAAGGAGTATGGAACCTGTATATACAGGATCTCCAGTAATCCTTTCAAAAAGTAGGCTTAATTTGAAACTCTTTCATTCCGACGAGCGCGAATTTTTCGTGAAATTCGGATTCAGCAACTACATTCTTGCAACACTCACTGCTACTGCCTTATTACTCACTCACATTAGCTTCGGTCAAGAGGACGATGAAGATGATGATGAGGACTCCGATCACGAGGAAACCATGGAGGAAGTGGTTGCAACTGGTTCAAGATTGACCAATAACCTCGTTGAGATCGCTGGTCAGGTAATAGTATTAACCGAAGAAGAAATCCGTGCGACAGGTGAAGTCACTTTGGAACGTGTTCTTCGGCAACTTCCCGAGAACCTAAACCCAACAACCGAACGATTCGGTAGCACCCTAAATAACGTAGCCAACTTTGATGCGAGCTCCACTGTTAATTTGCGAGGACTGGGTAGCGAATCCACTCTGATATTGGTTGACGGTAAGCGCATCGGTCATAGTGGTTTTCTCGGTGGCGTAACCGATGTTTCGCAAATCCCTCTTAGCCAAGTCGAGAGAATTGAAATTATCCTTGATGGTGCATCTGCGATTTATGGTTCTGATGCGGTCGGTGGAGTCATCAATGTGATCACCCGCAAAGACTACGAAGGGCTTGAGCTAACAATGGACTACGATACCCCGAGTGACGGTACATTCGATGAGTGGCGACTGGGTGTTGTTGCCTCAACCGTGTTCTCAGGTATACGTGCACGAGCTAATTACCAACGTTCGACTCATTCTGGATTAGATGCCTCAGATAGAGAAGTAACCCTATTCCAACAGTCTTTGTTTTCTGGGCCGAGTTACGATGTTCGATTTTGTTGTCTTGCAGATGGCACCTCGCTTCCTATCGCCTACAGCTTAAACGGAGATGTACTCACACTCGCTGAATACAACGCACTATCAGACGCACAGAAAGCTCAAGCGACAGCTTATACCCATGCAATCTTGCCAGACGGATTCAATCAAGATTCCTCTATCGACGACATCACCAACTGGTCTGTTCCCAGTTGGGGTGCCGCCACTCAAGACGGTTGGAACATTCTTCCCGATGTAACGAGAGACAGCTACAACCTTGGAGCTGCAACCGAGCTACCCAACGGGTTCACCGTTGAAGCAGTCATCCGAGGAGAGATGAGAGAAGTGATCAGTCGACGTGGCTATATCAGCTTTTCCGGTGAAACTTTAACCGGAGGCAGTCCGTTCAACCCCTTCGGTCGTTCTATCCATCTCAGAGGTCAGCGACGAGACTATCCACAACCGTTTACTGCGACAGAGGCTGAACGATTGAGTATTGATTTCAGTGTCAGCGGTGACATCACAGAAACCATAGACTTTGAGGTCAGCATGGGCAGATCCCGTGATGAGAGTGATACTAGCCGACATTTCGACATAAATCGTACAGGATTAAGAGCGGGTATGAACTCAGACGGAGTTACACTTCGAACTCAGTTCCTATCCGGTGAGACTGCCGCATCTTGTGCTGAGAAAGGCGGTACCTTCAGTTTTGGACTCTGTAGAGTTCGAGTTCCACCACCACCCGCTGTCAATCCGTTTGGTGATATTTCGGAATTTATCTCGGAAACACCTCTGTTGGCCTCCAGTTTAAATGAACACACTCGCTATGAAGGTCTTGTGCGAGTGAGATTGTTCAATTTACCCGCAGGTAACGTTCGAGCACTCATCGGCGGTAACTGGTCAGAAACCGTACTCAATAGCTGGTCCGAGTTTCAAGTGGGTGCTGTAGATTCGTCTCCGATTAGTGATCTCGCGGAGTTTCATACCAAAACTTCTCGTTCCAACCATGCAGTTTATGCTGAAGGATTGATTCCACTCATCAGTTCCTTCAACGAAATGCCGTTTGCTCAAGCACTTACCTTGAGTATTTCATTGAGGAATGACACTTACGTTGAGCCGAGTGTCACCTTTGTGACCGATGAAGGCAATACCTCAGCATCCGGATTACCTGATCCAGGGTCTGAGACGACTTGGGGACTAGGGTTGGTGTGGGAACCACAAGACTTTTTGCAAGTGAAACTCAATCACCAAACCGCTTTCGTAGCACCACAACTCAACCAGTTGCTTCGGGATGTGTCTGAAGGTCCAAGCCCACCGTTCAGGGGAATCTTTATTCAATTACCCAATGGAAATCTGCTGCAAAGACAGATCACCATCATCGAAGGTGGGAATCCAGAATTGTTATCTGAAACTGCTGATACCCAGAGCGTGGGAGTTCGGATCATTCCCCCGGTCATTCCCGGTCTTGAATTTTTGGTTACCTACAGTGATGTTGAGTACATGAATCGAATCAATCGACTTTCAAACTTCATCGTTGATCCCGAGAACTTACCTCGAGACACAAGATACGTTCAAGAATTAGATACCTATATCCAAGAACGACGATGGATCAACGTTTCGTCCATTGACCGAAGTGGTTTCGACTATGGAATTAGATGGAACACCGAAACAGAAATGGGGATGTTTCGTTTGAACCTAAGACATGCAGTGATTGATTCTTACAACTATGTAGTGGATCCCACTGATCCCACCAGTGATGAAAATGTCAGCGTGGTTGGTAGTGCGAGTGCTTCCACAGCGGTGGGTGTGGTCTCGAAGCACTCCACCAATTTCAACATGGGTTGGTCTCACAGAGGGTTAGATTTGGGCATCGATATATCCACACGCTCCAAGACTACGAGATTGTTCACAGGAGTAAGAAGAGAATACACTCCGCCGATTCACACTGACATCACGTTTAGTTTCGATGTGGTGAGAGGTGGTTTGTTTGCACTTCCCGACATGTTTGAAGACACACGCATGTCACTGTATATCAATAATGTATTCGATGAGTTTGGTGAGACGAGTGTCGTCAGCAGCAGTGGTGAGGAACTTCAGCAAACCAGTCCTGATTCTTCCGCGTTGTACGGTCGTGTGATCAACTTTTCCGTACGGATGCCACTGTGACGAGTACCCAATACTGAGAACTAGATCCCCCTTCGCAAATGACACTCTATAAGTAGTGAAGCGGGTCGGTTCAATTTCCCTTTCACCAAACTTAAAGTTGAAAAGCTCTGTTCTAACTCACTGTCCAATCACAACTATATTTCGAGACATTAGCGCTAGCTACCCTATCTATGATTCGGAGTAAAAAATTTTGAACGGACATTCACTCGAATTTGATGTTGCACGCTTGGGTGACAAGGGTTCAGCAACTACCCATTTATCCCTCAAACAGGAGAAATTCATGAGGCTTAAATCAACCTTAGTGGTGATACTTTTTTTGCCGTTTATGATGTCTTGTAGCAGTGACTCTGGCGAAACAGAAACCGTTGCTATTGACACAAAAACTACAGAACCAGAGCATGTATTGTTGACTGGCGATGTGTCGGCAGCGTATACCAACGGCAGATTTGTTATTTGGACTCCTAAGCCCAAGGAAGAGAAGGAAGAGACATCTGGAGCCGTTTCGATGATGGTTCAAATGGATGACTCCATCAACATCATTGCCGAAGCACCAATTGCTGAAGATGGAACCTTTAGCCTAACCACCGAAGTAGTAGGACCAACTCCTGTGAGCTTTTATGTGTTGGATGCTGTTAGTCCTTCTGGAATGCGGTGGGCTCCCACGAAAGGACAGCAATTTATCCTAGAACCAGGCGAATTGACTCTTACCATGGATCAATACCGAGGTTATGTGATTGTGGGAGGTTATTTCAACGATGCCGTCTTCAATTCCTGGAAACTTAGTGAAGAGTACGTCGCGTTACAGCAAGACTATAACGAACTTCGAACAGCACCAGAGAATGAGACTGAAGAAGAACAGATGGACCGCATTGAATTGATGACTGGACTTTCCAATGGGAAAATTGACCAGGAGATCGACTCTCGTAGGGATTTGTCTCTCAATCACGAAGATCCACAAGTTCGAAAATTGGTTCTGCAAACCAGTTGGATTATCGGAGATTGGTATCGAGAATCGTTAATAGCCCTACAACAAGACCTTCCTGATGATGCGTGGGTGAACGATGCACTGGAAAGTGCCAATGCAAGTTATGAACTGAAGCTTGAAGCTAGTCGTATCGCCATAGGCACTCCTATCTTGGATTTCATAGCAGAAAACCTTGACGGAACAGAGGTCTCTCTAGATGAACTTCAACATGGAAAGAGTTTGGTCCTTTTGGAGTTTTGGGCATCTTGGTGTGGACCCTGTCGGGTTGAGATTCCCCACATGAAAAAAGCTTATGAGCGTTTCAAAGACAAGGGGTTTGAGATTGTTTCCTTTACTATTGATGATTCCAGAGAAGATTGGGAAGAAGCCTCTGAAGAGGAAAAATTACCTTGGCCAAATTTAGGAATGGGCCCAGCAGCGGAAGCTGCTACAAAATATAGTGTTACCGGTGTCCCCAATAACTATTTGTTTGATGCTGAATCGGGTACGATTATTGCTAAAGACCTTCGTGGAGCAGAACTTGATGAAGCTTTGGAGGATAAACTCCTATAGTCAGTTAGGCTCATATATTTTGTTTCCTTAGTGAGTACTAATTTGCGAGTTTATCGTCAAGAAAAGACACCTAATTTCATCTCATTTCTTGTGAGTGAAGCATGAAGCAATGTCTTAGTCTCGCCGCTGTCCTCGGTGGTTTGGTGTTGATTTCAGCTTGCAGTCCCGCATCAGACCTCTTCTCGATAGAAGGAGACTTCAGTACTGATGGTCAGATTGACCTAACCGGTGCTCATATCGAAATTTACTCTTGGGTAAATGATTTCACTATTGCCACTGCTACTATAAAAGACAATTCATTTAGTTTGTCTGGAGTACTCCAAGATGACCTACCGAATATTGCAGATGTGCAAGTAGTCACGAGTGATGGGGAATACATAGCCTCCGAAATGATGATTTTGGAAGGCGGACAGAGTTACTCAGTCATGGTGAGATACGTCATAGAGACAGAGGATTCCCCTATAGTGAGATTAACAGTCAATGGAACAGGAAGACATGACCGTTTAATTTCAAGTTGGCGTAACACAGACGAATATGTAACCAAAGCAAAGTCCATGTCATTGCTCTTCAGAGAACAACAGGCTCTTCCCTTTAGCAATGATGACCGAGTCAGAGAGTGGATGACAGCTCCGGGGGGACCAGATACTGAACATGGTCAGGTACTCAATTGGGATGACATGTCGTGTTCTGACTATTCGGGAGATTTTGTAAGTTTCCAGGATCGAGATCGTCGAAGATTCGAAAATTTAGAGCAAACCGAGTTGTCACAACAGCTGAATCAGATTCGTTCCGAAGTTTTGCAAGAGGTGGTAGATAACTCAAAAGACCCAATTGACATATTGCTAGCTACAGAGCTCGGTGGGTTAGCTTTGGGTACTTCTGCCGATGAGATCAAGATAGAAATGGATCTGTTGGAATCATTAGTTGACGTGTTTGACTCCCATGTGGTTGAGAGCCGTATCAGCCCACGACTTTCGGTATTGGAATCTTGGTACGCAATCCTCAAGGCAGATGAGAAGCTTGATTTAGGCACGTACATGGAAGATTTTGAACTCCCAAATTTGCAAGGAGAACTGACATCGTTGGAATCTGTGTTGGAAGAAGATCAAATTGAAGTTGTTCTGATTGACTTTTGGTCTATTTGGTGTAGACGATGCATTCGTGCTAACGATTATTACAAGCTGCTCTACTCAGTCTTTGCAGATCGTGGCTTTGAAATTATTGGAGTTTCGTTGAATGACGATAGTTCAGAGTGGGTTCGTACAGTCCGACAAAGAAGTTGGCCGTGGGTGAATGTCAATTCGACTAAAGGATTCGAAGATCCCGTTATCAGCGAAGGATTGGGTGTGCTATATCTTCCCAAGAACTTTCTTGTGGATCGAGACGGTTGTATCCTGAAGCGAGATCTGAGACCCAATGAGGTTCGAGATTTTTTGAACGCGCGATTACCGGAATAGGCATCGTTAACAGGATGCTATGATTTATCAGCGATCGGCTCATTCGTGGTCTTCACTCCTCACTTCCTTCTTGATAGAGGGTGCTAAATACCAAATTTGGTCAATAATAGCCGGTTTACAAGTAGAATAATTGTCCACGTGTTGTTCGACACGATGTTCTATTTAGGAGATAACTACACAATGAACAAATTGAGCCAACTGGGTGTCCTCGCATGCTTTGCTTTAGTCGTTTGTTACGCAAGCGGTGCACCCTTTACGATGGACGGTGATTTCACAGACAGTGGTGAGAATTTCACCAATGGTACAGTAGAAATTCAAGTTTCTGAAGAGTCTGAAGATGGCAAGTCAGAATTAGTAACCTGGGCAAAAGCAGATATAGTAGATGGCAAATTTACGATTGGCACTACTATTACCGAAACGACATCTGCCTACGTTTGGCTACGTTGGGGGGAAAACAAGCAAGAATACAGCCAAGTAATTCTTGAAGCTGGTAACGACTACACCATCCACTACTTCGGTTCCTACCGAGGTATCGCGGTTGATGGCGAAGGTCTCCACGGACAACTTATCGCTGCATGGCAGATGGACGAAGAATACCGGGCAGCTATGGATGGTATGGGTGCATATCGTCAAAAAAGGAACGCTGAGTATGAAGCTAGACAAGCAGCAGCAGAAGAAGAAACGGTAGCAGAAGAAACGGTAGCAGAAGAAACTGTTGCTGAAGAGCGCGAACCGTCTGAGCACGCTGAAGTCCTTGATTGGGATTCCATGGAATGTGCAGACTATCGAGGTGAGTTTATCGGGGTTTTGGACCGAGAGTACGAATACACTCCTGAACAAGAAGAATACAACAGCCACAGCAAGACGGCAAGTGAAGTGATGAGTCGTGTTTTGAATGAAGCATTTACGAACTCAGAAGACTTTGATACTCGTATGATGGCAATGCAAATGGGCGCATTCCGAAGTGATCGAGAAGAAACTCTAGCTGCATGGAAGGAACTCGCAGCGGAAGCAGACGAAGAAACTGTCGCTTCTGATATCACACCAACAATCGAAAGACTAGAGCGAAGCGTACAGACCGCTCAAAATGACGATTTACTTGTACCAGGGGCGTTTTCACCCGGTTTCAAACTTACCAGTTTATCTGGAGAAGAAGTTGATCTGGATAGTGTGCTAAAGCAAAACGAAATCGTTCTTGTTGATTTCTGGGCTTCTTGGTGTGGACCTTGTCGAGCGCAGTTCCCCGCATTGACCGAAATGTATTCAGAGTTCACTGATAAGGGATTTGAAATCGTTGGAGTCTCTGTAGACTCGACCCAAGAAGACTGGCTCGAAGCGAGCGAAGAAGAAGAGATTCCCTGGATTAACCTCGGGGAAATCAACGAAGACGGTTGGGGCCCCATTTCTCAATCTTTTGGAGTTCAGTTTATCCCGAAGGGATACATCCTGGATGAAGAAGGTTGCATCGTTAAGAAAGACCTTAATACGGACGAGTTGATGGACTTCTTGAACGCTCGACTAGAAGAGGGCTAATGCCGTCATCATCTATCAATAATCTATAAACAACGAGGAAAATTGAGTTTGATTTAGCTCAGTACTCAGTTACCTCTCTGAAACCGCCTAAGGGGATCCTTTGTGGACCGCCCCTATAGGCGGTTTTTTGGTATTTCACAAAATAGAAGAGGATGTAGGGGACCATATAAAATATGATAGATCCGTGTTCAATCGAACACACTGTTCACAAAGGAGAAACAATTACAGATGAACAAACTAAACCGGCTTTGCACCGTAGCTTTCTTTGCCTTCATAGGGATGACTGTGAATGCTGAACCCTTCACTATTGTCGGAGACTTTAGTGATTTTGATGGTGTATTTGCTGACGGCAAGGTAGTCCTTGAGATTCAAGACTTCGCAGATGACGAAACTAACGAAATGGTCACTCTTGCTCAAGCAAAGATAGTGGACAACGCCTTCTCAATTAGCGCGACTATCAAAGAAACCATGATGGCTTCGGTCAGAATTGAGGCTGAAGGAGTTTTTGAGCAAGGCCAGATTATTCTTGAACCTGGTAACTCCTACACTATTCACTACTTCGGTCCCTTTCGTCAACTTGCCATTGATGGAGATGGTCTGCACGGGGAACTAATCGCTTCTTGGCAAATGGATGAAGAGTACCGTGCTGCGTGGGAATTTTTGGGTGCTGATCAAGAAGAATCAATGGCGCAGTGGGAGGCTGATCAAGCAGCCGCAGCAGCTGAAGAAGAAGCAATGGATGTTGAAGCTGAAATCGTCACTGATGCAGAAGTTGTAATGGAAAACAACGAAGTAGTAGAAGAGGTCACCAATGAGCGTGAACCATCCATCCACGCAGCAGTATTGGACTGGGCTACTTTAGAGTGTGCGGACTATCGTGAAGCTGAGGTTGCTTCCGAAGATGCGGTTGAGGAAGAGTGGGAAGTTCCACCAGAAATGGAAGAATGGAACAAGCATTATGAAATTCAAAACGCAGTTCGCGAAGAGTCCTTAAACGCAGCCGTAGCTTCAGACGATGCTCAGACCAGACTCTATGCCATGCAATTGGGTGCAATGATGATGGACTATGAAGCAGCTGTAGCAGTATGGGAAGAGTTAGCAGAATCGTTGGATGAAGAGACCGTTAAGCAACAGGTTACGCCTATGCTGGAACGAATGCAGATGCAAGTTGAGATTGCAAATGCTGATAAATTGCTCGTTCCTGGTTCTTTCGCACCTGGCTTTAAACTGACTGATCTGACAGGCGAGGAAGTTTCATTGGATTCAGTATTAGAGAATAATGAGATTGTTCTGATTGACTTCTGGGCATCTTGGTGTGGACCCTGTCGAGCTCAATTCCCAGTGCTACGAGAGCTCTATTCTCAGTTCACCGACAAAGGGTTTGAAATCCTAGCAGTATCCATCGACTCGACCGAAGAAGACTGGCTCGAAGCTAGCGAAGAAGAAGAGATTCCATGGATAAACTTGGGTGAACTGATGGAAGACGAAATGGGTCCTGTAGCGCAAACTTACGGTGTTCAATTCATTCCCAAGGGCTATGTTCTAGATAGAGATTCATGTATCGTTAAGAAAGATCTGTCAACAGACGAGTTAGACGATTTCTTGAATGCTCGACTTGATGGCTAACATGATTTAACTCACTTTTCGATTTGGTGGAATGGGACGATAGAGTTTCAAATGTAGAACCCTGTCTCCTTCCACCTAATCGATAACCACTAAATCTTGAAGGGACAATGATTTTCTTCGAATGATCAGTGTTTGGAGTTTTTGTACTTCTGTAGCACATGTTGTCTAAGTAAAGCACTTGCCAATTCAAAGAATTGTTATGTCAATTTTTGGAAATTGTTCAAATAAATTTTGATGAACGCATGGTGCATTCGCTCTGTTCATGTGACATGTGGTTCAAGTTTTTTCGAACTCCGAAGTAGGACTGTCCCAGCAGAGACTCCTCGTGCTAGTTTCGTTGAATACGGTCAATAAACACGGTAGTGATGAGTTCGAAAGAATACAACGAAGGCATGAGCAAAAGTATGCTAGCATCACTCATCTAACGATGTAGTTGCTGTTGGCCGTGCAACATACCCAATAAACAAACATTTGTGGGTTTCGGTTTGCAGCTAACGAAAGTTGCAGACTAGAAAACAGGTAGAAGACTCCAATAGAAGAGGGTGGCTATCTGTGAGTGTTTGTTTGTAAAGAAGTTATCTCACATCGGTTAGGTTTCCGTGATGGCCTTTATGACGAGATTAGGAGTCAATATCGCGGGAAGAATCTTTGGAGAATTGATATCTCCACCACTTTCGTAGTACAAATACAGTGGTACCCCAGCTCGGTCATGTTTTCTCAACTCTTCAGCGATCTCTGAACCCCTTAAAGTCCAATCACCGACTAAAACCACAAAATCGTTGTTCTTAAAGTGTCGCTGAACTCTTCTGGATTGCAGAGCAACTCGTTCGTTCCACTTACAAGAGACGCACCAATCAGCGGTAAAGTAAGCGAATATCGGCTTTCCGGCACTGTGTTGGGCTTTAAGTTCAGCAACAGACCACGGAATGTCGGGTTCACTAGGCACTTCAACTTGAGGGGGAGTCAAAACAAGAACAGCAACGATTCCAGCTACACCGGCCACGGCTGATATGTTCCAAGAAACTCGTGATGTTTCTCTTCCCTTGGTCCACGACCACAACGCAAACGCTGCTATAAGGATCAATGTTAGTACGGCGACCACTCCCCCCGTTCCTGCTTGATTTCCTAATACCCAAATCAGCCAGATGGCTGTTCCATACATCGGAAAAGCCAGGATTCGACGGAAGGTGTCCATCCAAGCTCCAGGTTTGGGTAGGATTCTGCGAACTGCTGGGATGAGAGTGACCAAGAGATAAGGTGCTGCAAATCCAAGTGACAAGCCTACAAAGATTCCCATCGTTACCAATATGGGTTGACCTAGAGCGTAGCCTGCAGCGACGGACATAAAGGGAGCCGTACATGGGGAAGCGATGATGACTGCTAAGAGTCCAGTAAAGAAGTCTCCCGCACCACTCAAATTGGTTAGCTTATCAGTCAATCCTCCCATTTGGGCGAATGAACCACGAATTTCGAAGAGACCTGAGAAGTTGAAACCGACAACGACTAGCAATAGAGCCATGAGTGCGACGAAGAAGGGATCTTGTAGCTGAAAACCCCAACCGACGTATTCGCCTGCAGCACGAAGAGCCACTAAGATTCCAGCCAAAATTAGGAAGCAGACAATCACACCTGCGGTATAGGCGTAACCTGCTAGTCTAGCACTTTTTGCGTCTTCCCCAGTAAGTTCTGCGACATTCAGAGCTTTCAAACTTAGGATCGGCAGCACACAAGGCATAACGTTTAGGATTACACCGCCTAGGAATGCAAATACAAACTTTTGAAAAAAGTCTAATAACGCGTCGAGTCTCGTTTGATTTGATACACTACCAAACTCGGTAGGTAGTCGCGTAGCACTCCAATCAAAATCAACAGAGTCTAAACTAGATACTTTTTGGGAGGTAATGAGGTATGACAGTCCTTGATCGCCCTCTGGACCTTGCGCCGTCGTGAGAATACCGTAAATTTCGTCATACCTATCCGTTCTGGTACTTGCAACAGATTCAATACGAACGCGACCATCGATCACACTGATGGTTTGTGGTTGTGCATGATCAATGATTTTTTCGTTTGCAGGGAAGAACCAAACATCTTGAACCCACTCTATGCCACTTGGAACCTGGACATCAAGAATTAGTTTGGATTCGTCCGCAGTAAAGTGGGATACCCAACCCGGCTCAGTGGGATGCTCAGACCTAGCCTCATTGAATTTGACATGCCACTCGTTATATTCATCACCATCCCCTTTTGGTAAAGTGAGTGAAACTTCGGAATCTCCGGGGATACAAGTTTGATCGTCGCAAATTAACCAGGAAACTTTACCTCTTAGATTGACTTCATCTTGGTCGATTGCATCTGGAGTAGAAATGGAACTCAAAAATAGAATGGATCCCTCGTATCCATAGGATATAAATGTGTCCATGAAAGGTAAGAAGTGGGGGGCATTAAACTGTAACTCACCAGCTTCAAATCCTTCAGGTAGGTCCCACTCTACTTCTGGAGCTTGGCCGGTATCGCCTGGATTGATCCAATAGAGGTGCCAACCAGGATCAGGCACAAAGTGCAGAGCGATATCAAACGTGCCGCCTTCAGGGACTGAAGTTACCTCCGAGACTAATTCAAGAGTAGTTTGGCCTACTCGCTCTTGGGTATGGGCTATGGTTGGGAACAAAGCTATCGTTACCGTGGTTACCAGTAGCGCTAAAGTGATTGGTCGTTTCATAAATTTTTCTGGCTCATTTGATCAATGTTGACATTGATATATATATCCCATTATGAACTAATGTTGGTGTCCAGCGGCTTGCTCGCTCGCGGAATGGGTGTGGGTGTCTGTAAACTCCTTAGAACCCAAATCTTCAACACGTGTCGAGGTAAATTGGTACGCAGTTCCCTGTGAATCTTCCGAGTGTGAGAGTTTCAACAAACCAACTATTTCATCGTATCGTTCATGTCTGGTACCAGGTTTAACTTTGATTTGGATGACTCCTTCACCAGAGCTAATCGTCTGTACTTCCGCATGGTTGATCAATTTCTTCACGGCTGGGAACATCCAGGCTTCGTTGAGACCTTCAACCGCTTCTGGAACTGCAACTTCTATGATCACGTTTTCGTCGTCTGTAGTAAAAGTAGAAGCCCAGTTTGTATTGACTGGATGATGTGAACGTGTATTTTCGAACTCAGTTCGCCATGAGGAAAATTCGGTTGAATCTCCTTTGGGAAGAGTGATGGAGATATCACCTCTTTCCGGTACACAAACAGAGTCGTCACAAGCCAACCACCTTGCAGAAGCTTTAAGGGTAATCTCGTCAGAAAACTCTGATGGCGGTTGAATCTCTGCAATGTAGAAGGTACGACCATCATATCCGTAGGACATCATCGTTTGAAAGGGAACAAAGCCTGGAGTAGGAAATTGCAAGTCTCCTGCTTCAAAATCTTCTGGCATGTCCCATCTAACCTTAAGTTCGGATCCATTGTCACCGGGGTTAATCCAGTAGACGTGCCAACCAGGATCGGGCTCTAGCACGATTGCTACACTGAAGTTAGTTCCTTCTTCAACGGACGTTACTTCACACACTAAATTCAAGGAGGTGTGTTCAGTGCGAACCTTCGCGAAAGCAGGTAAAACCTGGATTAGGGTTAACGACAAAAGCGTTATGACGATGATAGGTAGTTTTGATGGGGAGTTTTGCATTGTATTTCTTCTGAAGAAAACGATTCTGTTATGGATTGAGCTCAATTCGAGAACATTATTGATGAGAATGCTAAGCCTTAAATGGCTCAAATCCAAGGGTTTGACCAAGGATTTAGAATTTTACTTGGCTAACTTAATTCGAGGTGTATCACTATCTTGATCAATGAAAACGAACCTGGTTCGTTGAAAACAATATCCCAAATTTGCTCTTACTTGATTGGAGGGGGAGTATTCGAACCAAAATCTGATGAAGTTGCATCTGAGTTGAGACTCTTGGGGTTTGAAGTTAGCGATGGTAGTTTCATGCTTCCGGCTGATGTAGAGCTACTCGACCGTTCCCAGATTCAGTTGCATTTGGCAGAGACAGACCAATCTAAATTTCGTCAAATCGAAGTTGTGGGTTGTGTAGGTAGCACCAATACCGAGTTGATGGAACGTTCTATTCACGAATCGATCAATGGTTGTGCAATTTTGGCTGAGCTTCAAACGGCCGGGCGTGGTCGGTATGGTCGTAGTTGGTTTTCTCCAGTCGGGAAAAGTTTATCGCTAAGTATGGGGTGTAGGTTGCAGCTAGAGCAGGATAAGTTTGGGTGCATCAGTCTGGTCGTGGGACTTGGGGTTGTTCGTGCGCTGAGTGCAATGGGAATCAGCAGTGTTCAACTTAAATGGCCCAATGATGTACTAATAGCTGGAGCTAAGGTTGGTGGAATTTTGGTAGAGGCTACCGATTCTCGCAGCCCACAAGAGTTTGTTGTTGGAGTTGGAATCAATGTTGGAGGAGGGGAATCGATTCGCTCTCAAGTGAACTATCCAGTAGCCGATGTGCATGACCATATCCCTCAATCCTCACGTAATCGTTTAGCTGCAGCGTTGATCGATCAGATTGCGAGACACATTCATCGATTGGCAGGAGAGGGATTTGCATCGTTTCAGGATTCATGGATAAAGATAGATGCTTTGTTAGGCAAGAGAGTCACGGCAACTGCTGCAATCGGAACGATCACAGGCATCGCGCAAGGAATTGATTTTCAAGGTGCGATGATTCTGTGTGACGACTCCAATGAAAATCATCGGATATTCAGTGGAGAGGTCACTCTGAGATGAGCAGAGATTCCAACACTCTAGATTTAGATATTGGCAACTCTTGTACCAAGTGGCGTATTGCGAACACTTTTGGGGTGGTAGAGAGATCTTGTCTTCCCACAACCAAGGTTTCGATTGAACGGGTTCGAGTTGCGACCGTTTCGCAAAGTCATGAGGCAATCAAACAATTGATAGTATCAGCATTAGGTGTTGAACCAGAATTTGCAAGTAGTACCAGAACACTATGTGGGGTCGTAAGCGGCTACCCAGATGTAGCCACATTGGGTGTAGATCGTTGGTTAGCGGTTGTGGCTGCTTGGAATCAGTCGAAAAGTAATCTTGTGGTCTTTGATATTGGTACCGCCATGACAGCAGATTTTGTTCGGGAAGATGGGGCACATCTTGGTGGATTCATCGTCCCCAGCGTGGAATCCATGCGGAAAACTCTGGGCATCCTGACGGAAAACGTACAAGTCAAACCGAAATTGGGTCAACACCATATTTTGTCACCCGGAACCAATACCATAGCCGCAGTTCATCACGGTTTAATAGCCACTCAAATGGGCTTTATTGACCGTTGTATTGAGCTCGGAGCATCGCTCTTTGGTTCTGTCCCTCACCTCGTGATGACGGGTGGTAACTTGAACCTCGAACTGATGCGAGAACATTTTCACTTTGTTCATCGCCCACATTTGGTGCTAGAAGGATTAGATTTAGCTCTTCCTTAAGCATTCTCTTAGAATTCCTCGCTGGAGTTAGGACTTGCCACCATAGCTCAGCAGGTAGAGCAGCTCACTTGTAATGAGAAGGTCCGGGGTTCGATTCCTCGTGGTGGCACCAATTCCCTATCGGTCGGTATTTTGAAATTGATATCATTGCTCTACCCTGTCCTGTTCCTCCTAGACTCACTAATTTACAGAGCACAGTAATGTCGAAGTACCGATTACATACCGCAGCGATTCATGCGGGAGAGAAGATCGATCCCTACACCAAAGCTTCTGCACCGAATATTGCGCTTTCCAACAGCTTTGCGTTAGAAGAAGCTAGTGGATTTTCCATTGATGCTTACGGTGACGAAAAGCCCTACGTCTATACACGTTGGGATAACCCGACTGTTCGAATGCTTGAGGAAAAACTTGCTGTTCTGGAAAACTCTGAAGAGTGTGTTTGTTTTGCATCCGGAATGGCAGCTACAGCAGCAACGTTGCAGTCAGTCCTCAAGCAGGGAGATCATTTGATTGTAGTGGACGTTCACTATGGTGGTACTGCTGAACTGATTCGTTCACTTGCCAAGACTTCCGGTATCGAAACTACACTGGTGGACGCTACCGATCTAGACATGGTGAACTCAGCAATTCGCCCGGGCGAAACGAAATTGATCTGGTTGGAAACTCCATCAAATCCTTTATTGCAAATTACTGATCTGAAAGCTGTTTGTGCACTTGCAAAGCAACACGGTATATTGGTCGCAGTTGATTCAACCGTTGCAACACCAGTTGCTACACGACCCATTGATTTTGGTGCCGATTTTGTGCTCCATTCATTGAGTAAATATATCGGTGGACACGGAGATGCGATTGGTGGAGCTGTACTCGGAACCGCTGAGGGTATACGAGAGATCCGAGATCATCATCGGGTACACTTTGGTGGAGTACTAAGCCCGTTTACTGCTTGGGTAATCGCTAGAGGAGCAGCGACACTACCGATTCGGATGGAGTATCACTCTAACAGTGCACTCAAAATCGCCGAATACTTGCAATCACACCCCAGAGTGCTTCAAGTTCACTTTCCTGGCCTAGCGTCGAATCCCGGTCATGAATTAGCAAAAGTGCAAATGAATTGTTGGGGTGGTTTAATGTCATTTTCCGTCAAAAACGGAAAACAATTGGCTCAGCTCATGCCGAAAGAAGTGGAAGTGATTCACTATGCCGTCTCTCTGGGTAGTCACCGCAGCTTGATTTTTTGGATGGATACCGATGTGATGTTGCAATCTTCCTATATCTTGCCACCTGATCTGGAACAGCGCTATCGAGATAAAACTAACGACGGGCTCTTTAGGTTTGCGGTTGGTCTGGAAGATCCAGAGGATCTCATAGATGAGCTGGATCGAGTACTCGCTCTATAGATTTGCTAGTGTTAACGAATTAGAAGCCCTTAGAGATTGAAATAAACAAATGGTTTGAGTTAGGAAACAATGCCTAAGTACGATCCAAAAAATCTACCATTTCTACTCGGACAGGGGGGCTGAGCAACATTCGTAGGCGGGTCAAAGACTATCAACGCACTGCGGGTGTGATCGAGACCAACGACCGCGCCAGTTTTATAAGGACATTCAGCTGATGAAGTCAGATACAAGTCTGAAACGGTATCCGCAGTTGCTATCGTTCAAGGGTATACGTGAGGACGTTAATCGACTACAGCAGAGTGCAGTCTCATTTAACCCTAAGGATTCAGTTGCAGATTCTCACTCACTTGAAAGTCACTCACTGAGCAGATACATTCCCAAATCCGTGGGTTCAATATGCAATTAAAGCAAGTCCACAAGTATGTTGTTCCGATTACCGTTGATTTGGAAGCCGCGCTGTCAGTGCGCCGAAGAATAATTTGAGAGCTAGGTTGGAGCGGACCAAAACGTTAAGTGTGAGCAGCAGGGCTGCAACACTGTTGCGTGAGACCTTTATGTTTTCCCCTCTCCTATACCCTCGACTCAGATAGATCTTGCGCAACGCTAGTACGGATAGTCCTAGCGTCCACAACAGGTGTTTGCGGATTCCTGTTTCCTGGGTAGGTATAGAGAGGATGAAACTCAATCCTCCCGCTAGATGATGTCGAGTTAACCCAACCAGTTGATCAAGACCAAGCGAGAAACCATGACTCTCGTGTCCAGAGGTCAACTCATCTAAGTCAAATCCATGTGCTTTGAACACGGTTCTCGGTAGCCAACACACTTCTGCACGCCGGTCGTCCCATAACTCCTGGAGAATATTTGTCATCTGCAAGCCATGGCCGTATTCAACCGAGAGCGAGTATAGTTCTTTATAGTTTTCATTTGCTGCAGGTGAGTGATCACACAAAAGGTCAACGAGCATCTCTGCAACACATCCCGCTACATAGTAGCAGTAGCGGTCGAGTTCAGCTACATCCTTTAGGCCATTTGGACCAACCTTGGGCGAGAACTCGACCATGCCGTTGGCCATAGTGGTGATACAACGAGTAATCGCTTGTTGTTGCGGTTCACTAAATGAGTGCAAGATGCGGAATATCTTTTCTGATTCTCGAATCAAATCCCGATTACTCTCTACAGTAACTGTAGAGAGTGTAGCACTCAGCTCCTTTGCAAAAGGTGTTGAATCTTCATGTCGATTCATGACTGAGATCAGTCTTTGAAAGTAATGCTCTTTGAGTTCGCGTTCTAGTTTAGGATCGTCTTCTATGGTGTCTGTGATTCGACAAAGCAAATATGAGTTCTCAACCACAGTTCGCAACGGTTCTGGTAGTTGTGGTAGAGTTTTTGCATAAGTAACCGATACCCTTTGCAGGATTTCTTTCTGAAAGACGAAATCATTCGCTGTGGGCGCGCTGGGCTCTGCCGTCCGTAATCCCAGTTTGGGGTTACGGACGTTGGTAGGGATCCGACTGACTGGCAGTCCGAGATCAACGCTCCTGAAAAAGAGCTTGAGCATGGGATTGGATCGGGCCAATGCTTCGACAGCAACGATCACAGTTTTGACTGCGTTACGAGAGATCTTGACTTCTCCTCCTGTGGTATAAGTCGGTGTCGCATAAATTCGTCTGAGTGTGAGTATCGCCATTCCCAGTGACCATAGACAGTATCGGCGAATGCCAGCTTCGTTTTTTGGGATCAAAGTAATGTAGTCAAAAGCGTTGCGAAGGTGACCCACAGCGAGAGAGATTAACTGATTGAGTCCACCTATAAAACCAGGATCTGCTTGACCAGGCACCAACGTACGGAGTGCAACTCCAAAGGCTTCGAAGACATCATTGGGCAACCAGCAAACTCCTCGGGCTTTGTCTTCCCAAATGTCTTTCAGGATATTGGTCATCTGTAGGCCTTGACCGTAGGAGGAAGACAACACAAAAAGATCATCTCGTACCTCATCGATTTCACTCGAATAGTCACAAAATAGGTCAGTGAGTGTTTCACCGAACACTCCTGCAACATGGTAGCAGTAACGGTCAAAACGGATTAGATTGTTTAAACCCTCCGGACTCACCTCGAATTGAAATTCCGCCATACCAGTGGTCATGATTTCTGTACAACGCTCTATCGAGGCGCGTTGTGCTGAGTTTAAGTTGTGAGTAATGTTCACAAGACGAGGAGTATCAGCTACCAAATTTCGTTCGTGTTGACTTGTAGACTCGTCGAGAACGGCACCAAAATCCTCTGCAAATGCTTGAACATCTTCTCGATCGGCGACCACACCTGCCCAGCGTTCGAGAAAGATCTCTTTCTGTTCGGTTTCCAGATTTGGAGCATCTTCGATGGTATCCGCTACTCGACACAACAAATAGACATTGCCTACCGCGAGCTGGAGATCTACAGGTAGCTGAGGAGTAGCCAAAGCAAAGGATCTCGAGACCTCGTGTAGGAGCTTTCCTTGGTAATCAAGGAGTGCTTTTTGTTCTACGGTGATTTTCGAATTAGACACTAATTCAATCCTACTAGCGGAACTCTGAGGGCATTTAACGAACTACTGTGAACTACCACTCACGTGATGATATTCCAGTCCGCTGTTGGAACACGTGGGTTGGCTCTGCCCAAGGTTGGATGCATGCATTAGTAACTCGAAATTTCCAAGAATGTAGTTTGCGTACAGTTTGAAGAAACATGGGACAGTAAACGCATCATAAGCTCTTGCAAAGCAAAAGTGTACTAACATGAACAAGCGAAGCTAGGAAATCTAAGTGGGTCACTAAATCGTCACCAAACAGATCACTGATTTCTGGTCGTACCCTATAACATGTCGTTGACGAAAGTCCGGCTCTGTGTGTCCAATTAGGACCGGTGTATTGTTGTTGATGATGGTTGAATCAAAGTCTGGAGGAGGCTCACAAGTCGTCCCTATTTCAATCCCCATTTATGCTGAATCCTGCTCGAGATACATGATCATCCGGTACAACTAGACTCGACAACATCCCCACATGTGAACGAATGCTTCCAGCTCTTCCTGGAAACCCAACACCCAGACGATTATGGGTTACATCAGACTCTCGCAAAACTCGCACTACCAACAGTATGTGAACAGCGCTGAGGGTAACCCTATGGTTCTTTGGCGCAAAAAAGCAGAGGGTGGTATCACATCAGCACCATTGTTGATAGTGCGAGTTCACAATTTTGGTTGACAACGTTTTTGTATCAGAGAGACACATGCCGGTGCAGACGGCTGGTTGAGTGGTACACTCACACATGGTCGAAGTGCCCTCAAGTTACCTAGGGTAAATTTATGAAAAGTGTCGGAGAATCGCTGATTGATGGTGGAACCAGGTAAGAGAACAGACTCTAAAGTAGAAAATTGTAGGGTGAATAGAAGAATATCACTCATATCCACACAAAGCTTTGATTCACGCACTAATTTCACCATCAATGTCAAAAATCGCTAAAATTGCCTTGACAAATCAACCGGAATAGAGAAAATTCGCTTCCTTTAATGTGAATGATGGTGTTCCCGCTTTCGGGAGGGGTTCCCGAGCGGCCAAAGGGATCAGACTGTAAATCTGACGTCTAAGACTTCGGAGGTTCGAATCCTCCCCCCTCCACCATTGACTGTTTGGTACGCTAATGTAAGAAAGACGCGGGCATTGTTTAGTGGTAGAACCTCAGCCTTCCAAGCTGATGGCGCGGGTTCGATTCCCGCTGCCCGCACCACTGCAGGAAAATAGAAGATAACGTAATCTAAGTAGACAACAGTCTATCATCGCTCACATAGCTCAGCAGGTAGAGCACTTCCTTGGTAAGGAAGAGGTCATCGGTTCAAGTCCGATTGTGAGCACCACTCAAGATTAGCTCATCGAGGAACAGGAGAGAGTACGACGAAAAGTACATCAAAATCAGAGTCTGAATTTAGATTTGCTTCAAGACAAGATTTATAGACCAGTAGCTCAATTGGCAGAGCGGCGGTCTCCAAAACCGCAGGTTGGGGGTTCGATGCCCTCCTGGTCTGCCACTTCAATTCGTTCAAAATGCTAAAGTTTCAAAGGAGGAAATAAACGCTTGTGGCGACACCAGCAAAAAACCAAGAAAAGGTTGGATTGAGTCCCTTTGATCGCATCAAATGGTTTGCTGTCATATTGATCGTGATTGGTGGAATTTGGGGCAACTGGCAATTCGACGAATTTTCTGTGTTCTATCGAGCACTTGGTTTGGTTGCTCTCGCAGTCATTTGCGTTTTCATCGCTCTGCAAACCGAAATGGGGCGAAATTTATGGACGCTGATGCGCGATGCCCGTTCAGAAATACGACGTGTGATTTGGCCTACTCGGCCCGAAACCGTACAAACCACCGCAATCGTGCTCATTCTGATCTTAGTGTTTGCACTCATCCTATGGGGGCTAGACTCATTTTTGTCTTGGCTCGTTCAATTGATTTTGAGATAACCTAAACCTACTGATGTCACAGTCACAGACGGAAACGAGTCCATCACCCCTCATCCAAAAATCTTGGTACGTGGTCAATGCGTACTCGGGTTACGAAAAGAAAGTCGCGGAAGTACTCCGCGAAAGAATCGAATTGTCTGAGCACAAAGATTCTTTCGGTGACGTTCTCGTGCCCGCTGAAGAAGTAGTGGAAATGAAGGCAGGTCAAAAACGAAAAAGTGAACGCAAGTTCTTTCCAGGTTACATCCTAGTACAGATGGAAATGAACGAAGATACTTGGCAAATCGTTAACTCGACACCACGTATCAAAGGCTTCATTGGTGGGAAGAAAGGTAAACCCCTTCCTATCTCAGATCGTGAAGCAAATTTAATTTTGGATAGAATAGAACAGGGGAACGATAAGGCTACCCCGAAGACGTTATTTGGACCCGGCGAGTTAGTACGTGTGATTGAGGGCCCGTTCGTGGACTTCAATGGCATTGTCGAGGAGGTCAATTACGAGAAGAATCGTCTGGTGGTATCAGTGACGATATTCGGACGATCCACTCCAGTAGAGCTCGACTTTTCACAGGTCGAGAAAGGATAGACACAGTTTTGGCTCACGCTTCCTTGCAGCAAGGACTGCAGGGGGACGTTCTATTGAACTTTTATGGCTAAGAAGATTCAAACATATATCAAGTTGCAAGTTCCGGCAGGTCAGGCTACGCCCGCCCCACCGGTAGGCCCTGCTTTGGGTCAACATGGGGTCAATATCGTTGAGTTCACAAAGTCATTTAATGCCCAAACCCAGAAGCTTGAAGCGGGTATGCCCATACCGTGCGTCATCACAGTCTATACCGACCGCAGCTTCACCTATATCACCAAGAGTCCCCCTGCATCCGTCCTGATCCGGAAAGCTGCAGGGATCGAAAAGGGTAGTGGAGTTCCCAATACCGAAAAAGTAGGCAAGGTCACCCGACAACAACTCGAAGAAATCGCAAAAATAAAAGAACCCGATCTAACCGCAGCCAATATGGACGCAGCTGTACGAACTCTTGCAGGCAGCGCACGGAGTGCGGGAATTGAGGTGGAATGAATCTAGATGGTTAAGCTCAACAAAAGACAAAAAGCAATTCAAGAAACCGTTGACTTCAATCGGAAATATTCCGTAGAAGAAGCGGTCACCCTACTCAATAAATTAGCAAAAACCACGAAGTTCAAGGAGTCCTTGGATGTCGCGGTCAATCTCGGTATTGATCCGCGTCGTTCAGACCAAATCGTACGCGGTGCGACGACACTCCCTCATGGAATCGGGAAGGAGGTTAAAGTCGCTGTTTTTGCTGCTGGTGAACAAGCCCAAGCTGCCAAAGACGCTGGAGCAGACGTTGTTGGCCTCGAAGATCTCGCGGAGAGAGTGACCAAAGGCGATTACGACTTTGATGTGGTTTTGGCGACACCCTCCAGCATGCGAGTCATGGGTAAATTGGGTCGAATATTGGGTCCGCGAGGGCTTATGCCCAACGCAAAATCTGGCACCGTAACCAATGACATGACAGTAGCAGTTAAGAATGCTAAGTCAGGTCAAGTACAGTTTCGTGCAGATCGGGGTGGTGTGGTTCATGGTTGTGTAGGTCAAGTGGGTCAAGAACCCGCACACATTAAAGAAAACATTGCTGCCTTGTTGGAAGATCTGAAGAAAGCTCGTCCTGCAGCAGCCAAAGGTACTTATCTCAAGAAAATCACTTTGTCCTCAACCATGGGACCCGGAATGGTTCTAGAGGGTGCGAGCATCGAAGTCTGATTTTTACATCATCGATTCACTTTAAATACATTTCGGATTGTTATGACACTCGCGTACAGCGATAAGCAACAAATTGTCGAAGCGACTCGCGCAACAGTAGAAGATTCAGTATCCGCGGTGGTAACCGACTATCGTGGTATGACCGTTGAACAGTTAACGGTTATGCGTAAACAAGCTCGCGAAAACAACGTTGAATTAAAGGTAGTTCGAAACACACTTGCGCGATTAGCTCTGAAAGACACTGATCACGAATGTTTAACTGCTGACATAAGCGGGCCGACTATGTTTGCGTTTTCAACAGGTGACCCGGGAGCGGGTGCTCGCTTAATCAAAGAAACGTTGAAGAATGGCACTCACTTAGAGGTGAGGGCGATTTCGGTTTCTGGGACTTATTGTTCTGGAGACCAACTGGATGCTATTGCATCCCTACCTACCCGTGATGAAGCCATAGCACAACTCATGTCTGTCATCTTAGGACCGGTCACGAAGCTCGCACAAGTATTGAATGCAGTACCCACCAAATTGGTGCGTACTGTTGACCGATTCGGGCAAGTAAAGAGTCTGGTTAACCCCAGCATATAACCACAAATCTAATTTTTAGTCGTACAAGGAGAATGCTGTATGAGTCTTAGCAAAGACGATATACTCAATGCAATCGCCGATATGTCGGTAATGGAAGTTGTCGATCTAGTCGGTGCAATGGAAGAGAAGTTTGGCGTAACCGCAGCCGCAGCTGTAGCTGCTGCACCGGTTGCTGCTGGAGACGACGGTGGTGGTGCTCAAGCAGAAGAACAAACAGAGTTCGACATTAAGCTTGTAGCAACCCCAGAGAAACGTGTTGGCATCATCAAATTAGTTCGCGAAATCACTGGACTTGGTCTCAAAGATGCCAAGGCTCTTGTCGATGATGCACCCTGTACCGTTAAAGAACAAGTTAGCAAAGACGAAGCGCAAGACGTTAAGTCAAAACTCGAAGAAGCTGGTGGAACGGTAGAGCTAATCTAATTCAAAGCTCGAACTTTTTCACACCTCTGAACCCTAAACGTTCCCACGTTTGACCTCACGCTATCCGGCGAGTACTGGATGGCGATCCTTGTTAGGAGACATTGATGTCTTATACCTTCACAGAAAAGAAACGCTTACGCAAGGACTTTTCTCGGCTCGATGAACCACTTGAGCTGAATGACTTACTCGCTATTCAACGCGAATCCTATCGTAAGTTTCTACAAGCAGATGTCCCCCCGGACGAAAGGGAAGAGATTGGATTGCACGCTGCCTTCCATTCCATGTTCCCTATGGAAAACAACTCTCAAACTGCTTACCTCTATTACGTCTCATATCGATTTGATACCCCAAGCTTCGATTTAGAAGACTGTATCTCACGCAGTATCACCTATGCTGCGCCCCTTCATGTAACGGTTCGACTCATCATCTACGGTCGCGAGACCGGTAAGATCAAACAAGTAACCGATCAGGAAGTGTATATTGGTGAAATTCCACTGATGACACCAACAGGAAGCTTCATCATCAACGGAACGGAAAGGGTAGTTGTATCCCAATTGCATCGATCACCCGGTGTACTGTTTAGCCATGACAAAGGTAAAACCCATGCTTCGGGAAGACTGCTCTACAACGCTCGTGTTATTCCTTATCGGGGTTCCTGGTTGGACTTCGAGTTTGGATATGAATCCAAAGAACAGAAAGAATATCTGTACGTTCGAATCGATCGGAGAAAGAAGTTGCCGATCACCCAATTCCTGCGAGCTATGTATTACGTTGATGGTGTGGAATACACCGATGAACGAATCCTCACCACATTCTTTGAACTGAATCATTACACCCTTCGCAAAGATGGAACCATCATTTGGAAGTGTGTGCCTGAACGACTCATCGGTGTGCGAACACTGTTCGACATCGAAATTGAAGATCAAATCGTTGCTAAAGCAGGTCATTTAATCACTCAACGACACGTCCGTGAAATGATTCGGGCGAAAATTCGTCGTCACGAAGTTCCGAAGGAGTTTTTGGTCAATCAGACCATTGCTTCGGATATCGAAGATCCCGAAACAGGTGAAGTTGTGGTGCCTTGCAATACCCAACTCACAGAAGAACACATTGATCGAATTTTGGGTCTGGGTATACGGATGATTGAAACTATCTATACCAACGACTTGGATCAAGGTGCTTTCATCTCAGATACTTTGCGTAAAGATCCGTCGGAAAACCGCATCCGATCCGTCTTTGAAATCTACAACGTCATGAGGCCGGGTGAGCCAGTCACTGAAGACTCTGCTTCGCACTTGTTCCGAACGTTGTTTTTTGAGAACGACCGATACGACCTCTCGAACGTTGGACGAATGAAGTTCAACCGTCGGTTACAAGACAATTCACACGCAGATTCCAGCATTCTTCATACCGATGACATCATCCGGGTGATCAAGATGTTGATTGATATTCGTAATGGTCGAGGGACCGTAGATGATGTCGACAACTTGGGTAATCGCCGTGTTCGTTCAGTAGGTGAAATGGCGGAAAACCAGTTTCGTGTTGGTTTGGTTCGTGTAGAACGTGCTGTCCGAGACCGATTATCACTTGCGGATAGCGAAGGTTTGATGCCCCAAGACATCATCAATGCTAAACCTATCGCTGGAGCCATTCGTGAGTTTTTTGGAAAGCATCAGCTTTCCCAGATTATGGATCACAACAATCCACTCTCTGAGGTGACCAACAAACGTCGAGTGTCCGCACTCGGACCCGGTGGGTTGACACGAGAACATGCAGGTTTTGAGGTTCGGGATGTCCATCCCACTCACTACGGACGAATTTGTCCGATTGAAACTCCTGAAGGTCCGACTATTGGACTGATTAACTCCATTTCGACCTATGCACGAATCAACCCATACGGCTTTATTGAAACTCCGTATCGTCGGGTTAAGAATGGTACGGTCACAAGAGGGTTTGAGTATCTATCTGCCATCAATGAAGGTGAGTATCGTATTGCACAAGCGAGTTCTCCCTTGAATGAGAAGAGTGAGTTCGTAGACGAAATCATTGATGTTCGTTATGGCAACGAATTTACCAAAGCAGACCCACGTGATGTCCAATTTATGGATGTCTCACCTAAGCAGATTGTTTCCATTTCTGCCGCGTTGATTCCGTTCCTAGAACACGACGAAGCTAATCGAGGTTTGATGGGCTCAAACATGCAGCGGCAGGCAGTCCCCACCATCCGAACGGAAGCTCCGTTGGTCGGTACGGGTGTGGAACGTCAGGTTGCTCGGGATTCGGGTGCTTGCGTTACTGCAAAACGTGCGGGAGTAGTAGAACTCGTAGACGGACGCAGAATTGTGGTTCGAGCGACTTCAGCGCGATCTGATGATGAACGTAGCATCGACATCTACACTCTCACCAAATTTACTCGATCTAATCAAGACACTTGTATCAATCAGCGACCAGTCGTTAAACCTAAAGACCACGTTAAAGCTGGAGATATTCTGGCTGATGGCCCTTCGATTGATTTAGGTGAGTTAGCGCTAGGACAGAACATGCGCATTGCGTTCATGGTCTGGAATGGTTACAACTATGAAGATTCCATTTTGGTATCTGAACGTGTCGTTCGCGAAGATCGATTCACTAGCGTACACATCAAGGTTCTTGAGTGTTCGGCGTTGGAGACCAAGATCGGTCCGGAAGAGATTACGGCTGACATCCCGAATGTCAGTCCGTCAGCGTTAAGTAAATTAGATGAATCCGGAATCGTTTATATCGGTGCCGAAGTTAAGGCAGGAGACATTCTTGTAGGTAAGGTGACTCCCAAGGGAGAAACCCAGCTTACGCCAGAAGAAAAACTATTACGGGCAATCTTCGGTGAAAAAGCGTCTGATGTGAAAGACACATCCCTACGAGTGAAATCCGATGTTCAAGGTACTGTAGTAGATGTCCGAGTATTCACGCGAGATGGTGTCGAGAAAGATGCGCGTACGGTGGCCATCATGGAAGATGAGCTCCATTCCATTGAACAGGATATTTCCGACCGTTATCGCATTCACGAAAACGCAATTTATGCAGAACTCGTGAAGAAGCTGACCGGTGAAATCGTAGTCAATGCTCCTGGATTAAACGCAGGTTCAAAACTTACTGCAGACTATCTGCTTAAGCTCGAACGCTCTGAGTGGTCAGACCTCCACGTCGAAGATGACAGCATCAATCGTGAGCTCGAAGAAGCTCTGAAGATGCTAGAGAGAGACAAATCCGAACGTGTCCGTCGACTGGAAAAGGAGCAGGAAAAGCTTCAAAGACCCGACGAACTCCCACCAGGCGTAATCAAATACGTCAAGGTTTATATTGCGACTAAACGCCGCATCCAACCGGGCGACAAAATGGCGGGGAGACACGGAAATAAAGGCGTGATTTCGGTCGTAATGCCGGTCGAAGATATGCCCTACGACGAAAACGGTGAACCCGTAGACATCGTGCTCAATCCGCTTGGTGTACCCTCTCGAATGAATATCGGACAGGTTCTGGAAACCCACCTAGGTTGGGCCGTTCACGGAATCGGTCAACAGATCAACCGACTCGTACAACAGCAAGCAATAGCTTCTGAACTACGAAAATACCTGGAGTCTGTCTACGGACAAATGGACGGTAAGAGCATGAACTTTGATGAGCTCAATGACACCGAAATACTCAATCTTGCCCAAGAATTGAAGAACGGGATTCCTGTTTCAACACCAGTATTTGACGGGGCAAGAGAGACTGACATCAAGAATCTGCTTCACCTTGCTGGTCTACCACAGAGTGGTCAAACTTATCTCTACGATGGGCGGACTGGTAGACGGTTTGACCGACCCATTACGGTCGGATATATGTATATGTTGAAGTTGAATCACTTGGTTGACGAGAAGATGCACGCTCGATCCACTGGCTCCTACGCTCTGGTGACACAACAACCCTTAGGCGGAAAAGCTCAGTTGGGTGGACAACGATTTGGTGAAATGGAGGTGTGGGCACTGGAAGCCTATGGTGCGGCTTATACCTTGCAGGAAATTCTCACGGTGAAATCAGATGATGTCGAAGGCCGTGGAAAGATCTTCAAGAATATCGTCGAAGGGGACTACCGCATTGAGCCTGGAATGCCTGAATCATTCAATGTATTGTCGCGGGAAGTCAAGTCACTCGCTATTGATTTAACACTAGGTACGGATTAAGGAGATATATCGTGGTAGACCTGTTTGGGCCCGTCCCTCGCAAAACACATTCTGTCGATGACTTCGACTCTATTAAGATTGGGTTAGCTTCTCCAGACTTAATTCGGTCCTGGTCTTTTGGTGAAGTTCGTAAGCCGGAAACCATTAACTATCGAACTCTAAAGCCCGAGCGAGACGGCTTGTTCTGTGCCAAGATTTTCGGTCCCATGAAAGACAACGAATGTCTCTGTGGAAAGTACAAGCGCATGAAACACCGAGGGGTGATCTGTGAAAAGTGTGGGGTAGAAGTTACGACTAAAAAAGTGCGTAGAGAACGCATGGGTCATATTGACCTCGCGTGTCCGGTCGCACACATTTGGTTTTTGAAATCACTCCCATCGAGGATTGGATTGATGCTTGACATTACGCTTCGAGAAATCGAACGTGTGTTGCATTTTGATTCTTATATCGTCACCGATCCCAAACTCACACCCCTGAAAGTGGGATCTTTACTCACCGATGAAGACTATGCGCTAGTTGTTGAAGAATATGGTGAACACTCGTTTGAAGCAAAAATGGGTGCAGACGGCATTGCGGATCTACTCGAAAAGATTGATTTAGAGGAAGAATCTGCGAAACTCCGAGAGGAAATCGATAGCACCAATTCTGAATCAAAGATTAAGAAGCTGTCGAAGCGTCTGAAGTTGATGGAAGCATTCATGACTTCAGGTAACAAACCTGGTTGGATGATTCTTCGAACTCTACCAGTGCTTCCACCCGATTTGCGACCATTGGTTCCGATGGAAGGCGGACAGTTTGCAACTTCAGATCTGAATGATCTGTATCGACGAGTCATCAACCGAAATAACCGACTTCGCAAACTATTGGAACTCAGCGCACCGGAAATCATCATTCGGAATGAGAAACGAATGTTGCAAGAATCTGTGGATGCACTGTTGGATAACGGTCGACGTGGTCGTGCTATCGTTGGTGCGAACAAGCGTCAGCTGAAGTCCCTTTCTGACATGATCAAGGGTAAGCAAGGTCGATTCCGACAAAACTTGCTTGGAAAGCGTGTTGACTTTTCCGGTCGATCTGTAATCGTTGTTGGACCCGAACTCAAACTCCATGAATGTGGGTTGCCGAAAAAAATGGCGCTGGAGCTGTTCAGACCGTTTGTATTGGGTGAACTCCAACGTCGCCAGATGGCAGACACCATTAAGCATGCCAAGCGGATGATCGATGAGGAAGATCCTCAAGTTTGGGACATCCTAGCAACGGTCATTCGTGAGCATCCTGTACTGTTGAATCGCGCTCCGACTCTCCATCGATTAGGAATTCAAGCATTTGAACCGAAACTCATCGAAGGAAAGGCAATTCAGTTGCATCCCTTAGTGTGTGTTGCCTTTAACGCAGATTTTGACGGTGACCAAATGGCGGTACATGTACCGTTGACTCTTGAAGCTCAGCTAGAAGCACGAGCTTTGATGATGTCGACGAACAACATTCTTTCACCCGCCAATGGTGAACCAATCATCGTACCCAACCAGGATGTTGTTCTGGGTCTGTACTACCTCACCCGAGACCGTGTGGCCGGTAAAGGCGAAGGTATGACCTTTATGGATACTGCAGAAGTTGAACGAGCCTACTTCAACGAAGCAGTCGAACTCCATGCTCGAATCAAGCTAAGACTCGAAGAAACCAGCCCGGATGGTGAACTCCACTCACACATTGTCGATACCACCGTGGGTCGTGCTCTGTTGTCCGAAATTTTACCTGCTCAATTGAACTTCTCTTGTGTGAACAAGGTGCTTAAACGTGGTGAGATTTCCGATTTAGTAGATCTGTGCTATCGTCGTGTAGGATTAAAGGAAACGGTCATTTTTGCTGACCAGCTAATGTATGCAGGGTTTAAGTATTCAACCTACGCTGGCTGTTCCATTGGTGTGGATGATCTCGTTATTCCAGCTGAGAAAGAAGAGATTGTTCAGAGTTCGTATTCTGAAATTACTGATCTTGAGCATCAGTTCCGAGATAGCTTGCTGTCAACCACTGAAAAGTACAACAAAGCAGTTGACATTTGGACTCGAGCGAGTGATCGGATCGCTTCTGAAATGTTAAACGGTATCTCAAAGGAAACGGTTGTCAACACATCGGGTAACGAGGAAGAACAAGATTCGTTCAATTCCATCTTCATCTACGCCGATTCCAAGGCAAGAGGATCCCCCGCACAGATTCGTCAGTTAGCGGGGATGCGTGGTTTGATGGCGCGTCCCGATGGAACCATCATTGAAACTCCCATCGTGTCAAACTTTAGAGAAGGTCTGACAGTGAATGAGTACTTCATTTCGACTCACGGGTCTCGAAAAGGTCTGGCTGATACCGCGCTAAAGACTGCTAATGCGGGGTATTTGACACGTAGATTGGTGGATGTGGCCCAAGATTTGGTCATTACCGAACAGGATTGTGGTACGACCGAAGGATTGAGAATCACAGCAAAAATTGAGGGTGGTGAAGTGGTTGAACCACTGTCGTCACGAGTACTCGGTCGTGTAGTCGCCAAGACAGTGATCGATCAAGAAACGGGTGTTGAAGCCATTCCTGCCGGTACCATCATCGACGAAGATTGGGTGCAACGCATTGAAGAGATGGGATTCGATGAAATATTCGTTCGATCTCCAATTACGTGTGAAACAAAGTTTGGTTTGTGCACTAAGTGCTATGGCCGAGACCTAGCAAGAGGTCACATTGTTAATATTGGTGAAGCGGTCGGTGTCATTGCTGCACAGTCTATCGGTGAACCGGGTACTCAGCTGACACTGCGAACATTCCACTTTGGTGGAGCAGCATCCAGTGCAATGGCTGACGATACCGTTCAAGTCGAACATGGGGGAACACTCAAGTTCCAGAATTTGAACGCTAAGCGAAATCCGGATGGTAACTTAATCGTTGTGACTCGAAGTAGTAAGGTCATGATTTTGGATGAACGAGGTCGTGAACGGGAACGCTATGAGTTGCCCTATGGTGCAGTACTTGGGGTCGAGGACGGTGACGATGTTGTGCCGGGACAGATCATCGCGAGATGGGATCCACACAAACAGTCAATCGTTTCAGAAGTTGAGGGGCATGTCCGTTTCGTTGACATGGAAGAAGGTCGTTCGGTTCGCCAGAGTGTGAATGAAGATACCGGTATGACGTACTTGACCGTAATTCCAGAGTCTGAACGACCTGAAACGGGCATAGGACTTCGTCCTGGAGTAGAAATCCGACGCACCCGAGCGAAAGCATCTGAAGTTCTTGCAAACTACGTCCTGCCTGCTGAAGCTGAAATGGTCGCTCAAGAAGGCAAGAAGATTTACGTCGGTGAAGTCGTTGCTAAAGTTCCGGTTGACATCAAGCGTACTGACGACATTGTCGGTGGATTACCTCGAGTTATTGAGCTCTTTGAAGCACGTAAGCCAAAAGAAAATGCAGTACTCGCTGCAGCGAGTGGCGAAGTCAGCTTCGGAAAAGAGACACTCACCAAAGTACGTCTGGTCATCACACCGGATGATACTGAAACCGGTGAACCTGCAGATCCCGTGGAAACACTGATTCCCAAGACACGCAACGTGGCAGTCTTCCCAGGACAGCGGGTTACCAAGGGTGAGACCATCGTTGATGGTGCGACCGACCCGCACGATGTTCTGAGACTACGAGGGGTTGCTGATCTCTCCGAATACATCATCAACGGTATTCAAGACGTATATCGATTACAGGGTGTATTGATCAACGATAAGCACATTGAAGTGATCGTCAGGCAAATGATTCGTAAGGTTGAAATCGAAAGTAGTGGTGAGTCGAACTTTGTTCGTGGAGAGCAAGTGGAATACTCCGAAATGCGTGGTGAGATTGAAAGACTCACTGCAGAAGGCAAGGCATTACCAGAGTTTCGACGTATCTTGCTCGGGATCACACGTGGTTCACTGTCCACAGATTCATTTATCTCCGCAGCATCCTTCCAGGAAACCACTCGGGTACTCACCGAAGCATCTGTGACAGGTAAAGTGGATCGACTACGCGGTCTCAAAGAGAATGTGGTAGTAGGACGATTGATTCCTGCTGGAACGGGCTTGGAGTATCACCGACGCAGAAAGCAAAGACGACAAGAAGAACAGATCATTCAAGAAGGCGAAAGCAGAAATGCAACTTCTGACGAGATTGAACGTTCACTTGCGGAAATGCTATCAATGGAAGACGATCTGTGATTGATGTCCATTTCTATCCACAAAACTGTGTTTTCCCTAAAATACCTGACCTTGTCTGGTTCGTAAGTCAAGACCACGACACAATAGAGGAGCAAGAGTATTGGCAACCATTAGTCAGTTAATTCGCAAACCGCGAAGGCGCAAAGTAAAGAAGAGTCCTTCCATAGCACTCGAAGGAAATCCCCAAAAGCGGGGTGTGTGTCTTCGAGTGTATACCACCACACCTAGGAAGCCGAACTCTGCTATGCGCAAAGTTTGTCGTGTGCGACTGATGAATGGATACGAAGTTAATTCTTATATCCCCGGTGAAGGTCATAGCTTGCAGGAACATAGCACAGTGCTCATTCGAGGTGGTCGTGTCAAGGATTTACCGGGTGTTCGTTATCACACGATTCGTGGAACCTTGGATGCCACAGGTGTCGATGATAGAAAACAAGGCCGTTCCAAATATGGAACCAAACGCCCGAGCCAAATTTAGTTTAAGAATAACGAGCTAGACCATGTCAAGACGTCGAGTCATCACCAAACGGGTCATCTTACCCGATCCCAAGTACAACAACGAAACGGTTGCTAAGTTCATCAATCACGTGATGGAAAGTGGCAAAAAATCGGTTGCTGAACGCATCGTTTATGGTGCTTTGGAAATTGTGGAAACTCGGTTGCACACTAATCCGTTGGAGGTGTTTGATAAAGCTCTCCAGGAAGTGGCACCTATTACGGAAGTGAAATCTAGACGTGTCGGGGGTTCGACACTGCCTGTTCCTATTGAAGTGAGACCATCACGTCGAACAGCGCTAGCAATGCGATGGCTAGTAGACAGTGCACGCGGTCGCAGCGAAAAAACGATGGCTTCCCGACTAGCAGGTGAGTTAATTGATGCTTCAAATGGTCGCGGTGGTGCAGTACGAAAGAGAACAGATACACATCGACAAGCAGAAGCAAACAGAGCTTTTGCACACTATCGATACTGATTTCGGTTTATCTCCGTCTCAGCAATTAGTACTTTTCACAGTCTTTCCAACTAGATAACATCAGGGCTATGGAATAATGGCGCGTAGCACGCCACTTGAGCGTTACAGAAATATTGGCATCGTCGCTCACGTCGACGCTGGCAAGACTACGACTACCGAACGTGTTCTGTTCTATACCGGGATTTCACATAAGATTGGTGAAGTTCACGATGGTGCTGCAGTGATGGACTGGATGGAACAAGAACAGGAACGCGGCATCACGATTACGTCCGCTGCAACCACTACGTTTTGGAAGGGGAGTCGTGAACAATATCCCGAACATCGAGTCAACATCATTGATACACCCGGACACGTTGACTTCACCATTGAAGTAGAACGAAGTCTGCGAGTGTTGGATGGTGCTGTCGTTGTTTTTTGTGGTACCGCTGGAGTGGAACCACAGTCGGAAACAGTTTGGAGACAAGCTGACCGATACGGAGTTCCAAGGATGGTTTTCGTCAACAAGATGGATCGAGCTGGCGCAAATTTTTTGCGGGTGGTCGATCAGATCCGTGATCGCTTGGGTGCTAAACCTGTCGCACTTCAGTTCCCAATAGGATCCGAAGAAGAGTTTGCTGGAGTAGTAGATTTAGTGACCATGAAAGCGCTCTATTGGGACGTGGCCGATATGGGGGTTAGCGTTCGTGAAGAAGAAATCCCAGCTGACCTAATCGATGATGCAAAAAGCTACCGAGAGCGGATGATTGAAGCAGCGGTAGAAGCTAACGAGTCCCTGATGGAAAAATATCTTGAAGGGAGAGAAATGAGTGAAGAAGTAATTCGTCAAGGTATTAGAGAGCGAACACTAGCAAACGAGATAGTTCCTGCTGTTTGCGGAACCGCATTCAAGAATAAAGGTATCCAACCCGTACTGGATGCAGTCATCGAATATTTACCTGCACCCAACGAAGTGGCAGCAATTGAAGGTGTCGAGAAAGATGGAACGACTAAAACTTCCCGAAGTTCTGATGATTCTCAACCCTTTTCTGCGCTTGCTTTCAAGATTGCCACTGATCCTTATGTAGGCACACTCACCTTCTTCAGGGTTTATTCGGGTGTTTTGAATACAGGAGATCGTATCTACAACGCAACTCGATCGCGGCGTGAACGAATCGGTCGAATGATGCAGATGCACTCCAACAGCCGAAAAGAAATTCAAGAAGTTCGAGCGGGTGATATTGCTGCAGCTGTGGGTTTGAAAGACGTAACTACCGGAGATACGCTGTGTGATGAACAAGCTCAAGTCACCCTTGAGCGTATGGTGTTCCCAGAACCTGTGATTCATGTAGCGGTTGAACCGAGATCTGTTGCAGATCAAAACCGTATGTCAGTAGCACTGTCGAAACTGGCTAAAGAAGATCCTTCGTTCCGAGTTTCATCTGATGAAGAATCAGGTCAGACCCTCATTGCTGGGATGGGCGAGCTGCACTTGGACATCATCTTGGATCGAATGAAGCGCGAGTTCAACGTTGATGCCAATATTGGTAGGCCTCAGGTCGCCTATCGAGAAACGATTCGCAAATCCACTGAAACCGAAGCAAGGCACGTACGACAATCTGGTGGTCGCGGTCAGTTTGCTCATGTATTGGTACGATTTGAGCCACTTGTAGGAAGTTCAGAAAACTACGAATTTGTTGACGAAATTGTCGGTGGAGCAGTTCCACGAGAGTACATCCCCGCTGTAAACAAAGGGATTCAGGAACAAATGACCAATGGCGTTGTCGCAGGATTTCCTATGATTAACGTCAAAGCTACTTTAATTGATGGATCCTTTCACGAAGTAGATTCGAGTGAGGTTGCATTTAAGATTGCTGGTTCAACAGCGATGCGAGAGGGTGCTCGTCGAGGAGATCCCGTGCTGTTAGAACCGGTCATGTCCGTTGAAGTAGTCACCCCACAGGACTTTTTGGGTGATGTGGTGGGTGACTTAAATCGTCGCCGCGGACTCATAGGAGGCATGGACGAGAGTCCGGCGGGTAAAATTGTGAGGGCTTCAGTCCCTCTGGGTGAAATGTTTGGGTATGCGACGGATCTCCGTTCGTCTACTCAAGGTAGAGCTACTTTTACCATGGAGTTTGATCGATATGAGGAAGTTCCTCAGTCTGTACAGGAGGCAATCCAGTCAGTTTGATTGGGTTGAAGCATGAAGACGAATGTCGACCACATCGAGTTAACGTATTTTGGAGAATTGAATTAAATGGCGAAAGCAAAATTTGAACGCACAAAGCCGCACGTCAATGTGGGGACCATTGGTCACGTTGACCACGGAAAAACAACATTGACTGCTGCAATGACAATGGTGTGCGCAGCGGATTCTGGTGCTGGCGACGTGAAGAATTTCGATGAGATCGACAATGCCCCAGAAGAGAGAGAGCGTGGTATTACCATTGCGACAACCCACGTAGAGTACGAGTCAGATACTCGACACTACGCACACGTAGATTGTCCGGGACACGCGGATTACATCAAGAATATGATCACCGGTGCTGCCCAAATGGATGGTGCAATCTTGGTGGTCTCTGCAGTTGATGGTGCAATGCCTCAGACTCGCGAACACATCTTGTTGGCGAGACAGGTTGGTGTACCTCGGATTATCACCTACCTGAACAAGGTTGATATGCTGGACGAAGCAGATCGTGAAGAGTTTATTGAACTCGTACAAATGGAAATCCAGGAGCTCCTAGAGAGCTACGAATTTGACCCAGAGTCTCCCATCATTCCAGGAAGCGCACTCAAAGCTATGGAAGGAGACGATGGAGAAGATGGCGCAGAGAGTATCCGTAAATTGGTAGAGTCTTTGGATGAGTACATCCCCGAACCTGAGCGACCCATTGATGCTCCGTTCTTGATGCCGATAGAGGATGTGTTCTCTATTTCTGGTCGTGGAACGGTTGTAACCGGTCGGGTAGATCGAGGTATCGTCCAAATGGGTAATGAACTCGAAATTGTGGGTATTAAAGAAACCCAGAAAACCACGTGTACCGGAGTTGAAATGTTCAGAAAGCTGTTAGACGAAGGTCGTGCAGGCGAGAACATTGGGGTACTCTTGCGGGGTATCAAACGAGACGAGGTTGAACGGGGTCAAGTGTTAGCGTTACCCGGCTCCATTACGCCTCATACTAAATTCAGCGCACAAGTCTATGTGTTGTCGAAGGAAGAAGGTGGAAGACATTCACCATTCCAAAGTCATTACCGACCTCAGTTCTATTTCCGAACCACTGATGTAACCGGAGAAGTTACGTTAACCGAAGGTGTGGAAATGGTGATGCCGGGTGATAACGTCGAACTCAATGTCGAGTTGATAAGCCCTATTGCTATGGACGAAGGGTTACGATTTGCTATCCGCGAGGGTGGTCGTACCGTTGGTGCAGGCGTGGTCACCAAGATTATTCAGTAGTACCCTCCCTATTGATGTCATCCCATCAAACACATTAGAGTGTGCACATCTATCATTACGATTAGGGCTCAAATGAGTCCTAATCGCTATCTGGGCTATGGATCAATGAGATGCGACCTTGAGTGCAAACCAACCCCTACCTGCAGTTGATTATCTGAAGTTACCCGATGGTGCTGATCCATTTTTGGAGGGGCACAGGTGTACCCAGTGTGGAGCCATCTTCCTCGGAGAGCGTTTCGCTTGTTCCAAATGTGGTGCACGCGATAGCATGGAAGCAATCAAACTTTCCAACCGAGGAAAGTTGTATTCCTACTGCATTGTGTGTCGCTCGTATCCGGGTATCGAAGTCCCCTTTGTTTCAGTAGTGGTTGATCTTGATGGAGGGGGGACGGTTAAGGGCAACCTAATCGACGTAGAACCGGATCCAAAGTCAATTCAATTTGATATGCCTGTCGAAGTGGTTTATGGGGATGCACTCGGTCGCAAAGATAAAGAAGGCAATAGCTATATGGCTTATTTCTTTCGCCCGATCGCCAACTAAGTTCAAATTAGGAGCTAATGTTGAGGGACGTTTATGTAGTCGGAATTGACATGGTTCGGTTCGGTCGGTACCCGGACAAAAGTGTACCAAATCTAGGTGCTGAATCAGCTTTGCTAGCGCTGGATGATTGTGGGTTAAATATGTTCGACATTCAGGCATTGTTCTGCGGTAATTTATTGCAGGCGTACGGTATGAACGGGCAAAAAATCTTGCAAGAATTAGGGCAAACGGGCATTCCCGTTGTCAACGTTTCTAATGCGTGTGCAACCGGTGCAACTGCGTTTCGAGAAGCTTGGACTTCGATCAAAGCTGGGTTGTACGACCTGGTTTTAGCTGTCGGGGTTGAAAAAATGGGTCGCGGTTTGTTGGAGGATGGTTCTAAAGATGGAATACCCTCTGAAGGATTGCTTGGTTCTGGCACTATGCCGTCGGTGTTTGCTGAATTAGGACTGGAGCACTCACGCAAGCATGGGACTACTTTTGAGCAGTTTGCTAAGGTCAGTGTCAAGAATCATCATCATGCGACCATGAATCCCAAAGCTATGTATCAGATAGAAACACCACTTGAAGTGGTCATGAATGCGGAAATGGTTTCTTATCCCAACACTAAGTTGATGTGTTCGGTCAATGTAGATGGTGCTGCCGCAGCTGTTTTAGCCTCAGAATCGAAGATGAAAGAATTAGGTTTGTCAAATCGTGCAGCTAAGATTCTAGCAAGCACACTGACTTCTGATCCTTGGCAAGCACGTGACCTCGTGATGCCGGATGTGAGCTCCTGTACCCGATTGGCTGCGAAGCAAGCTTATGAAATGGCCGGCATTGGACCGGAAGATTTAGATCTGGTCGAACTACACGATTGCTTTGCGACCGCAGAAATCATCCATTACGAAAATTTGGGACTGTGTGAAGATGGGGAAGCTGGAAAGCTCATTGACGAAGGCACTGTCGAGTTGGGAGGAAAGATTCCAGTGAACGTCTCTGGAGGACTACTCTCCAAAGGACATCCTTTAGGTGCAACAGGTATCGCCAATGTCTATGAAATTTGCACTCACTTGAGAGGGGAAGCGGGTAGGCGACAAGTACTCAATGCAAGGATTGGTTTAACCCACGTAATCGGGTTAGGTAGCGCTTGTGCGGTACACGTTTTAGAGGCTGCTCGTTGAATGATGAGTACTTGATGTTCATCTGTTAGGTGAAATGAGCGCATAAAGCACTGAATTGAAACAGATTGTCAATTTCTCACAAAAAAATCATCATTATTGTTTACTTTTGATATTCCGTTCTGTAAAATTTTCCCCCTTAAATCGTTCCGTAACTTGCGGGTGCACTCCCAGCGACTAAACGGTTCGTTATCTTGAATTCGTTGGGAAGCAAGGCTACGTGGCCGAAGAAAATCGTATCCAAATTCGACTGAAGGCTTATGATCACAAGTTGATCGATCAGTCGGCTGAGGACATTATCTCGGCGACCAAGCAGACGGGCGCAAGGGTACTCGGACCGATCCCATTGCCGACTAGGCTCGAACGATACACGGTTTTGATATCACCCCACGTCAACAAAGATGCACGGGATCAATATGAGATTCGTACCCACAAACGGCTGTTGTACATCGTAGATCCACCGGAACGAACGATTGATGCTTTGATGAAACTTGAACTAGCTGCAGGAGTAGATGTAGACCTAAAAATCGACACAAATTAGTGCACAGTAGATAGTCTATCGACTCTTGAGCACTAAAGGGTACCCAACCCAACATTGCACCGATTTGGTGCAAAACCAATAGCCCCAAAGTAGAAGGGATAAATGGGGTTGTACCTTCTATTGTGTTAGTTTAAGTGAAGTCAGTTTGTCATGACGATAGGAATGATTGGAATCAAGAGCGGGATGACTCGCATTTTCAGCGTGGATGGTGAATCCATTCCGGTGACGGTTGTACACGCTACACCGAATCGAGTGACTCAAATAAAGACTCAAGAAACGGATCAATATCAGTCGGTACAAGTAGTTCACGGTGATCGTGGTACGGCAACTAGAAAACGTCGACGAGTCTCCAAACCAGTTTTGGGTCATTTAGCTGCAAGTTCTGCAGAACCCGGCTTGAGTTTACATGAATTTCGATCCGATGAATCTTTCGTTGAAGAAACTGAAAAAAAGTTAGAAGTGGGAGCTGAACTCACCGTAGAACAGTTCTTTGAGGGTCAGTTTGTAGATGTCACTGGAACCTCTAAAGGCAAGGGGTATGCAGGCGTAATCAAGCGTTGGAACTTCCAACGCCAAGGTATGAGTCACGGTAATTCGTTGTCTCACCGCGCCGCAGGTTCTATTGGACAATGTCAAACCCCGGGTCGGGTCTTTAAAGGTAAGAAGATGGCGGGACACATGGGCAATGAACGAGTGACCGTACAAAACCTGACCATCGCCAAACTAGACTCAGAACGTAATTTGATCATGATTAAGGGAGCGGTACCCGGTGCAAACGGTTGTACGGTTATCGTTCGTCCCGCTGTGAAGAAGGGCATGCAGACTCCCAAAGCTACCGATGGGAGGCAAGAGTCGTAATCATGGAACTGACACTGAAATCTGGAGAAACCATCGAGATTAGTGATACGGTTTTTTCGACAAATTACAACCAAGCATTAGTCCATCAAGTGGTTCAATCCTACATCTCAAATGGACATCAAGGAACGAAAGCACAAAAGTCACGTTCAGACGTTCGTGGTGGTGGTGCTAAACCCTATAAACAGAAGGGAACTGGTCGAGCACGTGCAGGTACCCGCAGTAGCCCGATTTGGCGTGGTGGTGGTGTGACCTTTGCAGCTAAACCTCATGTGTCTCAGCGACGAATCAATCGGAAGATGTATCGGGGTGCTATGAAATGTATTCTGTCTGAGCTGCTACGCAAGCAGCGACTGACGGTGGTGGAGAACTTAGACCTTGATTCGCACCAAACACAAGCCCTCAACCAAGCCCTCCACGAACTCAACCACCAAGATTCCCTCCTCATCCTCTCTAATCCTTCCTCAAACGTCCAAAGAGCAGCAGCAAATCTCAAATCAATCGAACTGCTGACAGCATCCCGAGTCAATCCAGCGGCACTCATTCAAGCAAAAAAGGTGCTCATGGATGTCGATTCAATGAGACAACTAGAGTCCCAACTCTCATGAAACCAGAACGACTCTACAACGTGCTCAGAACTCCCCATGTCACAGAAAAGGTGATGAGTTTAGGAGACAAGTCCAACCAATATGCGTTTGTGGTTGATCCAACAGCGACCAAAGCTGAAATCAAAGAAGCTGTAGAGAGCATCTACAACGTTGTCGTGGAGCGAGTCACGACTGTCAATGTACGCGGAAAAGCAGTTCGTCAAATCGTGCGACGAATCCCGGCAGGACAAAGAGTGTCTTGGAAGAAAGCTTATGTTCGCCTCAAAGAAGGTGAACGAATCGACTTTACGGCTGGAGTGAACTAATGCCTGTCGTACGTACCAAACCGACTTCACCTGGACGACGTTTTGTCGCTAAGGTTGTGGACAAATCTCTACACACAGGTTCCCCGTACAAGCCTCTACTCGAACCCAAGTCGAAAAACGCTGGTCGCAACGCGAACGGTCGTATCACCGTGCGACACCGCGGAGGTGGTCACAAAAGACACTATCGGGTGATCGATTTCAAACGCCGAAAAGATGGGATTCCTGGAGTTGTAGAACGATTTGAGTATGACCCTAACCGTAGTGC
The DNA here is from genome assembly GCA_965199895.1 of Pseudomonadales bacterium. Lineage (GTDB taxonomy): Bacteria > Pseudomonadota > Gammaproteobacteria > Pseudomonadales > Azotimanducaceae > Bin55. Next base: position 60,223 of record CBDATJ010000010.1, on the reverse strand, counting down.
TCATATTGCATTGATTAAATATGCTGACGGTGAACGACGCTACATCATTGCAGCAAAAGGTTTGAAAGTGGGTTCTGAAGTGAGATCAGGGTCAATGGCACCGATTTCAGTAGGAAACGCAATTCCGCTGCGGAACGTACCTTTAGGTAGTTTGATTCACTGTATCGAACTGAAGCCCGGTAAGGGAGCACAAATGGCTCGAAGTGCTGGTACCTCCGCACAACTGGTGGCCCGAGAGGGCATCTATGCTACGTTGAGACTACGTTCTGGTGAAATGCGTCGTGTACTCAGTGAGTGTCGTGCCACTCTTGGTGAGATTGGAAATAGCGAGCACAACTTACGGTCTTTTGGTAAAGCGGGTGCCAAACGTTGGCGTGGTATTCGTCCAACCGTTCGTGGAGTTGCTATGAACCCGGTGGATCACCCCCACGGTGGAGGCGAAGGGAAATCTTCGGGGGGTCGTCACCCAGTTTCTCCCACTGGTGTCCCAACCAAGGGACACACAACTCGACGTCGGCGTCCCAGCGATGCCCTAATTATTCGACGACGAGGACGAAAGTAACGATGCCGAGATCGCTCCGCAGGGGTCCATTTATCGACTTAGCTTTGCTCAAAAAGGTTACTCAAGCTCAAGAGACCAGAGATAAACGTCCTATCAAGACTTGGTCAAGACGATCCATGATCACACCGGAAATGGTGGGCTTAACACTTTCGGTATACAACGGTCGACAGCATGTCCCAGTGTTTATCACTGAGGAACTGGTGGGTCACAAACTCGGAGAATTTGCTCCAACCCGAACCTTTAAAGGTCATTCGGGCGACCGCAAAGCTCGAACTTGATTAGGGTGGGTGATCTGAAATGAGAGTACAAGCGGTAGGAAAGAACTTACGGGTGTCACCACAGAAAGCACGACTTGTCGTGGATCAAATTCGTGGTAAATCCATTCACGATGCAGTGAGTATTCTCGAACACGATCTACAAAAGAGTGCGAAATTCGTCAAGAAGATTCTGGATTCAGCGGTCTCAAACGCAGAATTAAATATGGGCGCAGACGTTGACTCACTCAGAATCATTGAAGTTTATGTTGGAGAAGGTTTCCTAATGAAGAGATTTCGAGCAAGAGCTCGGGGTCGAGGTAACCGAATTGTCAAACGTACTTGTCACATCACCATCGCAGTTGCGGATCACTTGGACTAGAAGCAAACGAGAACTTAGTTTTATGGGTCAGAAAGTAAATCCGAACGGCTTCAGATTAGGAATAGTGCGCGATCACACATCGGTGTGGTATGCGGACAAAGAAAAGTACCGTGAACTGTTAAGAAATGACAACCAAATTCGTGAGTTCATTTCCTCGGAATTGAAGCAAGCATTCGTTAGCAGAATCGACATTCAGCGACCCTCTCAAGATGCGCGGATCACCATTCACACCGCACGACCTGGTATGGTCATTGGTCAACGAGGAGCAGATGTAGAACGGTTGCGTGGAGCACTACAGAAGTTAGTAGGTGCTCCCGTAGTAGTGAATGTTGAAGAGATCAGAAAGCCAGAACTTGATGCCTTCCTGGTCGCGACCAACGTTGCTCAACAACTCGAACGTCGTGTTCAATATCGACGAGCTGTTCGAAGAGTATTACAAAACGCAATGCGACTCGGCGCAGAAGGAATCAAGGTAAGAGTTTCTGGCCGTTTGAACGGACAGGAACTTGCTCGTTCTGAAGTCTACTCCGAAGGTAGAGTACCTCTACACACGTTGAGAGCAGACATTGACTATGCCATTGCTGAAGCTCGGACGACCTACGGTATCTTGGGTGTGAAAGTTTGGATCTTCAAAGGTGAAGTGATCGGCGACGAAAGCGAAAGTGCCAACGTTGGTTCGTCAGGAGGCAAGTAATTAAATGCTACAACCTACAAGAACCAAATTCAGAAAACAACAAAAAGGTAGAAATCGCGGGCTTGCTCAGCGAGCTAATCGCGTCTGCTTTGGCGAATACGGCTTGAAGTCAGCGGGAAGAGGTCGAATGACCGCTCGTCAAATTGAAGCAGCCCGCCGCGCAATGACTCGCCACCTAAAGCGTGGCGGAAAAGTTTGGATTCGAGTTTTCCCAGACAAACCGATTACCAAGAAGCCATTAGAAGTACGACAAGGTAAAGGTAAAGGTTCTGTCGAGTATTGGGTTGCTCAAGTTCAACCCGGCCGCATGTTGTATGAAGTTTCTGGTGTCAGCGAAGAAGATGCTAAAGCCGCATTTCGTTTAGCCTCTCATAAGCTCCCATTTGAAACCAAAATGGTTGAAAGGAGGGCGATGTGAGCAAGGTTTCTGAGTATCGAGAGCTGACGTTGCTCGAATTAGAAGAAGAATACGTGGGTCTACTGAAAGAACACATGCAGTTGAGATTTTATCGAGCGACCGATCAACTAGCACAAACTCACAAATTTAAAGTAGTCCGTCGAAATATCGCACGAGCCAAGACGATTCTGCGGGAGAAACGAATTGACGGATAGTCCACAAAAAGTCACACGGAGTTTGACCGGTGTTGTGGTATCGGATGCTTCTGATAAGACGATTTCCGTTCGGATTGATCGACGAGTACGACACCCGTTGTATCGAAAGACTATTGGTCGTTCATCCAAGCTACAAGTACACGATGAAAACAATGAAGCGCGTGTTGGTGATCAAGTTAGCATCCAAGAATGTCGACCTGTTTCCAAGACTAAGTCTTGGAAACTACTGTCCGTTGATGAAAGAGCAGAAAAGGCTCAGGCATGATTCAGAGTGAAACCATATTAGATGTAGCTGATAACAGCGGTGCTCGAAAAATTCAGTGCATCAAGGTCCTGGGTGGTTCTCGACGCAGATATGCTCACATTGGAGATGTCATTCGAGTGAGCGTCAAAGAAGCGATTCCCCGCAGTCGAGTTCGCAAAGGACAGGTAATGCGTGCGGTTGTAGTGCGTACTCGAAAAGGGGTTCGACGACAGGATGGGTCGGTGATTCGTTTTGATCAAAACGCAGCCGTACTGGTTAATGATGCCCAAGAGCCCATTGGTACTCGAATATTTGGTCCAGTGACCCGAGAGTTGAGAACTCGTGATTTCATGCGTATTGTTTCGCTTGCGCCCGAGGTCCTATAGCGATGAGACGATTGCGAGTAGATGACACAGTAATTGTTCTCGCTGGGAAAGACAAAGATCGAACCGGAGATGTAGTTCGATTTGAAGGTAAGGATCGAGTAGTTGTGGGCGGAGTCAATAACGTGATTCGACACACCCGAGCTCAAAAGCCTGGAGATCGGCAGGGTTTGGTAGAAAAAGAAGCCGCTCTGCACATTTCAAATGTTGCAATTTACAACCCCGACACCGAGAAAGCTGACAAGATAGGGATTCGAGAAGAAGATGGTGAGAAAAGACGTTTCTTTCGATCCACTGGTGAATGGGTAGATCAGTGAGTGGTTGACTAGATGAGCATTCTTCAAGACAAGTATTTGCAAGAAATTCGTCCACAGATGATGAAGGACATGGGTTATTCCTCAGTCATGCAAGTACCACGGTTAGTCAAAGTCACACTGAATATGGGTGTGGGTCAAGCAGTTGCTGATCGCAAGATTCTCGACAGTGCGTTCGATGATCTCAGCAAGATAGCAGGACAGAAACCCAGGATCACTCGTGCCCGAAAATCAGAAGCAGCGTTCAAGATTCGAGCAGGAAACCCCATTGGTTGTATGGTTACTCTACGCCGCACCATCATGTATGAGTTCTTGGAAAGATTGATTGGAATAGCGATCCCTCGAATGCGAGACTTTCGCGGATTAAGCCCGCGAGCATTTGACGGTAGAGGCAACTATTCAATGGGAATTACCGAGCAAATCATTTTTCCTGAGATTGATTACGACAAGATTGATGCCATTAGAGGACTGAATATCACCATTACCACCACAGCACAGATAGACAAAGAGGGTCACGCATTGCTGAGCTCATTTAACTTCCCGTTTAGGACATAGGGATGGCAAAAAAATCGATGCTAGCTCGGGAAAAGAAGCGAATCCTCACGGTTGCAAAGTACGCAGAAAAACGCGCTGAATTAAAGAAGATCATCAATAATCGGTCCGCTGATGACGAGGCTCGTTGGAACGCACAAATGGAACTACAGAATTTACCTCGCAATGCCAGTCCTATTCGGGTACAGCGACGGTGTGAAATCACCGGTCGACCCCGAGGCGTTTATCGTCGATTTGGTCTTGGTCGCACGAAATTGCGTGAAGCAGCTATGCGTGGAGATGTTCCCGGTTTGAAGAAGTCGAGTTGGTAGTCACATGAGTATGCAAGATCCCATCGCAGATTTCCTCACGCGTATTCGTAATGCCACCATGGTGAATATGGTGTCGGTATCCATGCCAAATTCCAAAATCAAAGGAGCGATCTGCCAAGTACTGATGGATGAGGGTTATATTGAAGGTTTCACCGTCGTAGAAGAGGGTGCTAAACCGACGCTGATCATCAAATTAAAGTACTTTGAGGGTGAATCTGTGATCGAAGAGATTTCTCGAATCAGTCGTCCAGGTTTGCGCACGTACTACACAAGAGACGATCTTCCCCGAGTCAATGGTGGTTTAGGAATCGCTATCGTCAGTACCAATCAAGGTTTGATGACTGACCATGCTGCTCGACGAGCAGGCATTGGCGGTGAAGTGTTGTGTACAGTGTTTTAGGCTAGTTAGCAATGTCACGAACAACTGAACGAGAGCTCGAGATACCGAAAGGGGTAGATGTTTCTATTTCCAAGAAGGATATCTCGGTGAAAGGGCCACACGGACAGTTATCGGTTCCCCTTGTGGACGGTGTTGATGTCAATCAAGAAAATGGCAAGGTCCTAATCTGTACTTCCGCTTCTACCCGACAAGCCAGAGCAATGACGGGAACCTTACATGCTTTAGTCCGCAATATGGTCAAAGGCGTGTCCGAAAAGTGGGAAAAGAAACTACAAATCGAAGGGGTCGGTTATCGAGCCCAATTGCAGGGCAACCGACTAGTCATGCAATTAGGTTATTCCCACCCAGTGGAATACGACCACCCCGATGGTATCGAAATCAAAGTGAATACCCCAACTGAAATCAGTGTCTCGGGAATCGACCGACAGAAAGTAGGTCAAACGGCAGCTGAAATTCGTAGTAAGCGACCACCCGAACCCTACAAAGGTAAAGGAGTTCGTTATTGGGGTGAATATATCAAGCGCAAGGAAGTTAAGAAGTAAGCGGGTAAATCATGGCTATGAGTAAAAAACAGTGCCGACTTCGTAGAGCACGCCGGTCGAGGTTCAAAATGCGCGAACTGGATACAGTACGTTTGAGTGTACACCGTAGCAGCAAGCACATGTATGCCCAAATCATCGCGGGCAGTGGAACAAGCATTCTGACTCAAGCGTCCACTCTCGATACCACGATCAGAAGTGGTGCTACCAGCAACGTAGAAGCCGCCAAGAAGGTGGGTGAACTCATTGCTGCACGAGCTAAAGAAATGGGCATTTCTAAAGTCGCATTTGATCGTTCAGGCTATATGTATCACGGTCGAGTCAAAGCGTTAGCAGACGCAGCTAGAGAGGGCGGATTGGAGTTCTAATATGGCTTATTCTGAAGAAATTCGAGAAGAAGGGCTAGTTGAGAAGTTAGTGTCGTCGACGCGAGTCGCAAAGACCGTAAAAGGTGGTCGTCAACTATCGTGGACTGCACTGACCGTCGTTGGTGATGGTGCGGGTCGTATCGGCTTTGGGCGTGGAAAGGCACGCGAACGAGCTGAAGCGATTGAAAAGTCTGGTCAAGTTGCTCGACGCAATATGTTTGATGTCGACTTAAATGGAGTCACACTGTGGTACCCCATCGTCGCAAAACATGGTGCATCAAAAGTGTTTATGCAGCCCGCATCAGAAGGTACGGGTGTCATCGCTGGAGGTACCATGCGAGCGGTTCTAGAAGCTGCGGGTGTCCGCGATGTTTTAGCTAAGTGCTATGGTTCAACCAATCCTACCAACGTGGTTCGCGCAACGGTAAAAGGCTTAGTCAACATGCGATCACCTCGCGTCGTTGCAATGAAACGTGGTAAGACTGAAAAGGAAGTCTGCGGACATGCCTAGGAAGAAGGCACCACCCATGCTTCGAGTGCGTTTAGTCAAGAGTGTCGCCGGTCGATTGAAAAATCACAAGGCTAGCGTCAGAGGACTAGGACTGCGTCGCATTGGACATGAAGTGGAGGTACAAGATACACCTTCTAACCGTGGCATGATTAACCAGGTCAGCTATCTGTTGGAAGTTACAGAAGAGTCGAAGAAATGAGCTTAAACGAATTGCCTCGTTCACCTGGAAGTCGATCCGCTCGTAAACGAGTTGGACGTGGGGCTGCTGCAGGTCAAGGAAAGACGTGTGGTCGTGGCCACAAAGGTCAAAGATCCCGATCAGGTGGCAAGGTGGCTCGTGGATTTGAAGGTGGACAGTTACCGCTGCAACAGCGGATTCCAACCTTTGGATTTCGTTCGAGAATCAATCGCGTGACCGATGAAGTACGACTGCATGAACTCGAAAAAGTCGAGGGGGACGTTGTTGATTTGAACTCTCTACGAAGTGCGGGAGTCATCACATCCAACATTCGCCGAGTCAAGATCATCGCTTCAGGCGAGTTGAAACGTGCGGTGAATGTGAAAGGAATCAAAGCAACTAAGGGTGCCCGAGAAGCCATCATCGCTGCGGGCGGAACAGTGGAGGAATCGTAGCCTAATGGCAATGGCACCACCTCCCAACTTAGCGGGAGTTCAAACCGGACTCTCGGAACTACGTAAACGTTTGCTGTTTGTGCTGTTCGCACTGCTAGTTTATCGAATCGGGACTCATATTCCTGTCCCAGGAATCAATCCTGAAGCGCTCAAGAATTTGTTTGAAGCAAATCAAGGTGGAATCCTTGATTTATTCAATATGTTTTCTGGCGGGGCACTGGAGCGTATGAGTATTCTCGCTCTGGGTGTCATGCCGTACATTACTTCAAGCATCATCATGAATTTAGTGACGATGATGTATCCCCGGTTGAATCAACTTCGTAAAGAAGGAGAAGCCGGACGGAGAAAAATTACCACCTACACTCGATACGGAACCTTGTTGATTGCATTGGTACAAGGAAGTGCGCTCACCGGGACATTGGTAGCACAAGGGTTACCGTTTAGCCCCGGCATAGGTTTTGTGTTTATCTCCGTTGTGACCTTAGTCACTGGAGCCCTATTCATGATGTGGCTCGGAGAAAAGATCACTGAACACGGAGTGGGTAACGGGATTTCGTTGTTGATTTTTGCGGGGATTGTAGCTGGATTCCCTGCTGCTATTGGTGCGACGGTAGAAGCCGCTCGTGTTGGGACCATCTACTGGCCGATTTTGATGTTAATCGCTGTATTTGCCATTGCTGTCGTTGGCTTTGTGGTATTCGTCGAGAGAGGCGAACGGCGCATCACCGTCCACTATGCGAAACGACAACAGGGTCGTCGCATGTTACAAGGGCAAACAAGCCATTTGCCTTTTAAGGTAAATATGGCTGGTGTGATTCCAGCAATTTTTGCATCAAGTTTGTTACTTGCACCTGCTTCTATGGCACAGTGGTTTGGACAGGGACCTGGTATGGGTTGGTTACAGGAAATTTCCCTGATATTGAGTCCGGGACAGCCCTTGTACCTCATTATGTTCGCAGCTGGGATCATTTTCTTCAGTTTCTTTTACACTGCGATAGTTCGCGATCCGAAAGAGCTCGCTGACAATCTAAAACGTCAAGGTGCCTATATTCAAGGTATTCGTCCGGGTCAACAAACCGCAGACTACATCGACGACATCACCACAAAGTTGACGATTTTTGGTTCGCTCTACGTTACCGCAGTGTGTTTGCTACCAGAACTCATGCGTGGAGTATTTAATATTTCGTTCCAGCTCGGTGGAACTGCGCTGTTGATTGTGGTTGTGGTTTCCATGGACTTCATGTCTCAAATTCAAGCACATCTGTTGTCGAGTAACTACGCCAAGTTAATGGAGAAATCCAACCTTAGAAACTACAGTCGAAGACCTCGATAAGCAAATAAACGGAACTAGGTGAGAGTCAATGAAAGTGAGAGCATCGGTGAAACGTATTTGTCGGAATTGCAAACTGGTCCGACGTAAGCGCAAACTCTATGTCATTTGTAAAACTGAACCTCGCCACAAACAAAGACAAGGTTAATTAGATGGCACGTTTTGCAGGAATCAATATCCCCGACAACAAGCACGCAGCAATTTCGTTGACGTACATCTATGGGGTCGGCCGAACTTCTGCTCTGAAAGTGTGTGAAGCTGCTAAGGTTGATGGAACCAAGAAGATTCAAGATTTGTCCGAAGCAGAGCTCTCACGATTGAGAAGTGCAGTTGATCAATTAACTGTAGAAGGTGATCTGCGACGGATGAACTCTATGAACATCAAACGGTTAATGGATTTGAGGTGTTATCGTGGATTACGCCATCGTCGTAATTTGCCTGTACGTGGCCAGCGAACTCAAACGAATGCGCGCACTTGCAAGGGTCCCCGCAGGATCATTAGGAAATAATTCATGGCAGACAAAGGCAAAAGAGGTTCACGGGAATCAGAAGCTGGTCGAAGACGTTCTAAGCGTATCGTCACCGACGGTCACGCACACGTTCACGCATCCTACAACAATACGATCATCACCATAACGGATCGTACCGGACGTACTATCGGTTGGACTAGTGCGGGTGTTGCAGGATTTAAGGGAACCAGAAAGAGTACAGCGTTCGCAGCTCAGTCTGCGGCGGAAGGGGTTGCCAACACCATGATAGACAACCACGGTCTCAAGAGTGTGGATGTTTTTGTGAAAGGTCCCGGACCTGGTCGAGAGTCTTCGATTCGAGCGATGCACGCAACTGGTTTGAGAATCAACAGTATTACGGACGTAACACCCATCCCCCACAACGGCTGTCGTCCTCCAAAAAAGCGCAGACCGTAGGAATAGAGAATGGCACGATATACAGGACCAAAGTTAAAGCTATCTCGTCGTGAAGGAACCGACCTTTATTTAAAGAGTGGGGTTCGCGCTATTGACGATAAGTGCAACGACAACAAGATTCCTGGAGAGCAGGGGGCTCGTCGAGCGGTAGGGGGTGGACGAACCACAGATTACGGTCTACAGCTTAGAGAAAAGCAAAAAGTTCGTCGGTTGTATGGGGTTCTTGAAAGACAGTTCCGCAATTACTACAAGAAAGCTGACCGTCAAAGAGGCGCAACCGGTGTCAACCTATTGATGATGCTGGAATCTCGACTCGACAACGTTGTCTACCGTTCTGGTTTTGGTTCGACACGTGCAGAAGCGCGACAGTTGGTTTCTCACAAAGCAATTCGAGTGAACGGTGACATCGTTAACGTTCCGTCTTACCAAGTGAAACCGGGTGATGAAATTTCAGTCGGCGAAAAGCAGCGTTCACAGCATCGAATTGGGATGGCATTAGAGCTTGCAGACTTGCGGGGATATGTTGAGTGGATTGAAGTTGATCCGGATGCCAAGAAGTGTCAATTTAAGCGTCTCCCAGATCGGGAAGAACTCCCGCGAGAGATTCAAGAGAATCTCATCGTCGAGCTTTATTCTAAGTAACCAATTTGTTCAATCCAATTATTAGGAGGATACCTACTTTATGGTAATGATGGGCACTGACCTGCTCCAAGCAAGTGAACTTGAAATCGAAGAACTGAGTCCAGTTCGTGCCCGTGTGACTCTAACTCCTTTAGAGCGAGGCTACGGACACACCATTGGTAACGCCCTACGACGCATCTTGTTGTCGTCCATGCCCGGTGCTGCCATAGTTGAAGTGACCATAGATAACGTGCTCCACGAATACTCAACTTTACCAGGTGTCCGTGAAGATTTATTGAATATTGGACTGAACTTGAAAGGGGTGGCAGTTCGACTTAATGATCGCGAAGAGAGTGGAATGCACCTTTCGGCAGAAGGACCATGCGTTGTTCGCGCAAGTGATTTCATATCGGGTGAAGATGTTCAAATTGCTAATCCTGATCATCACATTTGTACCTTGAACGATAACGGTTCAATACGAATCGAGGCAATCGTCAAACGTGGTCGTGGTTATCAACCCGCAGACCAAATTCCAGTTGCTGAAGAAGACCGGGTCATTGGAAGATTACGACTAGACGCCTCTTACAGTCCCATGAGATCAGTCGATTACACGGTTGAGAAAACTCGTGTTGATGATCGTACCGATATGGACAAACTCATCATGACTCTTGAGTCTAACGGTACTATTCGACCCGAAGAGGCCATTCGGCGGGCCGCAACGATTATGACCCAACAGTTAGCTTCGTTTGTAGATCATGACTTAATTCAGCAGGTAAGTATGGCGTGCCAAGCGACTACGATAGACCCGTTCATGTATCAATCAATTGATGAGTTGGCGTTGAATACAAGATCTGCAAATTGCTTAAAGGCAGAGAGCATTTCAGTTATCGGTGAGCTGGTACAAAAGACAGAAGCAGAACTCTTCAAGACTCCGAATCTGGGTAAAAAATCACTGATAGAAATCAAAGAAGGTTTGGCAAGCCGTGGATTGTCTCTAGGAATGCCTTTACCTGGATGGAAAGCACGCGACTAATTCTGTTTGCGATAATTTGATATTCGAGTAGGAGAGACACTGTGAGGCATCTTAAATCAGGTAAGCACCTCAATAGAACTTCATCGCATCGTAAGCGAATGTTTGCGAACATGTGTGTGTCTCTCATTGAACAGGAATGCATCAAGACCACGGTACCCAAAGCAAAAGAGCTGCGACGTTTCATCGAACCATTGATTACGAAAGCTCGTGAAGATACAGTTGCAAATCGACGAAGTGCGTTTGCTTATTTACGCAGCAAGGAAGCAGTAGGCAAACTCTTCACTGATCTTGGACCTCGATTTAGTGACCGACCGGGTGGTTATGTACGAATCTTGAAAGCGGGTCATCGACAGGGTGATGCTGCGATGGTTTGCTACGTTGAATTTGTTGGCAACGAACCTGCTGACGAAGAAGAGCTAGAGGAAGAAACCGAAGAATAGCCCCTGCATTCAGCTTGGTCTACCAACTCTCTTGAGTGAGGCCCACACGGAGACGACTGTTTCTGTGTCTCTTGCAGAAAGTACTTTCATTATTCGAAGATCATCAGTTTAGTGCGATAGTGGCCGAATGCTATCTCGTCATGTTTTGAACTATTGGAAACGTGTCGAGGATATAGGCTGCGTCGAAACGTTAATGTCGTAGAAATGAAAGTACGTTGCATATCTGTCGTAGACAGGTAACGAAGAATTGGTCCATAGGTGATTATGGTCCGATGCTCTCTCCCAAATTTGATCCAATCTATTTGTTTTCTTGAACTATCGTTCCGTGACGAAATTTACGATTGGAATCAGTCTCTTTGTGCGAGTGACTTGGATTTTGCGTCAAGGAAGAATAGGAGATCTGAGTGATCTCCAACAAAGGTACTTTCCGGTGTATAGTCTCTCCAACCTGTAATCCCATTGTTGGCACAATGAGTTCATCGATTGTTTTTTCTTCGTTGGGATTTGGATTACTTAAAGAAAAATCTGTGTTGAGACGCTGAAGTATGTTTCGAAATTTCGATTATTGATTGGAATTCGTGGAAAGATCACGCCACTCAATGGTTTTGGCTATTGCTTCCTTCATGAAGTAGTCTAAAAAGAGTTGAGCTGGAAAAAATGTATTCCCTAGTCAGTAGGAGAATCCTCAGATTAGTCGATTTCGAGATATTTTCACGTTCCACTTTAGAGCATATGGAAGTAAGCTTGCAATTGAATATCAAATAAATATACTTATGAACAGTTTACATTAAACCTACACAAGTCTGAGACACGCCGATAAAATTCCACTCCAACCTAATCTGCAAAACTCTTTTGTTTTGGACGGAAAATTTAGATCAAAATTACATCCAGTTACTCCGAACCGTGGAAATTCGGAATTGGTTGGCATTGATTAGCTGCTACGTGTCGTCAGTTCTAATTTATCAATCCAGGCTTCATACTTGACACAGAGCAATGAAAGTGCAATGATTTAGTTTGTTCACAGTGTGAATTTCCCATCATCACCGACTCCTTCACTCGTTTAAGTCTTCAAACTCAAGCGATGGGTTCTTTTGTAGTTTGCAAGAGGGAAATCAAACCCACGAGGTAATTGAAAAACTGTTGAAAGAATCTTCACAGTGGGTATCGACGAAGAGATTCATCCAGGATTGCGCCTCAGACATTGGCCTCACCCAAAGACATCGTACATCTATCTAGTTTAATTGAACTGAAAGGGTTCTGACTGAATCAGTTCATACAGAAATTAATTTCTACTGACTACCCAGCAGCTTTCGAGATAGGTTCAATTTCATCTTGGTACAGAACACTCCCTAGGCATGCTCCAGTGTGAGACTCTGGGATTCTAGAAACTTCTTCAGGTGTTCCTTGAGCCACAATCTCTCCACCACCCGCACCACCTTCCGGACCAAGATCAATAATCCAATCAGCAGTTTTGATTACATCTAGGTTGTGCTCGATCACAACCACGGTATTTCCGTTTTTTCTAAGTGTGGTTAGGACACTCAAGAGTAATTTGATGTCGTGAAAGTGTAGTCCTGTTGTCGGCTCATCCAGAATGTACAGGTTCCGCCCTGTATCTCGTTTTGAAAGTTCCTTGGAAAGCTTGACTCTTTGTGCTTCACCCCCTGAGAGAGTCGTAGCACTCTGTCCTAATCGAATATAGGCAAGCCCTACTGCCATGAGAGTTTGCAGTCGTTGCTTCAATGGAGGGATAGCATGAAAGAACTCATAGGCTTCCTCAACCGTCATGTCCAGAACTTCATGGATGTTCTTACCTTTATAGGTGACTTCTAAAGTCTCGCGGTTGTAGCGTTTACCCCGACATACGTCACACATTACGTAAACGTCAGGTAGGAAGTGCATTTCTACTCGAATGAGACCATCACCTTGACATGCTTCACATCGACCACCTTTGACATTGAAACTAAACCGTCCTGGCTTGTATCCCCGAATCCGAGCTTCATTTGTTTTTGTAAACAGCTCTCGTATCGGTGCAAACAATCCTGTATACGTTGCAGGGTTAGAACGTGGAGTTCTACCAATAGGGCTCTGGTCAATATCGACCACTTTATCCAAGTGTTCCAGACCGTGGACTTGTTTGTATGGTCGAGCAGAGACAGTAGTAGCACGGTTGAGTTTTCGAGCTGCTATCGGGTACAGAGTGTGGTTCACCAAAGTGGACTTACCAGATCCCGAAACTCCAGTCACACAAGTAAACAACCGCAGAGGGATTTGCACATCGATGTTCTTGAGGTTGTGACCACTAGCACCTTTAAGGTGGATGGTTTTTGTGGGATCAATTTCGTATCGGCTCTGCGGTACTTCAATGCTCAGTTTGTTGGACAGGTACTTGCCCGTTAGTGAACGAGCACTTTTCATCACCTTTTGGATGGTTCCTTGGACAACGACTTCGCCACCATGAACACCCGCTCTAGGGCCAATGTCGACAATATGGTCAGCAGTTCTCATAGCTTCCTCATCGTGTTCGACGACAATCACGGTATTTCCAAGATCACGTAAGTCTGTAAGCGTTGATAGTAACCTCGCATTGTCCCGTTGATGTAGACCAATCGATGGCTCATCCAGAATGTACATGACACCTACCAATCCAGCCCCGATCTGGCTAGCTAATCGAATCCTCTGAGCTTCACCACCAGAGAGTGTGCCTGCAGTCCGATCTAAGGTGAGGTAGTTCAACCCTACGTTTTTCAGAAATTTGATTCGAGCTTTAATTTCTTCCAGTACGCTTTGAGCAATCACTGCATCTTTGCCGAGTAACGAAAGTCCATGAAAGAACTGCATTGCCTTGTCTATAGACATCTCAGTCACTTGAGAAATGTTGTGGTCTTGTACAAAAACATTGCGAGGACCCTCACGTAACCGGGTTCCATTGCACTGTTCACAATGTATGGTCCTCATGTACCGGATCAGGTTTGTGCGCATTTCTTCGGAGCTGGTATTTTCGTATCGGTGTTGCATCACTCCGATGACACCTTTGAACTTCAGTTTGTAAGTCTTTTTGCGTGTGCGATATCCAAAAACAACCGGAATCTTTTCTTTGACACCATAGAGCAACGCTTGCTTGAATCTCGTTGGTAACTTGGAGTAGGGTCGATCAATATCACAGTTAAGGTGTTTCGCTAGTGCTTCGATGAAAGACCACTGCCAAGTTGAGCTCCGATCCCAACCAATAATCGTGCCTTCTGCGAGTTTTAGGTTCTCGTCAGTAACAACTAATTCTGGGTCAAACTGGTTTTCCTTGCCTAGACCATCACATGCTGGACACGCGCCCGAAGGACTGTTGAAGGAAAACATCCGTGGTTCAAGTTCACTAATGCTGTAGCTACACTGGGGACATCCAAACTTGGATGAGAAGGTTTGCTCTTCCCACCCCCCTTTTTCGGTGGGTGCAATGATGGCAACGCCATCGGCTAGCTTTAGAGTCGTTTCAAAGGATTCAGCTAAACGCTGTTCAATACCTGGTCGGACAATGAGACGATCAACGACCACTTCAATAGTGTGTTTTTTGTTTCGATCTAGGGTTGGTGGTTGATCTAAAGTAGTAATCAATCCGTTGATGCGTGCGCGGACAAATCCCTGTGCCACGAGATCCGAAAACACATGAATGTGTTCTCCTTTTTTTTGAGACACCACTGGAGCGAGCATCATGAACCGAGTTTGTTCCGACAGTTTCATCACTGCATCGACCATGTCAGAGATAGACTGAGCTGAGAGTAAAGTGTTGTGTTCGGGACAGCGAGGTTCGCCGACTCGGGCAAACAATAGCCTTAGATAGTCGTATATTTCGGTGACTGTTCCGACGGTAGATCGAGGATTGTGTGAAGTTGTTTTTTGTTCGATTGAGATGGCAGGTGGAAAGCCCCTCAATCAGATCAACCTCGGGTTTGTCCATTACCGACAAAAATTGTCGAGCATAGGATGAAAGAGACTCAACGTAGCGTCGTTGTCCTTCAGCGTAGAGCGTATCGAACGCTAGCGACGATTTACCCGAACCAGATAGACCAGTAATAACCGTCAGTTTCTCTCGTGGGATGTCAAGATCTATGTTTTTGAGGTTGTGGGTGCGTGCGCCCCGAATAGAGATATACGAGGATTTAGTGGACAATTCGTTGCTTGTGAATAACAAAATAGATCATAGTTTAATGATCACCGATAGTTAAGCTGAACTCACCATTTCTGTACGATTAGAGTAGGGGATCCTGAGTGTAAAATGAGGATCAATCTGACAGTTTGAAACACAAAATGGTCTATTACAGTTTAGTTGACAGCCCCGTTGGGAAACTCTTGGTAGCTGGTTCCGGTACTACCCTTCAGAGGTTGTCTTTTATTGAAAATCGAGACTGGAAACAAGAAGTTGAAGAGCACTGGCAGTACTCTGTTCAAGCGATGGAACCGATCAAACATCAGTTGCAAGAGTACTTTGTGGGTGATCGCAAACAGTTTGATGTGGAATTAGATTTCGGAGAAACAGATTCCAGTTTCTCAGCTAAGGTATGGCAAGCGCTGTCTCAAATTCCCTATGGAGAAACCCGATCGTATAAGGACATTGCTCATGCAATTGGACACAAGCAGTCTTATAGAGCAGTGGGACAAGCTAACCACCGCAATCCGATAGCTATTGTGATCCCGTGTCACCGAGTGATTGGCAGCAACGGAAAGTTAACGGGTTTTGGTGGTGGACTGGATGTCAAGCAACATTTGTTGGAACACGAGCGTTCAAATTTGAATTAGTCTCAGTGGTTTACGCAACAGTGAACTAATCTGCTGAGTCTTCGGTTAGTCCTTTATTCTTGAACCTCTGGTTCTTCTTCTCTCTCTCGAGAGCGTGATTGCTTGCGCAGCTCTGCACGAGCTGTTCGGGCATCATCTATTAGTTGAGCGCGTTCAAGGTGGGTAAACTCAAGCAACATTTCTGCAAGAATAATGTCAGTATGTTGCCGAGCCTTTGACCATGCGGCTAAATTGTCGTTCATAGCTTGTTTCAGTTCATCCAAGCCAACGTCTTGCTTGCGCAAAATTTCGTGAATATCACGCTGAGAGCGATTGACCTCACGATATAGGGGACGAAGATGACGACGGTGTTTTTCGATATCTGAATCAGACATTACCTCTTCGATTTTCTCTGGAGGTAGCATTCTCACTAGAGATGTCAATCCATACGTCGAGTCAAAAACAACATCGTTAGAGTCATCCATGGTGCTGTTTCCGAGCATGAAACCCAATAGGACTAGGTTTGCGATTACAGAGACGCAAAGTCCAATGATGAGAATCCGTTTCTTATTCAAAAGCGATCAGTGGTTCTTCAAAGTGCACGTAGATCAATTCGTCTTCGACGACGGGAGCTGAATCCTCTACAACCATACTGAGAGCAAATCCAATGGCTAGGGGAATAGCAGCAAACGCGACTGGTTTGAGTATCCAGTTTAGGAACCATATGGTCCAGGAGCTGTCCCGTTGTTCTTGTTCTTTTATTCGACCAAGAATCCTGGACTCTAAACCGACAGGTTCAGGTGCTTCCAGTGCTCTATCGATAAGTTGGTAGAGATTTTGAGTTTTAGCTAGTAGTTCACGAGCTTCTGCTGACTCTGATAGTAACTTCTGTACAAGCTCACGCTCTTCGAGATCAGTCCATTGAACTATGTCTGACCCACGTTTGTCAAGGAGATTCTCAAATTCGTTTTGTGTCATCTGTATTCTTGTTCAGGTGGTACTTGTCTGATGTCAGTATGGTTCTCAGTGTTCTTCTTGCACGTGATATCAATGAGTCTATGGCTTCAGGAGTTGTTTCCATCATCGCAGCTGCTTCTGCTTGAGACCAACCTTGGATCTGACAAAGCATGAACGCAGTGCGCTGTCGCTCGGGGAGCTTTGCAACTGCTTGTTGTATTGCTATTGCCATTGTCTGATCGATTTTTGGACTATGGTCTGGAATTTGTGTGATATCTGCGTCTGGGTCAAAAACTGCTCTACGTTTTCTAAAGGAATCAATACAAAGGTTTCTTGCGATTTGAAAGAGCCATGTTGTGAACTGAACTCGGTTGGGGATCCACGATTGGGACTTCGTCCAAACTCGCATAAATGTTTCTTGCGCGATCTCCTCGGCAATTTGAACGCTCTGGCACATCCTATAGGTATAAGCGTGTACCGGACGTAGGTGTCGGTTCATGAGTTCTTCAAACGCTGCTACATCCTCGTTCTGCACTTTTTCCATGAGTGCAGAGTCCGTTTCGTCATGTTTCAATAATCAGGGTAGGGCTGATCAAGAGCTTACTCGGTTCGGAACAAACGAGGAATCTAACCCTAGTTTGAATCGCGATTGCTTCTTGTAGAGCGGTCGCTATCACGTTCACCCCAATTCCTAGAACTGTTACGACGTTGCATCTGCCACGCAAGGGTTTGGGTGACTCGTACCGAGTGTCTGAGTTGGTCGTCGTCGATCTTGGATAGTTCTTCGCGAGACAACGAACCGTTGCCATCTTTGTCGAGATCATCCAGGTCGTCAAGATGTGCGTTGAACTCGTTCAATTCAACACTACCATTACGGTCATAGTCAAACTCTTTAATACCTTCATTAAGCATGTGAGTACGCAAGGTATTGTCTCGTTGTTCATATTCTTCACGATCCATTACACCGTCTCCGTTGATATCACGGATTTCGAAAGTGTCCCAGTCGTCTGACCAACGCATGAAGACTCGTTCTGCGATATTTGATCGGTCTCGAAGTGCTCTAAGTTCGGTATTACTCATCTTTTCACGTTCTTCATCAGTGATGTCAGCGATGTCAATCTCTTCAATTGAGAGAGAGCCATTACTATCGACATCCAAAGAGTCGAAAGAGGTTGTTGAGTGCTCTCGTAAATCTTTTATGTTGGTTTCTGGCCACTGCCATCTGCCTTGACGTTGGTTGTCTTGAGTGAAGGCTGAAGTAGTCAGTCCAATCAGTGTTCCGATGAGCAAAAATTTAAGAAGGGAATGGGTGATTTTCATTGATAGCTCCCAAAGGTGGTTTGCACTAAATTTTACGATAATACTGCAATTTTCCTTCGTAGGTTTCCAGCAATTTAGAAGAAATTGGGGTTAGCGAGAGTTGGTCTCTGAGCAGAGATTCTACCGTATTGTTGGGTAGTGTCACTTCATCAGTTGGATTTTCCGGGTTTTTGTAGATTCATTCCTTGTGCTGAGCCAGATCCAATATCGTTAAGAATTTCGTTGTCTACTTCACTTGTCTGAACATTTCTATGATAACGCTCCCTTACTGTCCTCGTCCATGGAGCTTAAGTTTTTTCCAGTGAGTTTCGTACTCTGAGTGTTCTCTCGCACCACTACCATAGGAATCTCAAATCCAATTACCTAGAGTCAACCTGTGTTAACTTTAGTGATGCCCTAAACTTCAAAATAATTGCGATCAAGATGCAATATTGGTTGGAGTCGAGAAATCAAATTGAACAATGTTTAGCCTCTTGAACCACGGTTAAATTTTTGTTTTCAGTCTTTTTTTGTTGGAATAAAGACAGAGCGTTTGCTTGTAGAGCATTTGGTCTACTATCTCAATCTACTCTGGCCCAGACAGATAGCCGTCTCCATGAATTTCATATTGACTAGGTGTAGTGTGGATTAAGACAATTGGATCCTTAATCCGTTCCCATAGAAGTAATCCACAAAGCCAATCGGACTTGTAAACACTTAGGCTTGAAACCTGTGCTTCAAATTCGTCCCTAGAACAATCATCTTATTTGAATCGATACCCAATGATTCGACATCCACTAGTCTCGAGCCAAAATGCACTCTTGGGATCAGCCATGAATTTCAACAAAACTTCCTCAAAGTCAAGAATCTTGTTTCCTCAATTCAAGGGTATCACAAGAGCAGTCCAAGTCTATCATACTTTCAATCTGTCTGTTTTGTTAGGGAAAATAGCTACTGAACTCAACACTGCTCTTGTGAAGACTGGAATTTGAAAAAAAAAGTCAGAGCAACAGGCTAAGACACCGTGGGCAGGTTTTCAAGAGTCTTTGATTGGTAATGCACACGTTTGCCTAAGGCTCAGACGCAGTTCCGTTATCATCCAGAAAGTGAAGTCAGTTGATAAGCGTGACCTTTCTTCCATCCTGCGTTGAAGAGCCAGAACTGAGTTTGAGTCTTGGTTAGTCATTGCAGTCACGTGGTACTGTAATTTGAAGACAACACATAGTAACTATTCAATGATCAAGGATATTTTCATGTCTGTGACTGTGCAATGCTAGTTGCACTCGAATTCGGGTTTGATGATGCTTCGACTTTCGAAATACGATGTCGCCAACACTCTCAAACTGTCATACCTGCTCATCTTGCGACTGAAAACATTTGTTGTCTTTTTCAGAACGAGGAGCAAAATGGTAGAGCTGCTGAAAGAGTAAACTGTGAAGTCTTACTCACTTGCAGATCTCTGATAATTTCCATGATTTCATCCATCGGGAATCCATCTCTCCTACACAAGCGAGACTTTCGACAACTTGATCCACTCAATTGCAGTATAACATTTAAGGAACGAACAGGCAAAAAAGCCCCATTTCTGGGGCTTAATTTCGAAGATTGGATGTTTATTCACCTTAACGAGAGTTCTGCCTCATACTTTTTCTCAAAGTGTACAAAACGCTCTTTCAATACCGCTTTGAAGATATCCTGATCGGTACCAACGGAAAGACTATTTTCTAACGTCTTGCGAATCAAAGGAATATGAGGTACTGCGTCTTTTTCATACTTCATTATTGCTTCGACAATGACAAAATCAGGGGTGCTCCATGTGAGATTCTGCTCCTCTAGTGTCTTCACTAAGGTTTCTAATCCCTCTTGAGAACGAAAGTCACCCAAACTTCTTGCAGCTAATCTAGACCAATACAATTCTGTGTCTGGGTTGGTTAGAAAATCGATCCGAAGCTGTTGGTCCTTCGGTTTATTGAACTGCCCTGCAAACAATGCGGATAAAGTTGAGTGCGCTCCATTTTGCGGGAATAGATTCCAGATAATGTCGTAGACTTTCTCGTCCCCGGGGAAAAGGGAAGCCATAGGATGCGCTAACGATGTCCAAGCAAGATCAGGGTCTAATATGGCCGACATGCACTCGGTTTGTTTTTTTTGGGCCTCCATCATATCTGGAGGGGGTTCACTGGTCGGAATGTAGCCATCAGGAACCACTCCTTTCGATTCTTCCCAGCCTTTCTCCCACATCCCCATGAAGAGGTCATAGAGACCTGGAAGTTCACTCAACTTGCGGTCGATTTTGGGTTCCTTTCCATGAACCTGGAGTTCCGTAGTGATTCCGACATACCATACGATGGTAGTAATGGAACAATGGGCAATCTTCGGGTCTTCGTGTTTTAGTCCTTTCGAAAGAAGATCATGTACTTGGCTGTTAGGTACATTAGGATCAAATATCCCATCGTATTGCAACCAAACGTGGGTTTCATATTCCGAAAGGTCTTCGGGCTGTCCATGAAGAGCAGCAGTGACAAGCAAACAAATTGCTAAGAAAAATGGTACGTTTCGCATGATATTTCTCCTTACCGTGAATTGTCTATCCCGGTTAACACCCAATCGCTGAAATGTTGACAGTTTCTAACGAACAAATGATAATCAGAACTCCACTTACTAGAGCTTTGTTCAAAACGCAACTTAGCCCAGCCTGCGAGAGTGAGTAACCACCCGCGTTCCCATTCAAACCATCTATGAGAGGGGCTACAGGTGCCACTAGGTGACCTGTCTAGTACATCACCGTTGATATACACGATCTTCTTATTTTGGAGAAACCAGGCACGCATCTTTTGTACCCAATCCCACCAACTGTTACCTTGAGCAAAAAAACCACGATAAATGGTTGATCCAATTTGCTCGGATTCAGTTGAGTCTGAGAACACTTTTAGGTACACATTGGGATGGTGGGGGTCAAGCTCATTGCTCCAATCACCACTTATCTGATTATCCACCCATTCTTCCAAGCCATCCGGAAGAAACGCTGTATAGTCGATTTTACATTTGCCTAGTTCAATCCAATGGGGTCTGGCAAAAGGTGAGTGATGAAGGGATAAAGGTGATATAGGAATTTGATTACTGGGCTTAACCTGCTGGGCTGAAGTAGGCATCACTAGCATTCCTAATACGAATAGGATCACTGTCATTTGCATGATTCTTGTGATTCGTTCTGTGAATCGTAGGTTGGAATTCATGTCATGGAATTTCATAGGATATCTCCTTAATTTATAAATTTAGTAAGTAATTGCTTGTACTCGACAAACCAGAAGCTACTCTTAGGTTTCACGTTTAGCTTCGTGCGAAGTAAGGTGTAGTCTCTTTTTTTTGCATTCAAGGTCATCAAGCTATAACAATCGAACAAGGCTCAAATTGACCCTTACCTTAGTTCGATTGTATAAAAAACACAGAATAATGCAAGCCCATGGGCCAAGAAATGCCCAAGTAGACATCGACTCGATGCTAGAAGCTAAAGAGGCTCGTGATAACAACCAAATGAATCCAAGAGAAATTTCAGAATAGCTTTCAAAAGATACATTTTGATTTCGTCTTCGCAGATTTTGTGCGTATTTAGCTATGATTTCTCTACGCTAAAACTTTACAGTCCTCTGTTGAGTGTGGATGTGTAGTTTGATGATGGTATATAAGACTGAATTCACAATCTATTTAGGAGATTCTCTCATGAAATCCAATCTAAACAGTTTACTTTCAAGCCCAGCGACAGTGATTTTTGGATCGTTTTCTATCCTTTGTGCATCATATCCTCTATATCAGAAAAAGAAGGAATAAAGCGCACTCATTTGTACGTTAATTTTTTGGTCCACTCATAGTGAAATCTAGTCGACCGACCTTCCTAAACTTATTTGTTTTTCAGTTTCCGATAACTGCCATAGTCTCGATTTTGCATCGAATTACAGGTGTCTTGTTATTCGTTGCGACGGGGTATTTGTTGTGGATGGTTGCTCAATCCACGAGCACTGAAGAACAGTTCAACTCCCTCAAAGAAACCTTGGGTCACCCGCTACATTCCTTTGTCATTTGGTTGGTTCTGACTATGGTTGGTTACCACCTCGTTGCAGGTGTGAGGCACCTTCTGATGGATTTGCACATCGGTGAATCGTTGAATGCTGGAAGAATGAGTTCGGTGCTGGTTATTGTGATCGCCTTAGCGTTGTCTGTTGCTAGTGGATTGTGGATATGGTTGTAAGCGCTACTAGCTTCTCAAGAACCGGCCTGTCAGATTTTCTGATCCAGCGCGGGACCGCCATCATTCTGGGAGCTTATGCAACGTGTATCGTCGGGTTTTTGTTATTTCAAACAGAATTAACCTTTGAAATTTGGTTGCATTTCATTCTCTCACCCGTAATGAAAGTGTTCAGCTCGGTTGCGTTACTTTCGATTTGTGCTCACACTTGGATTGGTTTGTGGATCGTGGGTACAGATTACGTCAACGAGGCACATTTTGGTCCCATAAGTACAGCATTACGGTTAGGTTACGAGTTGGTGTATTCCCTCGCTTTGATCATTTATCTCATGGTCGGTTTAGCTGTGATTTGGACCCCAAGTTAACCATGCAAGAACTTTCCGCTATGGAATTTGATGCTCTAGTCGTTGGCGGTGGGGGTGCGGGATTGCGCGCAAGCTTACAACTTTCCGAAACCGGATTCAAGACCGCAGTGATGTCGAAGGTGTTTCCAACGCGCTCTCACACGGTTTCAGCTCAAGGTGGAATCACTTGTGCCATTGCAAGTGATGACCCTAATGATGATTGGCGATGGCACATGTACGACACCGTAAAGGGGTCTGATTTCATCGGTGACCAAGACGCGATTGAATATATGTGTAGTGTTGGACCCGAGGTTGTGTTTGAATTAGAACACATGGGACTACCCTTCTCGCGAACCGAATCTGGTCGTATTTATCAACGACCCTTTGGAGGTCAGTCCAAGGATTTTGGAAAAGGTGGACAAGCTGCACGAACTTGTGCTGCGGTAGACAGAACCGGACACGCCTTAGTTCATACCTTGTATCAAGGTAACCTCAAATCGGGTACTACTTTCCTCAGTGAATGGTTTGCAGTTGATCTGGTAACCAATGCAGATGGCACAGTCGTAGGCGTCATTGCTATCTGCATCGAAACCGGAGAGGTAGTCTTTGTCCGATCTCGTGCAACTCTGTTAGCAACGGGGGGTGCAGGTCGAATTTATGCGAGTACCACCAATGCCTTAATGAACACCGGCGATGGTGTTGCTATGGCACTGCGTGCGGGGATACCGGTCCAGGATATGGAAATGTGGCAGTTTCATCCTACTGGGATTCATCCGCTGGGCGTTTTAGTCACCGAAGGTTGTCGTGGTGAGGGTGGTTTTCTTGTCAATGCTCAAGGGGAACGGTTCATGGAACGATATGCACCGACAGCAAAAGATTTAGCAAGTCGGGATGTGGTATCTCGTTCTATGGAGATCGAAATCCAGGAGGGAAGAGGGTGTGGTCCCAACCAGGATCACGTACACCTAAAACTCGAGCATCTAGGGAAAGAAACTCTGGAATTGCGCTTAGCAGGGATTTTGGAACTGTCTCGAACTTATGCTCTCGTTGATCCCGTCACTCAACCCATTCCAGTGGTACCCACCTGTCACTACATGATGGGAGGGTTACCTACTCTAGTCAACGGACAGGTTGTGACTCAGGTGAATGGAGAGGATCTACCAGTTGAGGGGTTATATGCCATCGGCGAGGTTGCTTGTGTCTCCGTTCATGGAGCAAATCGGTTGGGTGGAAATTCTTTGTTGGATCTGGTGGTATTTGGACGTGCTGCTGGGATTCATATCAGAGATATATTGTCTCAAGGTGTGAACGCTCGTGATCCCAGTGAGTCTGATTTTGAACGGATAAACTCCAGACTTGAACGATGGGATTCTTCAACAAAGGGAGAAAACCCTGCAGTGGTCAAAGCAGAACTACAACAGACGATGCAGGCAAACTTCAGCGTATTCCGATCTGAAAAGCCTATGCAAGAAGCAACTCAAACTTTGATTGAATTACGCGTTCGAATCGAAGACTGTCATCTAGCTGACAAAAGCAGAGTGTTCAATACTGCACGCCTGGAAGCGCTGGAACTTGAAAACCTATTGGAAGTCGCAGAAGCAACGGCAATTTCAGCCGAAGGCAGAAAAGAGAGCAGAGGTGCACATGCCCGGGTGGACTACCCTAATAGAGATGATGAAAATTGGCTGTGTCACTCGTTGTATGTTCCTGAAACCAAATCACTACACAAACGAGAGGTAAACTTTAACCCTCGCAAAGTCGAATCGTTTCGACCCGTTGAGCGAGTTTATTAACTATGCAAGTGAGCATTTACCGGTTCATACCCGAGCAAGACATCAAGCCTCGTATGCAACACTACGATTTTGAGTTGCCAGAAGGTCGAGATTTGATGGTGCTGGATGTACTAGAAGCTCTCAAAATTCAGGATCCCAGCATTGTTTATCGTCGTTCGTGTCGTGAAGGTGTTTGCGGTTCTGATGGTATGAACATGAACGGTCGCAACGGATTAGCGTGTAAGACTCCCGTGAGTGCGGTTGCTTCTGGTAACAAGTTAGTACTGAGACCTCTTCCTGGACTTCCAGTGGTTCGGGATCTTGTGGTGGATATGTCGCAGTTCTACAAACAGTACGAAGCAGTAAAACCCTATTTGATCAACGATCAGTTGAAACCGTCAAAAGAACGATTACAAACCATTGAAGAGCGCGATAAACTCGAAGGTTCTTATGAGTGCATTTTGTGTGCTTGTTGTACTACGTCTTGTCCATCATTCTGGTGGAATCCCGATAAATTCTTAGGTCCAGCTGCACTGCTACACTCATATCGTTTCTTGGTAGACAGCAGAGACACAGCAACTGATGAGAGACTTGCGGAACTCGACGATCCCTTTAGTGTCTTTCGTTGTCGCTCCATCATGAATTGCGTTGATGTGTGTCCTAAAGACTTAAACCCAACCAAAGCGATTGGAGAAATACGAACAATGCTCGTCAAACGAGGTTCGTGATGATATGATTGTGTTTTGGACTGAGACTTTGTTAGGAGAGTCTGCTCATGGGTGATACCTTCCTTGAAAGAATGGAAGCAAGCTCGCATTTGTCTGGAGGTAGTGTAGCGTATATCGAAATGATGTACGAAAAGTACTTGGAGAACGCTAATCAGGTTCCTCAAGAGTGGCGAGACTATTTCAGCACACTCCCAGGTTCGGTGATTCAATCAGTAGAAGTTAAGCACAGTTCGATCATCAATCACTTTGAGCGTTTAGGACGTAATCGACTGAAGGCACAACCGGAAAAGGTTGCCACTTCAATCATGTCCGAACATGAGCGAAAGCAAATTCAAGTGATGGAACTCATTGAAGCTTATCAATCCAGAGGACACCGAAAAGCAAACATCGATCCACTAGGAAGTTTCACACGAGAAACTGCGCCGGATTTAGAGTTAGAGTTTCACGGACTTCATCCGACCGATTTCGACACAGTGTTTCGTACGGGTTCCTCATTTATTTTTAAAGGTGAAGATGCTAAGTTAAGAGACATCGTTGAAGCCCTAGAACAGACTTATTGCGGCTCGGTAGGAGCAGAGTACGTCTATGTTTCCTCAACTCAAGAACGAGAGTGGATTAGAGGTAGACTTGAAAGTGTTCACTCGCGCCTGCAGTTTGATGACACAATCAGGAAACGCATCCTTGAACGTCTCACAGCCGCAGAAGGGTTAGAGCGATATCTGCACACCCGTTATCCCGGAACCAAGCGCTTCGGATTGGAAGGGGGTGAGAGTCTGATTCCCATGCTTCACGAAATCACACAGCGAGCGGGAATGTGGCGTGTTCAAGAGATTGTCATCGGCATGGCGCATCGCGGTCGACTCAATGTATTGGTCAACCTCCTAGGGAAACAAGCGAGTGAGATTTTTGATGAATTTGAGGGTAAAGCAGAACAGCTCTACGAAACGGGTGATGTCAAGTATCACATGGGGTTCTCAACCAACCTAGAAACCTATGGCAGACAAATCCACCTAGCATTAGCTTTCAATCCTTCGCACTTAGAAATTGTTGGTCCGGTAGTCGAAGGGTCTTGTCGGGCGAGACAGGATCGACGGGGAGATGAAGAGCGCGAGCAAGTATTTCCGGTACTACTCCATGGAGATACCGCCATTGCGGGTCAAGGAGTGGTCATGGAGACCTTTCAGATGTCTCAGACTCGAGGTTTTACCACGGGCGGGACGCTCCACATCATCATTAACAATCAGATTGGGTTTACGACAAGTAGACGGGAAGACGCACGTTCAACCGAATACTGCAGTGAAGTTGCGAAGATTATTCGAGCACCCATCTTTCACGTCAATGCAGATGATCCTGAAGCAGTGGTGTTTGTGGCACAGATTGCCACCGACTATGTCAATGTGTTTGGCAAAGATGTCTTGATTGACCTAGTCTGTTATCGACGTAGAGGTCACAACGAAGCCGAAGATCCAATGAAGACTCAGCCATTGATGTATCAGCAGATTCGGAACCATCCCTCTACCCGCACAATCTACGCAGATAAACTTGCAGCGGAAGGAGTCGTCACCAAGAAACAATCAGATGCGTTGACATCTTCCATCCGTGACCGGTTGGACAACGGAGAGAGGATTGCTCTTTCGGTGATTCATCAACCAGACAAGACCATGTTTGTGGATTGGAAACCTTATCTGAATCATGGTTGGGATACCCCAAGCGACACCAGTGTCCCTCTCAAAAAATTACAAGAAACGATGGCTCGTGCGAATACCATCCGAAAGGGATTTAAACTGCACAGGCAAGTTCAAGGAATCTATAAAGACCGCAAGAGCATGGCAGCAGGTGCGAAAGCGATTAATTGGGGCTTTGGCGAAATGGCTGCTTATGCGACTCTGCTTGATCAAGGGTTTCATGTTCGCATTACGGGTCAAGATGTAGGTGTCGGTACCTTTTCTCATCGACATGCTTGTATCTATTGCCAAAACACGGGAGAACAAGGTATCCCCCTTAAAGAAGCGTTTCAATCACAACGTTTTGACATCTATGACTCGTTACTCTCTGAGGAAGCGGTGCTTGCCTTTGAATACGGATATGCGACTACATCGCCGGATACGCTAGTGATTTGGGAAGCGCAATTCGGAGACTTTGCAAACGGAGCACAAGTCGTCTTCGATCAGTTTATATCTAGTGGTGAAGCAAAGTGGGGACGACAATGTGGGTTAGTGGTCCTATTACCGCATGGTTTGGAAGGAGCAGGCCCCGAGCACTCTTCTGCACGTCTGGAGAGATTCTTACAGCTCTGCGCGCAACACCACATGCAAGTGTGTATTCCATCGACACCTGCTCAAATTTTTCACTTACTTCGACGGCAAATGATTCGACCGATGAGGCGACCTTTGATCGTGCTTACACCGAAGAGTTTGTTGAGGCACAAATTAGCCTCGTCTACACTCGATGAGCTGGCTGATGGTCAGTTCCAGAATGTCATTGATGAATTTGACCCGCTAGACCCCAAAGACATTACTCGCTTGGTTTTGTGTTCTGGAAAGGTTTATTACGATTTACTCACCGCACGTCGAGAGAAAGGGATCTCAAACGTAGCCATCGTTCGCATTGAGCAACTATATCCATTCCCAAGAGACATTTTCCGTGATTTAGTCACAAAATATATCCACTTGAATGAAGTGGTCTGGTGTCAAGAAGAACCGAAGAATCAAGGAGCGTGGTTCTCAAGCCGACACCACATGGATCGGGTGTTTGCGGTGACCCATCCGCACCTTAGGTTACAGTACGTGGGTCGAAAAGCTTCAGCTCCCCCCGCTGTTGGACTACCTTCCCGACACGCTTCTCAGCAACGAGAAGTAGTGGAACAAGCAATAATAGGAGAATTAGAAGAAACTCGTGACCATTGAGATAACTGCACCGGTATTTCCAGAATCAATCCCCGAAGGAGAGATCTCGAAATGGTACAAGGAGGAGGGAGACTCAGTTAAACGTGATGAGTTACTCGCCGATGTCGAGACTGAGAAGACTACGTTAGAAATTCCTGCACCAGTTTCGGGCAAGCTGGTCAAGATCATGAAAGGTGAGGGAAGCGTCGTGGAAGGCAGTGAAGTAATTGCTCTGTTTGAAGCATCGGATGGTTCTCGAGCATCCGCATGGCTTGCCAATGCTCCGCAACCCAAAGAGAAAGTAGAGCAACCGACATCGGTAGGTCTCGTAGCGCCATCAGCTCGAAAACTCGCTCAAGAAAAGGGTTTAGATCTCTCGACTATCAAAGGTTCGGGTAGGAATGGCATGATCACCAAACAAGATGTCGTACGGATGTTGTCTGTTCCGGATGAGCCTGCGTCCGAAACACCTAAATCCCAACCGGATACAAGCCCCGCTCCAGTCTCCCCATCAGATCGGGTAGAAGAATCCGAAGAACGGGTACAACGTCGTGTGCCGATGACTCGGTTACGTGCGACCATTGCTAATCGGTTGGTTGAAGCACAGCGCAATGCTGCAATGTTGACAACATTCAACGAAGCTGACATGTCTCCCATCATAAAGATGAGAAAGCAATATCAAGAAGCGTTTCAAGCTACTCACAATGGCACTCGCTTGGGTTTCATGAGCTTTTTCGTTCGCGCTTGTGTAGAAGCTTTAAAGCGGTTCCCACTCGTCAATGCATCGATTGATGGAACAGACATTGTTTATCACGGATACTACGATATCGGAGTTGCAGTGAGCACAGAAAAAGGATTAGTCGTACCGGTTGTACGAGATGCAGACGCTCTGGGGCTTGCACAAATCGAAGATAAGATTTCTGAGTATGGAAGCAAAGCCCGAGAAGGTAAACTTGCCATCGAAGATATGCAAGGCGGGACTTTCACGATTTCCAATGGAGGGGTTTTTGGGTCGTTAATGTCTACGCCCATTCTTAATCCACCTCAAACCGCAATACTGGGGATGCACAAGATTCAAGAGCGACCCGTTGTCGAAGACGGGAACATGGTGATTCGACCGATGATGTACTTGGCTTTATCGTATGATCATCGTTTGATTGATGGGTCAGAAGCGGTACGCTTCCTTGTTGCGGTCAAGGGTATGATAGAAGATCCAGCTCGTATTCTTCTGGAACTGTAGGAGGGACAGTTATGGTTCGAGAAACCGATGTCGTCGTTGTAGGTGCGGGACCAGCAGGATACGCATCAGCCATCCGCTGTGCACAACTGGGTTATTCAGTCATTTGTATTGATAAGTCACGAGATTCAGCGGGTGAGCCCACACTAGGTGGAACTTGTCTAAACTGGGGTTGTATCCCTTCCAAGGCTCTACTTGATGTATCGCACACCTATGCTCACATCAACGATTTGAATTCACAAGGCATATCAGTCGATTCACCCACAATCGACATCAAACAAATGTTGAAATTCAAAGATTCAGTGGTCGATCGATTGACGGGTGGGATAGGAGTGTTATTCCAGGGTAATGGAGTTACCTTTTTGCCAGGAACAGGTAAATTAGGTAGTGGCCGTCGAGTTACCTATACCAGTCACGAAGGTGAAAGTGAAGAAATCCTCGCAAAGCATGTGATCCTGGCTGCTGGCTCAATTCCGATTGATATTGCTGCTGCACCTCTAGATCACGAATACATCGTAGATTCAACAGGTGCATTGGAGCTTGAGGAAGTTCCGAAGCGGTTGGGTGTGATTGGGGCAGGCATCATTGGGTTGGAATTAGGAAGTGTGTGGGGTCGACTAGGATCTGAAGTAGTGGTGCTAGAAGCTCTTGATGACTTCCTCCCTGCAGCGGATCGAAGGATTGCACGAGACGCACAACGGATATTCAAAAAACAGGGACTAGATATCCGAATGGGTGCTCGAGTCGTCCAATCCACAGTCGAAAATGGAACCGTGAGGGTTTCTTACCAAAGGCAAGGAAAGGATCACGTTCTAGAGTGTGACAAACTCATTGTTGCAGTAGGTCGACGACCCTATACCGAAGATTTGATTAGTGACGATTGTGAAGTCAACATCGATGAGCGAGGATGTTTATTTGTCAACGATCTTTGTCTCACAGATGCTCCTGATGTCTACGCGGTTGGGGATGTAGTTCGCGGACCCATGTTGGCTCACAAAGGGATGGAAGAGGGGGTCATGGTTGCCGAGCGCATTGCCGGACACAAGCCTATCGTGAATTACGAGACGGTACCTTCAGTGATTTACACCCATCCAGAGATTGCATGGGTGGGTCAAACCGAAGAAGAGCTTAAAGCTAACGGTGAACAAGTTCAGTCGGGAGTATTTTCTTACGGTGCGAACGGACGTGCGATGGCTGCAAACGACACAGATGGGTTGGTGAAGATCGTTGCAGATGCGAAAACTGATCGTATTCGAGGGGTTCATATTCTAGGTGCTCAAGCCTCGGAAATCATTGCACAGGGTGTGATCGCGATGGAGTTCGGTGCGACTGCTGAAGATTTAGCATTGACGATGTTCGCACATCCATCATTGTCTGAGTCGGTCCACGAAGCGGCGTTGAGCGTAGGTGGAATTGCCATTCATTCGGTTAATCGAAAACGAAAGTCCTAGCGACAGCCTCAATTACTTCATCGATCCCTCAATAGAGTAAATTCTCGATAGGCATAGTCTTCATTGAATCTCCACGAATTTCAATCTAAAACATTATTCCGAGATTTTGATTTGCCGGTTTCTTCAGGTGTTGCAGTACGCAGTGTTGATGAAATGGAAGCAGCAACTCAACACCTGGGTGGAAATCGTTGGGTAGTTAAAGTTCAAATCCACGCAGGTGGACGCGGGAAAGCAGGTGGAGTTCGATTAGTCGACAATCTAACCGATGCACAAGAATTTGCTGATTATTGGTTGGACAAACACATGGTGACCAAGCAAACGGATGCCAACGGACAATTGGTTTCACACATCTATGTCGAATCAGTGGCAGAAATCGAAAGAGAGCTGTATCTTGGTGCGGTCATTGATCGTTCTTCTCGTAGAGTAGTCGTCATGGCATCTACAGAAGGGGGTGTGGATATCGAAGAGGTAGCTGCAAATACTCCTGATTTGATTCACAGGCTTGAAATAGACCCCTTTCTAGGTGCTCAGCAACACCAAGGTCGCGCTTTGGCGTATGGTCTGAAACTAGAGGGAGTTCAGATCCGGCAATTTACCACGATTTTCTTGAACCTATGCAAGTTATTCAGCACATTAGATTGTTCGTTGGTTGAAGTAAATCCGCTGGTGGTCACTCGAGCGGGTGATGTTCATTGCCTGGATGCCAAGGTGAACATAGATGATAACGCGCTCTATCGACAACCAACACTTGCTGAAATGAGAGACCTCTCTCAAGAAGATGAACGCGAAATAGAAGCAGCTAAGTTCAACCTAAGCTACGTCTCGATGGATGGAAACATCGGTTGTATTGTCAACGGAGCGGGCCTAGCCATGGGGACGATGGACATCGTCAAACTCTATGGTGGATACCCTGCAAATTTTCTAGACGTTGGCGGTGGTGTTGATGCAGAAGCCGTTGCCGAGGCATTCAAAATCGTTCTTTCTGATAGCAATAT
This sequence comes from Pseudomonadales bacterium, assembly GCA_965199895.1. Classification (GTDB taxonomy): domain Bacteria; phylum Pseudomonadota; class Gammaproteobacteria; order Pseudomonadales; family Azotimanducaceae; genus Bin55. The sequence goes on along the minus strand of CBDATJ010000010.1, from coordinate 28,433 downwards.
CAAGACAGTGTTGATCAATATCTTCGGTGGTATTGTCTCTTGTGCTGTCATTGCAGAAGGCATTGCTGATGCCTATCGAGAAGTCGAGGTTCCGGTACCGGTAGTGGTTCGATTTGATGGCAACAGTGCTGCTGAAGGACGAAGAGTTCTTGAGGAAAGTGGTTTGGACATCATTGCTGCGAATACCCTACAGGGAGCAGCCATGAAAGCGGTCGAAGCAACCAAGGGTCCATCATGAGTATCCTGATTGATCGAAATACTCGGGTTATTTGTCAGGGATTCACGGGTTCGCAAGGAACGTTTCATAGCCAACAAGCTATAGACTACGGAACTCAAATGGTGGGGGGAGTAGTACCCTCTCGTGGTGGTCAACAACACTTGGGACTCCCCGTCTTCAACACTATGAAAGAAGCGGTGGCAGAAACAAATGCGACCACTTCAGTCATATACGTTCCCGCAAGATTTGCTTATGACTCATTACTGGAAGCAATTGATGCTGCAGTTGAGCTCATCGTTTGCATCACCGAAGGGATTCCTACATTGGATATGCTCCGAGTGAAAGCGATACTGGACAACTCCAATACTAGAATGATCGGGCCTAATTGTCCAGGAGTCATCACTCCAGGTCAATGCAAGATTGGCATCATGCCTGCAGATATCCACAAACCCGGTAGAGTCGGAGTGGTTTCACGTTCTGGAACCTTGACCTATGAAGCAGTCAAACAGCTCACCGACCGTGAGATAGGACAAAGTACTTGCGTGGGTATTGGTGGAGATCCGATTCCTGGGACTAACTTCATTGATGTGGTCAGTCTGTTTGAGGATGATCCACATACCGATGCAATGGTGATGGTCGGAGAAATTGGAGGGACTGCTGAAGAGGAAACAGCCGCTTACATTGCAGATCATGTTTCCAAACCGGTCGTTGCCTACATTGCTGGAGCTACTGCACCCAAGGGTAAGCGGATGGGGCATGCAGGAGCGATCATTGCTGGAGGAAAAGGGAGCGCAAAGGACAAGTATGCCGCTCTCAATGCAGCTGGGGTCACCACAGTTAACAATCTCGCTCACATTGGTGCTGCTCTCGCCGAACGACTCGGTTAGCCCCATCATAAACCACACTCTGGTCTTGAAATCTACTGACTAGGCATTATTTCTAATCATAACAACTGTTTGCTAGGAGCAATATGTCTGCAGAAACTATAGGATTTCAGACCCAAGCGAAGAAGCTTCTTCACTTGGTCATCAACTCACTGTACTCGAACCGAGAAGTCTTCTTGCGCGAGTTAATTTCAAATTCGTCTGATGCCATAGATAAATTGCGGTTTGAGTCACTGAATCACCCAGAACTCATTAAGGAAGACGCTGAGTTACACATCTCGATCGACTACGACGAAGAGGCTCAAACTCTGACGGTCACCGATAATGGTATCGGTATGACGCGACAAGAAGTCATCGAAAACCTGGGAACTATTGCTAAATCAGGGACTGAAGAATTTCTTCAGCAGATGGCAGACGATCAACAAACAGACTCTTCCTTGATCGGGCAGTTTGGAGTTGGCTTTTATAGTTCCTTTATGGTCGCCGATGAAGTCGAAGTTAGGACAAGGAAAGCGGGAACCGAAGAAGGAACGCTATGGAAGTCCAGAGGAGAAGAAGGATTCACTGTAGAAGACATCGAAACAGCTAGAGGCACGTCTGTTGCGCTCAAACTAAACGAAGAATCGAAAGAATTTACCAGCCCCTATCGACTACGAGAAATCGTTCGAAGATATAGTGATCACATTTCTGTACCCGTTGATCTACCAAATGCCGATCCAGAAAAGAAAGACGAAGAACGGGAGACTGTCAATGCAGCTAAGGCACTCTGGACTCGTTCACGTTCTGAAATCAGTGATGACGAATACATAGAGTTTTACAAGCACATCTCACACGATTTTGAAGGACCTGTGGTTTGGAGCCACAACCGAGTGGAAGGTCGTCTTGAGTACACCAGTTTGCTCTATGTCCCCAAACGGGCTCCGTTCGATCTTTTCAACTTGGAGGCTTCTAGAGGGCTAAAGTTATATGTAGATCGGGTGTTTGTACTAGACGATGCAGAGATTTTTCTACCGCTCTATCTCCGTTGGGTTAAGGGAGTCATCGATTCCAGCGATTTACCACTGAATGTCTCTCGAGAAACATTGCAAGAAACTAAATCGGTTGAAACCATCAGGAATGCTCTAGCACGCAGAGTACTCGACAGACTCGAAAAGCTTGCAGTAGACGATCCAGAAGCATACAGTGTGTTTTGGGATAACTTCGGTCACGTTATGAAAGAAGGAACCCCTCTCAACAATCCAAATCGTTCAACGCTGGTGAAATTACTACGATTTACGACTACCAACGATACGTTGAACCCAAAAGAAGATCGTGCTCCACAACGGACATCACTCGTGCAGTACATAGAACGAGCACCCGTCGATCAGGAGTTCATCTACTATGTGGTCGGTGATACTGAGCGGGCTGCTCGCAACAGTCCTCACTTAGAGGTGTTCCAAAGTCAAGGTATCGAAGTTTTGGTGTTTGGAGACCAGATAGACTCTTGGATGATGTCGCATCTAGATGAGTTTGAAGGTAAAAAATTCCAAGATATTACTAGAAGTAGTCTTGACTTGTCCAAGGAGGTCGAAGAAGAGGATGATTCCAGTGAAACCGTTGTTGATGAACCTTTCCTTGCTCGGGTTAAAGAAGTTTTAGCGGATCAGGTTGAAGAGGTCCGTGAGTCTAAGCGATTGGTTGATTCTCCCGCCTGCTTAGTATTGGGAGATCACGACCTAGATTTACACATGCGTCGCCTGATGGAAGCTTCAGGTCAGAAACTTCCACAATCCATGCCGTCACTTGAAATCAATCCCAATCACTCTTTAGTAAAGCATCTAGCGGTTGAACCCGACGAAACTCGGTTTTCAGATTTGGTGCATTTGATTTACGAACAAGCAGTGTTAGCTGATGGTTCCTACCCAATAGAAACCGGGACACATGTGAGACGCGTCAATCGATTATTAGCTGAATTACTCGCATAAGCGGATTTGAGATGTCGATTGCTGTCATCGGTGCAGGAAATTTTGGTACTGTAATTGCCAACATCGTAGCGGCAAATGGTGCGGTCACTTACTTGTGGATGCGTGATGAAGAGCAACTAAAGGATATTCAGCAACATCACGAGAACCGGCGATATTTGCCGGGACATCCGTTGCATTTAAATGTGGTTCCGACTGTAGACATGAAAGCTGCAGTTGCAAAAAGTGACCTCATTTTCTTTACGATTCCTAGTGACTCGTTTAGAGGGGTTGCCAGGCAAGTGAGTGAGTATGTTCCACGTGGAACATATACCGTGAGTGCAACCAAAGGGGTCGAACAAGACACTTTTAGTCTGATGAGTGAAATCCTCGACCAGGAATTGCCACCTTGTTCGACAGGAGTACTGAGTGGTCCCAATCTAGCAGCTGAAATTGCGGAAGGAAAGTTTGCAGGTACCGTCATTGCAAGTGAGGATCCCGATTTACGCCGGTGCGTCCAAGATCGATTGAGCTGCAGCACATTTCGTGTTTACTCTAGTTCCGATGTATACGGGGTAGAGCTGGGTGGAGCACTGAAGAACATTTATGCCCTGATTTGTGGTATTGCAAACGGACTAAACGTGGGACAGAATGCAGTTTCCCTAGTTATCACTCGTGGACTGGTCGAAATGAGTCGATTTGCTCAAGAATTGAAAGGAAACCCCTACACCTTCCTAGGGTTAGCGGGAGTGGGCGACTTGGTTGCAACCTGTACTTCACCTTATTCACGAAATTACCAAGTGGGTTACCAAATAGCTTCAGGGTTAACTCTCGAACAAGCACAGGATAAGGTGGGTAAACTTGCTGAGGGTGTGAATACACTTGTAGCTGTCTACAAACAGAAACAAAGCATGGAGTTGTACATGCCACTGGTCGACGCACTGTATCGTGTGTTGATTTTGGGTGACGATATTCACACTACAATCGTAGCACTAATGGAAGGAGAACAACGAGATGATGTTGAATTTGCCACTCGGTAGTCCTCAAGTCAACCGTTATGTTAACCTGCGGTTGTTGTGTCCCGTTGTGTTTTACGGACTATGGTTGATTGGTTTGTTCTGGGGAATTTCAGTTCTTGCCCAGGAACCGACAGTACCAGCGCATCCTCGTGCCACTCTAGAAGTAGAAGAGAGCTCGGGTGAGTCGACTTCTGCATTCGTGTTTATCGTTGCACCAGTGGATCGAATACGGAGAGATGTTGTTTCCGAAGGAATGGTGAGAGGGACAGGATTCGCTAATTCTCGTACCTATGAAATGCCCGAAGACTTAGATCGAATAGAAGTGATGGATTGGTTTCGTAATCAACTACAAGTCAGGGATACAGATTTAGTATTCGAATGTGAGGGGCGTGAATGCGGACGTGCTACGATTTGGGCAAGTGAGATTTTTGATCAACGACTGTTAGCAACTGCAAACCAACGTCAGTCGTATTTGGCAGGCTCACTGGAACAAGACGGACAAACCACATTGGTTTCAGTTTATGTCATTGAAAGAGGAACGGGGACCATTTACGCACACGTCACAGAGATTCAACCAGACAAGCCAGTGAATTTAACTACCGGCCAAGATATTGAAGAGATTCTGTTACGAGATGGAGTAACGGTATTAGAAGATGTTGAATTTAACCAAACCGGAACTCTTACTGCTTCTGCAGTGGAATCACTCACTCAGATGGCCAAATCTGATTTGCAGACCTTTATCGATGAGACTATCTACGTTGTCTGTCATATCTACGGTGATCTAACGGCAGACGACTTATTGGAAGAATCGACCCAACGAGCTCAAACAGTTGCGGATGTACTGACTGAGGCAGGGTTGACATTGGTTGCATTTGGTGTTGGGCCGTTATCTCCAGACGATGAAAACACTTCACGAATTGAGTTGGTGATCCCTAGCTTGCTTCCTAGGGAATAAATAGATCAGTACTAGTCAAAAACACCGACCAGGACACTAAATTTCAACCATCATCCGACCCCTATAGAGTTGGTGAGTTGAACATAAGTGAAATCCTAGTAAACTATCATCACATAGATCGTTTCAGTGGTCAATCAATAGTTCGACCTAGGCTCTGTGATTACTGAGTCAACAAGCTAGGAGGGTGACGGTGAATACGTGTGAAGCAGTCCTGAGAACCGCTTCAGAGTGGGGGATATCAGTTTTTTTTGGTATACCAGGGCACCACAACCTGCCTTTATATGAGGCACTTCAAAAACTAGATGTGCGCCAAGTCACAGTTCGACATGAGCAGAGTGCTGCGTTCATGGCTGATGGCTATGCTCGCTGTTCTGGAGAGATTGCAGGATGTCTACTCATAGATGGACCGGGTTTCTTGAATGCGTCTACGGGTATTGCGCAAGCTTATTCGGATTCTGTACCCATGCTGGTTGTGACCCCTTGCGTTCGACCGAACCGTATGGGTATGTTGCATGAACTACCGGGTCAAGCCAGTATTTCTAGAGAGATTTGTAGAGCTCACACAAGGTTATCAGCGGATACGGTCTCTAGTGTGGGGCAATTCCTGACAGACAATTTTGTTGGAGTGAGACCCGGACCCGTGCACATTGAAATCCCGCTCTTGATCATGAACGACTCCGTAATACCATCGGATACTCAGGAGGCTATAGATGAAGGATCACCTGACCCATTTTCCAACGAAAGACTGCAACAAGCGGTTCAGTCAATAAAAACCTCAACATCACCCCTCATCATAGCTGGGGGAGGGGTGGTCAATGCTCAACGCGAGCTTTGTAAGTTTGCTGAATTGATCGATGCACCGGTTATCAACACTACCAACGCCAAAGGCATCTTACCACCTTCACACCCGCTTCATGTTGGATCTAGTCCATCGTTGCCTGAAGTTCGAGCATTCATCGCTGAAGCTGATGTTGTGGTAGCGGTAGGGACTGAGTTGGGAGAGACTGATTTCGACTTTTTCTTTTTAGGTGAAGAGCTTCCCATCAAGTTTCTCATTCGGATAGACATCGATAAGTTTCAGATTCATAGCAATAGGCATGCAGACGTGGGTATTGTTGGAGACTCAAAAGAAGTATTAGGAATACTCTCGGATCGACTAGGCCTCAACCCACGGGAGGAATCAGGTGCAGTACGAGTTGAGCAACTCCGCAATCAAACTGTACAGAGTACACACTACCATGATGGGATGCTGCAATTATTGAACTGTGTACGAGATCACACGGATGTTTTGGTTGGAGATTCAGCGCAACCCAATTACTATGCTCATTGGTTGTATGAACCAAATAAACCTAGAGGTTATTTTCATAGCGCGACGGGGTTTGGAACACTTGGGTATGCGATCCCTGCTGCAATTGGTGCAAAAATCGCACGTGGGAGTTCACGGGTGAGCTGTTTGATAGGCGACGGTGGAGCAAATTTCACCTTAACCGAGATGCTCACAGCTCAACAACTGGGTTTAGTGATACCGTTTTTGGTTTGGAACAATGAAGCATTTGAAGAAATCGACAAAGCTGTTGATGCTATTTCAGTGAAACGATTTTTTCGGTCCCCACAAGCTCCAGACTATCAACTCTTAGCGAACTCTTTTCGCATGAAATATGCCCAACCGACCAATGTTTCGGAACTAGGTCATGCACTTGAACGAGCTTATGCAACTAGTGGGCCAACTATCATAGAGCTTAAACAACACGACTTTGTGGACCCCAATACCCTGTTAAACTGGTACTCGGAATAGGAGTCTACTCTTTCAGTTATTGTCGTATTCTTAGGCTGAAATAGTTCGAAATGCAGAGCACTGTTCATCTCATAGATTTCCTAGTTCCGATGCTTTCTGAGATCACTTTCCTAATCGTTCTCCAAGATATGTTCACATCACTAGGTTGGTCCAGACAGCCACCCACGTGATGTTGAATCACCACAAATAAGTCACCGAAAAATCAAGAAGCTCTCAGTTGTGCTCTTTGAATTTCTCAACCCCTCAAATTCCTCCTGCATTAAGCACTAGCTTTCAGTTCTCAGAGCTAGTTTGTCTTTCTCATGAACCTCGAATGGCTCGGGGCGTATAGGTCCACTACGAAGACCATCGAGAACTATGAGTGCTAGTATGAGATTAGTTATATTTGAACTATGGTGAGTTGTACTTGAGCGACTTGATGCCACCATACCCATCGTTCTTCTTGAGACATGTCAGCATTGGATCGTTTAGGAATTTTGTTCCAAATCTCTCCGTCTAAAATAGTCCGCGTTCATTTTCATTCGCCTTTTTATTAACTCCCGGTAAATCACTGAGAGTCGCAACTAAGCCAATTTTTTGACCCACTCGTTAGCAGCTATACCAGTGGTTGCACATCCACAGAAGGGAGAAGGGATCAAAGACGACATCGTTTTCATTTGACATGATTTAATGAACTGGGCGGAGATCTGAGTTTTTTGGGTTTGGGTTGGTTATCCAGTAGATTTCTTGTACTGAGGAATATTCGGATTGCGGGAATTCTCCCAAACTTTATAGATCAGACCGGTTTACATTCAAATGCGACATCATCCTTTCTAGGTGATCTTCCTAATTTATTGACTATCCGTTTACATGTTAGCTTTTCAGCTTCTATGCTTTGATAAGACATACAACAGTTTTTCTATCACTTTTAAGATATCTCCAACATCTTCTCATTAGTGCGGAGAGTGTTTTTGTCTTGTTTTGAAACTCATAGTTGTCAGATTTTCTATCAAGTGAATGGTATCGTCTTCTTGTGAGCGTAGAACTTTGATGCGTCAATGCTCCACCTTTTATGTCCAGACGATTTCATTTCGGTACACTAAACCCAATATTCGCATCCATCATCAGATTAAATAGTGACTTACAGTGAATCACTTGTAATAAATGCTGCAGGTACTTTTTATCAGTTTTTCATCTCCAGAGTCAATTGCCATGCACGCCAGATATGAATTTATCGGATCACCCTGAACAGGTTCTTGTGATTCGCTGGTTTGATTCGTGAGTGCAATTTCCCAACACTACGCTCTTGGCTCTTGGTCTTCTACGTTCAATTCATTTCAGTACTCGATTTACTGGTAACCAGTGTGTTCCCTCTCGCAGTTGAATTGTCAGAAATCACTCTACCGACCACACAAGCATCCTCACCTGCCTCGATCAGTGATTTCAAAACTGCATCCACCTGATTCGGTCGTACCGCAATTATGAATCCCAAACCACAATTGAACGTCTTATACATCTCCAAAGGTTCAATCTGCCCTACACTATTTATCCATTCAAAGCTCACCGGTTGAGTCCACGAACTTAGTTCGAACTCTATGGCTAGACCGTCTGAAAGCATTCGTATCGGATTTTCGATCAAACCACCCCCAGTGATATGAGCCATTCCCGTTGTTTGATCCGCAACTTTGAGGATGGATTGGGTGTAGAGGCGAGTGGGGGACAATATTTCCTGCATGACCCTATCATTTGGCAGCTGCTTAGTCTGATCAAGGAGTTTTCGGATCAGAGAATAACCGTTTGAGTGAGGTCCATTGCTTGCAATTCCAATGATTGCATCGCCCTTTGAAATGTGCTCTCTTGAATTGAGTGCAGATCGTTCGACAACACCTACGCAGAAACCCGCCAGGTCATAGGTTTTTGACTGATACAATCCGGGTAGTTCTGCAGTTTCACCCCCAGCTAGAGCACAACCGACTTCAGTACATGCACGAGCAATCCCCGCAATCACCTTGGCGGCTATATCGACATCTAGGAGGCCCGTGGCGTAATAATCTAGAAACATGAGAGGCTCCGCCCCATAGACCAAAATATCGTTCACGCACATAGCCACCAGATCTTGTCCGATAGTATCGTGTTTCTCGTGCTGAATTGCCAGCAGCAGTTTGGTTCCCACACCATCGGTACCGCATACCAATACCGGTTCTTTGTAGTGAGTGGGTAAAGTGGCTAGGGCTGCAAAACCTCCAACATCACCTAATATTTCGGGTCTCATAGACTGACTAATTGGGTCGTGAATCTTGTCAATCAAGCGGTGACCGGCATCAATATCTACCCCTGATTGGGCGTAAGTTAGTCCCATTGGCTTCCGTCGTTAATTGTGAGTGAAAACGTGGTGGCGAGTCTGAAATAGGGCAATTTGACCTCGCAGACTGATAATAGGATAAGGAAACTAACGAATATCACACTCTCAACCCCCGTCTCATGTATCGGGTTCATTCAATCACAGCGTGTATTTTGGTCTTTTGCTTTGCTGCTCCAGCGATTAGTGAACCAGAAGATTGGCTTTATGAGGTTACTGTCCCCATACAAGCTCGTACGCAAACAGAAGCTACCGAAGCACTAGATAAGAGCTTTCAAATTTTGCTGATTCGGTTAACCGGGTTTACCGATATCCCACGATCAACATTGTTGATTGATGCGGAACGAAACATCAATGTTTATTTGTCACAGTTTGAATTTCAATCACTCAACAGCGTGCACTATGAAGAATCTGATGCATTGGTTGCTCGGTTTAATCGCAACTCTGTACGTGATTTACTCAGAAGAGCACAACTGCCTATATGGATGTCAGACCGACCCAACATCGTGTTATGGCTTACCCAAGTCGGTGATGACCATGATAGTGTGCTACAAGATAGCGACGAAATTTCTTCACTATTACATCAACGTGCAGAAGAACGAGGAGTAGGGTTAGTACTTCCACTGATGGATGTTCACGACCTAAAACTAGTCCGCTCTTCATCAGTAAACGGGAGATTTTGGGTTGATATTGCAGAAGCTTCGAGTCGGTATGCAAATGACTGTATTGTTGCAGCGACCATTCTAGACGATGCTCTAGGTCGGCCATGGATACACGCAACGACTTGGTATCAAGGTGAAGAAAAATTCAACACGGAACTCGTCGAAGACTTTAGCCAGGTTCCTTTGCAGACCTTGGATTTAGTGGTTGATCAAATCGCTAGAGATTACTCCATTGACCGAACACAAGAAGCGGTCTACCGAATTGGGTTCTCCGAGGTGCGTTCAGTGCAAACCTATGGAACCATTTTGAAGAGTTTGAACAGTTATGATTTTATCGACAGACACGAGGTAGTGTCCTTCCATGATGGCTTCATAGTTTTTGATGTACACACACCGACTAGTCAAGACTTGTTCCTTCAATTAATGAGCGAGCAGAAAGTGACTCCAACTGATGTAGTCGGGAAGCTAGGGTCCAATGAGGTGATTCAATCCTATCTTTGGGTTAATGAACCATGATTTCTCAGATTCCCAACATCCTCACAATTTCACGACTGTTGTTATTTGCACCCATCGTCTACTGCATCTTCGCCGAACATTGGCTCTATGTGTTGTTGCTGATGATCGTTGCAGGTTTAACTGACTTTGCTGACGGATTATTTGCAAGAAAATTCGATTGGACATCCCGTTTTGGTCGACTGGTAGATCCCATAGCTGACAAAGTCACTTTTGCGGGAACATTCTTGGTTCTTTGGGTGCAAGGTCACATCCCTACCTGGCTAGCGATGATTGTTTTTTCTCGTGAGGTCCTCATCTTGGGAGGGCTGGTAGTCTATCGATTAGTTCTAAAACAGTTGGATGTTGAACCTACTTTTATCAGCAAAGTTAACACTTATGTGCTTGTGTTATTAGTACTGGCTTTAATCTACAGCATGACCGATCTGGTAGGTACCGATCTCGCTAAAATGCTTCTTGAACCTCTATTGTTTTGGATGTGTGCAATTCTTACTATTGCATCGGGATTAGATTACGTTCGAGTTTGGGGAACCAAAGCACTAAGGCTGCTTGCTGAGCGAAATAACTAACGGATGATCGGAACTCCCTCGATACTTTCGCTGCAACCGCGCGATCTCTATCCTCGTTCTCGATTTCGTGAGGGGGTTAACGATGGACTGTTTGATGTCCTCGAATCCAACCGCAACCTTTGGCTATTCGGTGAACCTGGAGTGGGTAAGACTCATTTGGTTCACATTTTGGTGTCGGAAGTTGAACAATCCATTATCGTAGTTGATCCATCTTATGAATTGAGTGGGTTAGCTCAATTCAATTTAGTGATCATCGATGACATTGAATCTTGGTTGGGAGACCTACAGCAGGAACGATCCATCTTCGGGCTCTTTGAAGAGCTGCGCTTGGCTGAGAATAGACTGGTAGTTACAGCTAAGCAAAGCGTTGAGCACACTGATTTTGCGTTGCCCGATCTGAAATCTCGAATGTGTGCCTTGTATCGCTATCGTGTTTTGCCGGTTCCGGATGATCAAAAGATAGTGTTTTTGCAGGAACTAGTCGAACATCGAGGATTTTCACTGACCACTGAAGTTTCAAACTTCCTGGTCCGTCACGTTCCCCGCACTCAAACAGAACTTATCCGAATAGTTGACAAGCTAGATCAGGCATCACTGATACGCGAGAAGAAAGAAATTACCATTCCGTTTGTCAAGAAGATATTCAATATTTGAGTACACCAAAGAAGATGGTGGTTACCGGTGGTGGCACCGCTGGTCACGTTATCCCCAGTAAGCGCGTGGTCGAAAAATTGGTACATCGTGGAGATTCAGTCACCTTTATCGGCTCTAGAAGTGGGTTGGAACAACGACTGATTGCAGATTGGAACATAGACTTTGTTGCGATCACCACGGGTAAGTTACGACGATACATTTCATTCCAAAATCTCATTGATGCGTTCAAGGTTCCCATAGGTATCCTGCAGTCTTTGTGGATTCTGGCGCGGACACGACCTCATGCTGTGTTTGCGAAGGGAGGGTATGTTGCGTTTCCGGTGGTATTCGCAGCATGGATACTCAGGATTCCGGTAGTGGCGCATGAATCGGATAGGACACCTGGATTGGCGACAAGACTTTACACTCCATTTGTGAAAACCCTGTGTGTCAACTTTGCCAATACAACAATCAAAGCAACTAGAGTGATAACAACGGGTACGCCCGTACGAATAGATTTGTTAAACGGTGATGCACGTAGAGGACGCGAGTGGTTGGGCGTGGGAACTCAAGAGAAAGTGATTGTGGTCGTCGGAGGCAGTTTAGGGGCAGAAGCGATCAACAAGGTGATCAGAGAGACTATCGAATCGTTGACAGAGAAGTTCTTTGTCGTCCATGTCTGTGGTCCGGGCCATTTAGATTCACATCTCGAAGGATTTCAACGATATAAACAGTTTGAGTTTCTGAACGAACAGTGGGGAGACGTTCTTGCCTGTGCTGACTTAGTGATTTCTCGGTCAGGGGCAAATGCTTTGTACGAGCTGCTGACCTTGCGCAAACCACACTTATTAATTCCATTACCATTGACGAAGAGTAGAGGCGACCAAATCGAAAATGCCGATTACGCAGCAAACCATGGATGGAGCTCAGTTCTACTAGAGGAACAACTCGAAAAACAGCAGTTTTTGTCTCGAGTGGATGAAATCCATCAAAATCTCGACCAGTGGCGAGAGCAACTGCAAACATTTCCCATAATTGACAGTACCCAGATGATCATTGAGGAGATTGATCGAGTGGCTCGCTCTTGACGTTCAGCGTTGCTCACTGAATCAATAAACGGAGGACACCAACTTGGGATCCAAATATCGCATCCGTACCTTCAACAAAATCGCACAGAACGGTTTGAAATTGTTGACAGCCGACCAATATCAGGTCGGACCTGAATACAAAAAACCGGATGCGATTGTGTTGAGAAGCCACAAATTAGGTCCCTGTGACCTCAACTCTGAGTTGCTTGCGATCGCACGAGCGGGTGCCGGGGTCAACAATATTCCCGTAAAGGAGTGTACTCAAAGAGGGATCGTGGTTTTTAATGCACCCGGTGCCAATGCTAACTCTGTTAAAGAGCTCGTGGTTTGCTCTCTTTTGCTCTCTGCTCGCGACATTACTGGTGGCGTGGAATTTGTTCGACAACTCTCTCAAGATCTCACGCATGAAGCATATTCGAAGAAGGTAGAGTTTGCAAAGAAGAAGTTTGCCGGACGAGAATTATCAGGTCGCGTGCTAGGAGTGGTTGGTTTAGGTGCCATTGGTTCAATTGTCGCGACAGCTGCAGTTTCGCTCGGAATGCGAGTACTCGGATTTGATCCCTATCTCACCCCACCCGCACTCAACCGTTTAACCGGGCAGGTGGGTATCGTGGATGATATTCAAGAACTTTTTTCTCAATCAGAGTTCATTTCGTTACATGTCCCAGCTGAAAAAATTAACGAAAACTTAGTGAATGCCGAACTGCTTTCAGTGTGTCAACCCAGCACTGTATTGGTTAACTATGCACGCTCTGAGATAGTAGATTCGGGTGCAGTGATTGATGCAATCTCCAAAGGAAAATTATCGAAATATTTCGTTGATTTTCCCAAGAGCGAGTATGCCAATCAGCCAGGTATCTTTGTTACTCCGCATCTTGGTGCTAGCACGGAAGAAGCTGAGACCAATTGTGCGGTGATGGCTATCTCTCAGCTCATGTCATTTTTGGCAGATGGAAATATTCGTAATGCAGTCAATTTTCCACATGTCAGTCTAGAGCGAAGTGAGCACTATCGGCTTGCGGTGACCAACTGGAATTTGCCCGGGATTCTTAGCATGGTGCTCTCTATTCTTGCCAGAGAGGGGGTGAATGTGGTAGACATGACCAATCGAAGCCGTGGTGAAGTTGCCTATAACTTGATGGATTTAGACAAGGATCCCAGTGACGGTGTACTGGATGAGTTAAGAAGCGTTCACAACTTAATCAATGTGAGAGTCTTAGGACATCCGACCTAGCTCTGTGAGTCGGTTTAAATCAGTTCCCCTCGAAGTGAGTTGGGTAGGGCTTCAGTAATTTTCACGTCTGCAAAAGTACCACAAACATCTTGTGCTTTGAAGTGAACAATGCGATTGTTTTCAGTTCTTCCTTGAACTGTTTCTGCGCTACGACTCGACTGACCGGTTACTAGCACTCTCTGGGTGGTTCCTAGCATATTTCTGGCATGTGCATCCGCTTGTTTGCGAAGTTGTGCTTGGAGACGGTTCAGTCGTTCGTGTTTTTCTTCTTTGGTCGTCACATCTTCCATAGATGCAGCAGGTGTTCCCGGACGAGCACTATAGATGAAGCTGAATGATAGGTCGTAGTTGAGATCTATGACTACGTTCATGGTTGCTTCAAAATCTGCATCTGTTTCACCGGGGAATCCAACGATAAAGTCTGACGAAAGCGCGATATCATGTCTTAATTTTCGCAATTTCCGAACTTTGGATTTGTATTCCAGTACGGTGTGTCCACGTTTCATTCTCGCAAGAATCCGATCTGAACCCGATTGAATGGGTAAGTGCAGGTGGCTGACTAATTCGGGGATAGAAGCATACGCATCTATAAGCGTTTCTGATAATTCAACAGGGTGTGAAGTCGTGTATCGAATTCGATTGACTTCATCAATTTTTGATGCGTAGTAAATCAACTCGGCGAGGTCAGCATGACCTCCTTGAAATTCACCTCGATAAGCATTGACGTTTTGTCCCAGAAAATGAATTTCACGAACGCCTTGAGATACCAGAGCGACGACTTCTCTCATCACATCGGTGACCGGTCTACTAACCTCTGGTCCGCGAGTATAGGGTACAACACAAAAAGTGCAGAACTTACTACATCCTTCCATGATTGAGACATAAGCGCTGACTCCACTAGCGTGGGGAGTCGGTAATTTGTCAAATTTCTCAATTGCTGGGAAGTCAATGTTGACCACAGATTTACCTGTGTTTCGAGCTTCCTCTATCATCTCGGGTAGTCGATGAAGGGTTTGCGGCCCGAAGACTAAGTCAACATAAGGTGCACGTTTCGAAATTGCACTTCCTTCTTGTGAAGCGACACAACCTCCCACTCCAATGAGCAAATCTTGATTGACTTGCTTGAGTTTCTTGTACCGACCTAATTCGTGAAAGACTTTCTCTTGTGCTTTCTCTCGAATTGAGCAGGTATTCAACAAGATTACGTCAGCTTCGCTTGGCTGTTCTGCTTTAGTTGCGTTGTGGCTTGACTCCAACAGATCACAAATGCGCGACGAATCGTAGTCGTTCATTTGGCAACCGTATGTTTTGACAAAGAGTCTCACAGGAATATAGATCGAATCGGAAATTGAACAGAAAGCAAGTGGGTTTGAATTTTAATTCTGGTCCATCCGTTCATTCGACGGACTATTAAACCAAGTAGTCCTAATGGGAGAAACCTAAGTGGACTCTTTTTGTACCCGGGGGTCTATCGCATCCCGGAGTGCATCGCCAATGTAGTTCACACTCAACACAGTAAGAGAGATTGCAAGCCCGGGCAATATGACCCGTAAAGGAGAGATCTCGATAAATCCCGAGCCATCATACAGTAGTCGGCCCCAGGTGGGGAAGTCGGGCGGGAACCCGAGCCCCAAGAACGACAGCGTCGACTCAGTGATGATCGCATTAGCGATCCCTAGAGTTGCAGAAACCATGATGGGACTCAAGATATTCGGCAAGATATGAGTCATGATGATGTGCAAGCCGGAGGTTCCGATACTCTTTGCAGCAAGAACAAATTCACGCTGTTTGACTGCTAGCGTTTCACCACGAACAATCCGTGCTGTCTGCATCCAACTGGTTATCCCAATGACAAACACAATGAGGAAAAAGATCCCCATCTCTGGACCAAAAGTTGCTCTCAATGGATCGCGGAATAAGGTAATAATGACCAAGAGCAATGGTAGTAACGGCAGAGCCAAGAATAGATCGGTCAGCCTCATCAGTGGCCCGTCTAATTGTTTGTAGTAACCTGCTAATACTCCAATTGCGGTTCCTACGACCAGTGAGAGAACCATGGCAGCAAATCCAACCGCTAGTGCAATACGACCTCCTGAGAGCATTTGCGCAAGCATGTCTCGCCCGATGTTGTCGGTACCCAACGGATGAGACCAGGAGGGAGCGAGATTGGTAGCAGAAAAGTCTGCAAAGCCAGGATTAGTGGTGTAAATGAATGGCCCGAAAATGACCGCTAACACCATAAACAAGAAAACACCAGCACCGATCATGGCACCGCGGTGTCTGAGCAGAGCGATCCAGACAATCATCCATGGTGAAGGATGTTCCCGAGCACCTTGCAAGGTTGTTTCTGAACTTACGAGTCCTTTAACTGCCATCGTTTTCAAGTGTACTTGATTCTTGGATCGAGCAAGGCATAGAGGAGATCTGCTATGAGATTAAAAAGTACGATCAGTACAGCAAACACAAATGTCAGCGTCTGAACTACCGGTAGATCTGCACTCTGGATGGCACCAATCAACATAGCACCTAATCCGTTAACTCTAAAAATTTGTTCGGTAATAATGGCACCGCTGAAGATAGTGGGAACACCCAGTGCAATCATGGTGACCACCGGCAATAGGCTATTGCGCAAAATGTGCCCAGTCAAGATAGCGCGGTCTCTGAGACCTTTAGCACGTGCTGTTCTGACGTAATCTTGGTTTAGGTTTTCCAATACCGAAGCTCGCATGAACCGACTCAATTGCGCAGCGTTGTAGAACGCCAATACCATCACAGGCATGAACATTTGCTTCACTTGGAACCAAAAACTTGGCAGGTCTGTGACTTCGTGAGTTGTGTCGTATATCGACGGCAACCAACTGAGACCAACACTAAAGATGATGATGGCAACCAGCCCTGTAAAAAACGTTGGAACCGAAAAGCCGACCATCGAAATAAACGTTCCTATTTGGTCGAACCAACTGTACTGTTTGTATGCTGAAATCACCCCAATGGGCAGAGCGATGAGTATTCCTACCACATAGGATAGTCCAACCACCCAGAGTGTTTGTGGCAACCGTTCAACAATTTGATCAACGACGGGTGCCCTTGATTGATACGAGAGCAATCGGACTCGATTCTCCGAATCTCCAATCTTGATATCAAACATCTGCTCAATCAGATTGAGCGGTTCATTGATAAACGATTGCTCGAGCCATTTGAGGTATTTGATGTGAACAGGTTTGTTGACCCCTAAAGCCTCGCGAATTTTTTCTCTTGTTTCTTGGGGAATGGTTTCGGGTAAACCACTGGTAGGGTCGGTAGGAGACATCTCTAGGAGAATAAAGATGACAAAACTGATTACAAGCAGCGTAGGAACTGCAAACAACAGTCGCTTGGAGAGATATTTAAACATGAGACAGAGCTGTTAGCTCATCGTGTGACTAGTCCGTAGTTGCTTCCTCACGATACCAGTCAGCAATAGTCCAGAGTTCAGAGTCCCATCCATTCAGCTCAAACCCTTTCAGGGTTGTAGATCGCGCCGAGACTCTCGCACGATGGATCAGCGGAATTTCCCAATAGTTTTGAATCACCATATCGTTGAGTTGTTTGATGATTTCAACTCTTTCGTCGGGATCGAAAGTTGCTTGTAGTTTCAAAACCAGAGCATCATATTCTGCGGAGCAACCTCTGGAGGTGTTCTGCCCTAACCATTGATTGTCGGGGCCGGGAGCTTCTTCACATCTCCAACCTTCTACATATTTGGATGGATCGATTCCTTCAAAGTTGTTGGTATACATTTGGACATCTGCGAAAAATTTTTGGAGTGTGTCCGGACTGGCTGGATCTCCCCCAAAGAACACTGCACCGTCGATGTTGCGAAGTTCAGTTTCTACTCCGATTTGTGCCCACATTTGCTTGATGAAAGTTTGGTTTCCTTGGCGTACCGAGTTAGTTGACGTTTGGAACAACATGCTGAGTCGAACTCCATTTTTCTCTCTAATCCCATCATTGCCCTGAATCCATCCTGCCTCATCAAGGATTCGGTTAGCTTCTTCCAAATCTTGTTCCTGGCACTCTTCGTTGCTAGTAGAAACAAATTTCTCAGGTGCTGGGATGACATTACATCCGGGTTTTCCAGCCACTCCGTATCCGGTTTGAACTAACACATTTCGATCAATAGCTAGCGACAGAGCACGACGAACAGCGTAATCTGAAAGGAATGGATGGGGGTTATTCCCACTCAAATAGACTGAGCGTTGGTCCTTGGGGAGTGAAGGATCTGCGTTAGTTTGGTTGACGATTATTCGTTCTACCTGTGCAGCAAATCCGGTAAGGATTTCACCTTTGCCAGCTGCAGCCATGTTTTGCAGAATTTCGGGTTCAACCTGTAAGTTCCATGCGAAATCAAACTCTCCGGTTTGCAACACTGCTCGTGCTGCAGAGGTCACATCACCACCGCCTTTAAGGGTTACCTTTTTGAAGAATGGTTTGTTGGGATCTCGATATAAAGGATTGGCAACATAGGTGATCACATCGTTTGCACGGAATTCATCGACCATAAACGCACCAGTGCCTATTGGATTGAAGTTTGCATTCGTACATTGCTGTGCTTTCAGTCCTAAGCAGTCTGAAAATTGTTCACGTTGAAGGATAGGGCAGACCGAACCGATGAACGGTCCATAGGGATAGGCAGTGGGCCCGTAGAAATTAACTTGGACGGTAAAGTCGTCAACTGCAACGACAGCTTCCACATCGTCGAACAAGTTAGATGCAGTACAACCAAATTCTTCGTGAGAACAGTATTCCCAGGTAAAGACAACGTCGTTAGCTGTGAACTTTGAGCTGTCCGACCAAACTATATCGTCTCTTAGCTTCCAGGTAATGCTAGTGTAATCTTCACTGATTCCACCATTTTCGTGGGTAGGAATTTCCACAGCAAGAATCGGCACTCTGTTTCCATCAACGTCGAAGTGAGCGAGTGGCTCGACCACGACCGAAGCTGCTTCAATGTCTTTCGTTCCGCTGCTGAGATAAGGGTTCATGGTTGAAGGGGCTTGCCAATATAAGAGTTTGAGTTCAGTCATTGACTCATCGACATCTGCAGTTGAATCGTCTACTTGGGTTGCGGAATCACTGTGCTGATTGGGTGCTCCACATGCGGACAAGAGTAAAAGTAGAAGTGTGGCAAACAGTATCCCAGTGATCATTTTCATTAGTCTGTTCCTCGTAGAAATCCAATAGGACGGGGCTGGCTGAAATTTAATTGAGATATTTTGCTGGTTTACAGAGTGAAACATATTCGTTTCAGTTACGTTGTGCGTTGTTTTTGAAATGGACTAGGTCTTTTGAGCTGTCTTTTGCCGAAACGGTTAGGATGGAGCAGCTCCAAATACTCACACCAAATAGGTGCAAGTTCACCGCATAAGAGACTCGCTAGGATTTCTCCACAATAGGGTGCTGAAGAGGTGCCACTGCTTCCATGTCCAGTATTAATCCATTTGTGCTGGTCGAAGTTTCCCGCTATGGGAACATGATCTGATGTCACAGCACGAATTCCTCTGAATGTATTCTGCGAAATCCATCCTGCTAAGCCAGACAGAGATTTGATGCGTTCTTGATTTACTGCAGTTGCTCGACCTGGCTCCCAAGGACGATATTCGTAAGTCGAACCCACCATGCACAATGAATTCGATGGGGTGATGTAACCGTCATCCAGTAATGTAACTTTCGGAGACCACGAATGCCATGGGTGGTAGAACACATTTGCTTGCCCTTCGATCCGGGTGAGCTCCCATGTGTTATTGGGATCGGCAACATCGGTGTTAGCACCGGTTGCAAACACTACCGGTGAGTCAATCGAAGAATGAGGAGTCCAACGTTTGGGAGAGGAGATGTAAATGTTCTGGTGCTGTGCTAGGTTTTTGCAGAGTAGATGTCCACTGAGACTACAAGATTTGCTGAAGAAGGTTCCACCACGATTCTCATTTATAGATACCTGTGCAATTGATTGCACTTCCTCAGCATTGATTGATTGAGTCCAAGCGCTTCCGAGAGCGACAGCAACCTCCTTCAAACGTTGGCTAGGCATACGCTCACTATCAAACTGAATTGCTCCGCACTCGGTTACGCCGGGGAATTTACGAAGGTAAGGCTGTGAGTAAAAGAAAGATTGGTTTCTGAAATACGGCTGAAAGTCTGCACTAGCACTCAGTCGAGCATGAAGTATTGCAGCAGGGATTGCGGAAGTTGCATCAGCAATCTGTCCACTCGGTGTGAAAATAGTTGTTTGGATTCCTCGTCGAGCTAGTGCTCGCGCTGTCGATGTACCAGCAATACCACCACCCACCACAGCAGCTCGGGTCGGAGGAGATTTAGGGTTAAACCTTGGGTGTTGGTTGGTACCCAAAGTTGAGTGTCTTTTTCTCTCCGTCTGGTTGACCTTATTGACTTGAAATCCCACTCTCTGCAAACGTCGTCTGACCTCACCAGCTACTGAAAATGAAGTCACGGTTCCATTTCTTAAGGTGCAATCTGCAGCAGTCTGCATCAAGTATTCGGACCACATTTGAGGGTTGCGCTCTGGTGAAAACCCATCCAGAATCCAGGCATCGACTCCTAATTGATCTTGCAGTTTGAACTCACGGAGAGCATGATCTATCGAACTGTAGACCAGTGTCAGTTCAATCTTCTCATTTGCAAACAATCGCCTGTAGATACCGGACGTAGGAGGAGGATAGTCCGCAACTAACTCTTTTGCAATTTCGGAATATCCGAAAAACTCTTGACAGGCCTCTTTGAATCTCCCTATGGGAAGTGGAAACTGTTCACAACTAATGAAACGTAAGCGAGAGTTGTTAGGACATAATCGCACAAACTCTTCTGCAATAGTCAAAAAGTTCACCCCTGCGCCAAAACCAAACTCAAAGATGGAAAAAGTCCTAGATTGGCCCATTCTCCCAATCAATTGTGCTGGTTGGATGTGGACCCGTTGACACTCATCAACAGGGTTTTCGTCGGCGTAATAGTCGCAGAAGTCTAAGCTGTAGAGCCTACCATCATGTAATTCAGTGATGGCTTCCGACACTAAGTGACAGCTGGACGGTCTGGATCCTCGATCCATTCACTCCAAGATCCGGGATACAGTGCCGGCTCAGGAAATCCAGAGACGACTAAAGCAAGAATATTGTGAGTAGCCTTGACACCCGATCCACAATAGCAAATGATGTCAGACTGTTTGGTCGCCATATGGAATTTATTGGGGTCACGAGCAAACGATCCATATTCATTTAGGTTATCGTTCCACGGACTTGATATGGCATTGGGGATGTGTCCCGCTCGATGGTCGATAGTTTCGTTTTGACCCAAGTAGCGATCAAATTCCCGTGCATCTAACAACACATCATTGTGGTTAGCAACTTGGTGTGCATCTACCATTCTGGTGAGAGGGGCATGAGCATCAAAACTACTTGGTTCTCGAGTCTCTTTACCAACCGATACACGTAACCCAGCTCTCTTCCACGCCTCAAAACCGCCATCGAGAACTGAAACACGCTTGTGTCCCAGCCATCGAAACATCCACCAAGCACGGCAAGCAAAAAAGGATGTTCCTTGATCGTAGGTGATAATGCGTGAGTCGTTGTTCACTCCCCATTTACGTACTGTTTCGATGAAAGCGTTTCGTTCGGGTAGAGGGTGCCGTCCGCGTTCACCAGGACTATCTGCAAGATCGTCATCTAGAGAAGCGAATTGCGCGCGGGGAATGTGTTCAGCTAGGTATTGTTGAAGTCCCCAATCTGGAGCGAACAAATCAGCACGGCAGTCAAAGATGACGAATTTTGGGTTTTCTAAATTGATCTCAAGTTCGTCGACGGAAATGAGATTATTGGATGCTTGCCACATAGAGTTATTCTGCCTCGTAGCTGAGAACTACACGACTACCATTGTCGAGTTCTTTTTTGAATCTTGGACCCCAACTAGGCCACTCATCTACGTACTTTTTGCTGTATGCTTGCAGGAGAGAGTCAACGAACTCTTCGTCTTCCAAATCAACCATTGACCCTTTCAAGTCGATCTGTGGAGCTTCTTTGTACTTGCCGTTTGCACGTTGCCAGGGACCGTATTCTCCCACCCAAATTCTAGCAGTGGTCAAGTCTTTGTTAATCGCTTCAGCTCTCCAAGCTCCATCAGCGGTAGTGACATATACCTTCGAGTCCATGTAGACGAACCAAACTTCTGCTTGGCACTTACTTTCCTCTCCGTCGGACTTGATAGGAGTTAAGTAGATGAGCGACGATGTCTCAAGCTCTTCAGGTAATTCGGTTGCGGATTCTTGAACCGCAGCAACTGTCTCTTCTGAAGCATTTTCTTCTTGCGCTAGCAAACTTTGGGAGAATGGAATGCTTAAGGGTGTTACAGCAAGGAAATTTGTAAATTTTCTACGACTTAACATTAGTGCCCTCCGCAGTTGTGAGTTATGTGAACATGATACGAGAACCTACCCTCAACTCACAAATTAGTTCAGAAATTGGATAGATCGAGACAAGAATTGAAAAGCAATAGACTTAAACTGAGCTATCGTTAAAATCTTTCCTTCCCCTATATTTGCTTTGCGAGTGACGCTTGATTACAACGCACTCCATTCCTTGTTTGGAGGCACCTTTTAGTGAATTTTCTTGAATGGTGGTATGGCTTAGCCGGATTATCAATAGGTTGGGCAGCTATCTACTTCTTTGTCAGCACTCACCTGACTTTTGTCGCCATTACGCTATACCTACACCGTCACTCTGCTCATCGCTCTCTTGATTTGCACCCCGCAGTTGCTCATGTCTTCCGATTTATTCTTTGGATCTCCACGGGCATGATAACCAAAGAGTGGACTGCAGTCCATCGAAAGCACCATGCAAAAACGGAAACTGACGAAGATCCTCATAGCCCTGTCATTCACGGGTTAAGCGCGATTTTGTTCCAGGGAGTTGAGTACTACCGAGATGCCATCACTGATGAGACCATTCGCAAGTACGGCAAGGGCACCCCCAATGATTGGATAGAAAGAAATCTCTATTCCAAGCACACAATACTCGGAGTCGCACTCTACTTGATCATCGCTCTGATGTTGTTCGGGATTGTGGGCTTAATTGTTTGGACCTTACAGATGATGTGGACTCCATTCTTCGCAGCAGGAGTTGTTAATGGCATCGGTCATGCCATTGGTTATCGAAATTTTGAATCCCCGGATCAAGCTAAAAATATCTCTCCTATAGGAATTATCATTGTCGGGGAAGAACTACACAACAATCATCACACCTATCCAAATTCTGCTCGATTTTCCTTCAAACCCTGGGAGTTTGATTTAGGATGGATGTACATTCAAATCCTAGCTTTCCTTAAACTTGCTCGCCCCTTGCATACCGGCCCAATAGTCAAACGAGTCAGCGGCAAATCGCAAATTGATATGGACACACTTTGGGCCGTCGTGAATGATCGTTTTCGTGTTATGGCACGGTATGCTGAGAAAGTCGTTAAACCCGAAGTTAAAGCGGAGAAACGAACTGCACAGGGACATTTCCGTAGGTTACTCAAACGAGCAGATAAAGCATTCGTTGCACACGATCTCGTATTGAAAGATCGCGACCGAAATAACATCGTCCAGGTCACACAACGGAGTCCGGTGCTGAAGCAAATCTACGACCTTCGTGTAGGGCTGACCAAGATTTGGGCCCAGCGAACGGGTAGCGGGGAAGAGCTGTTAGCTGATTTTCGTGAGTGGTGCCACAAAGCGGAGCAAACAGGTGTCGAATCTCTGCGTCAATTCGTCAAAGAACTCAAAACCTACACGGTACCTCAATCGACCTAAACGGTCTTTCTACATTCGCTCTAGAGTCGAAATCCCCATACAGGATAGTCCTGTATGTAGAACCGTAGCCGTTCGATAACAAAGACCGAGTCTGCTGTCTCGAATCGCTGGGCTTGGTGCCCCAATCACACGACACTGTTCATAGAAACGCATGAAGTGGACGGTGAGCTCGTAGAGGTAATTGCACAGGTGGTTGGGTCTCATATCAAACACTGAGTGTTCGAGTACTTCCGGAAATCGTAGCAATCGAAGAGCTAGTGCTCGCTCACTAGGTTCGGTGATTTGTACGGATAACTCACTGCAACTATTTTGAGTCCTTTTTGCTTTGGTGAAGATAGAGCAGATTCTCGCATAAGCATATTGCAGGTAAGGGGAAGTATTTCCATCCAGTGAAAGCATGATTTCCCAGTCAAATCGGTAATCACTAGTACGGTTCTTTGAAAGATCGGCGTATTTGATTGCGCCGATTGCAATGATGCGAGCGATGTTGTGTTGCTCTTCCTGGGGTAAGTGTGAGCTCTTTTCCTGTACGACAGCAAGCGAACGTTGGGTTCCTTCTTCAATGAGGTTGCGCAAAAGTACATTACTTCCAGCTCGAGTTTTGAAGGGTTCACCTTGTGAGTTCAGAATCGAACCAAAGACTATGTGCTGAAGATGAGAATGTTCGGGTACATAGCCCACTAATTTACCGACAGCAAAGAGTAATTTAAAGTGATCGATCTGACGACCATCGGTTAGGTAAATGAGGCGATCAGCTTTAAGATTTTGGGTACGGTGTTTCAGTGCAGCAAGATCGGTCGTGTGATAAAGATAGCCCCCGTCAGCCTTTTGCACTAGCATTGGTAAAGGTTCGCCGTCCGGACGCTTAAATCCGTCTACAAACACACACAAAGCACCGTCAGACTTCGTAATCAACTCAGCATCTTTGAGGTCATCGATGACCTGGGGTAAGTCTTCGGCGTAGGAACTCTCTCCACGAATATCCGAACGTTCTAATTTCACATTGAGTTGAGAGTACATGTCTTGGATGTGATCCACTGAGTGTCGAACGATGCTCTGCCAGCTTAGCAACGTGTCTGGATCTTTCTGTTGGAGACGAGTCACTGCTTCTCGAGCCTGTTGAGCAAACACTGGGTCGCTCTCAAACCGTTGACTCGATTCAATGTATAGTGTTTCCAAGTCTTGAATGCTCGTAGTTTCAGTTGCATCGCATTCTTTGAGTTGAGCTATGAGTTTACCGAACGTAGTACCCCAATCGCCCACATGGTTTTGTTTTATGACATTGTGACCTACCAACTCTAGCATGCCGACAATTGCATCGCCTATGACCGTGCTGCGGAGATGACCAACGTGGAGTTCTTTGGCTATATTAGGTGAGGAATAATCGACGACTACGGTTTCGGGTTGATTCGTCTTCGTTATAGTGATTGACTGGTCTAGCTGCTGCTCAAGGAAGCTTGATTGCAATCGTATGTTGATGAACCCTGACCCTGCAACATCAAGCTCTGCAACGTCATTGTGAGTCCAGGCTGCGGCTATTTTCTCCGCTAGTTGCCTAGGATGGGTGCCCAGTATTTTTGCAGCAGCAAAGGCCCCGTTTGCTTGGTAATCACCATGGGTCTCGTTTTTGGCTGTTGAGACTAACGGCTGAAAGTCTTGTAGATCTGCTACCGAAAACGTATCGGTGAAACAATCTTCAAGGTATTGGCGTAGGCTAATGGTGGTTAACTATGATTCAATCCGTATGTCGTTAGCGACGGGACCGCGTTCACTCTGTTCGATCACGTAGGAAACTTTCTTTTTCCATATGAGATCGCGAGTGTCCACTTCCGGAGCTAGATTGCGTTTGTGGAAGAAAGCAGCTTGTTTATTTTCGTCTTCGACGAACCCGTATGCTTGTCGCTTAATGTAAGTCTTGATTCGACCAGTGACTCTGGTTTGGTTACCTGATGGAGTGGTCTGTTTAGCAGAGACGGTGGAAGAATCCTTCTCTTTAATTCGTGCTGCAGACTTGTTAGTTCGTTTGTTTCGGGACCCCTGCTGTGCTCTCTTTTTCTGAGCTGATTTGGGAGCAGACTTTGGTTTGTCTTTTTTCTTTGGTGTATCAAATTTATAGCGCTTAGTGACAGCTGCTCCTATCCAACCCGTGGATAGGGTCGCAATGAGCGACAGGATAAATAGAGTGAGGAAGGCACTGGTACGTAACTCATCTGCAATTTCTACTTTGGTGTATCGAAGAAAAATTTCAGCAATAATTGCTGACCACAACAGTGCGGTTCCCAACAGAGCTACCCAAAACAAGAAACGTTTATTCATAGTTCTATAACCAACTAATGGTTCGATGTAACTTTGATGAATAGGTGTGAAGCTGAGAAGAGATCAGTCAGAACTAGACACAGCTTTAGCGCGATCTACAGAGATAATCACTACGTTTGTGATTGGAAAATTGCGCCAATTCTGATCTAAGAGATTCTTGGTTTCAGTTTCGACTGCTTCTATTTTCTTGACTATGTCCATACCGCGTGTGACTTTTCCAAATACTGTATAGCCTGCTCGATAGGGTGCTATCGAATCTCTGGGTACATGATCGAGTGTCCTCGAATTATCGGAGGTGTTGATGTAGAAGTCTGAAGAAGCAGAATCAGGATCTTCAGTACGTGCCATAGCAATGGTGCCCTCTTCGTTTCTCAACCCGTTGTCTGCTTCTAATTTGACCGTTTCTTCTACATTTTGGTATTCGAGCTCTTGGTTAAAACTTCCCGTTTGAATCACAAAGTCTTTCATCACCCTGTGGAAAATGAGCCCGTCGTAATAGTCACCATCAACTAACGCAAGGAAGTGCTGTACGGTCAGTGGAGCTTTGTCCGGATAAAGTTCCACAAATATGGACCCCTTACTGGTGTCGATAATCACCATAGGATTTTCTGTCTCTGATTCTTCATCAGCATCGTCATCCTGGGCAAACCCAGTGACAGTAACCATGACAGCGATGATGATTGAGGGTATATAAGATAGTGATCTAGCTAGTTTCATAAGTTACGAGACTCGTCCGGTAGGTGATGGGAATAGGAACAATTTTATTGACCCACAAAAATCAGAATAGTTTGTGTTCAACTGTCTAGTCTTGCACCGTGTTCGCTCAACTTTGATATTTTCGCTGTTTGGGATCACCGTTTTATTGACAGGTTGTGGATCAGGTGGGGAGCAAGAATATCGGGGTTCCACAATGGGAACCTATTATCAAGTAGTTGCTTCGTGCCCCATCGTTCCTGCTCAAAGGGAAATAGAGTTAGAGCTGGAACGTCTGACAAACATCTTATCCAACTATGAGGAAGACTCAGACGTATCCAGGTTCAATCAAGCAGCGGTCGGTGAATGGGTTTTGGTCGACTCAGATCTAGTAGAAGTTCTGGGATCTCGCGAGATCTACGAGTCATTTAACTGACGGAAAATTTGATATTACGGTCGCTCCGCTGGTAGACATTTGGGGCTTTGGATCACAAGAGGTATCAGTACATCCCGATGAAGACGACATACTCAAAGCAAAAGCGAATGTTGATTATTCAATGTTAGACTTGCAAAAGGAGCCGCCTGCCATATTAAAGCGTAAGGAACTTTCACTGGACTTATCTGGTATCGGGAAGGGGTTTGCAGTAGATCAAGTTGCTGAACTACTCTCTGAAGCACAGTGTTCGAGGTTTTTGGTCAACATCGGAGGTGAAATTCGGACCACAATCCCAACCCATCAACATCGTCCATGGCGAATAGGAATCGAAGATCCCGATGGCAGTGGGGAAATATTCGCATCAGTCACCATTTCAAACGGAGCACTCGCGACTAGTGGTAGGTATCGCAACTTTAGAACGTTCGAACATCAGACCTATTCACACCTGATTGATCCTGAAACGGGCTATCCCGTTTCTGATGAACTGGCAAGTGTTACGGTCTACCACAATCATGCTGATGAAGCTGATGCTCTATCTACGGCACTGTTTGTGATGGGTGTAGAGAGTGCGTACCAATTTGCGATCGAAAATGAAATTGCAGTTTTCTTAATTTATTGGGATAGTAAAGAGAACCGATTCAATACCGAGATTTCACCAAAAATGGTAGGATTGGTACAGTCGTACAACTAGTGGTGTAAAGTAGGATACTAGTGCCGCTCAAACGTTATGCTCTGGCTCATCCTCAACACCCAATAAGTGACTTGTGCATTACTGACCCTAGGCATGTCATAAAATTGGTCTGTCCTGATCCGCTGAAACATCAATGTCAGCTGGAGCGAGGAGGTCGAGAATAGGTGTTAAAAGAAAGCGTCGAGGTTGATCTGGGTAGGAAGATAGGTGAACAAACTCAATGTACTGATCACCTATGGGAGTAGGAGGAGAGATTTCCACGAACCAACCCCAACGCATTGTTACCCAAGGAGAGTTACAGGGAGTATTTTTGCACACAACTATGAAATTGTGATGAATAAATTGTGGAATGATTCTTGAGATGAATTATCCCACTAACCCACTTTGACTCTAATAGCTCGATTTTCACAAGGTTTCAACACGATTAATTTGAAACTACGACGTGCAGCGGAGGTGTTTGGCGATTGATTCGTTCTCTACAGGACTTTCTTAAGTCGGTTGTTGCCGTTCTTCAATTGGCATTTAGGATCGGTTGGAGATACGTTCGTTCTTCACGAGATTTTCTGAAATCTGTTGCAGCTCTTGCGATGGTAGGTTTGGCACTCTCCATTGCAA
>CBDATJ010000009.1:0-13384 GCA_965199895.1 Pseudomonadales bacterium | reverse complement strand
AGTTTATGTCGGGTGATGAGAACTCCGGGTTTCTTGCGCACAATATCGGTCGATTCCCGTAAGATCAATTCAACTATTCTTGGGTCTTTTTCAACTTCAGACGCTAACTCTAGGGCGAGTTTTGAAGGTTGGATTTCGCTTAATTTGAGCTGTCGATTTTCAGTTTTGGAGACTAATTTTTGCGCGACAACGACGACATCGTTATCTTGCAAATCAACCCCACTCTGAACCATAGCGTCCACTATCAGTTTCGCTAGATCCTCACCAGGTTCAACGAGCGGGATTCCCCAGACTGGAAGTACGTGAAGAGACACGTTGTGCTATGTCTTCTTCGTTTGCCCGACGATCTTTAGCCCTGCGTGCGAGATGGGATGGCGACGGTTGATTTGGATCAAGATGCTCGTCAAAGCTTCTGCTGCAGCTGCATTGGCAATGGGTCCTGCATGCCAACCGCGTAAACCGGCAGCTTCAGCAAGTTTAATGACCTTCTCACGAGCAGCTTTGTTGTTTCCACTGACAAGGACATCACACTCAATTTGAGACTCTGCTCTCAACAAGTCGGCGGCTACATTTTGAAACGCAGAGACCACTTTGACGGAATCACCCAAAAATTCTTGAGCACGATTTCCAGCGCTTCCTTGTTCTGGTAATTGGACCGTACCCACTTTGGGAGGGATGAGAGGAACGGTCACATCAATGAGAATTTTGCCTTGCAATTCTTCTTTTACCGTTTCTAGGGTTGATAAGTGGTGAGCATTGGGTACTGTGAGAACCACGATATCTCCCTCACGGGCTGCTTCTCTATTCTCGAGTGCACGCAGTTGGTGACTTTCAGTGCCTTGAGTCAACTTGGTGACGGCTTCTTCAGCTTTGTGCTGAGTGCGAGAGCCTATGATGATCCCATAGCCCGCTTTCATCCAACGAGTTGCTAGACCGGTACCAAGATCTCCTGTACCTCCCAGAATGGCAATTGTTTCGTTGTTCGACATTGAAAACCACCTCCTTATCTTGTTGAACATAAGCTTAGAAACCTGCAATTTCTAGAACTACGGGCGCGTTGGATTGCAGAATTTTGCAAACCGCGGTTTTTTCTGTTCCCCATCCTCCCTCATTTCCTTTGACTAGCTTCACTGCCATGAGTCTATGGGAGTTACGAATACAGATAGTCTCTCGTCAGGGGCGCGGAGTCGTTATTGTGTCCTAGTTGAAATTGAAACACGACTAGTGATGAAACATCAAATGCGGTTTGGCATAAACACAGGTAATACTCCCACATTCGACAGAAAGTTTCACCATGCGATTGAACCATGGACGGTCGTACTAGAGTGAATCGTCTCAGCCACTCTTTGAGAGTCTTCGCATAGTGTTTCCGCCAGACTTCGAGGTCGGTTATGACCAGTTGCGCATCTTCAATCGCTGGCAGAATTTCCGAGCCAGCAGGAATGTATCCACCTGGAAACACATACTTTTCGAACCAAGGATTATGGGGTTCTGGTCCTGAAGAGTTTCCAATGGTGTGGAGCAGTGCGGCCCCGTCCGGTTTTAGCAACGATTGAACTTTTTCAAAGAAGCGTGGGTAATTTCTTTTACCGACGTGTTCGAACATTCCCACCGACACAATGGCATCGTATTGACCTTCGTGATTTCGATAGTCCTGAAGTTTGAATTGAACTTTGTCAGCAAGATTGCGTTCGGCTGCTGTGCGAGTTGCCGTTTCTAGCTGTTCGGTAGACAAGGTAATCCCAGTGACTGAAACATCATAGTTGCTTGCAAGGTAAATCGCTAGTGAACCCCAGCCACAGCCGATATCTAGTACCTTTGCACCTGGAGTCAGAATCAGTTTCTTAGCGATGTGTTCACTCTTGAGTTGTTGGGCTTCTTCCAGTGATAGATCGGGTCGTGCATAGTACGCACAGGAGTAGTGCATCTCCTTATCCAGAAAGCTTCTAAACAGGGCCTCATCCAGGTCGTAGTGATGTTTCACATTTCTGATACTTTGTTTGATGTTGTTCCAATTATTCACCCACGACATGGATCGAGAAACTGTTCTCAGTTTCTTGGACCCACGTCTCTCTGCGTTACTACGCAGCAACTTCAGCAATTGTGTGAGTGTTCCGTCACCGACATCCCATTCTTCTCGCATGTAGGTTTCGCCCAAGTTCATCAATGGATTCCGAGCAATTCGTTCGAGAGTTTTGGGTTTATTCAGCTTCCAGGTGACCTCGGGTTTACCCGAACCATAGATCGATTGACTACCGTCTGAACGGACGACTCTAAGAGTACCTTCGACGATCAACTCTTGTAAGAGTTTGTGTGCGAAGCTCATGATGTTGAAGTGTATTCAGTGGTTGCGTTCTGGGATTGAAGTTGCTGCAAGTCCAAACACGTTATTTTTTCTTGAAATTCACACATTTAGATCATGTGAAAGTTATCGAGTGGTAGTGACTGAACCAATATGTTCGAGGATTTCTTTTAAAAACCGCGGGATTACGGGTTCCGGGAGATCGTGGCCTAGATTTTCCAGTATCACCAGTTTTGAGTTTGGAATGTTCTCTGCAAGATCTTTGGAACCGAACTGATCCATGAGCGGATCATGGTCGCCGTGAATCATCAATGAGGGAATATCAAGCTTTTGGAGTTGTTTCCTGCGATCAGGTGCGGTGAGTATTGCGCCTAGTTGTCGAAGCACTCCGTCAGGTCGGTTAGCTCGATCATACGCTTGCTCTGTGAACCTCCCGATTCCATACTTGCATGAGTCGTAATGGGGTCCTCCGAAGATCATGTTGGTTTCTTGTGAAGCGGCGATGGTTTCTTCTCGGTTTCTTGGTTTGAAGGTACCAGCTAGGGACGCGACCGCATTCGGAGCTGGGTCAGGGATTTTTTTATTTCCCGTGGTGCTCATCAGTAGTGTGAGGCTAAATACCCTAGCGGGATGATTGATTCCAAGGTATTGAGCAATCATCCCTCCCATTGAAACACCAATGATGTGCGCGCCGGATTGTCCGATATGGTCGAGTAGCTGAACTGTATCTTCAGCCATATCCTCCAAAGTATAAGCTTGTTTCACCATACTAGGGACGGTCTGTGCTGCAATTAATTTCACTACTGTCGGAGGGGGTGCATCGACTCCAAATGTCAATCCAGTATCACGATTATCCATCGTAATAACGCGATAATCAGCATCAACTAAACCCTTGATGAACGACTCCGGCCACTGAATCACCTGACAACCAAGTCCGTGTATCAATAGAATGGGAGTAGCGGAGCGTGCCCCATGTTGCTCATAGTAAATCGGACCGCTTGTGCTTTGAAATCTGGGCATGAATGGAACCCGAAAGGGGTGTGTGAAGTGTACAATTATGACGACGAGACCTCGTCGTGTGGGATATGCTAATCAGTTCACTGGGAGGTGCAGTTGTGAGCAGATTGAACACAGTCAATGGGAAGCCAATTTTGAGTTGGTTTCGTATCACATTCCTAGGAGTAGTGATTTTGGCTTTATTCAGTAGTGTTGCTGGCCAAGAGTTTCAGGACAATTGGGGACCGGAAATCGGTTCCGAGGTCCCTGAAATCACGATGACGAATTTAGATGGAGAAGAGGTAGGATTCGAAGAACTGTTGGGAGACGGAAAAGCGTTGCTTTTCGTATTCTCACGTTCTGCAAATTGGTGACCGTATTGTCGGGGGCAACTAGTTGAGTTGCAAGAAAAAGTTTCAGAATTTGAAGACCTAGGCATCAGTGTTGTTGCAAGCACTTACGACAGTACCGAAAGCAATGCTGAATTTACAGAAGGTAACGACATCACTTATCCGATACTATCCGACTCGGGTGGAAGTACCGTCAAACGATTCGGTATTCTCAATGAGGCCCACGAAGAGGGAACTTTTGCTTATGGTGTCCCTCATCCAGGGATCATGTTGATGGATACTGAGGGTAAGATCCTGCTGAAACGAGCCGAGGAACAATACCGTTTCCGTCCATCGATTGATGATCTACTTGAGGATGTCAAAGCTATGGTCGAGTCAAGTGAGACAGAAGAAGCTTCTGACGACGAGGAGTCTGAAGACTAACGTCGTTCCTACAGATAGCTAAGGCGTTTGCTTAGGGTCATGGGTTCGTCTCCAGAGTAGAGCAGTCAAGACCGGAGCAAGTGAAAGGTAGCTTGATGCTCGCCACGATGATGCGTTCTCAATGTTTGTGGTTTCTTCGACCACAAATGGAATCACGCACAGCAGCAGCACTTCAAAGGTCAGCAGCACACACACTACCCAATGCCCAATCGTTGGCAGTGTTCTACCGAACCTTTTTGATAGGTTGACAGCCAAGATCCATTGTGCCATAAAGGTCAACAAGAAGAAACCAGTTGTGCCATAAGATCGAATCGATCTACAAACTCCACAATCGAAACCGAGAGCGGTAAGGTGGGCAAACAGGAGTACTGCTCCGATCAATCCAAGACTGACCATGATTCGGCGTATCCATGGATGGGTTAAGTTCCAAGGTTTGAACCAGCGATGGATTCCGACCCAGTAGCAAACCATCAAAGTCGCAGCAGGTAGCAGTGTCAACTTGTAGATGTAGAAGCTAGTGCCGTAGCGACCTGCTTTACTCAAGCTGGTGCATCCCTCTAGATGGGGGAAGCACCAGGGTACGAATTCCTCTAGACTCGCAACCGCATAGCCGACTAAGGTTCCAAGCCAAAAGAGAATCCAAATGCCCAACGGAGCAAACCGTACCCAAGATCGAAATTCTGAAGTTT
The DNA here is from genome assembly GCA_965199895.1 of Pseudomonadales bacterium. Classification (GTDB taxonomy): domain Bacteria; phylum Pseudomonadota; class Gammaproteobacteria; order Pseudomonadales; family Azotimanducaceae; genus Bin55. Next base: position 8,624 of record CBDATJ010000009.1, on the reverse strand, counting down.
GAGGTGCTAGACTGGTCATGGAAGGTGATTTCTTTCACTTGTGTCCAAATTTGAATTGGATCAGTGTTTATATTGTGGGTTGAGGTGTCAATCTGACAAATTTGAAAAATTATGCGGTTCCAATTTGAGGCAAATTCCCGTGAAGAGTTGCGGTAGATGAGAGTTGAATTTCCACTTGCAGTATCGACGCAATAATAAAATGTAGTTTATGAATAGGAAGTCTATGCGAGCTGTACTGATCGTGTTGGTCTCCTCGGTATGGTTGAGCCTGGTTGGGTGCCAAGTATTGGTCTCCAATGTCACCACTCAACTGGCTGATGATTTTTCCCGCGCCATCATGAACAGCGAAGATCTGGATGTAGTCAAGGATGGTTTGCCGGCGTTTCTGTTACTTGTTGAGGCACTTCTTGAAGGAAATGACTCCGATGTTGGGCTACTCACTTCAGCTTCTTTACTCAACAGTGCCTATTCAGCCGCATTTGTTACTGAACCGGTTCGGCAAAAGCAATTTGCAGATAAGTCGAAGGCATTAGCACTCAAAGCAAGTTGTTTGGATACGCAGAAGACATGTGGTATTGAATCCATGCCATTTGACGAAGCTGAGACGGTGATTGCTTCGCTGCGACCAAGGACTATCGATTCGACTTTTGTCCTGCTTGTTGCATGGGCCAATTGGCTCGAAGTCAACAGTTCCGACTTCCGAGCATTGACACAATTGCCCAAAGTGAGCCTACTAGTCGACAAAATGTTGGACTTAGACGAGTCCTATCAGCTGGGCTCACCTCATTTATACAAAGCTGTGTTTGAATCTCTGGTGCCTGCATCAATGGGCGGAAACCCCGAGTTAGCACGCGAACATTTTGAGAGAGCGATTGAACTGAGTGAGGGGAAAAATCTCTATGCACAAGTATTGTTTGCACAGTATTACGCCAGAATGACCCTCAATCGAGAACTTCACGATGACTTGTTGGATGAAGTGTTGAACGCGGACCCTGTTTTTGAAGGATATACCCTGCAGAATAGGATCGCTCAAGATCTCGCTCAAAAGCTCAAGGATGATGCGGATGACTATTTTTGAACGTAGAGCCTTCATCAGCTCTTGGGTTCTCGTGCTTATTTGCGCCCCAATGGCGTTCGCTGCAACCACATTAAAGATTGGTTCAGCTGCACCGGATGGAACCGCGCTGATGAACGAACTCAGGGAAGCTGCTGATCGAATTGAAGAAGCGACCGATGGAGAAGTGAAGTTCAAGTTCTACGCTGGCGGGGTCATGGGTGATGATTTCACTGTCAAACGAAAAATTCGCGCTCGACAACTTCAAGGTGGAGTCCTGCTACCCAGTGTCTACTCATCAGAAGTCCCCGATTTGAACCTTTACTCATTACCCATGGTGTTTCGGGACAACGAAGAGGTCAATGCAGTGAGAGCTGAAATTGATCCTGTTCTGTATGAAGAACTAGACGAAGCTGGTATCGTTCCCTTGGGTCTTGCAGGTCTCGGTTTTGCTTATGCAATGGGAAGTAAGCCTGCTCTATCCGTTAGTGATGCTCGTTCGCTTAAATTCTGGACTCCAGAGAACAACCAGGGTGCAGAGCACACACTCCGAACCATTGGAATAGCTCCGGTGCCCTTGACTCTCGTGGATGTTTTGCCCGGATTGCAGACAGGCTTAATCGACGCGATAGCTTCGCCTCCCATTGCTGCCATTGCACTACAGTGGCACACCCAAATCAAATATGTGCTGGGAGTACCCCTAGTGTATACCTTCGTCGTTTTTGTCCTCGACAAACGAGCGTTTGATAAACTGGACGAAGAGCATCAAGATATCGTGCTCACTGAAATGCGGGAGGCTATTCGCATCGGTGAAAAATCAACGATCTCCGATCATGAAGTCGCCCTTGATGTGCTCATAGAACAGGGGATTGAACTACTCATTCCTGATGAAGAGATTCTTGATGAATGGCGGGAAACTGCACGCCACGCAGTGTCTCAATCCATTGAAGAGGGATTTGTAACTGAAGATGCTTATGAGACCCTGAAGACTGTTTTGGAGAAGTTTCGTCAGGAGAATGCTGAATAGGATAACTCGAGCACTGCAACGGTGTGAATCGGTCGTCCTAGTCTCTCTTTTCGTCACGCTACTCCTAGTTGCAGTAGTTCAAGTTCTCCTTAGGAATGTCAGTGGGTTTTCCTTAGGATTGAGCTGGGGGGACGAACTGGTTCGCATGGCGGTGCTGTGGATCACCATGGTCGGAGCAATGATGGCTGTGCGACAAGGAGGACACATTCGAATAGACTTGTTGGACCGGTTCCTCTCGGGAAAATGGTCGAAGGTTGCTCGAATCGTTGCTAATACTGCAGCATCAGTGATTTGTTTTCTCTTTGCTTACCACGCAGTGATCTTGGTTTGGTGGGAGTTTCAAGACAAAACTTACGGTATAGGGGTGATCCCCTTCTGGGTTCTTGTAGCCATTATTCCGATTTCCGGTTTTGTGATGTCGATTCGTTTTGCATTGGCCCTATTTGTTGAGCCAACCGAAGAATGATCGCACTTGGCATCATGGCAGTGGTATTGCTCGCTTTATGCGGTGCACCGCTGTTCACGGTGATTTTGGCTGCAACGATGTTGTGTTATGTGATAGCGGATATTGGATTTGTGGTTATTTCTACCGAAATACTGCGGTTATCCAATACGCCGCTGCTCGTCTCACTGCCGTTGTTCACGTTTGCCGGCTACATGCTAGCAGGATCCAACACCTCCAAGCGATTTATGGAACTAGTCACCAGCTTGTTTGGATGGATGCCCGCGGGACTCGCTGTAGTGGGCTTTGTAGTTTGTGCTGCATTCACAGCGTTGACCGGAGCATCGGGGGTCACCATTGTCGCGTTAGGAGCGATCTTATATCCGATGTTGGTGAGATCAGGTTACTCTGAGAAATTTAGTCTGGGACATGTCACTGCTTCCGGTAGTTTGGGTTTACTCCTTGTTCCTAGTGTTCCTTTGATTCTGTACGGCATCGTCGCACAGCAACTCAATGTGGGAGAGGAATTCGCGATCCAAGAGTTGTTCATCGCAGGTTTGCTCCCAGCTGCCTTGATGATCATGGCACTATCGGCTTATGCGATGTTGAGTGAATCCAAAGCAGCCATGTCGAAATTTGACAGCAAGAGAGTGTGGAAGGCGATGTTGGCATGTAAGTGGGAGATCCCATTGCCGCTGTTGGTGATTGCCGGAATCTACTCTGGTTTATTCGCTGTGTCAGAAGTAGCTGCGTTTACCGCACTCTATGTATTGCTTGTCGAAGTCTTTGTCTACAAAGAGATTTCGATCAAAGCGCTTCCGAAAGTGATTCAAGACTCGATGATCATGGTCGGTAGCATCATTTTGATCTTGGGTACAGCATTAGCGTTGACCAACTACTTCGTTGATGCTCAAATAGCATCACAGTTGTTTAGCGTCATCAATGAACAGATTTCAAACCCTCTAATTTTCTTGATACTGCTCAACGTAGTGCTATTGATCTTGGGTGCGTTTTTGGATATTTTTTCAGCGACCGTAATTATGGTGCCGTTGCTATTGCCCGTTGCTGCGGGTTATGGGATTCACCCTGTTCATCTAGGAATCATTTTTATCGCAAACCTACAGATAGGTTATTTCACACCACCGATTGGCATGAACCTATTTATTGCGAGTTATCGATTTAAGCGCTCTGTGCTCGACCTCTACGCTGCATCACTCCCGTTTATGGGTGTATTGCTGATTGTGTTATTGCTGGTAACTTACGTTCCGTTCTTCTCAATGTGGTATAAGCACTTCTAGGAGCAGACAGATCCCTACACTTTAACAATCATCTTGCCGATGTTTTCTCCACTGAAGAGTCCCAAAAACGCATCGGTCATCGACTCAATCCCTTCATAGATGGTTTCACGATATTTCACAGCACCTGACTCCATCCACTGGTACATGTTGGCATAGAACTGAGGTGCGTGTTGTTGGTAACTGGTGACGATGAAACCTTGAATTAACAACTCTTTCGCCACCGCAATCAGTAAGTTGTTCGGACCAGGGACGGGTTCCGTCAAGTTGTACTGAGCAATCGCTCCACACAAAGCAATTCGACCTCGGTGTGCCATAGAGTGCAGGGCTGCTTGTAGATGATCTCCACCCACATTGTCAAAATAGAAGTTGATTTCTTGTCCATTAAGGCTATGACGCAGTAGTTTGTTGAGATCTCCATCTTTGTAGTTGAAGGCACCATCAAAGCCGAGTTCGTCCTTTAAGTAGTCAACCTTTTCTGCACTTCCCGCACTTCCAATCACTTGGCATCCTTTGGTCTTTGCGATCTGACCGGCTACGCTACCTACTGCGCCTGCTGCACCTGATACGAATACGGTATCTCCTTCGGAAACATCTCCGATAAGGATCGTACCTACATAAGCAGTTAAACCAGGCATTCCGAGTATTCCGAGGTAAGCAGACGGCTGTGGTCCTGGATTTTTGATAACTCTGACTCTAGCACCATGGGTGACGAAACGCTCCCGCCAACCATACATGCTTTCGACAAGGTCACCCTCTGCAACATCGGCGTTGTTCGTTTGGATGACTTGCCCTATCGCTCCACCTTCAAGGGGTTGGTTTAATTCAAAACTAGGAACATAGGATCTCTGTTGGATCATCCTGGGTCGCATATACGGATCAACGCTCAAATACTCATTCTTGACGAGAATTTCGCCGTCCTTTGGTTCAGGGAGAGTAGTTTCAACAACGCTGAAGTCGGAGGGTTGGGGATGACCAACTGGTCGGTTGAAGAGATGGATTTCTTTGGATTGCAAGATGAATTACCTTATCTCAACAGCTGTGAGGAGTAAGATGGTGGTCAGTTGAGTTCTTCGTACTCGGTTTCGATTACGTGGATCGTCATATTAGCCAATGACTCTAGTATTTCATACTGAAACGCACGAGGAAATTCAATATGGGTAGCGTCAGTGGTGGTTTGATCCCAGGTTGCATCGATGCTTTTAACAGTTCCGTCGGAGAGTAGAACTTGGTTCCAAGCGTGAGTCTGAAAGGTGTGTGTGCGGGAGTCGTAAGCGATCCCTGTGACTACTCTAGAGTTTAGGTTTAGAGCGCTAGCTAACGATGTAAACAAGCGTGCGAAATCTGCGCAATCACCCTTTCGATTTCTAAGAGTCTGAATGACGGGTTGAGGTGCAAGCGTCTCTTCATAGTCGAAGTATTCGTAAATATATTCAATGAGAGACTCAATGCGCTGCATCTCCGTGTGTCGTGTACTTGAAATAGACTTCGCAGCTCTCGAAACTTCAGAAGTTAATTTTGGGCGCAGATCCTCATCCCACCAGTCAAACCAAAGTTCTAAGGGAGCGTCTGTTTGGGAAACTAGCAAACCATCGTCATTCAAAACCTGATTCCACGGACCAGCTTGATTATCTTTGAATGTCAATTGAACGGTGAGTGTTTTCAGTGCGTAAGCATTTTGGATCGGTTCGTTAACGGGGATTTGCAAATTTAACGGGTAATCTTGAACTTGCATTTCTGCACTGAGGGACTCTTTTTCAGAAACTTTCCTGATTTCAAGACCGTTTGAACCTTTTGAAGACACTAAGATTGGGATACCTTCCATGAGTTCATAAGTGGCGAGTTGGTTTGTGGAGCTCTTGATCTCAATCTGGTTGTCCCTTATTTCAGAAATGGTCCAGGTGGTGACTTCATCCTCTCGATCACCAAGAGAAGCCCCAGTTGCTGAGACAGAGATGGAATCAGAGCGACTTGGGTTCATGAGCCAATGCTCCAATACGAGATAAGTAGGTAGATCTTTCACCGAATCAAATGGGTGAGTCGCAGCTAATTTTTCCGAGTCGAAAATCGCCCGCTCCAATACAGTGTCTGTTGATTCTTCAAAGGTTTCCTTGAACGCATAAGTGAGGCTAAAGGGAGCACGACCGTTAAACGTGTAGGTGGTGTCAGTGGTGAGCATCAATACTGCGGACGAAGGCATTCTCATCTTCCGTTGGAACTGAAAACCACCATCGGAGGTCAGTTTCCCGGAGAGTTGCAGTGTCCCGATGGGTTGCTCTTTATGCGAAATGAGGTAGTGCGCTGGGACTAAATGGGCGGTTGCTAACTTCTTGAGATGGTCATTAGACTCTACAGCCCCACATCCTCCCACAGCAATAACTAAGCAAAAGAGAGCGGTCGCAACCCCGTACTCTAACGGAGTGAACCAACCGCAGTGCTGTGTGGGTGTGTGGATGGTGCACATGAGCTCTGGTTGGCTCATGAACCGCTGATAAACGTAAACGGTATATTCCTAAAATTAACTCCATGAACGACGAAAACGCACGAGATTTCATCCGCGAACGCATCGCCCATGATCACCGGGAGGGGTTGGTTGACAAACAAATTGTAACACGATTTCCGCCCGAACCCAATGGTTTTTTACACCTGGGCCATGCCAAATCAATTTGCTTAAATTTTGGTGTAGCCCAAGAGTTTGGAGGGGTGACTTACCTTCGTTTCGACGATACCAATCCCCTGAATGAAAGTGTCGAATATGTTGAAGCCATCAAAAGTGATGTGAAATGGTTGGGCTTTGATTGGGAAGATCGTCTGACCTTTGCGTCTGACTATTTTGCTGAGCTTTATGGATTTGCTGAACAGCTCATCAATCGGGGTAAAGCCTATGTGTGTGACTTGAGTTTTGAAGAGCTGCAAGCAACCCGAGGAACTCTAACCGAACCAGGGATAGATAGCCCCTATCGCAATCGACCCGTTGAAGAAAACCGAGAACTTTTTGGTCGCATGAGAGGGGGAGAGTTTCCGAACGGCAGTCGGACACTCAGAGCCAAGATCGACATGCAATCTCCGAACATCAACTTGCGGGATCCGGTGTTGTATCGAATCATTCATGCACACCATCATCGAACGGGTGACGAATGGTGCATTTACCCAATGTACGACTTCACACATTGCTTGTGTGATGCTTTGGAAGGGATTACGCACTCGTTGTGTACATTGGAGTTTGAGGATCATCGACCGCTTTATGACTGGGTACTCGACAGTGTGAACGTGAACTTTCATCCTCCACAGATTGAGTTTTCTCGATTGGGTCTTGAGTATCAATTGATGTCAAAAAGAGTACTCAATCAGTTGGTCGAACAAGGAATTGTTTTGGGATGGGATGATCCTCGAATGCCCACACTAGCAGGACTACGTCGAAAAGGAGTTCCGCCAAGCTCAATCCGACAGTTTTGTCAACGAGTAGGTGTTACTAAACAAGCGAACTATGTTGCACCGGAGCTATTGGATTATTGTGTCCGCAATGATCTTGAGAAAGACAGTCGACGTGTGATGGCTGTACGTAATCCGATCAAGGTGGAGATTACCAACTTTGAGGGTGAGAATCTGGAACTAGAAGCACCTTGGCATCCAAAAAATCCAGAGTGGGGGACGCGAAAACTAGGATTTGGACGATATATTTACATTGATGCTTCTGATTTTTCTGACGACCCACCACCCAAATTTAAAAGGTTAGTTCCGGGTGGTGTGGTGAGACTCCGATACGCTTTCATTATCAGATGTGATGAGGTTGTGAAAGACGAATCGGGTGATGTCGTCTTAATTCGTGCTCATTACTTTCCTGATTCTAGAAGTGGTCAGGATACCAGTGGGATAAGGCCCAAGGGGGTGATTCAATTTGTTTCGCAAGCTAATGCAGTTGAAATTGAACTACGAGACTATGAGAAGCTATTCAACGTCCGGATTCCAGGAAAGGGAGAATTAAAAGATGAGCTCAATGAAAACTCTATGACCAGGTATTCTGGGGCATTGGAGCAAGCAGCTGTTGATGCTGATTTCAAAATCTATCAATTTGAAAGACTAGGCTTTTACCGGAGAGACAGAGATCTAGAGAAACAAATGGGTACGTTAGTCTTTCACAGAGCAGTTTCGCTCCATCAGAGATGGAAACCGAGTTGATTTGATAGAACTTACGCGCACGCACGTTGAACAAGCTGCTAAACGAATCAATCCGCATATCAACAGGACTCCGGTCCGGCACTCCCAGAAGATGGATGAGTTATTGGGTGCGAAGGTCTACTTCAAATGTGAGAATAGACAGCAAACTGGGTCATTCAAAGCTCGCGGAGCCACCAATACTGTCATGCAGTTGAGCGAATCCGTTCGCTCTATTGTGACCCATTCATCAGGTAATCACGGAGCTGCATTAGCTTGGGCGGGTAGTCTTCGGAATCTACAAACCCATGTGATTGTTCCCGAGGATACCACCAAGGTGAAACTAGCGAACATGAAACAACATGGGGCTAACCTGGTGTACTGTGGAACATCTCTCAAGGATAGAGAGTTCGTGGTAGAGGAGTTTATTGAGAACCAAAAAGCAACCTTCATTCATCCATACGACGATACCCGAATAGTTGGAGGACAAGGAACCGCTGCATTGGAGCTGCTAGATGAGGTACCTGATTTAGATCAAATTTGGGTACCGGTGGGAGGTGGAGGTTTAGCTAGTGGGACGACACTGGCAGCGAATGGAAAAGTAGAAGTGATTTGCGCTGAACCAGAATTAGCACAAGACGCATATTTGTC
>CBDATJ010000008.1:0-219677 GCA_965199895.1 Pseudomonadales bacterium | reverse complement strand
CACTCATCTATGACTATCCAGAGCACTACAAGATGTACTCCGAGTTAGAGTTCACTTATGCGGACATTACGCAACCTAATCGGAACCGACTGCTCACTTTAGACCCAACCGTCGATGGAGCCAAAACTGGATTTACAGAGGATGCTGGCTATTGCCTCGTCACTTCTTCCGTGAAGAACGGGATGAGATTGATTGCGGTAGTCATGGGAACCGACAGCAACGACACTCGTATTCGCGAGACTCGCAAACTCCTCAGCTATGGTTTTCGTAACTTCGAGAAACGTTCGGTTCTCGATGAGAATTTCCAATTCGACACCATAAAAGTCCTAGACGGTACCCAAGATAGGCTAGAAGTCGAAATACGGGAATCAGTGGTCCAGTTGTTGCCTCGCGGTAGTCGAGATAACCAGGTATACGAAATCAATCTACCTGATCCCTTGATTGCGCCTATCAAGGAAAACGACGTAGTGGGCACTTTGCGGGTGGTACTGAATGACGAAGAACTCGCAATAACTAATCTCTACGCCAAACACGAAGTAAAAAAAATCGGGTTCTTTGCAGGGATGTGGGAAGGAATCAAAGGTTGGTTTTCTTCTGTCCCTGAAGACGAAACCTCTGGACCTCAAACCTTCAAGGTCGATCCTTCCCGAAACACCGAAGAGTAGTTCGCTACATGGTTCTCGTCGTCCGCAATTTGGGACGCACTGAGTACGAACCGGTTTGGAAGTCGATGAGAACATTCACCGACCAGCGCGATCCAAACACTACCGACGAACTGTGGATCACTGAACACGATCCAGTGTTCACACTGGGTCAAGCTGCGCATCCCATGCACCTCTTAGATCCAAAAAACATCCCTGTCGTTCAAACAGACCGCGGTGGACAAGTCACCTACCACGGACCTGGTCAGATCGTGGGTTATCTGCTCCGAGATTTGAAACGTGGAGGGGGAGAGCGTTCACGATTTTGTCACTCGTTTAGAAGCTGTGATGATCGATGCACTGAGTCGTTACGGCATCAACGCGCAACGTCTACCCGGAAACCCAGGAGTATATGTTGATGATCGCAAGATAGGAGCAATCGGACTTCGTATCCGTAAGAGGTGTTCTTACCACGGCATTGCTCTCAACGTTGATTTAGATTTGAGTCCGTTTCAGCAGATTAACCCCTGTGGGTTAGTCGGAATGTCGGTCACTCACATGGCAAATCTTTGCGATACCTTGATGTTTGACACGGTCGTAGCGACCGTTATTCAGAGTTACCAGAAGATTTTTGGCTACTCCTCCCTTGAGCACCACAGACCGAACACGCAAGGTCTCTCCGTAGCTTAAGCTTACGCCAGTCCAAACGTCGCAAATCTAGGTACAACACCCAGCCTACTGATCCATCTGCTAAACCACAAATGAGCTTGAGGGTCTCATTGGCTTGTAGACTTCCCACCACACCTACTATGGGTGCGAGCACCCCATTTTCAGCACAACTTGTGGACTCACTGGGTTCTTCCGAGTACAAACATCCGTAGCAGGGAGAGTCCTTTCTCCGTGGGTCGAACACAACGATCTGACCTTCCATACGAATGGCTGCACCCGAAATCCAAGGGATTAAGTGCTTCAAACAAAACTCGTTGATGATTCTCCGGCTCTCAAAGTTGTCAGTTCCATCGACGATGACATCAACTTTGCCGACCAAATCAGCGGCACTAGAGGGCGAAAAGCGGTCTTCAACAATGGATACGACCGTTTGGGAATTGATGCGCCCAAGGGTCTGCTTGGCAGATCTCACTTTGGATGACCCGAGAGAGGATTCTTCGTGCAGGATCTGTCTTTGAAAATTGGTCGCATCGACCACATCGTGGTCAAAAAAAGTAAGTTGACCTACCCCAGCGGCAGCAAGGTACATAGCGACTGGTGATCCCAGCCCACCTACTCCCACAACCGCTACATGTGCATTGAGGATTTTCTCTTGCCCCTCGGCATCAAACTCCGGAAGCATAATTTGCCGGCTATACCGAAGTAGTTGATCATCATCCACGGGACTGTCCCCACACGAACCGTGGAATATTGGCATAGTCAGATCGATATTTCACATCTTTGAATCCGCGATTTTGAAACAACTTTACGACCTTGTCTCGTTGATCATAACCATGTTCAACCACTAACCATCCACCTGGATTTAAATGATTTGGGGATGCTTCTATGATGGTCATCAAACACTCCAACCCTGACTCTCCCCCAACCAGTGCGATGGTTGGTTCAAATCGTAGGTCTCCCTGCTGCAAATGAGAGTCTTGTCGTGCAACATAAGGAGGGTTTGACACAATCACATCAAATTTCTCTTGCACATTGGTGAACCAATCCGAGAGTACCGTTTCGATTTCTAAACAGTGCCGTTTCGCGTTTTCTCTGCACAAGTTCAACGCATCGGGATCGAAATCACTCGCAACCAAATTTAATTTCCTTTCCGCTTTAAGCGACAGGGCTATCGCGCCCGATCCGGTCCCCAGATCAAGTACACGATCTCCCTCACAGACGAGTTCCAGTACCACATCCACTATTAACTCCGTCTCAAACCTAGGAGTGAGAACACAGGGGGTGATTTTGAGATTTAATTCACGGAATTGCTTGTTTTGGGTGATGTAGGCTACGGGTTCTCCCGTCTGTCGCCGAACAACATATGTTTGAAACGAATCTCTATCATCTTCAGAAACCTCACAATCTCCCCGGGTGAACAGCTCTGTGAAAGATCTCCCAAAGCTATACAACATCAACAGTTCTGCATCCGCAGAATCGATCAGTGCCTTTGCCCAATCCCAACATTGTTGGAGAGTCCTAGGCGCGTGCATCTATAGACGACGTGTCTTCGGCTTGCAACTCCTTCAATAAATCGGCTTGATGGGCTTGGATTAACAGATCAATCACTTGATCCAACGAACCTTCAAGTACTTCGTCGAGCTTGTACAACGTGAGATTCACTCGATGGTCTGTGATCCTACCTTGAGAGTAGTTGTAAGTACGAATGCGTTCAGAACGATCTCCACTACCCACTTGGAGCTTTCGTTCGGTGACTCGTTGTTGGTCTTGAGCTTGTTTCTTGACATCAAGTAGCTTGGATCTCAATAGCCCCATGGCTCGTTCTTTGTTTTGGTGTTGGGAACGTTCCTCTTGGCACTCCACAACCGTACCCGAGGGCAAGTGAGTGATGCGTACGGCTGAATCTGTTTTGTTGACGTGCTGCCCACCCGCACCCGATGCACGATAAGTATCAATTCGTAGATCTGAATCGTTTACCTCTACATCGACAATCTCCTCAAGTTCGGGAAGAATAGCCACCGTACACGCAGAAGTATGAACCCTTCCTTGGGATTCAGTCACGGGTACCCGCTGAACTCGATGTGCGCCTGATTCAAACTTAAGCCGAGAATACACTTCGTTTCCGGTGATCCGCAAGATGGCTTCTTTGCAACCACCTTGTGGGGTCGGTCGAATACTCATCAGCTTCGCATTCCAACCTCGAGCATCGGCATATTTCTGGTACATCTTGACCAGAACCCGGGCAAACAGCGCAGCTTCATCTCCGCCCGTACCTGCTCGAACTTCCAGAAATACATTAGCGTGGTCGTCCGGGTCTTTAGGCAACAACAGTTGTTCAATTTCTTGAGACGCTTGTTCCAGCACCTGTTGGAGTTCTTGGGCCTCTTGTTTGGCGAGAATTCTTAGCTCGTCGTCCAAGTCCGCTAAGTCTAAAGTATCTTGTAGTTCCTCATCGATACTCTTGAACCGCGAATAAGCATCCATGATGGGCTGCAGGGTTGCATGCTCTCTCGAGAGCGATCGATAACGATTGTGATCCGAAACAATTTCGGGATCACCCAGCAATGCTTCAATTTCACTATGCCGATCAGCCCGCTCATCTAATCGACGGATGATTCGTTCGGGTAAACTCATCAGCCAATCTCATAAGCTAGCATCAAGTGCTGCAACAATTCACCATCATCAGAAATACTTGCTTTACGAAGTGCAACGGTGGGATGATGTGCCAGTTTGTTCGTCAAGGTATAAGACATCGACTCGATAATTGACTGGGGGTCCTCTCCAGCCTTGAGTCGGGTCAGAGCAGCTTGAAATTCCTGATCACGAATCATCTCTAAATTTTCTCTGTACCTTGTAACCGTATCGGAGACTCGACGTGCTCTGATTGCTGTTTCATAGGAGTCCACCCCTTCCGTGATGATGTCGTTTGCAGCTCCCACGGCATCTTGGCGCAGACTTAGGTTGACGTGGGCAATGGACGACAAATCATCAATGTTGTAGACATGAGCGTCTGCAATTTCACCCACAAGGGGATCAATATCTCTAGGCACCGCTAGATCAGCGATAAAGATAGGTCGCTGTCGACGATGTTGACAAGCCTCAGCCACGACTTCTTTACTCACGATGGGAGTGGCACTATTGGTCGAACTGATGACTAGGTCGTAGTGGTGCAAACAGTTACCAATTTCTGTCAGTGGAATGGCTTTACCTCCCACTGACTCTGCAATCTTCACTGCATTCGCTACCGTACGATTAGCGACATCAATAGTTTGAATCCCTGCAGATTGAAGATGCTGACTCGCTAATCGAATGGTTTGCCCTGCTCCCAGCAGTAGCGCTTTCGCTTGACTAACATCTGAAAAAATCTGTTTGGCAAGAACGACCGTGAGTTGTGACACCGAAACAGAGTGTCGACCCAATTCGGTATCCGTGCGCACTCGCTTACCCGTTTGGATCACCGTGGTTGCCAACAGTTCCAGCTCAGGATCAAGTGTGTTGGCACCCTGAGCCGCTCCATAGGCTGACTTGTACTGACCAAAGATTTCAGGTTCCCCCAGTACCTGGGAATCGAGTCCAGCTGCAACCGACATGATGTGTCTAATCGCTTGCGCTCCTACGTATGCGTAGGTTCTCCCTTCCAACTCGGAAAGTGCAAGGTTTCGGTACTGAGCTAACCAGTTGCAAACCGCTGCTTCTGGACTAGCCGCATGGGTACACGCAACCGTACAATGAACTTCCGTACGATTACATGTCGATAGTACCATTGCCCCCCTGATGAAAGGCTGGGAATCAACCAGTGATTTGAGGGTTTGATTGAGCTCCGCTGGCAGAATAGCCGCTCGCCCCCTGAGGTCAATCCCCGCAGTTCGGTGATTGAGACCGAAAGCCAGAATTGGCATGAAAGTAGTTGGAATACATGCGAGTTTATGTCGATTAAATTATACGAAGCTACCCGCAACCGACACTTCACTGTCGGAACCGCTGGTCTTGCATGCATCTTTTCGTTATTCACGTTAACGTTCGCATTGGCGGGTTGTCAGTGGTTAACGATAGACCCACCTCCGCCACTCGACAACATAGAACTAGACTACGATGGACGGATGCTGATTCGTTCCCCCGACCAAAACTTAACCATGAGCTTTAGTTGGGAGAGTGTGGGTCAGCAATTTCAGTTAGTGATGCGAGGAAGACTAGGTATGGGGGGTGTATTGGTTGAGGGGGAAGGAAATTCTGCGACCTTGACCCAGTCGAATGGTGAAATTTACGAGAATGTCGACTTAGACACTTGGATTTCAGACCAGGTGGGTGTTCAGGTACCCTTCCTCGAACTCTGGAATTGTCTAGATCTGGACTGTTCGATCATCGACGAATCAGAAAACAAGACCATGGACGAGCAAGGGCGATTGGCTGCTTTTAGCTATGCAGAATGGGAATTTACCATCCAATATCACAATCGAGCAAAGCAAACCGTCGACACAATCAAAGAGCTGAACATACAAAAACAATCAACAACCGTTCGACTACTGTTGAACCGATAAACACAAAATTTCCACAAGAGTCGTAAAACCACCGATTTTTGACACGAATAACCTGCTACTTAAAATCCCGTGTTCTATTGGGGTGTGGCCAAGCGGTAAGGCGACGGGCTTTGAACCCGTTATTCGCAGGTTCGATCCCTGCCACCCCAGCCACTACTAACTTAATCGAAAATCTAAAGGCTAACCCATGGCTTCTGCATTAACTCTTGGTGTCGAATCTCGACAAAACACGGGAACCAGTTCCTCTCGGAAAATCCGTAACCACGAAAATAAAGTACCCGGTGTGTTGTACGGTGGGACTCAACCTGCTGTTTTCTTTTCAGTGCAATATCGTCACGTCAGCAAAGCACTTCAAGATGAAGCGTTTTTCTCTCAGCTCATTGACCTGGATATTGATGGTAAGACAGAACGCGTCGTGTTGCGTGAACTACAACGACACCCCGCATCGGACAAGGTCATCCATATCGATTTCATGAGAGTGAGCGACGACAGAGAACTTCAAATTTCAGTCCCCATTCACTTCTTGAACTCAGAAAACTGCCCCGGAGTTAAGCTCCAAGGGGGTGTGCTTTCAAGAAACTTGACCGAGATTCAGGTCAGCTGCTTACCCAAAGACATCCCCGCTCACCTTGCAGTGGACATGACTGATGTAGAAGTGGGTACGGTGATCCATTTGTCTGATCTCACTCTTCCTGAAGGTGTCTCGATTGTTTCTCTGGCTCTTGGAGAAGAATACGACACCACGGTCGCAGCGGTCCATCTACCTCGTGGTACGACTACTGATGAGGATGAGGATGAAGAAAGTGAAGAGGAAGAAGCAGCACGAGATGAGGAGAATCCAGATTCCGAAGAGGCATCTTGAGCAATCGAATATCGAATGTTCTTCGGAACCTCAATCAGTGGTTGCGGCCGCAACACTCTCGAGAAGAATCTTCTGAAACTGAATCGAGCTCTACCTTTGTCGGCCTCATTGTTGGCTTAGGAAACCCCGGTACCCAATACGAGAAAACTCGACACAACGTAGGTGAACGCTGGGTAAGAGATCTAGCCAGTCATCACAGTATCGAACTAAAACCTAATTCACGATTTAGTGGATGGCTAGGTCGTGGAACGATTGCGGACCACACAGTCCGATTGCTAATACCCACCACTTTCATGAATCTTTCTGGACGGAGTGTGGGCGCACTTGCTCGATACTACAAAGTCGAACCCAACCGTATCATGGTCGTCTACGATGAAGTCGCCTTCCCTGCAGGAGTAACCAAACTGAAAGTGGGGGGAGGTATGAATGGACACAATGGGTTAGAAAGCGTTGCTCAAGGACTGGGAAACAACAAAGAGTTCATCCGCTTGCGCATAGGAGTAGGACATCCCGGTGACCCTCAAGCTATGAATCGGTACTTGACCAAAGTAGATATGCCCACCAAGGAACAAGAGCTCGTGACCCGCGCTTCTTATCTCAGTGATGAGATCCTTAAAGATCTACTCTCTGGAGAACTCCAGCGTGCGATGACCGCACTCCACACCCGTACTCCAAGCAACTAAATCTAGCGTTTTAAACCAACAAAGCTGTCATTCGTGGGTTTTACTTGTGGGATTGTGGGTTTACCCAATGTGGGCAAATCTACATTGTTTAATGCTCTGACCAATGCGGGTGCTGAAACTCAGAACTTTCCATTTTGTACGATCAAACCGCAGGTGGGGATGGTTCCCGTGCCCGACCCTCAGCTGTATGAATTAGCGGAGATCGTACAACCCAAAGGCATCACGCCTGCTGCAATGACATTTGTTGACATAGCAGGTTTAATCAAAGGTGCATCTAAAGGTGAAGGACTCGGAAATCAGTTTTTGTCCCATATTCGAGAATCTGATGCCATTGCACACATCGTGCGATGTTTTGGTGACAAGAACATAACCCACGTCGAGGGATCGGTTTCGCCGAAGCGAGATATTGAAACCATCAATACCGAACTGTTACTTGCAGACATCGATAGTGTCAAGCGGTCTTTGAAGAAGTACACCTCTCTCGCTTCATCGGGTGACAAAAAAGCGAAAGCCACTTTGAGTACTTTGAATTATCTCATTGATCAGCTAAACGCTGAAGTCACTGTTCGCACACTAGATCAGACTGAAGACATACTCCAGGTTCTTGAATCACTACCACTATTGACTGCAAAGCCCACACTCTATGTTGCGAACATCACTGAAGACAATGAAGAAAGTAAGGCCTACGTTGAAGAGGTTCAAGAATGTGCTGCATCGGAGGATGCAACCACTATCGTGGTTAGATGCTTGATCGAAGAAGAACTCCAACAGTTAAACGAAGACGACAGGTTAGAGTATTTGGATGAATTAGGCATCCCCGAACCCGGTCTCAATCAATTGATTCGAGAAGGTTACAAGCTGTTGGGACTCCAGAAATTCTTCACGGTTGGACCAAAAGAAGTGCGTGCTTGGACGATCAATCAAGGAATGAACGCACATGAAGCTGCTGGAAAGATTCATACAGACATGCAACGAGGCTTCATTCGAGCAGAAGTGATTACGTGCGATGATTTCATCGCTGAACAGGGAGAGCAGGGATGCAAAGACGCTGGAAAAATGCGACTAGAAGGTAAAGACTATACCGTCAGAGATAGCGATGTGATCCGGTTTCGGTTTAACGTGTAACGAGCCAATGAAGCAAGTCTCGTCTGAGTGTTCTAGGATCATGGGCTGAAACATGGGTCTTCTTTGAACCATCGCTGTATTGATCGTATCCTGACCGCAAGTGGGTTCTTTGTCGTCATTTAGCCAGCTCTTCAGAATCCCAGTTCATAGCATCAGTTGCCAACGACCTTAGGTTGAATTAATGAACACACCCAAAACGATTGCTTCTTCTTTGAACACCAGTAACGGTCGCCAGTGATTGCAACCAAGCCTCATCGCATGCGTCGGCTGCAGACACTACTTCCGATTCGGTGAGATCTGAAATATGACTGACCCTGTGATTTTGTCAGATCGTAGGACTCACCTAGTCAGTGTCGTACTTCTCTCGCATATACTCGACAGACTTCGTGATCAATTCCGATAGAACACTCCTATCGACATCTGCAAGTCTGTTGAGATATAGACACGACTTCCCCGTCTTGTACTTACCCAGGCGGTTCATTAACGACTCAAATTGGTCAAATCCAGGCATGATATAGACTGTGACATTGCGCGCTCTGGGTGAGACACTGACTAGGGGAAATTCACCCTTGTGCCCACTTCTATATTGATACTGGTACTTCCCAAAGCCAATCAAGCTCGCTCCCCACATTTGGGGTACATGACCGGTGATCTGGGTCATCATTTCTACGATTTCGAGAGTATCCTCTCGACGTTGGACGTTCTCGACTCCGTCAAGAAACTCGCTGACACTGATGTCTGTGGGCTTGGTTTTATTCTCGGGCATCGGGAGGCCAGAACTTTTCTCTCAACCAGCTGAGCCAATAGTCGACACTAACGTATCGGCCACCTCCATAAAAGAACAGCACCAGCAACATAACAAAGTAGGTGATGGCGAACTCCATGCCGTCATTGAGTATGGTGATGGAACCTGAACTCGTGAGTTCACTGTAGTCCCCATGGTCTTTGACAAGGTCTTTGATCATCTGCTTCTTCGGGGCTGCTTCCATGACTCGTTCGTTCGCGTACATGCTACTTGAGTCAGATATTGCCAACCAGCCGTTCTCAGCGTGCACTAAAAATGCAGCGACCAGCATGGTCACCATCAAAGGTATGCTCACCAATCGGGTCATGAGTCCAAGCAGCAAGAATATTCCACCGACTAACTCGGCAGCAGTAGCCATAAGCGCCATCAATTCTGGAAACGGCAATGCCAAATCATTTCCGAACCAAGCTGCAGTGCTGTCAAAGTGATTGAATTTCCTCCAACCAGCTTCGATCATCAAGGGTGCTACAAACAACCTCAATGCCAGCAGGGGGACTCCATCGGTTTGCTTGAACAGCGGTATCGCACAGCCGTACCACTTCTTAATTGTTTCAAAAATCTTCATAATTCAATAGGATTGCAAGTGTGAAAGATTGTTGACTTTTCGGATGATACTCACTCAGGTGAACCGGGTTGCGCTCTACCTTAGTGCGCGCTCCGGTTGATCTCCCTCTTCTTTCTTCTTGAATCCCGTTACTTGCGTCGCTATTTGCACTAGGTCGTCACGAATGACCACAAGTGAAGGTACCAAGAAAATAATGATGATGCTTGCAAACAGGATTCCTACTGCAAGGGATACTGCCATCGGCACCAAAAACTGTGCTTGAATACTGCGTTCAAACAACATCGGAGTTAAACCCATAGCAGTAGTGGCGGTGGTTAGGAACACCGCACGAAACCGTAGACGTGTGGCTTCAATGATGGCATCTTTGACAGAGATTGTTGGATCATCGCTGCGCAGTCTTCGATATCGGTCTACGAGTACCAGCGAATCGTTAACCACCACACCACTGAGTGCGATGATCCCAAAAATAGACACCATGGAAAGGTTAAATCCTAGGAGGTAGTGACCGATCACTGCTCCGGCAGCTCCAAAGGGAATAGCACTCAAAACCACCAAAGGCATGGTGTAGCTTCGTAGCTGCCCAGCGATGAGAGTAAAGATGACCAGTAGCGCAATGGCACCTAAAGTTTGAAGTGACGCAAAATCTTCAGATTGTTCACGGCTAAAGCCTGCACTCTGAATGCTTAACCCTGGAAATTCTGCGAGGACAGATGGAATCACCGTTTCTCCGATCAAAGCACCCGCTTCGCCTGACGATGCGAGTTTTGGGTCTACACTAGCCGCAATGGTGATCACTCGATTGCCATCGACGCGGTTGATCGAAGAAAAACTTCTGGACTCTTCAACGTTAGCGACCGTGGTGAGCGGTACCTGTGTCCCGTCTTGAAGCCTGATTCTCGCATCAAAGAACTCAGCCGTGCTTCGACGATCTTCTCTGGGATACCGGAGCATGATCTTGACTTCGTCTCGACCACGTTGAATCCTCTGAACTTCGTCACCAAAGAAGCTCTGTCGAAGCTGACGTGCAACCATGGCAGGAGTTAACCCAGCCGCTTTACCTGCGGGTGTTAGTCCAATATCAAACTGACGTTTACCATTACCCATGCTGTCGCGAATACCCGTAAGCATGGGTAAATCAGTCATCCGATCCCGCATGGAGTACACAGCTAACCTTAAGGTTTCATAATCCTGGTGGATTAACTCATACTCAAGCTCGGTTGTTTCAGCAAAAATATCGGTAAGGTATCGAACGGATTGTGCACCGGGTATCTCACCCGCTTCCAATCGTATTTCTCTCGCAATTTGATTGGCAGAAATCGTCCTTAAAGGTTCGGGATTGAGTTGAATCTCTAAGCTACCCACATTCCGCTGAAAAGACATTCGGGATTCGGCTCCGGGATCGGGACCTTCCGTTTCTCGTGCGCCTGACATCATGGCTATTGCTCTGATCGCGGTACCGTTGTGATTGTTGTCAACGATTTGAGCTGCATTGTGAATGCGTCTGGTAGCAGAGTCGGTAACCTCGAATGGAGTCCCTACGGGATAATCAACATAGATCAGAACACGGTCTGACTCCACTTGGGGAAAGAACTCGATTCGCACCGTGCCATTGATGATCAACGCAGCTGCAACCGCAAGTAGTCCAAGAGCGTACACCAAAGAAACGTATCGATTTTCGACCGCATATTTCACACCCTTGGTCAGATAGGTGTCGCGAAAGTACTGAACTTTCTCTGCAACCAGATTTTGTATTCGAGACAACGGAGGTGCACTCCAACGCTTAGACTCTGACAAGTGCGCAGGCAATATGAAGAACACTTCTATGAGCGAAATCGTCAGCACAATGATGACAATCAGAGGCAAAGTGCTCAAAATCTGACCAAAGGTTCCCGTTACAAATAATAACGGCGCAAAGGCAGCCATTGTGGTGACTACTCCAACAAAGACGGGAGAGAACACACCTCGAACTCCGGCTATTGACGCTTCGCTACCGGTCAGGCCTTTCTGTTGTTCACTGCCTATATTCTCCCCAACGACAATCGCGTCGTCCACCACTATCCCGAGCACAATGATCAGAGAGAACAGTGAAATCATATTCATGCTCAACCCCATAAAGTCGAAAAATATGAATGCACCCAGGAAGGAAATGGGAACACCCATTGCAACCCAAAAAGCCAGTCGTAAATCCAACATCAGGACTAGGAATATCATCACCAGTGCAAATCCCAAAGCCCCGTTGCGAATGAGCAAATTCAAACGTGCTCCCAGGATGTCACTTTGATTCTCCCAGACTTCGACACTGACACCGGGCGGCAGTGGATAAGTTTCTAGAAATTCTTCGACCTGCTGGGAGATTTTGAGCACGTTTCCAGCATCCGATTTTCGAATACGTATAAAGACTGCCCGTTCTCCGTCGGACTCCATAATAAACTCATCATCGGTGTAGCCATCCAACACCGTCGCAACATCACCAAGCGTTAATACAGTTCCACCAGGGAGAGTGCGGATAGCGATGTTTTCAAACTCTTCAGCAGTGGATTTCTCTTGTTCAGTCCTGATGAGCAGATCGCCTGAAACCGAACGGATTTCGCCCGACGACAAGTTGACTGAGTTCCGTCGAATCGTCTGAGCCAATTCATCGAAAGTCAGTCCGTACTCTTGTAGAGATTCTTCGCTCACTTCGATTGAAATTTCGTAATCTCTTACCCCTTCGATAGAGACATGGGAGACTAAGGGCAACGCTCGTAGAGCTTCTTCGAGTTGTCGAGCACTCCTGTCGAGGTGATTCTCATCACCATCGGAGGTCACCATCACAGTCAATACCGCATGCAGTACGGTTCCTACAGTCACCTCAGGTTCTTCAGCATCCTGTGGTGGAAAATCAGCAATCAAATCAACGGCTGCCTGTACGTCGGATCTTGCGTCTTCTGAGTTAACAAATTCCTTTAACTCAATGGTAGTGCGACCGTACCCTTCAGAAGCAACACTGACCACACGATCCACCCCATCTATGGAACGAACTGCTTCGTCGACTCGTTGAGTGATACCGGAAGCCACTTCAGACGGTGTTGCTCCCGGATAAGGAACGGATACTGTGACAAGACCTGGATCGAGTGTCGGGAAAAGCTCAGACTTCAACCCTTGTGCAGCCATCAAACCTCCCACCAAAAATACCACCATGAGTAGGTTGGCTGCGACCACATTGGTCGCAAAAAATGTGATCAGAGAAGACCGTGTACTCTCCGGTTTTTGCTTTAAGTTGAGACCAGTTGCTTCAGTCACGGTTGAACAGTTACGGTGACGGGCATCCCCGGATAAGCTTCAGCAAGTGTCCCTGCAACTATGCCATCAAAGTACTCAAAAGCTGGAACTATGAGCTCTTTGCTTCGTCGTTCATAGATTTCTAGCGGGAGTGGTTGCAAGACTCCTTCACGAACCACCCATAAGGTGGAGTTGGGTTGCTCTACCTGTTCTGGAAGACGAAATGAGTCGGGTCTGCTTCTACCTTGAATTTCGACGGTTACGAACGTACCGGGTACGAGTTCCTTCGGTGAGTCAAAAACGAGATAGAGAGAAGTAGAACGACTACGCTCTTCTACGGCTGATGCTAACCGTTCAACGGTTGCTTCTAAGCGGGTTCCGTTTTGGTAGATCATGGCGGATCGTCCCACCACAGGTTGTAATCTGGTCAGTTCACTGGAAGAAACGGGAACTTGCACTTCAATGGAACTCTTGTCATAGACCGTGGCTATTGCTTGCCCGCGGGCGAGTAGCTGTCCCTCACCCACTTGGGTGTTGAGAACTCGACCATCAAACGGTAAAGCAAATGTTGTGCGCGAAAGATTGAGCTCTGCGGCTTCCAACTGAGCGACCGCTACCGCAATATTTGCCATAGCTTGTTGGATTTGAGGGGCACGAGTGACGAGTGAGGGTGCTTCGGTATCTGGATTCAACAAGGCCCAGTTTTCGATGGCAGCAAAACTCTCTGCTTCTCGTAGTTCAAGATTTGCTTCAGCAACTAATAGGTTTGCTTTGGCTTGAGTGACAGCTAATTCAAAATCAGCAGATTCAATGCGATATAACTCTTCCCCCGCTGTGAATACCCCACCCGTCCGAAGATTGGAAGACACCCACTCAGCTACTCCGGATACTTGGGGGATGATGGCAACCACATTACGTGCAACTAGTGAGCCAGTCGAATCCACTCGTGCTTGGATGGTTTCAGAATCTGGTCGAATGACTCTAACCTGCTGAATATCGGTGTTGGGCTCACCGAGAGCGCGATCTTCCGCTTCCCCTGTTGGTACTGGGGGCGCTCTGGTAAAAATGACGATGCAGGTGACGAAAACAATGAGCGCAGCAACCTGCAAGCTCCCAACCAAGAATTTTCGCATGACATTACGCACTAAATTGATCCCGTCATTTTGGGTGAATTTCCACTAGGGTGGGTGTAAGTGTGTGTGACAACAAATCGATTGAAGGAATCAGACTGGTAGCTACGGTTGGACTTGAACCAACGACCCCAGCATTATGAGTGCTGTGCTCTTACCGACTGAGCTACGTAGCCATGCTGCAAGAATTTTATTAATGCTATCGAACATGTTGTCTATTAGTATCGTGGGTACTCGCTAAACCCTGCAGCCTTCGCTGAGTCTACTGCATCTCGATAGTCTGCGATAGCGGTAACTTTCTGGTCGAGCAACAGTTCAATCTCCGCCTTATACTGACCAATATCCTTATTGGATTTCGATATCGCTCGCAATAGATCCTTTCGATCTTCTTGATCGGTGTCGTCGTCGACGATTTCTTTCTCATACTCGTCGATGTCTTCGTTCAGCTTATCGATTTGGTTATAGCGGTACTGGATTTGATTGTCGATTGAAAGGATTTCATCTTCGGTGTGGTGCACACGTTGACCGTAGCGATAGCCATTCAGAAAGTCTGGTTCTGTCTCTCCGGGACAGACGTATTGATAACGGTTACCACCACGACCCTGATTGTATCCATTCTCTCGAGTACAGTAATAGCTTAATCCTTCCTTGTAACCGTTGAAATAATCATCTTCATCAGGTCGAACACCGTGTTTGGAACAGGCATCTACATACTGGTAGAACAAGTCAGAGTCTTTACCTTCAGTTCCGTCAGTTCTGCCCTTATCGAACCAAGAAGTATAGAGGCAATCTGATTTACTGATAACGGCACAAGACGAAAGAAACAACATAGAAACCATGAAGAAGGGAACAAGCAGAAGTATCTTCACGAGCGAGATTGAATGAGTCGAATTGGAATGAGACATGTGTGAGAACCTCCTTGGGATGACAGACAAATCGAGTGCAGTCGACCCAAAACCGCATTCATTGGACTGACTCATCTTACCATCGTTCAATTTTCTTGCATTTTAGACACTCAATGAGTACATATCCCATGCACTATCTAAAGTATCATAACTAACTTCCCGCTATTTGGGGGCATCGACTTGGTCTGTTGTTTTTACTCCACAGACACCCTATTTTCTTGTCTGAAAGATATACACAAATGCTGCTCACTGAATGAGTCAATTAGCTCATCCTGACCCCACACATTCAACTTTAGATTCACAGTTCCAAAGCGTTGGGACTTCGTTGTTGCGTTCGGAACAGGAAACGGTTGTTGAGCTGTTATCTTCGTTTCGAGTCACCGAAGAGCAGCGTCGCAAGATCGTTGCAGAAGCCCGCCAGCTAGTGCAAGGATGTCGGCGACGCAAGCACTCTAGTCCCTTTGTTGACAAGTTCCTTCAACAGTACGGGCTGTCTAGCCAACAAGGAGTTGCTCTACTCTCGCTCGTTGAAGCTCTATTACGTATCCCAGACAAACGCACTGCCGACGTTCTTGCTTTAGAAAAACTGGCTGAAGGCAACTGGGCTGAATACCAAACGAAAAGCAGTTCAATGCTAGTGAACCTGGCTACGTTCATGATGGTATTCGGGTGCCAATTCCTAGGAACTAAGTCGAAACTTCAAAGCATCGATAGACTGACTCAACTAGACCAAAAATCCTCACCTTGGACTGAAACCATGGCGCGTCATGTGATGCTCAACATGGTCAATGTCTTGAGTTTGTCATTCGTTTGCGGTGAAACTATCGAAACCGCTATTCGGCGATCCAAAGAACCCGCATCGTTTGATATGTTGGGAGAAGGTGCACGAACCTATGATGCAGCAGAACGATATTTTCAATCCTATATGCATGCTGTTAAACAATTAGGAATCGCTCGAGAAAAAAACTCAAACCTAGAACACGGATTGTCCGTTAAGCTGACGGCACTGTACCCAAAGATTCATCCTCTCAACGAAGCTACCGCAGTCGACTTCCTAGACCAAAAGATGTCGCTGCTTTGCAAACATGCAGCAGAAACTGGCTTAGCACTGACCATAGATGGTGAGGAAAGCAACCGTTGTGAAATCACGCTCAAGGTCATTGAACGGTTAGTTCAAAATCCAGACTTGAAGGACTGGAATGGACTTGGTGTGGTCGTCCAAGCTTACGCAAAACGTGCAATCGAACTGATTGATTGGCTTGCAAAAACCGCAACAGCAAACCAGAAACAACTCAAGGTGCGATTAGTAAAAGGTGCTTATTGGGATACTGAAATCAAAGTAGCACAAGAGCATGGGTTAGAAACCTACCCTGTCTTTACTTGCAAGGAAAACACTGACCTGTGCTACTTGGCGTGTGTCTCAAGACTGTTTGAGCACACTCCACACCTCTTTCCCCAATTTGCTAGCCACAATGCTCATACCATCTCAACTGTCTATGAATTGGGTCTAGGTAAGCAGTATGAATTTCAACGACTGTATGGGATGGGTCAGTTACTGTATGAAGAAGTCCAACAGCGCTACCCAAATGCACCTCGGTGTCGGGTATATTCTCCAGTCGGAAACTACGAAGACCTTGTACCGTATCTCATGCGAAGGCTGTTAGAAAACGGTGCAAATTCGAACTTCGTACAACAGCTGTTTAATGAACAGTTGGCTGTTGAGGAGGTGATTGCAGATCCCTACGATAAGGTGAAGGGTAAAGCCGTGCACCAACACCCAAAGATTCCCCTTCCCCTAGACCTTTACGGTAAAACAAGAATCAATTCCCGCGGTATCGATTTTGGAATAGCGCATATGAAAGTTCAATTCAGAGATGAGGTCAGCAAATGGAAGAACCATCAGTGGAAATACGGCGAAGAAACAACCGTTCATAACCCTGCAATTGCGACCAACAGTGTGGGAGCTTATACGCCATATACACCCGCGAACATAGAACGCAATCTAGTTGAGCTAGAGCAATCCATACCCCAATGGTCGAGTACAGATGTTGAGGTTCGAGCGACGAGTTTAGAGAGTTGGGCGGCAGCCATTGAAGAGAATCGTGCTGAACTTTGTGCCCTATTGCAACTAGAAGCAGGAAAAACGATTGAGGATGCGGTTACCGAACTGCGCGAGGCTGAAGACTTTTGCCGTTACTACGCTGCAGAAGCTCGCAAGCAGTTGCTACCAGAAGAACTCCCCTCACCCACGGGGGAAACTAATGTACTGTATTCCGCCCCTCGTGGTCTGTTTGTTTGCATCAGTCCTTGGAACTTTCCAGCGTCGATATTTGTTGGACCCGTTGCAGCCGCTCTTGTAACAGGCAATGTCGTCGCAGCTAAACCCGCTCCTGAAACCAGTCTCATAGCTCTTCGACTCGCAGAGCTCGCATACGAGCATGCAGACATCCCTCGAACTGTATTCAAAGTGATGCCGGGTTCAGACAGTGTAGGCAAGACTCTGGTTACACATCCCCGTGTTGGCGGTGTAGCGTTTACCGGATCTCAAGAAGCAGCCAAGAGCATTGCCCGTTCGTTAGCAAACCTAGAGGGCCCTATCGTTCCGCTGATTGCGGAAACAGGTGGGGTCAATGCAATGATTGTCGATTCCACAGCACAATTTGAGCACGCTGTCGACGATATCATCCACTCTGCATTCAAGAGCGCAGGTCAAAGATGTTCCGCTCTGAGACTATTGTGTGTCCAAGAAGAGATTGCAGACCCACTCATCGAAATGATTCACGGAGCAATGGACACCCTATCCATCGGAGATCCCTCTGATTGGTCTACGGACGTTGGTCCTGTCATTGGTGAGGAAGCCAGGAATCGTTTGGAGACTGCAATTTCACAGCACAACCCAATCCATCGCTGCCGTTCAGAGGAACACCCACCCGGTCACTTTGTTCCTCCCACTTTAGTTGAAGTCACCGACATCAAGAACTTTGATACCGAACACTTTGGACCGGTACTGGGAGTCTATAAGTATCAGAGAGACCGTGTGGAATCCATGATTCAGAATATCAACCAACTGGGTTATGGATTAACCTTTGGCATACATAGTCGTATCAACTCAACCATAGAGCGGCTATCAGGCCACATTAAAGTTGGAAACACCTATGTCAACCGTGGAATGACGGGTGCAGTAGTTGGAACTCAGCCTTTCGGTGGAGAAGGTCTGTCTGGAACGGGACCCAAAGCGGGTGGTCCGCGATACTTGAGTCGATTCACTGTTGAGCGAGTTCTCACTCGAAACGAAACTGCAACTGGCGGTAACCTCAAGTTAATGCAACTGTGAGTCAAACTTCCAAGTTCAACCCTATGAAAGAATCAATTACGAGTTCTTGAATAGGATGTCACTGACCATAATATTGGATTAAATCCCTAACCATTACTAACCAACAGGAGAAAGACCTATGCTCGCACAAAGAATGCAAGTGTTAAAGCCATCAGAGGTTATCCGCAATCGGGCTCAAGCGATTGAGATTAACAGTGTCTTGCGGAACACTTACCTTCTCTTATCACTCACTCTAGCCGTATGCACCAGCGCTGCTGCGACCGCCGTGGTGATGCAATTACCACCCATGAACATCTTTATGTTCATTGCAGGAGCATTGGGTTTTCCATTACTGATTCAATTCACCGCAAAAAATGCGATGGGAATTTTGTCCACCTTTGGATACGCCATTTTCCTTGGGTTAGCTGCTGCACCCTTGGTAGGGTTTGCACTCAATATCAACCCTATGTTAGTGGTTCAAGCAGTGGGCTTGACCGCCGTTACCGTAGTGGGCCTTTCCATGTACACCATTGTCCGAAAGGAAGACTTTAGTTGGCTGGGACAGTTCTTAATGATTGGGACGATTGCAGTGATTGGAATCATCGTTCTGTCGTTTTTTGTAGACATGTCTCCCTTTTCAATGCTGATCAGTGCATTTATGGTGATCTTAGCTTCAGCGATGATTCTCTTTCAAACGAGTCAAATTGTGCTCGGTGGCGAAAAAAACTACATCATTGCCACGGCGAGTCTGTTTGCGTCAATTTGGATCTTGTTCATGAACATTCTTTCCCTGCTCCTAGCTTTTTCTGGGAACGAATAACCGCTCTTAGCGAAAAATTCATACTCGAGTCCAGTTCACTATGGTTGAAGAGAAAACCGTAAAACCGATCTCGGGTTGGATGGTTCTCGTGCCGCTTCTTGCGATGCTCGGAGCAGCAATCGTGCTGTTCATCTTCACCAGCGTACTCAATATAGTGCTGGGATCGGTGCTGTCTGTTGTGTTTTTCATAGGAATCTGCGGATTTATCGCAGTCCAGCCCGGCGATGCACGAGTCCTTTTGCTATTCGGTGAATATGTTGGCTCAGTTCGAAGCTCTGGTTTCTACTGGGTCTTCCCGTTCTACACCCGCAAGTACATCAGTCTTCGGGTACGCAACTTTGAAACCGGAGGTGCTCTAGCTTCCAAGGTCAATGACCGAGACGGTAATCCCATTGACATTTCAGCTGTTGTCGTCTGGAAGGTTGTGGATACGGCTACTGCCAGCTTCAAGGTCATCGATTTTGAACATTTCGTCCGCGTTCAAAGTGAAGCTGCACTACGCAATCTCGCTGCTCGACATCCCTATGACACACCCAACGAGTCAGAAATATCGTTAAGAAGGAGTACCGCGGAAGTTTCATCACAACTTCGAGATGATCTCCAAGAACGACTAGACGAAGCGGGAGTGATTGTGGATGAAGCCCGAATTAGCAATCTAGCGTATGCCCAAGAAATCGCAGCTGCAATGCTACAGAGACAGCAAGCACAAGCGGTCGTAGATGCTAGAGCAAGGATAGTGGAAGGTGCAGTCGGAATGGTCCAAAACACCTTGGACGCACTGTCTACCGACGATAGAGTCGAACTGTCCGAAAAACAAAAAGCTGATTTAGTTTCAAACTTACTCGTCGTATTGTGCTCGCACAATAGCCCACAACCGGTGGTTCAAACCAGCTCACACAGCAACTGATTGAATCGTCAGTTGATCCAGGATAACTGTGGTTTCCCAAAACGCTCCGATGGTCCACCTTCGAGAGTAGAAACCCTGGGAATGTAATTGAACCAGGTATCCAAGGAGATAGCTGTAGGAGACAAATGGTGTCTGCTGAAGGTAGTTTCACCCGCCAGGCTAGAGTTGTGGCTAGACCACTGTCTACGCAAGACAGCTGAATCCGACTCCGAACCGATCCTCTATGTTTGGACCAACGTAGAACTCAATTGGGAAGAGCACCGGTTCGTTGAAGCAACATTCAACAAATCAACCTCCACACTAACCGTGAAAATCAATCGTGAGATCGTGCTAGAACAAACGGTTTAAGCGCTAGCAGGACTCCCTTGCAGCAGTTTACTGGAAGAATCTTTGGGTTCTGTTGGGAGCAGATCTGGATCTTTTGCTCGAGTAAAGTCTCCGCCGATTCTGAGCAAACATGGAACCAAAATTAAGGTAATCGCGGTTGCAAACAATATTCCAAACGCTAAAGAAATAGCCATATTCGCGACCATTTTGGCTTGTAGCGAAGTCTCCAGCAAAATAGGGACTAACCCAAAGAACGTGGTCAAAGAGGTTAGGATAATGGCTCTCAGTCGAGCCTGTCCCGCACTCAACACCGCAGCCAAGACTGAAGTGCCTTCCTCTCTCCTGAGGCGATTGTAATAGTGTACCAATATTAAACTGTCGTTCACGACCACACCCGTCAATGCGATACACCCAATCATGGAGACTATGTTGAAGTCGACTCCCAGAATTGCATGTCCCAGCACAGCACCGATTAATCCAAACGGAATCACACTCATAATGATCAGAGGTTGCAAGTAGGACTTCAGTGGGATAGCGATCAAAACATAAATCGACAACAGAGCGATCAACAGTGCAAGTCCCAGCCCTTCCAATGCAGACATTTGGTCGCGGACACTACCCCCTGCTTCAATCGTAACGCTGGGATATAGCGCGTTGAGTTGGGGATAGAAGTTGTCCCGTACATCCTCAAACACAACAAAGGGATCGACTGTTGCGGGATCAACTTCAGCTGTGACTGTAAGAGTTCTTTCACCATTAACCCGAGTGATAGTTCCATAGCCGGGGGCGACCTCGAAATCTGCAACTGCATAGAACGGTGTTGCGGTATTGTCTGGTAGACGAATAGACATGTTTTCGAGGTTTCCGATTGACTCTCGTTCGGATTTCGGGTAGCGTACGATGACTCTGTACTCTGTTTCTCCGCGCTGTATTCGTTGTGCTTCTACTCCGAAGAATGCTTCTCTTACCTGTCTCCCCAGTGCACCCAGAGTGAGTCCCGCAGCAATTCCTTCCGGTTTGAGCTGAAGTTTGATCTCGTCTGGTCCTGCACTAATCGGAGTTCTAACTTCGTATACCCCGTCGTAGTCATTGAGCTTATCTGCCAGCGACTCAGCAGCAGCTTCGAGCATTGCATGGTTCTTACCCGATAGTTCAAATTCAATCGGTGCACCCCCAAAGAAACGCTGTTCGGCTGAAAAGGACATGTCGGTTGCTCCAGCAACATTTCCCACTTGGTTGCGCCAACGATTTGCGATTTCAGTTGGTCTTAGCGTCCGTTGTTCGGGTTTGGCCAATTCAGCAGTCATGAAGGTTGAACGATCACCCGTAATCCAAGCAAAAACATGCTTGATGGGAACCTCTGCGGCGTTGGTTTCAGCCATGATTTCTTCATTGGTATCGTGCATCGCAGTCATGATCAGCTCGGTCACATCAACGATATAGTCCTCTGCCATTCCCTCCATGATGTTGGCGGTGACAAATACGAAGTCGTTCTCCAAACTCGGGAAGAAACTCTTCTTCAAGAACGGGCTCAAGTACAACCCCACCGTCAGCATCAACATGACGATAAAGGCACTCACACAGGCATATCGGTACATGATGAGCCAAGTCAGGAATGGAAGGTAGAACTTGCGACTAAAGTACTTCAAACCGCGGTTGGTAAAGTCAGCGATGTCTCGCCGCTTACCTCTTGAACGCTTCATCAACGCCATGTGCGAAGGTAAGATCAGTTTCGATTCAACGAGTGAAAATAGCAAACACAAAATCACGACCAGCCCAATGGACTGAAAGATGACCGTTACATCTCCCTGAATCATCAACATGGGAGCAAACGCTGCAACCGTGGTGAGCACCCCAAAGGTTGCAGGAACGGCGACACGCCGGGCACCGCTGACGATGTTTTCGGTGTTGTATCCTTTAAGTTCGGTTTCAGCCGCTGCACTTTCAGCAATGATGATGGCATCGTCCACCACCACCCCAATAACCAGGATAAAACCAAAAAGACTGATCAAGTTAAGTGAGACATCCATCGCCGGAAGACAAGCTAATGCACCCAAAAATGCAACGGGTAGTCCGACGCACACCCAAGCTGCAATCCTCGCATGAAGGAAAATACCCAATAGCACAAACACCAACAGAGATCCCAGCACGATGTTCTTGAGCATCATGTTCAATCGTTCGTTCAGATAATAAGTTGCATCACCGAAGTAATCCAGTTCGATGGACGACGGTAAGGTTGACTTTCTCTGTTCTACATACTCACGAACCGCCTTGGCAACCACCAAAGAGTCTTCCCGTTCGGCTGCATCAATACTGATCCCGATTGAAGGTTGTCCATTGAAATAAGAGTAGAACGCAATTTCTGAATAACCATCAATAATGGTGGCGATATCGCCCAGCGACACCACCCGGCCATCCGCACCGGTGACGACCGCAATCGACTCATAGTCCTCCACTGAAATGGCTTGTCCCGTTGCTCGAACTCGAACATAACCCCCTTCGGTGCGGATACCTCCGCTCGGAACATCCACCGACCATTGTTGAATCGCCTGCGCCACTTGACCCAAAGTTAGCCCATATCTTTGCATAGTTGCTTCCGATATCTCGATACTGATTTCTGTCGCAACTGCCCCATCCAAATCTGCTTGGGAGACTTCAGGTAGGAGTAGGATTTCATTACGAATGTCTGTTGCGATTTCTTGCAAGAGTACCGTATCAAGATCACCCGATACTTGAACATTCATCACATTAGTGGTGAACGGTTGTCGCCGTTGAATAATCGGTCGATCCACATCCCTTGGAAATCCCGAAATGGCATTGACTGCCAGTTCCACTTCATCGAGTACCAAATCAACCGGGTATCCCGGAGCAACATCTAATACTACCCTGCCCGAGCCTTCATTCGCTGTGGAAAGGACATCACCAATCCCCTCAACCCCTTTGATAGCTGACTCGATCCGGAGCAAGATTCCAGTCTCAACTTCTTCAGGAGTGCCCCCTCTCCAAGGTACACTGACAATAATTTGCCCTCGATCAAACTCAGGCATAGTTTCTTTCTTGATCGATGTGCTCAGGGTGTAGATTCCCGCTCCAATAATGAGCACCATCAAGATGTTTGCAGCTACATGGTTGCGGGCGAACCAGCCAATGATTCCCTCTCCACGAGGGGGTGGAGTTGAAACGAAGTGAGTGGGGACAGATTCAGACATGCTAGTGGCTGATCTTGACCTTCATACCCGGGATGGGTCGATCAATCGGGGTCACGCAATACACCTCACCATTCTCTAACCCAGTCGAGACGTAGCTACTACTCTCATCAGAACGCACAATCGAGACCTTTCTGGGCTCAATGGTATCCTCTTCGGTCACCACCCACAGTTGATCGCCTTTGTAGATAGCGTGCCGGGGAACCACAAACAGATCGCCTCCATCGCTTCCTTGGATCGTTGCTTGCACAAACATGCCGAAGCGCAAGACATCGCTGTTGTCGCCCACGAGCTCATAAGGGTTGAGGACCTGAGCAACCGCATAAATGACCCGTGCTTGGGTATCAATGACTCCTTCAGTCCGAACAATCAAAGCGGGCCACTCATAAGTTCGACTACCGAGTTGAGCGCTGAGCATGACGTTGATGGGAGTCGGATCACTCTGATCCGGTAAATCTAGATATTCAAGAACACTCAAAGACAGCGGGAGGCGGACTTCAGCAACGTTGGTCGCTACGGTGCGAGCGAGTTGAGCTCCCACATTCACAAATTGACCCACGTCCACGTTCGTCTCTAATACCAATCCACTGTAGGGTGATGTGATGTTGGTACGTTCCAAATCTCCCATCGCTTTGATAAGCTCAGCCTCTGCAGTCTCGAGCTCAGCTTGCACTTCTTCTGTTTGAGGTCGACGCAGTGTCAGTTCAGCCGCCTCTTCAGCTAGCTCATTAAATTCTTTGAATCGTTCCCAGTCTTCGATGGCAACTCCCGACATCGCAGCTTCCGTCTCTACCTTGGTTCGCGCTCTAGCAACGTTGAGCTTAGCTCGCTTTTCTGCAAGTTCGTAGTTTCGAGGGTCAATCTTGACCAAGACCTCACCTTCTTCAAAGAATCCACCGGGTACAAAGTCCGACGAAATCTCAATCACATGACCCGAAACTTCTGACACTAAATTAGTGGTTGTTTTGGGGGTCACAGTACCTTGCGATGTAATCTCAAACCGTACCGGTTCACGTTCTGCAACTTTAACCCCTACCAAGTAAGAGGGGGGTTCGGGAGTGACAGGTTCTAACTCAGGTGGGATACTCGAAAGGACAATGAAGCCAGCTACCCCAAACGCCAAAAGTAGCAGGGGTACCAAGACTAATAGGATGCGACGAAACAAAGACTAGAACTCAATCGGCAATTTCAGACAAAGGGATAAGGATTACCAATGGATTTCAGAGAGGTCATTTGGTAGAATGAGTTAGGATCTGTAGGCAAGAATGAAATTCCTGAAAACCTACGATGAAAAACCCACATGAGTGTGATAGAAATGAACAACAACCATGGATCAGAATTTGAAGAAAGCATGCTCGATGTTGTACCATTGGATCACACTCACGCTCGAGTCTCTGCACGCCAAAAGGACACTGCAAGAATTCGGTCCAACCTTCGGCAAATTCGTGAAAACGCAACCACTGCAAATCAAGACAGAACTCGCAAACCCTTGATTCCCATCGATATTCGATTAGTTGACCCAGATGAATGGGTTGAGTGGAAGTGCAGCGGGGTTCAGCCGTACCTGATGCAAAAACTCAAACGAGGGGACTACAAGGCACAAGGCAAGCTCGATTTGCACCAGCAGAGTCTCCCTCAAGCGGCCAAACAAATTCATCGATTTATCGAAAACAGTGTGCAATCGCAACTTCGTACGGTTTTGGTGGTTCATGGATTGGGATACCAGAGTAAACCACCCGCGCAGATGAAGAGTCATGTGGCATATTGGCTAGAAGATCATCCAAAGGTAAACGCATTCGTGACTGCACCCAGGCAAATGGGTGGTGCGGGTGCAACTTTAATATTTCTCAAGAAATCACACAAAGCGAAGGAGACAACTCGGGAACGAATTGAAAAACGTCTTAGCTAAGGCTGAAACTCCCTTTAGCTTGGTTCATGGTGTGTTTCAATTGCATGGCCAGGGTTAATAACTCCCGAACATCATGCGAATTTCAGGCAGGAAATGGATAAACAGTACGATCAAAAATATTCCAAAGACTATCCAGCAACTGTAGTACAACAGGGCATCTCGTCTTGCGCACTTTCGTATGAAATCAGTGACACTCTCTTCACCTTGAGCGACTACGGAAGGACGAAGTGCATAGAATGCGCCTACATCTTCTTTTCCTGGAACCTTGAGAAATAACTCCGGTGTCGACTGCATGACATCGATGACATCCATCGAGTGCAATCCAGCCCAGCGTCCAATTTCGTAAGGGTGCATCGTTCGTTTGGGCGACTCATTAAACGCATCGTAGACCGCCAAAATTTTCTTATGACGACGACGAAATCGAAAGAGCTTAAAGCCGAGTAAAAACGACACTAAATTTCCACAGCCGTCTGAACAACGTACACACTAACCAATCGCCAAAATAGAAATCCAGTCTAGGCACTGGAACCATAGCCGTGGTGATTCAAACCCAGTTTTTCTAAATCGAACTAAGTGAGACACTAAGGTCTCTCTGAACATCACGTTCTCTAGTGCTAGATTTCTCTGATCAATTTCCAAATTGGAATAGTCATTGGATTCCAGAAAGTTTCGATAGAGACTGGTGAACTCTTCACTTCCCTCAATTCGTTCTGAAACTATCAACAACCCACCTGGTTTGAGAACCGTTCGAATCCGAGACAACACTTTATCGCGATCCTTAATGGGGAGATGATGAAGGACAAAGTTTAGGACCACAACATCACACATGACCAAGTCAGCCCGCCGAATATCTCCTTTCCTGAAGTTCACCCTCGGGTCTGTTATCTTTTCCTTCGCTCCCTTGATCATGAAGCTAGATGAATCGATACCCACTATGGACACTGGCAGATCGCCAATATTGTCGAGTACCGATTGTGTGACAGCACCCAGGGCACAACCCAAGTCATACACCTGCGAGTGTGGTCGCAGACGAGTTGCTGCAATGACTCCGATTAACCGAATTAAGTCACCATATCCAGGGATGGTTCGATCCAACATGTCTGGTAACACCGCTGCGACTTCGCGGTTGTAGGAAAAGTCCTTGATTTTATTGTGCGGTTCTGCGTAGACTCGGTCTATGGCAGAGTTGGGAGTATCTATGCTCATGCTAAAATCATTTTATGTTTTTCATCCGGTTTTCCATCGGTTGTGTGTGAACTCAGTCGCCCAGATTTGTTCATCAATCGAGAGCTGTCGCTCCTCGAATTTAATCGTCGAGTTCTAGCTCAAGCAACTCGCTCGAGTTATCCCTTGCTCGAACGGGTGCGGTACTTCTGTATCTCGAGTTCTAATTTAGATGAGTTTTTTGAGATTCGAGTCGCGGGCTTAATTCAACAAGTTGAATTTGGGAGCACTCAGCGTGGTCCAGACAACCTCTCTCCCCAGGAACAACTGCGACAGATCTCTATCGTCACCCGTGAACTCATAGACGAACAGTATGAGATTTTGAATAAACAGTTAATTCCTGAGCTACGTGCTCATGGGATTTACTTTCTGCGTCGGGAGGAATGGGACGAACCACAGAGAAACTGGCTGAAAGACTACTTTGTTCGTGAGCTGTCGCCCATTCTCAGCCCCATCGGACTTGATCCCGCACACCCATTTCCTCGATTGCTCAACAAGATTCTCAACTTTGTCATTACGCTAGAAGGGCAAGATGCCTTCGGTCGACAGGGTCGAAGAGCGATCGTTCATGCACCTCGTGCCCTACCTAGACTCGTCCAACTGCCTCAAGAGGTGTCCTCTCACAAGTGGGACTTCGTCTTCCTTTCTTCCATAATCCATGAACACGTTGGTGATTTATTTCAGGGCATGTCGGTGACGGGTTTCCATCAGTTTCGGGTGACCCGAAACAGTGATTTGTGGGTAGATGAAGAAGAAATCACCGATTTGCGACGCGCCCTTGAGGGAGAACTCCCCAGTAGACGATTTGGTGACGAAGTTCGACTTGAAATTGACAGTGCGTGTCCGGAAACAGAAAAAGAGTTCTTGCGTTCACAGTTTGGACTAGCTCAAGACGCGGTATACCTCTGCAATGGGCCAGTGAATCTAGCAAGATTGAACCAAGTACCCGATATTGTGGATGAACCACACTTGAAGTTTCCCAAATTAGTACCCGGTGTCCCGAAACGGCTGAAAAAAGCACCGGATATGTTCCAAGCGGTCAGACAAGGTGATGTGTTGCTCCATCACCCCTACGAGTCTTTCGCTCCGGTACTGGATTTTTTGCGCCAAGCTGCTAAGGATCCCAATGTCATCGCTATTCGACAGACTCTTTACCGTACTGGCCCCAAATCTGAAGTGGTGCAAGCTCTCACTCAAGCTGCTGGAAATGGCAAAGAAGTTTTGGTCGTCATCGAACTTCGAGCAAGATTTGACGAAGCTGACAACATTGAACTAGCCAATAAGCTCCAATCAGCCGGTGCCCAAGTCGTCTATGGGGTCGTCGAATACAAAACTCACGCCAAAATGATCTTGGTGATGCGTCGGGAAGAAGGCCGTCTTCGCCGCTACGTACACCTAGGTACTGGCAACTATCACCCGAAAACGGCTCGGATATACACTGACTTTGGACTCATCACCAGTGATCCGGTCATTGGAGAGGATGTGCAGCAACTCTTCCGTCAAATATCCACGACAGGACAATCGGGCCGACTGCAAAAAGTGCTGCAATCACCCTTCACACTCTTCCCTGCGATGTGCGACCACATCCATCGTGAAATCGAGAACGTTAAAGCAGGAAAACCTGCCGGCATCATCGCAAAGATGAATGCTTTGGTGGATCCCAAGATCATTAAAGAGCTTTACCGCGCATCTCAAGCAGGTGTCAAAGTGCAGTTAATCGTTAGAGGAATCTGCGCGCTGCGACCAGGAATCAAAGGTGTCTCAGAAAATATCGAAGTGAGATCCATCATTGGTCGTTTTTTGGAACACTCACGCATTTTTCGATTCACCAATGACGGTGAACCTGTGACTTATTTGTCGAGCGCTGATTGGATGACTCGAAACTTGTTTGCACGAGTAGAAACTGCAGTCCCCTTGATCGACAATACACTGACAGATCGAGTGTTTGAGGAAGGACTGGAGCGATATCTAAACGACAATTGCCAATCCTGGATCTTGCAACCCGATGGATCCTACGTCCCCATCGAGAAAAAGAAACACAGAGTGAGTGCTCAAAATAGTCTACTCGCTGATCTGTCTCAAAGCAATTTCAACTAATCTAAGACATCTATAGTCGACACAATGAGCTGATAGGGTGCAGACCTCAAATAATTGACTTCTTGCTCTAAATCTAACAGTGATAGTCGATGGTTAGCAAGCCATTGTTGCTGAATTTCTAGACTGAGTCCTGAGTTGACCACTTTAAGATGCAACGGCGGTAGAGTTTGATCGGTACGGCTTCTGTTCAATAGCACCGCTAATCGCAACAGGATGGCGAGCTTAGATAACGCAGCCCTGCCAAAATGCAATTCTGAATCGGTAGGAAATCGCTTCCGGTGTGCACGAACCAGGGTTGCTACACAATGTTGGTCTTGTTGCGAAAACCCCGGAATATCCAGGTTCTGCAGTAAGTATTGTCCATGCCGATGGTGCCTTGAGTGTGATACATCCATACCAATTTCATGGAGTACGGCGGACCATCGTAGGATCTTCTGGTATTCAATATCTTCGATATCCCATTCATCTTTCACTTCGTCGTACAAAGTGATTGCAGTGTTCTTGACTCGACTGCAGTGAGCCTTATCGATATGAAATCGCTCGACTAAATCTTGTACTGATGCTTCTCGAATATCGTTATTTCTGGCTCGGCCGATTAAGTCGTAGAGTAAGCCTTCTCGCAACGCTCCCTCTGTGATGTGTAATTCTTCAATCTCAAATGACTCCATTGCGGCCATCAAGATAGCTAAACCCGCTGCTAGGACGGGAGCACGATTTGCATTACAAATATCCGCGCCTATGCGGTCGACTTGACCCAAATTCACCAGTTTTTCACACAACTTATCAAGTAATTTCGGTGTAATTTTTTGAAGTCTTTTGGCCTTATTGACCGCTGCGTGGACGGCTTTGATCGTTCCACTGGTACCGAGTGCTAATTCCCAACCTGAGGATCTAAATGACTGTCTATATACTTGAAATTCATCAAGAGCCAATTCTCTAGCACGACGGAATCGCTTATGGGTCATCTTTCCATCGGCAAAGCAAGCATCGGTCAACAGAATGCACCCAATTCCCAGACTCTCCAAGATTTTGGGTCGAAAATTGATTCCCTGCGCTATCTCAGTACTTCCTCCACCAATGTCAATGACCAATCGGTTATCTATTTCGTGTTCAAATTCATGACATGCACCCAAATAAATCAAGCGCGCTTCCTCACGACCACTGATGATGTCAATCTGGTGATGCAACAAACCTTCACCGAGCCGAATGAACTCCTCTGCGTTCGTAACTGAACGCAGGGTGTGGGTGCCCACGACTCTGACGTTTTTGCTGGGAAGTGTTCGGATTCGTTCGCCGATTCGTTCTAATGCTCGCATCGCATTGTTCAAAGCGTGTCTACTAATCACCTCAGTCTCACCAATACCCTGGGCTAACCGGGATAAATCCTTGTGTCGGTCGATAACCTGCCACCCACCATTGGGTCGTTCCATGGCAAGAATGACATGAAAATTGTTGGAACCGAGATCAATGGCAGCAAAGGGTTCTGCTGCGTCAAATAGCTCTGTATCCACTATCGTAGGATAAGGGGGTAGTGTGTGTTCATCTACTGTGAATCAATACACAACAAACTGCAATGGGTTAAGCAAGATTTGCTCCATAATATCTGGGTTCTGTCCCATGACGAGTCGATGTCAATTATGATGAAATTCCCCAATGTTCCACGTGGAACATCTAAAATGTACAGGCTTATACTTGGTATATTCTCCACTGTACTGCTGTTTACAGCAGTTGGTGCGGGAGCGGAACTCCGCATTGCAGCATGGAATTTGGAGCATCTCAATGCTCAAGGAGACGAAGGATGTATCAGTCGTACCGCTGAAGACTATACCGTGATTACTGAATCGATCAACCAACTCGATTTAGATGTGGTTGCCTTTCAAGAAGTCAAGGATAAGGCAGCCGCCCACAAGGTGTTCCCTGAGAGTGAGTGGAATATCGAAATGTCCAAACGACCCGAGTTTGGAGGTACCAGAGAATGTTGGGACGCACCCGGTCGTTATCTCCAACACATGGCTACAGGGTTTGCCATTCGCAAAAAAATCCCATATACACGCAACGACGATGTTGAAAGCCTTGGTTTAAACCAAAATTCTCAACGTTGGGGTACCGATATTTCCCTCCGTGACGGTAGCGGCATCAGACTACTCTCGGTTCACCTTTCATCTGGCTGCTGGAGTTCTAACGAAGATGATGACGAGTCCCGTGAAAGTGCCTGTACCAATCTCACACAACAAATGGAAATCGTGAAAGATTGGATTGAAGCGAGAGTCAAAGAGGAAGTGGCCTTTGCTATACTGGGTGACTTCAACCGAAGATTAGCTGAAAAAGACGATTGGGCGTGGAGGCTATTAAATTCCAATGAAAATCATCTCAAACTTCTCACTGAGTCGCACACAGCTAGTTGCGATCCACGGTTTGATACATTCATAGATCACATTGTCATCGATTCTTTAGCAACCAAACTCTACCAAGAAAATTCGTTCCAAGAAGGACCTAGAGTCGCAGAACATCCAGATCATTGCGCAGTGGCTGCAGACTTTGAGCTCTGATGGGCAACGATGAGCAAGGGATAAAATTAGAATAACGTTTCACTCGTACTGAAAAGTTCAGCCACCGATGCTCAATAACCCACACAGCTCTTTCTGAGTGGTCATTAACTGAGGGTTTAATCAAGACTTCATTCATGACTCTGCTGACTGTTCAGGATCTTTCGGTCTCTTTCGAGGTTGATGAAGGTTCGGTAGAAGTACTCGATCGTGTTTCATTCGAAATCGACAAGGGTGAAACCCTTGGGATAGTGGGTGAATCGGGGTGTGGGAAGAGTGTTACTTCCCTCGCAATCATGGGACTGTTACCCAAACCATCCGGTCGAGTTACCGGTGGAAACATCTTATTTCGTGACCAAGATTTACTTGAATTGCAACCGGAAGAGATGTCTAAAGTTCGCGGTAGACGCATCTCAATGATCTTCCAAGAACCGATGACTGCATTGAACCCTGTTCAACGAGTAGGCAACCAGCTAATGGAAACATTAAAGCTGCATCGGGATGACCTAGATCGTGAAGAACAGGAAGCGATTTGCTTACGCATGCTGGAACAAGTGGGCATCCCTGCTCCCGATCTCAGAATGGCTGAATATCCCCATCAACTATCGGGTGGAATGAGACAACGGGTCATGATTGCTATGGCTCTCATTCACGTTCCAGACATTCTGATTGCGGACGAACCGACTACTGCCTTAGATGTGACCATCCAAGCGCAAATCTTGGATTTGATTGCAGAACTGCAAAAAGAAAATGAAATGGCTGTGATCTTTATCACTCATGACCTTGCTGTGATTGCTGAAATCGCCGATCGGGTAGCCGTAATGTATGCTGGTCGAGTCGCAGAGAACTGCACAGCTAAAGAACTGTTTGCGAAGCCACTACATCCATATACCCTAGGATTGCTCAATTCCATCCCCACACTAGAAGGTACCCCAAAAGCTACCTTGAATACTATTAGGGGAATGGTTCCAAGCTTCGCTGATATGCCATCGGGTTGTAGATTCAGGAATCGTTGCGACAGTGCTGAAGAAAAATGTGCTGAAGAGATCCCGAAGTTACAAATGACTGATACCGGTCGTAATGTAGCCTGCCACTTCTGGAAACAAACGGACAAGAGTCTTGACAGAGACCAAACTCAACGATAGTCCTCCCCCTCTATTAGAGGTCAACGGGCTCACGAAACACTTTCCGGTAAAACAGGGAGTGATCCCTAAAACCGTGGGTCAAGTCCATGCGGTTGATGATGTCTCATTTTCCCTTGAAAGAGGAGAAACACTCGGCTTGGTGGGAGAGTCTGGTTGTGGTAAGAGTACGGTCGGGCGCACTTTACTTCGACTATTGAATTCCACGAGCGGGAGTGTCAAATTTGAAGGTCAAGACATCGGCGAGTTGAAAAGAAACGACCTGCGCAGATTGAGACGCGATGTGCAGATCATCTTCCAAGATCCGTTCGAGTCGCTTAATGCTCGACATACCGTGCGCAAGATATTGACCGAGCCCTTTGTGATTCATCGTTTAGGCACACCCGGTGAACGCAATGAGCGTGTCGTTAAGCTTTTAAACCGAGTGGGACTGGATGCCTCCGCAGCTGATCGGTTTCCCCATGAGTTTTCTGGAGGTCAGCGTCAAAGGATCGGAATTGCACGTGCTATTGCACTGAAACCTAAATTAGTCGTGTGCGATGAAGCAGTTTCCGCTCTCGATGTTTCGGTTCAGTCCCAGGTCATCAACTTGCTGCTCGAACTGCAAAAAGAAATGGATCTAGCCATGATCTTCATTGCTCATGATTTAGCTGTCGTGAAACATGTCTCTGACAAAATTGCTGTCATGTACCTAGGGCGGATCGTCGAAACTGCACAGTCTGCAGAAATCTATCGATCACCAAGGCATCCTTATACCCGAGCGTTAATCTCTGCGATTCCTATGCCCGATCCAACTCGGAAACCAAATCGTGAAATACTACAGGGCGATGTTCCCTCTCCGATCAATCCACCTTCTGGGTGTCGTTTCCACACGCGATGCAAGCACGTGCAACCTAAATGTAGTCTGGAATTACCGATGCTTACGGGGTTACCTGATTCCTCGGATAGCAGTGTCGCTTGCTTCTTCTGGCGAGACATTCAGTCCTAATGGCGATCCCAGTATCAAGACTGGGCTCGATTACAGGTAGAACACTAGACGCAGGGATATTTCAAACGATTCAGTCGAGAGCGACTTAGCGGTTTCTACCCCGTTGATAGTCTCTCTAAAATCGTCGTCAGATTCTCCAACATAGCGTGCTTCAAATTGGAGCGCACTCTTGCTACCGATGGACTTCTCTATTCCCGCTCCAATTATCGGCTGTCTCATAATCGGTTGGTAAACTTCAACTGCAGTAGTGGGTGTATCTCCTGGCGCACACACTGGCTTCATTCCACATACCTGATACAGTCGGTCGAAGGTGATATCGATTTCACGTAGACCGATGAGAGCATAGGGTTCGAAATTGAGTAAGCCAAATAAGTTGATCCCTATCCCTGCTTTCAATACAAGCGCTCGATCTAATTCAGTCCTCAGCTCCCAGTTTTCTTCCAAAATACCCGTTAGCTGAGTGCCATCTTGATTGACACCGGTCCCCCCGACTCGGCCCTTTAAAGCATCCACTCTG
Organism: Pseudomonadales bacterium; assembly: GCA_965199895.1. Lineage (GTDB taxonomy): Bacteria > Pseudomonadota > Gammaproteobacteria > Pseudomonadales > Azotimanducaceae > Bin55. The sequence goes on along the minus strand of CBDATJ010000008.1, from coordinate 185,497 downwards.
ATTCCAGCTTCGTACTGTATTCCAAACCATACACCCACGGGAGGCAATGGATGGCGGTATCCGACGAAACCATTCAAACCGTAGGAAATTTCGTTTCCACCGTCTCGATCCGAAAACGCAAAGTCTCTTAGTGAAAGCGAGGGAACCAGACTACTATCCCCTTGAATTTCGTATCGTGTCTTGAAATTCTCGATTGATGCGCCACTCCCTAAGTAGAACTCTCCGGCAGCGTTTGCGCTATTGCTAAAGGCAAACACACCCAATATCAGGAAATACTTAAGGATGAAAATTGATTGAGTGCGCTTCATTTTGAGTGTCTGGATTGATGGCTGAGTTGAGAGTGGGAGGCTATCGGTTCAATGAACTACAGTAAATGTTGAACTTGAGATCTTTCTTCTAGGAGTTCCTGTTGAGTCATGGCAATGCGTTCTCGACAGAAGTGATCGAGTTGACGACCTTGTACGACATTGATCGAACCTGATGCACAAGTGACCGGAAACGAAAACACTATGCCGGGTTCGATTCCATAGTCCCCACGGCTGAAGATTCCCATGCTTGAGGTACGGGTAGTCCCTAGCATCCACAATCGCATATGTTCGATAGCTGCGTGCGCTGCTGAAGCTGCACTGGAACTTCCACGTGCCTTGATGATGGTCGCTCCTCGTTGCTGAATGGCAGGGATGAACTCTGATTCATACCACCCCATGTCAACCAAATCTAGAGCAGGAGTACCGTTTACGGTCGCAGAATGCAACTCCGGAAACATCGTTGATGAGTGGTTACCCCAGATGGCTAGTTGGTCGATAGACTCGACATGAACTCCAGTCTTTTGAGCCAGCTGAGCGACGGCACGGTTGTGATCCAGAGTAGTCATCGCACAGAACTGTTCGGGTTGTAAATCCTTTGCGTGACTTAATGCAATGAGGCAGTTGGTATTAGCGGGATTTCCGACAACCAGTACTCGGACCTCACGAGAGGCCAATTGATTGATGGCATGACCTTGGGCGATGAATATGGATGCATTGGCTTCCAAAAGGTCTTTTCGCTCCATTCCAGGACCACGTGGTCGTGCGCCGACAAGCAGTGCGGCATCGACACTATCGAATGCGACTGTAGGATCATCCGTTGATACGATCCCCTTGAGCAGAGGAAAGGCGCAATCCTCAAGTTCCATAACTACCCCATGGAGTGAGTCCATTGCAGGTGTGATTTCCAATAGATGGAGTATCACAGGTTGATCTGAACCCAGCATTTCACCGGCCGCTATCCGAAACAACATTGCATATCCGATTTGACCAGCTGCGCCGGTCACGGCAATTCGCACAGGATCTTTCAAACTATTAGTCTCCTTTTGTCTCAAACTGGGTTCTAGCGAGAGATTTTAAAAGTAGTCAGCATAACCCACCCCCAATTGACCTTGTAGAACGGTCATTTATCTTAGAATTTGCAATGAGCAACCACCGAGTACTATGGACAAATTAAAATCGACGGCATCCGCCATTTCCACTCGAGTTAACAAGAGTATGGTTTCAGTGCTTCAGTTGGTTGGTTTGACCGTTGCTGCGAGCACCATAGTAGCTTGCACTTCAATCGACACTCCCACATCGTCTGATGAACCATCTCAGAACACCACTTGGGAGTTTTCCTGGGATGGCTTAGAAGCCAGAATCATCGAGCTGACTGATGAAGCTATGGTGTCTGGTAGCCCCGCTCAACTATATCAACTCAAGTCAAAGCTCGATAGTCAAAGTACTACTGGCGATGCAGAAGCAACGACTCGCAATTACTGGTACGCGATTCTTAACCTCAATCTTATCCAAGTTGAAAATACACTTGATGAATCTCGACAAGCTAGTAGGCTGATCGATGAAGCAATAGAGATGCTCAACGATGCAGACTATGACGCAATAGAAATTCATGCTCTTCTCGCCATTCTCTATCGAGCCAAGATCAATCACGATGAAGCTAATACGTTCGAACTTGTCATGGAAATGGAAGATAACCTTGATGCTGCTATCGAACTAGATCCAATGAACAGAAGAGTTCTGTTAGCTCAACTCTTAATTGGAAGTGATCCGGCCCCTGGATTTAATTCGGTAGAAAACCTTGCTCCGATCATAGAGGATGCACTCGCATCGGGTTTAATACACGAACAAGGAAATGCGTTCACACCCACTTGGGGGATGCCCCTCATCTATGGTTTCTCGGTGGGACTGCTGATGGAGCAAGGAGAAATGGATCGGGCTGCTCAAATTACTAAAGACGCAATAGAACAATACCCAAACGACTCGTATTTGCAATCCTATGACCGTCTCTTTTTTCCACCCGAAGATGAAACGGAATAGGTTGCGATAACGGCTCTACAACATCTCAATAGGGTCTACATCGATGGACCAACGAATCTTGGAGCCTCTCGGTATTGGTGCTTTCTCAATCTTTTTTAGCTCTCGATGCACCATCATTCGATTGGGTGATAACAGCGCAGCTTGATACCGCCATCGCCCACTCAACCGAGTGAGTGGTGCAGGAGCAGGGCCAAGTTTGACGATTTCATCAGAATCAACATTTTCCGTGACATTGACCAAAAACTGTTCCGTCTGATCTGCGTTTTCACCTTCTGCGCGTAGCAATGCTAAGTGGGAGTATGGAGGAAAACTCGCACTCTTTCTTAACAACAACTCTGATTCAGCAAATCCGTGATAGCCTGATTGAGCGAGCGAAGATAGGTGGGGGTGTTCGGGATCATAGGTTTGGATCCATACTTCACCCCTTCGCTTCGCTCGACCCGCGCGTCCTGCGACTTGGACAATCAGTTGTGCGGTACGTTCTGCAGCACGGAAATCTGCACTCATGAACCCTGCATCCGCTCCAATCACTCCCACCATAGTAACGTTGGGTAAGTGGTGCCCCTTGGCTAAGATTTGAGTGCCCACAAGTATGCGCGCACCGGGTTTGCGGATCTCGTCAAACAATTGGTTCAATTGACGGTTTGAACTGATGGAATCTCGATCCACACGACGAACAGGAACATCGGGAAACAGAGTTTGAAGCGTTTCTTCCGTTCGTTGTGTGGCTGCACCGACGGATTGCAGCGTTTCAGCAGAGCACTGAGTACAAGACGCGGGAATGGGATAGCGTCGTTCACAATAGTGGCACTGAAGTTCCCGATTAGGATGTTCGTGCAAAGTCAACGCAACATCGCAATCTTGGCAGCGTGCTTGCCATCCACACGAAGTACAAATCAACGACGGTGCATACCCACGACGATTGATGAGGATGAGAACCTGACCTTTATCGTTCAATTGGTTTCGAGCGAGCTCAATTAACTGCGCACTCATACCACCTTGTAGAGTCTGACCTCGAATATCTAGTAGCCTGAAAGTTGGCATCTCTGCAGTCCCGGGTCGGTGGGTCAATTTTGAGACTAAATAACGCTGGCGACGAATATTCTCCAGGGTTTCTAAAGAGGGGGTCGCACTACCAAGAATACAAGGTACATTGAGATACTTTGCTCTCACCAGTGCTGCATCTCGTGCGGAATATCTCAAAGTGTCGCTCTGCTTGTAGGAGGAATCGTGTTCCTCATCAACTACGATCAAGCCTAAATTCTTGAAGGGAGTAAACACAGCGGAACGAGTACCAAGTACCACTCGAAACTCCCCAGTTGCCACTCGAAACCAAACATCAAAGCGTTGAACTTTAGTCCTCATGGAGTGAACCACTGCAACGTGTCCGAAACGTGAACGAAATTGTTCAGCAGTCTGAGGAGTCAACGCGATTTCCGGTACAAGAATCAATACTTGCAGCCCCCGACTGAGGACCTCATGGATCACTCGGATATAGACTTCTGTCTTTCCGCTTCCCGTAACACCATCAAGGACCTGAACCCCAAACTGATTCAGTTGGCTGACAATACTCTCGGTAGCAATCTTTTGATCTTTAGTGAGCCTGAACTTTGGAGGAAGATACTTGTAATTGGGAAGCTGTACTTCGCTTTCAGCCAACCCCTTTTTCTCCAACGCCTTCAATACCTTCCGATCCACTCGAAATGCTCGTAATTGAGAATCCGTCTGTTCACCCTCTTTGCAGAGTTGCTTCCATGCTCTTTCTTGCAAAACGGCACGGCCAAACTCAGGCTTTGGTTTGGGACGAACCGCTTTCCACACATACTCAGGCTTGAATTCCAGTGTTCGTCCACGACGCACCTCATTGGGCAGCATGTTTTCATACACCGTCCCTAGTGGACAGTGGTAATAACTGGACAACCAAAGAGCTAGTTTGAGTAAGTCAGGAGGCAGAATGGCTTGATCATCGATCACCTTTGCGACCGATTTCAACTGGCCTTTGTGATCACTTTTGTCACTCAATTCCACAACCATAGCTACCACTACTCCAACGTGGAATGGAACTAATACCCGTGCACCAACAGTGACTGAACGGTGACTCTCATCAACGACATAGTCGTAGAGAGACCACAATGGTCGTGGAACAGCAACTCTAACAATTTTCTGATTTGAACTCATGGAATCATCTTCCTTTTGCTTCTTTTGTATCCGCCCTTATGCTGATGATTATATACATTTTAACAGTTTACAACGAATATTCACTTGCCAATTCAAATAAGCAGAGTCTGTTGCGTGTCGAGGTTGGGCCTAACGTATCCAGATGTAGATTAAATCCATAAAATACACGATCTAAATTGGAGAACCACCTACGACTGATGAAGTCTGATATCCATCCCGAATACAAGACAATGACTGCAACTTGTTCTTGCGGCAACACCATTACCACTCGATCAACGTTGTGCAAAGACATCACTTTAGAAGTGTGCTCGCGCTGTCACCCGTTTTACACAGGTAAGCAAAAGATCGTTGACTCTGCTGGACGCGTAGAACGATTCAAAAGCAGATTTGGTAGAGCTACCACTCAAGCCGGCTCCAAATCTTGATCTCCAGTGCCTTCAGGCACGGTTTTAAATCAACTTCAAAATCCTGCCTACTTTAGTCAACAACGTAGAACTTCGTACTGTGTCCCTGGCACTATTACGATTTCATAATTTTTCGAGCACTTTTTGCCACAAAATGTATCTAATGACTGGTTAACTGTAGCTTACCATGTGAGTGTGTGATGAATTCTCTGAAGACTATTCTTTCTATTGCGACTCTGCTCTTTTCTCTCTCACTGTTCGGCGGGACTGGCGCAGAGCTTTTCAACGAATTTACTGACAATGATGAGTTCTACGAAGACCAAGAATGGCAGGACTATGTTCAAGCGCTTGGTGAACGACTACTGAAGTACACCAATGAAGGGGACCAACAGTACTACTTTTTCGTACTTGATAACCCGACCATCAACGCGTTCGCAACTCCTGATGCTTATATCTACATCAACCGAGGGCTCATCACTTATCTAAGCTCTGAAGCTCAACTAGCAGCTGTGATTGGTCATGAAATTGGACACGTTGCGCTACGTCATGCAGCCAAGCAGCGAAGAGCAGCGTTACTGGGCACCAGTGTTGGATTAGCTGCCTATGCACTGACAGGTCGCGGTGAAATGCTTGAGGCCAGCGACGCATGGACTAATATGGTGGTATCTGGCTACGGACGCGATGACGAACTGGAAGCGGATGAATACGGCGCAGATGTCATAGCAAAAGCTGGCTATAACCCTTTAGAGGTCATCAATACAGTTCATGTGCTCAAAGATCAAGATATCTTTGCACGAGATGTCCGCAAGCAAACTCCACGATACCACGCACTCAATGACACACACCCGAAGAACGACAAACGACTCCACAGCGTGGTGAACTATGCACTAGACAAGCTGCCCGATAGAGTAACCGAAGATGTCGGGGACTTTTGGGAATTGATGGATGGTTTGCACTATGGTGTGCCCACTGACAAAGGACTAGTCGAAAAGAACATCTACTATGACAAACAAATTCGTCTCGTCTACGAATATCCTCCCACCTGGAACGTCAGCTATGAACTCAGAGGTAGTCGTGTCATCGGAACCCCTCCAGGCGGCCGCGACGTTGCTACGATTGAAGTCACTCGTATCGTCCCAGAAGGAGATTTGACAGTTTCGACTTTTATCCGCGAAATCCTTCCACCTATGGAGCTTGAAGGCGATCTGCAAGAAATCAAAACAGATTGTTGCACCTATCACATCGTTAATCGAGTGATCGCTGACGCACGAATTACTTCATCGGTACTGGTGATCTACAAACGTGGTTATGATTACTTTGTGATTAGAGGGGAAGCCGGATCTAAAGGTAACGAAGCCTCTCTCAAAACTGCTATGGAAAAAGTTGTCGAAGGGATTCGTACCATCAAGCCTGAGGATCTTGCGAAAGAGAACATACAGAAGATTGAGGTGATCATTGCAGAACCTAGTGACACCTATGCTAAGCTAGCAAAAGAAACATCACTCGTTGAATATCCAGAAGAAATGCTTCGTTTGATCAACGGCCAACATCCCTATGGTGAGCCCAGAGCGGGCGACTACATCAAAATCATCAAATAACTGAACCTCGGAGGCTAACATGGCTCACGTAATCGACTGTGAAGTCCAAGGAACTGGTGGACACCAAATTGCAATCGTAGAACTCGATCCAGAAGAGTGCGTCATCGCAGAAGCGGGCGCGATGATCTACATGGATGAAGGAATCGAATTTGAAGCAAGAATGGGTGACGGATCCACTAAGGGGCTACGCACCCTACTGAGTGCGGTAAAACGATCTCTTACTAATGAGTCAATCTTTCTAACCCACTTCACAAACAAAGCGTTTAGCAAACAACGGGTGGGGTTAGCTGCACCCAATATGGGCGAAATCATTCTCATCAACTTGGGTAAAGTCCAAGGTGATTTGCTGTGCCAAAAGAGCGCATTTCTTGCTGCAGCTTACGGTACCACGGTCTCTATCGCCTTTACACAGAAGTTAGGAGCAGGCTTCTTTGGTGGAGAAGGGTTCATACTCACTAAGCTCGTTGGGGATGGAAACGTTCTCATCCATGCCGGTGGCTCGATCATCAAAAAAGAGCTCCGCGGAGAGAAATTGAGAGTCGACACAGGTTGTATTGTTGCGATGGAATCAGGAATCGACTATCGGATAGAAAAAGCGGGTGGGTTGAAGTCTATGCTCTTTGGTGGTGAAGGTCTCTTCCTCGCGACTCTTTCTGGTCATGGAACCGTCTGGCTACAAAGTATGCCGGTCAACCGATTCGCAGAATCTCTCATTCCATTCTTACCCCAATCCTGAGGTGAGTACCCCCGATACAACCACGACAGTTGCGCTAAAAAATGTCTTCTGGTTTGACATGGGTTGTATCTTGACTCTTTGACCTTTCTGGTGCGTTGTCTGCGAGGAAATACTCCGCAATTGCATCTTTTTGATCGTCAGCAGCTACTTCCCCAGTTTTGGGATCGACATAGACACTGACGATTCCGTCGGGTGGTACTGGAGTGTACAAGGGAGTATCTGTTAAGACATCATCCATGAAGTCCATCCAAATGGTGAGCGGTCGCGTGGATCCATATTCCGTCTCGCCTAGAGATTTTCGATTCGTGAACCCAACCCAAGCGGTGGCAACCAGATTTTGCTGATAGCCATTGAACCATGTATCCACTGCATCATTGGTCGTCCCAGTTTTCCCAGCTAAGTCTGTTCTTCCGATTTCTTGTGCGCGACGAGCGGTTCCTAGCTTAACAACATCCCTTAGCATCGAATCAATGAGAAACGATAATCGAGGATCCAGAACCGATTCAGCATTTTCTTCAGTAGGAGTATGCTCGACTTCCGTCATTTCAAATTCGTCTGATTGCTGCCAGTCCTCTAGATTCCACTCCGTATCCGAGTAACCACAGCTATCGCAAACTGTGGGATAAATGGGTGCGTACACAACTTCATTATCAAGTGAGACTACTTTTTCCACAAGATGTGGCTCAACACGATACCCCCCATTAGCGAATACTGCATATGCGGTAGCCATATCCAAGGGAGACACTGCGAGACCGCCACCCCCGATAGCAAGTTGGGTGTTGTTGGGCATTTCCTCTTCGTTGAAACCAAACCTTTCAATGAAGTCTCGTGCTGGCGTCGCTCCAATAGTCTCCAATACTCTGATGGAAACTAGGTTGATAGAACGGTAGAGTGCTTCGCGTACTCGCGTTGGACCGTTATAGGTACCACTAAAGTTTCGTGGGCGATAAGCAGTTTCAAGTCCTTCGTCGTTGAAGACTAAGGGTGCATCCAAAAAGATAGAAGCGGGAGTCACTCCGTTAGCTAATGCTGCGGTGTAGACGAACGGTTTAAAGCCTGACCCCGGTTGTCGTTTTGCTTGGGTCGCGTGGTTGTATTGAGAAATGTTGAAGTTATAACCTCCAACCATGGCTGTGATCGCACCCGTACGTGGTTCAATCGCAACGATCGCTCCCTGTACTTCTGGCACTTGGGTCAGTTTCCACTGCTCTTCATCGTTAGCCTTGATTCTTATCACGTCACCTACGCGAACGACTTCCCCAGCATTACGAGGTCGTCGTGCAACTCCCGCAGATCCGAGAGAGCGTCTTGCCCAAGACAGCCCTTTCCACGGAACTGTAATCTCGGTACCGTTGCGCAACAAGGCTTGGATTGACCGTTCTGCTACATGAGTAACAACCGCAGGAACTAACAAACCCACATCAATTTCACTCTTCAGTTCATTCAAATAACGAACACGAGCATTTTCGTCTTCGACATCTTCTATGTGTCGTTCGGGACCTCGATAGCCTCGAAGACGATCGTAGTTTTCCAGTTCAGTTCTGAGAGCGTTCTGAGCCGCAAGTTGATGTTCATGATCGATGGTGGTGTAAATGGAGTAACCCGAATAAATCTCTTTACCAAAGAGCTCAACCATCTCTTGTCTCACGACTTCAGCCGGGTAGGGAGCAGGTAAGTCAAGCTTTCTGCTATGGACACGGGCGCTAAGGGGTTGTTGTCGAGCAGTTTCATATTCGTCAACGGTGATGACACCATCATCACGCATGCGGCGTAACACCAAATTACGACGATTCATTGCGTATTCTGGTCCGTTGATGGGGTTACCCGCTTCTGGACGTTTGGGTATACCCGCAAGCATGGCTATTTGAGCAATATTTAGCTTGTCTACTGGTTTGCCGTAGTAGGTGAACGCAGCAGCTTGAACACCGTGTGCTCGCTTACCAAAAGGTACAACGTTGACATAGAGCTCGAGAATCTCTTCTTTGGTCAAATCATTTTCAATTCTGATCGCCAACAACATCTCACGCAACTTTCGAACAATGGTTTGGTCTCGAGTCAAATCAGCGACGTTTCGAGGGAGTTGCATCGTGATTGTTGATGCACCGCGTTTAGCGTTGTCTGTGAAAACAAAATCGAGAGCATCATTGGCAAATGAGATCCAATCAATGCCACCATGTGAATAAAAACGTTTGTCTTCCGTTGCTACTACCGCTCGCAGATACAAATCAGGAACATCTTCAATATCGATGGGGATGAGTCTGCGTTCTCCGAACTCCGCAAGCAAAGCACCCTCTGCAGAAAAAATCCTCATCGGTTGCTCGTATTGGTAGTTGCGGTAGGTCGCAGCCTCTGGATTGCGTGGGTCCAGATACAAGAAAACTCCACAAATAGCGAGAACAAATGAGGTCATTCCGAATGCGCTTAACCACACACCTACTTTGAACAGGCACATTAGGATCCGCTTATGGTCTTCATTCAACCCAGCTTTCTTGGACTGACTCGGTTTAAAGTCGTCTCTATTGGTTTTTAACCGTTGGATTAATTTGCGTATCTTTAACCAGATCAAAGTCGATCTCCGACCCCAGTGTTTTGGAGATGAATACAAGTATCTATGATAGACGTTTGACACATAGGTATTGTGCGTGTTCCATCGCTGACTGAGTCATCGATCCTGTAATGCGCTCTCGATTGAGCCGCTGCGGCATCATCGTTCAGTACTAACGAAATTGAATCAGTAGTCCCTTCGTGCAATGCGCACGAATAGCTGGTCTCGTTCTTGTTGAAAGATTCTCGGACCGTTCGCAGTACATTGATCAGAAACATCAACAACCACCCATCGATCATGGTGTCATAGCTACCCTCTTCGGTCGTTTCTTCATGATAGTCGTCCGACTCCTCACCTCATGGGTACAACGCCAGCATCCGTTTGTCTGGATCTGAGTTTCCAATTGCTTTCTGAGATAGAATTTTGCTGCAATGAATTCATGGTATTCTCCCTTGCACGCGGATCTCCGGTTTGCTTTTCAGGTAACTTGGCTCTAGGGTTCGCCTATCCTTGAATTTCCATAATGATGCTGGTCGGGATATGGCTTGTACTTATCTCAATGCCAACAATCGAACCTGTCGTCGCTGGCTTCGGATCATCCTGTCGTGTTCAAGAGATAGTCTAGGATTGGATCTCTTGGCATTCAAATTTCAGTGATTCGGTTCGATGACAGGTCTTGTGCAGGATCTTCAGTTTGTATGGTTGGACAGCGCGGATGCACTTCGTCAATCTTGGTTTCGAACAGAGCTGATGCCACAAATCAGATGCTCATCGAGCATTGATTGAAGACCACGCGCTGTTCGTCAACATGTGGAATCCAGCCTGAATTCAAGTTAGTAAATTTAGTCATAATATTTCTCCATCATGCGCCCGTGCTTGGTCCAAAAATATCTCGAACCATGTAACCTGAGGATTCTGATGTGATGGATAGAAAACACTTGAATATAGGCAGATTGGGGATCATAGGGATCACACTATTTTCATATTCAGACGAAGAAAAGGACGTAGGATCTCATTGATGCACTTTAGTGCAGATTGTTTAGAAAATTCACGAGTATAAGTTGATTTATGCACACTTTGACCATACAAATAGGTTATAACCACACAAATTCAGTACCCAGCTACTTGCAGTTCGAGATTTTTCACTGCGAATTTGCCGTGATAGGTACTCGACAGTCACATTGCTACGTCAAAACCTGCAGGAATCCTTAGTTGGCTAAGCGCAAAAAGAAGCCCTCATCGGGGGTAGCTACGAGAGTGGTAGCACCTTCATTCCTGGGTGGAATCTTTGTAGGACTCGTTCTGGGTGCTGCCACATTCTACGTGGGCAATCAGTTATTTACCCCAGACTCACAGGTTACTGCTACGTTCCCCGATATAGACAAAGCGTTCCCGAATGTGGAGTTTGAATTTCCAGAAAGGCTAGAAACAACCGACCCGAATCGAGTCGGCTTCTATCGAGGAGAGGATACTCCCTCAGAACCGAAACCTGAAGAAGATGTTGCTATCGAAGTCACTGCAGAACCCGTCATAGACGAAAACGTAGAAGAAGTGGTTGCAGATCCTGGAGTGGACGAGAGCATCACGGGATATGTGCTGCAAACTGGTGCATTTGGTGAACGGAAGCATGCAGATTCGTTTCGAGCTTCTTTGTTGCTGGAAGGCTACGATGCTTACATGACGGAAGTAACAGATTCCGATACACCGGTGCCGTTTCGCGTGATTGTCGGACCTTACTCGACAATCGAGCAGAGTGAAGACGATTCAGAGCGACTAGCACAACGCAATATCTCAACTTTTCTTGTTCCCTTAAGAGAAACACCCCCCTAAATTATCGAATGAATTGTTCGCATGAGGACAAAATACATTGAACAAAATCCGTAGTACAACCGTCGTATGTGTTCGTCGAGACGGCAAAGTGGCTCTGGGAGCAGATGGACAAGTATCGCTTGGTCATACCGTGATCAAGAGAGAAGCGGTCAAAATTCGCAAATTGCACGAAGACAAAATCCTTGCTGGCTTCGCTGGAGGGACAGCTGATGCATTTACTCTGTTTGAGCGATTTGAAGGCATGTTGGAAAAGTACCAAGGTAATCTTGCTCGCTCTGCAGTTGAACTCGCGAAAGACTGGCGTGCAGACCGGGCACTGAGACGACTCGAAGCGTTGCTGATCGTTGCTGACGAAGCAACCTCATTGTTGATTAGCGGAACAGGTGACGTGGTTGAACCCGATGACGAATTGATTTGTATTGGTTCGGGTGGCTCATATGCCCAAGCAGCTGCAAAAGCGTTACTTGCACACACCCACTTGTCCGCTCGTGACATTGTCTCGACCGCTCTTGGCATCGCCGCTGATATCTGCATCTATACCAACCACAATACTACTATCGAGGAACTACCCAATCCATGAGTGTCATGACCCCCAGAGAAATCGTCCACGAACTCAACAAACACATTGTGGGTCAGGACCAAGCCAAAAGAGCCGTAGCTATTGCCCTTCGCAATCGCTGGCGACGAATGCAACTAGATGATCGGATGCGGGAAGAAGTAACCCCGAAGAATATCTTGATGATCGGACCGACGGGTGTCGGTAAGACAGAAATTGCTCGCCGTTTAGCTCGATTAGCCAATGCTCCCTTTATCAAAGTAGAGGCAACTAAATTCACTGAAGTCGGTTACGTGGGTCGCGATGTTGAATCGATCATCCGAGATCTCGTCGACACATCCTACAAGATGCTTCGCGAAAATGCTATGAGTTATTCCGAAGGAGCAGCAAAACGAGCTGCTGAAGAAAAAATCCTGCAAGCTTTAACGGTATCACCTCAAAGCAACTACGGCTATACCTCATCTTCAAGTGTTCCATCGCTGAATTGGAATGAGGAGATGAGAAAGGACCTTCGAGCAGGCAAACTGGACGATAAAGAAATTGAAATCGAAATTTCCGACCATCAATCTCCGATTGGAATGGAATTCCTTGCACCACCAGGAATGGAAGACGCGATGAACAACATCAAAGAAATGTTTAGTTCTATGTCCGGTGGTCGGAAAAAGAGAGCTAAGTTTCGAGTCGGTGATGCGAAAAAAAGACTCAAGGAAGAAGAAGCCGCAAAGCTCATCAATGAAGATGAACTCAAGACCCAAGCTGTCGACGCTGTCGAACAAACTGGTATCGTCTTTCTAGACGAACTAGATAAAGTTGCCAAGCGTCACGAACACGGAACGGATGTTTCCCGAGAAGGAGTACAGCGAGACTTGCTTCCACTGATTGAAGGTTGTACCATCTCGACTCGCTATGGCATGATCAAGACAGATCATATCTTGTTTATTGCATCAGGTGCGTTTCATCTCTCAAAACCTTCGGATTTGATCCCAGAGCTTCAAGGACGCTTACCGATTCGAGTAGAACTCAGCGCATTGTCTCCGGAAGAATTTCGACGCATTTTGGTTGAACCCAACGCATCATTGACCCAACAATACCAAGATCTAATGTCTACGGATGGAGTTAAGCTGACGTTTTCGGATGATGGCATTGCACGCATTGCGGAAATAGCTTCTGAAGTGAACGAGAACACCGAAAATATTGGTGCTCGTCGACTCCACACCATCCTAGAAAGGCTGATGGAGGAAATTTCTTACTCGGGAGGAGACACCATGAAGACCCTCCACGTCGACGCTACCTATGTCGATATGCAGTTGAAGGAATTGGTGAAGAATCAAGACCTGTCCCGATACATACTCTAGGTCGGAATCTAGGAGAACTGCCACTGATACCCAGCGAAATCAAGTACTTGTCTCAGTCTCGTATACTGCAGATAACTTTCCCCTCCTGTCCGAAAATCGAACTTACGGCCGAGTATATGAGAGTTTACTCGCCTTCGGCTGAAGTGAGAGGACACACACCCGCTCAACAAATCCTACAAACTGGCAAGAAAAACGTCGAAATTCGATCAGTTGACGCTGTGGGCAACTACGCCGTACGAATTGTGTTCTCCGATGGTCACGACAGTGGAATCTTCTCATGGGAATACCTCAAGGAATTAGCTGATAATCAAGAGAAAAATTGGAGTCAATATCTGCAGAAGTTAAGTGAAGCCAACGCTTCTAGATTGGCTAAAATTTCTGTCGGGAATTGGACTCCCGATCAATAGCTTGCCTAGCAGGTGTTTGTATCATCAAGCCCATCATGAACCGACAGAAAGAACACGCAAACCACAACCTAGAGGTTAACAGGGTTTTTGATCAAGTTTCCAAACGTTATGACTTGATGAATGACCTTATGTCATTGGGTACTCACCGTATCTTGAAGAGAATTTTCTGCGAGTCCACTAGTGTTCACGAAGGAGACGATGTCCTAGACGTAGCCGGAGGCACGGGAGACATAGCAAAACTGTTGGTCGAAAGTGTCGGTGACACGGGTTCAGTGACGGTACTCGACGTCAATGAACGAATGACGGTTGAAGGCAGAGATCGGTTGATTGAAGCTGGCTATGCTGAAGTGCAGTTCGTTGTCGCGAACGTTGAAGCCATGCCCCTACCCGACCACTCATACGACTGTATCTCTATGGCATTTGGTATTCGCAATGTTGCAGATAAGCAAGCAGCACTTGCTGAGTGTTACCGTGTCCTCAAAGCGCAGGGTCGGCTGTCTATCCTAGAATTTGCTCATCCCACTTCACCTGGGCTCAATTCCGCCTTCCACTCATATCGGCGGCTATGGCCTCTGTTGGGGTCAGCTGTGGTTGGCGACACTAAACCATATGAATACTTGGTGAGTAGTATAGACACCCACACCACTCAAGATGAACTCAAAGCTCTGGTAGAATATGCAGGATTTCATTACTCTCAATACGATAACCTCCTAGGAGGTATTGTTGCCATTCATACAGGTGTCAAATGACTATTGTTCAATCTACTGTTTTAAGCGGATTAGAAGCCGCTCTAAGAGCTAGAATTGCTATCGATCCCAGTGCTCGAAAAACCGCAGCGTCTCTTTCAGAAAAACTCATCCAACTGAGTATCGAAGACCAAAATTACTACATCCTATTTGAGGATGAAAGCGCTAGAGTCGCAAACTATTCCGAAAATACACCAGATTTAACCATTACTGGTACGTTCATTGATCTGGGAACATTCTTCATTTCCAATCATGGTGATGTCGATGTTGTTGGTGATGTATCTCTGCTAGAGTCAGTACGATCATTTCTGGTCCCGGACTTTAGTGCGGCCGATACACTAGCTGAAAAGTCCAAAATGACAGCAGAATACTGTATTGCGGCGACTAAGTCAGCTCTAGAAGGATTGGCGAGTGAACTCACGACTAACAAAGTCGACCATGAGCGCATCGAAGAGCTAGAAGAACAATTGAGAGAGTCCCAAAAGACCATCCTTGACCTAGAAGATCGGCTCAGTAATCTAGAGAAAAACTAACTAAACTGATCCGTTGTTCCGTTTCGTATTCATCGGGTTCCGGTATAGACTAGACACAACGGTTGCGGAGCTACTCGCTGACCATTGGTCTCGTTGGCTCTTACCCACAACCTATCTTCCTAAACCGAAAAAACCTTCTGCGGTTCGGCTGAAGGAAGCTATGATTCGACTGGGCCCGATCTCGGTCAAAATTGGGCAAGCTCTTTCCACACGTCGAGACATACTTCGAGCCGACTTTGCTGACGAATTGGCGACTCTTCAAGACAAAGTACCGCCGCTTGATTCAAAAACAGCGATTGCACTCATTGAGAAAGAACTGGGTGGCTCAATCTCTGACTACTTTACAACCTTCGACGACGAGCCTCTGGCATCCGCTTCTTTAGCGCAGGTGCATAGTGCGACCTTAGACTCTGGTGAAGAAGTAGTCATCAAAGTACTTCGTCCCGATGTTGAGGAGACGATCTTCGCTGATTTGAGGTTAATGAAAAAGGCCTCTAAATTTCTGGAACGGCATTTCCCCATTGCCAGACAGCTTCACGTGTGTGAAGTGGTCGATCACTACGAACGCACCATCCTAGATGAACTGGACCTTGAACTCGAAGGTTTGAGCACGACTAGACTCAGAAACAACTTCACTCATTCACCACTGTTGTACGTTCCCCGTGTCTATCACCACCTCTCCAGGAAACGCATCCTCGTCATGGAGAAGATCAAAGGAGTACCTATTTCTGCTATCGACGAGCTTCAGGAAAATGGAACTGATCTTGCGTTACTTGCCAAGCGTGGAGTTGAAACCTTTTTCACACAAGTATTCCAGCACAACTATTTCCATGCAGACATGCACCCGGGAAACATCTTTGTCGATATCTCGGTACCGAACAACCCCTCCTACATGGCGGTGGATTGTGCGATTATGGGGACTCTGTCGGAAGAAGATCAAACGTTTTTAGCACGCAATCTCGTAGCGTTCTTTGATCGAGATTACGGCGAAATTGCACGACTACACGTTGAATTCGGCTGGATTCCCCATGAAGGTGACACCGAAGAATTCGAACAGGTGATACGAGAAGCCTGCGAGCCGTTCTTCGAGCAACCTCTATCCGAGATTTCATTTGGTCTGTTATTGTTGAAGTGGTTCAACGCTGCACGACGCTTTCATATGGAAGTACAACCACAGCTGGTACTGCTTCAGAAAACTCTTCTCAATATCGAAGGCTTGGGTAGACAACTAGATCCTAATTTAGACCTGTGGGCTACCGCGAAACCATTTATGGAACGTTGGATGAAAGAGAAATACGGAATTTCATCCACCATCACTGCCATACTTGATAACGCCCCAAAGCTTGTACTGGAAATCGCACTGCTTCCCGAACTGTTGGTCACCGCGCGGAGGACCATTCAACGCCTCGAACACAAAACCAGTTATCAAAGCAAACAGTTAGAAGAATTTATTGAACTGCGTAAGAACGCTAAGAAACGCAGGGTTATTCGCCGAGTATTTGGCTGGGCGATGGTGCTATTTATCGTCCCGTATACGATCTTTACTGATTTTCCCAGTGATGTGACTCTCTACTCCGCAATCTATTTCACGGTCGCAGTGAGTGGAGTCGTACTCGTCTTGAGCAGTTAGCAGCTTAGCGGGAAATCGGTGCAGGTAGTTGGGTGGTGGTAAACCAATTAAAGGTGTGATTCTCAAGGTTTACGTCTAACACCAAAAAGTCACCTTCTTTCCACTCGGTTCGAGAAAGGAACTTCCCAAAACCAAACATCGCTCCATTCTTGCAACGAAGAGTCACTCCACTTTGGGTTTTGATAACCATTTCTTGCTTCACTCCGCCCATTTCGGAAGGCACACTGGCAACAAAGTTATGGACAAAGCTGGGAAGTTTAAATACGAGAGCTAAGTCCCCATTGGGTCGAAAACCATAATCAATGAGTCGTCTCTGAAACTTTCTCCTCTGATTCCTGTGCTGGACTCGATCAATGTCTTTTTGAGTTAGGTTGGTTCCGACGAGGGACCAGACGTTTTGTCGCAACTTGGTGACGATGGGACTATAGGTCATCTCAACTTCGAAGCTACTCATGTTGATACTTCGGGAACCAACAAATTCTTTGATGCGCTGTCGATTCAATGCTCGATGTCTATAGTGTTGAAATGCTTCATATATACCCAGCTCGGGTTTGGTCAACTCAGTTTCAGGGGACAAATCACCCACGAAATCAACTAGGTCCTCACTGGAAACGGAAAACTCTTTGTAGCTATTAAATAACTTCCGAAGAATCTCAACTGGAGGCACAATACCCTCGTAGGTCGAGCTTCCTGTCTTGTTGCGGAATGAGAACTTTCGCGTCAAACCAACCTTGATGTCCTCTAGATTTAACGGGCGATTGACTGACAACATTTTTCGTGCAACGTTTTGGACTCGAACGCGCTTGGTGGAAGTGACGGGAACCCAGATATAGTCATTGTCCAAAAACTTGATGTCTTCTATACAGGACAGCATCTTGCGTAAAACGAATAGTGGTATGGGTCTATCGGGAGGATCAGACAAGCTCGTTTGCAGTTCCTCTGAGATGTGAGACAAAGAAGCAGCACCACAAGAACGACAGATTCTCATGGCAAGATTCACAATCGCTGGCATATGAATCAAGTACGGATCGCGATATCGGCCGACAATACTGTCCGGACGCGACTCACGGAACAACCACTCGTCGTAACCCGCTTGTTCAAGCAAAAACTTGATAGCGCTGATGCTCCAAGGATCCTGGGTAATCTTTTCGTACACTAATCTATGGGAGACTATTGACCAAAGTTCGGGATTTCGTTGGGGGAGAGCTGCAACCAGTCGCTTAACGGGATGCGGAACATGAACTCGCAGCTCCCGCTTAATGCGTGCTTCGATTTGTCGAATTCTTTCCCGAGTCACATTAGCCCGATTGCCTGCTTCTTGTAAGGTGATGGGTGGGTGGCCACTCCAACCTAAACGACGGCTCAATGCAGCTATGTGTAGCGGGGAATAATCGACAAGGATCAATGATAAAAGTTGATCTAACGCTTGTTCCAACGTAGCATCTGGATCGTCCACAAAATTGGCTCGGCTTACCAGTCGGGTTTCTTCTTTTTGGTTATTCTCTGCCATGGCCTAGGATTGGATAAAATTTCCTCCCAAATATCGGGCTCAAACCACCACTATTGCATGTGTGAATACAACTTGCTTAGGAACGAGTGCGTCATTATGCCATATTATTAATTTATTTGGGTAAAAAAGGTACTAAAATACTCACCTGGTGACGATTTTCCAACAGTATCATTGGTTTAGACACAGCAGTCGCTCGTTAGTCACCCCAATTTAGTATCATAACAGCGAAGAGCTTTAAGGAGAAATCTTATGCGTCCGGGGGTGTTCGAAATTCTCGTTATAGCCGGCGCACTCATTGTGGTCTTGGTCATCTTCGGTCCAAAACGGATCGCAGGAATGGGTAAAAGCCTCGGTGAAGCGATCAAAGGTTTTAGGAACTCACTCACCGAAAGAGAACAAAAGCAAGAAGCTGAAGACCCAAAATCAGAAGAAGCTGAATCCACTCCGACTTCGGAGAAAAGTGTTTGAATTTGGCGGGATCGAGTTTCTCGTTGTCCTACTTGTAGGACTCGTAATACTCGGGCCAACACAACTCCCCACGGTGGCAAGAACCGTCGGACTATGGGGGGGTCGACTTCGACGCGCTTACCACAACTTGAGACAAGAAGTTGAACGGGAAGTCGGCATGGATGAAGTGCGCAGACAATTACACAACGAACAAATCATGGCTGAAATGAAAGCCATTGAAAAAGAATCTAACTCTATACTTGAAGAGGCGACTGTCTCACCACTCGATAGTATCAAAAAATCTCAATCAGAAACGTCCGCTTCACCATCATCCAAACAAGACAACGTAAACGATGACGATGTTCAAGAAGCGAAACCTGCCGCTCAAAGATGAATCGAAGGGTTCCCGTCATCACGAGAACCGTGAAGAAGCACATGATGCAGCGATAGATGCTGATGAGCAACCGCTCATCTCTCATCTGATCGCACTTCGCAACTGTGTACTCAAATCAGCAGTCGCAGTTCTAGTACTGTTTATCCCTTATTTGATCTTCTGCAATGATGTCTATGTGTTTTTTGCACAACCCTTGCTAGTGAATCTGAATACCGGTGAGATGATCGCGATTGATGTTGCTTCACCCTTACTCGTTCCCCTGACATTAGCACTGTTCCTAGCTGTGTTCACCAGTATGCCTTACATACTGCATCAGATCTGGAAATTCATTGCACCCGGACTGTACTTGAAAGAAAAAAAGTTCACTGTTCCACTCCTGGTGTCCAGTGTGTTATTGTTTTATTTGGGGATAGCCTTCGCTTATTACGTGATCTTTCCGCTAGTCTTCGCATTCTTTGCAGCGATTACTCCGCATAATGTCGAATGGATGACTGATATCAACAGTTATCTGTCGTTTGTCTTAAAGATCTTCTTTGCATTTGGTGTGGTATTCGAGATTCCCATAGCAATCGTACTATTGGTGGCAACGCGGCTCACGACCGTAAAAACACTGAGCAAAGCTAGACCCTACATTTTTGTGTCGTGCTTCATCCTGGGGATGCTACTCACCCCACCCGACGTGATCTCTCAAATCTTGCTCGCAATCCCTGCGTGGATGTTGTATGAATTTGGTCTGGTATTTGCTCGCTTGATTACGAAGACTCCAAAAGAATCGTAACCGGACCGTCATTGACTAACTCTACTTGCATATCAGCACCAAACAAACCCTCTTGGACGTGGTCAACCAGTCGGGTCACTTCTGCTACGAATCCATCATAAATGACCTTGGCTGTATCAGGATGTTCCGCTTTGGAGAAATTGGGGCGATTCCCTTTCTTTGCTTCAGCAGCGAGTGTGAATTGAGAAACGATCAAGATTTGCCCCCCAACGTCGACAACAGAGCGATTCATGGGGTAACCATCCCCTTCAAAGATACGATGGTTTACAATTTTCTTTGCCAACCAACTCGCTTTCTCTTGAGTATCTCCACTCATCACTGCAACAAATACCAATAGTCCATAGTCGATCGATGCTACTACCTGTTTGTCGATCAATACCCGAGCTGAAGTCACTCGTTGTAACAGTGCTCTCAAAAGCGAAATCCCTTACGATTCATGCGGAATTTTAAGTGGAAAAGTTGACACCCAATAAGCCCAAAGCCATTGCCCTAATATCGGGTGGCCTCGACTCCATGCTTGCAGCAAAAGTGGTTATGAACCAGGGGGTGGAAGTAGAAGGTGTCAATTTCTATACGGGATTCTGTGTAGAAGGGCACACTCATGCTCTACGGGAGAAACGAAAGCGCGGGAAAGGACCAAGAAACAATGCTTTGTGGGTAGCCGACCAATTAGGTATCAAACTCCACATCGTCGATGTAGTCGAACCATACAAGGAGGTAGTACTCAATCCGAAACATGGATACGGCAAAAATCTCAACCCTTGTCTTGACTGCAAAATTTTCATGGTTTCAAGAGCTATGGATTTAGTCGCATTCGATGGTTCCAAGTACGAATTTGCGATCACTGGTGAAGTTCTTGGACAGCGCCCAAAATCCCAAAGTCGCGATGCGATGCCCATTATTGTCAGTGATTCAGGTGTTCATGATCGGTTATTGCGACCCCTGTGTGCTGCACACTTTCCACCAACTCTGCCCGAACGAAACGGTTGGGTAGACCGGGCAAAACTCCCTATGTTCAACGGTCGAACTCGAAAACCGCAAATCAAACTGGCGGAAGAACTTGGGTTCTCAGACTATGCTCAACCCGCGGGTGGTTGTTGTTTCTTGACCAATGACTGCTATTCCAGCAAACTTAAAGACCTTTGGGCTGCGCGTGGCTCTAGAGAGTATGAATTAGACGACATCTTGTTGCTTAAAGTGGGACGACACATACGGCCCAATCAAAGATTCAAGCTGATTGTGGGGCGAGAATCTGGTGAGAACCATTTTCTACGGGGGTATACGAAACGTTTCACTCACATTGATGTCACCAGTCATATCGGTCCAGTGACCCTTGTCGACGGTGAACCCAATGCAGACGATATTCAGATTGCTGCCAAATTAGCCGCTCGCTATAGCCAGGGACGAGGTGAGCCCAGCGTTGAAACTACCATTCACTTCGAAGATGGGACAAAACAAGACTTACTCGTGACTCCCTACGATTCTCACGAAGTACCCGATCAATGGCACATTGGTGTATGACCGTAGGTGATGAACTTGATGCAAGGGGGTTGTTGTGCCCTCTTCCTCTCCTTCGAGTACAGGAACATATACAAACTCTAGCACCAGGTACTGTATTCGATGTGCTGGCAACTGACCCGGGAGTGTTGTACGACATTCCTGTATGGTGTCGGATGCACGGTCATAAGGTAGTAGAAACCATGGAAGACCCTCAAACCAACCACCTAAAGGTACGAGTCCAAACCGCACACTCGACTGAGTAACTTCCCTTTCGTCTCTGTGTTCCGCATCGTCTTGTATCAGCCCGAAATTCCTCCGAACACAGGCAATGTAATTCGACTTGCCACCAATTCTGGAGCGACACTAACACTCGTACGACCACTCGGGTTTGAGTTGAACAACTCTAAACTGAAACGAGCAGGTCTAGACTATCGGGAATGGGCTGATGTCCAAGTCTGTGACTCACTCGAGGAAGCTGTTGCCAATACTCCAGATTCACAAGTATTTGCATTCACAACCAAGAGCAAACGATTGATTAATCAAGTCCAGTTTCAAAAGGAAGACGTTCTGCTGTTTGGACCAGAAACGCGTGGATTACCTGACGAGATCAGAGATCGCTATCGCGAGAACTGTATCAAAATCCCGATGCAACCGGAATCCCGTAGTCTAAATCTTTCCAACTCTGTCGCTATCGCTCTCTATGAAGCGTGGCGACAATTGGGCTATGAAGGAGCGGAGCTTAGTTAACCACCGGTTCGGAGTATCTGGGTGATACGATTTTGTTGCGCTCCACTGCCTTTTGAAAGATCTCTTGAAAGTTCACTGGTGCAAGGGATAACGGCGGTAGAGTTGCTTTCACCATCACGTTGTCTACCGCTTCTCTGACATAAGGGAAAAGAATCCCAGGACACTCAACAGAAAGAATGTGTTGTTTTACTGGGCTTTCCCCTACCTTGAAGATTCCAGCTTGAACCACCTTGATCGTACAACCATCATGAGAGCCAATAGAGATAGTCAAGTGAATGTCGAGTGATACTTGGTATCGGTTTTCACTGAGTGTATCACACGAAGGTTTGATCTCAATATGAACCTTGGGTCGCCATTTCAACTCAAGAAGTTGAGTGATTTCTTTGGGTTCAAAAACTAGCTTGGAGAGAAAGATTCGCTCAATGTGAATCGTCGCTTCTATCTTCTCTTCTACTACGGTTTGTTCCATCTTCTCTACTTGACCACCGGCATGTTTTGAGCTCGCCACTCCATCAGTCCACCGCGCAGTTTCGCTACATCCTCAAATCCCTCTTTGCGAAGAACGTTGGTTGCCAGACCGGAGTGCTGTCCCATCTTGCAAGCGATGACCACAGTTTGCGACCTGTACTTTTCGAGCTCTTTAACTCGATTAGTTAATGCAGCAAAGGGGATATTGACGGCACCGTTGATATGACCTTTTGAAAATTCGGTGGAATCTCGAACATCTAGCACTACGGCTTCATCTTTATTCATCATGGAGACTAACTGTTGACTATCAATTGTCTTACCCCCACGTTTGACTTCATTCCAAATGAACAAGATTAGGATGACGACGAACGCACCTACAAGTAAAGGATGATCTCCCAGAAAGGTAAAAAACGTGGACAAGGTTAAATCCAAAACAGAGCTAGTGTTAAATTATAGGATCCTGTGGATTGGTCAGTGGTTAAAATTTGCTCGATTTGGTTATTTTGAGACCGAGCTAAGTGGTCCCAGTATTGGTCATTTTGGACGGTTGGGGACACGGCCCACCGGGACCATACAACGCCATTGCTGTTGGCAATACACCCACGTGGGACTACCACTGGGAACGCGCTCCTAGATCACTCTTGGAGTGTTCGGGTGAGCATGTGGGATTACCCCCAGGGCAGATGGGAAACTCCGAAGTAGGACACATGGCTATCGGTGCTGGTCGTGTCATTCATCAAGATTTGACCCGAATTAACGCAGCTATTGCAGATGGTTCGTTTTATCGTGCCGAAGCCTTAGTCAATTTGCTCAACCACATAGGCAATGGGCGCGTACACATCATGGGGCTGTTCTCACCCGGAGGCGTACATAGCCACTCGGATCAGATTCTTGCGTTAACTAAACATCTTTGCGAACTCAAACAACCTTTATCTGTTCACTGTTTCCTAGACGGTAGAGATACTCCACCTCAAAGTGCTCTGGAATCTATTGAAACTCTGGAATCCCTACTGAAATCTCATGAAGTTCCGGACATTGCATCAATATCGGGACGCTACTACGCAATGGACCGAGACAAGCGGTGGGAGAGAGTTGCTAGAGCATATGACATGCTCACAGGTATTGAAGGTTCACTGGTCGAAGAGAGTGGGATCACCGCTCTCAAGAGCGCGTATGCTCGTGATGAGTCTGATGAATTTGTCCAACCGACCCGAACCAGAGATTTTCACCCGGTGCAAGATGGAGATGCAGTAATCTTCATGAACTTCAGAGCGGATCGAGCTCGGCAACTCAGCGGTGCCTTTTTGTATGATGATTTCACTGGTTTTAAGCGTCGAATTCGTCCCCAGTTAACTCGTTTTGTCACCCTGACACCTTATTCCAAAGAAATCAACGAACAAACTCACAGCATTGAGGTTTCAACTTTATTCCCCAACCCAGTGGTGGCCAATTCCCTTGGGCAATGCTTCGAGCAACATGGGTTAAGGCAACTGCGCATTGCTGAATCAGAAAAGTACGCACATGTGACCTATTTCTTTTCCGGAGGCAAAGAAGCTGTGTTTGAAAACGAAACTCGAAACATAGTCCCATCTCCAAAGGTGCATACCTACGATCTCCAACCGGAAATGAATGCACCCCAGTTAACGGACGAAATCATCCAAGCGCTTCAATCAGGATCCTATGATGCGATCATTTGCAACTATGCAAACGGGGATATGGTAGGTCACACAGGTAACTTTGAAGCATCTGTAAAAGCTGTAGAGTGCGTGGATCATTGCTTGTCTAGGCTCTTTGAAGCTTGTGAAAAACACAACGGTTATTGTTTTGTGACTGCTGATCACGGCAATGTCGAAAGTTTGTTTGATCACCATTCAAATCAAGCCAATACAGCCCACACTAGCAATCCCGTACCTTTTGTGTATGTCGGTCCTCGAACGCTCAAATTTAAAGAGAAAGGTGCGATTACGGACATTGCACCGACGATCCTGCATACTATGGATTTACCCATTCCACCGGAGATGAGCGGAACATCTTTGATTGAATCACAAGACCGTGATTGATGGGGCTGCGTTCGTTCACGGGAATCCTCTCCTTACTTGCCTGTGTTCTTTCCTCCTCTATCCTTTTTGCACAGGCTGAACCTGCTGACACAGACCAATACCCTGTTAAACTCAAAGAAGTGCTCGAGCAGCTCAATTCTCAAGACATTCTCATCGGCAGGGCAAGCGCGCAAATCAAAGAGCTTCAAGATGGGATTGAGGAATCTGACCGTGCTATCGAGATGGTGTCAGCAACACTGCTTGATATCGAGCAGCAAATCGATGAACATGAAAAAAACATTGAGGAACTATCGAGAACTCGTGATACACTCAATGTAGAAATTCAAGCCAATTCCAAAACAGTGAGTTGGCACCTACACTCTGAATATCGTCTCCGACACACCCATTGGTTAAAGGACTTACTCCGCCCACAAGATCGCAAAGCTAGACAACAAGGAACTCGCTACCACAATTACTTTGTGCGCTCCAAGACTGACTTCATTGAACAGTTTCAACAGACCCTGATAGAGCTGGAACAGACTTCAGTGACCCTGATTGAAAAACAAAACTTGCTCAAACAAGAACAGACTAACGCTCAAAGTACTCAAGAGGATTTACAGTTCAAGTCTGCTCTAAGACGAAACAACATCCATGCACTAGAACGTGAAATCAACGAAGCCCAACTGACATCAGCAAAGCTTAGAGATGACCAACAGAGACTTCAAGCACTCATCTCTGAAATCGAAACATTAACCAGTCCAACCATTACCTCAATAGTTGACAACAATCAGAAGCCGAGATACAGTCCGGTAGTAGGTACGGTAGTGCGGGAATTCGGCGAGAGTCGTGCTGACGGCCGACTAAAGTGGAATGGAGTCCTATATTCAGCTGATGCAGATACAGATGTAGTTGCAGTACTGGCAGGACGTGTTGTCATGGCAGACTGGCTGAAAGGATATGGAATGGTAGTGGTCGTTGATCACGGAAATGAGCTTAAGTCCATCTATGCTAATTGCAACTCAATATTTGTTGAAGTGGGTGATGATGTTGAAGCGGGGGAAAATATAGGAGTCGTAGGTGAAAGTGGAGGAGCTACAACCCCAAGCCTTTACTTTGAAGTGTTGGAGAACGGGGAGCCGATAGATCCCATCAAATGGCTGGAATCCCAAACCGAATAACTGTGCTTGGTGAGACTGTTGCTAGAAACTCAGAATCTTTCTGATCTTGCTTCTGAGTTCAATCAAACAAAAACCCGATGACCGAAACACGATCATCGGGCCCATTTTTTACCGAACTGAGATGGGTCGTATCAAATCTGAATTAGGTTCTGTTCGATCAATGAGATCATTTCATCGGTGAGTCCGTGCCCTCTGGCCAAGACTTTTCCTTCCTTGTCAATCAACATATAGGTAGGATAGCCTCTTATGTTCCATGCTTGGTGAACATCGCTGCTTGCACCGATGTGCCAGTGATCCCATGGCATTTCTGTGTCGTTTTCGATAAAGTCGATAACTGTATCCACTTCATCATCAGCACTGACAGAGAGTACTGTGAAGTCCGTTCCCTTAAATCGATCTGCAACTTCTGCGAGCTTAGGTAGACCGGCGATGCAAGGACCACACCAGGTAGCCCAAACATCAATCAAAACAACTTGGCCGAGATAGTCTTCAAGAGACTCTTCGACACCTTCAAGATTCTTTGCGGTAACCACTTCAAGAGGTTCGCCGATATTGATTGCATTAGCGACATAGAGTTTAATGTTTTCAGCTTCTTCAATGAGCGGATCGTCGGGATCGAGTACTTCACGAAGTCTGGTTAGGCCTTCTTGTGCGTCTGCTGCTAGATCTTCGGGCAGAGATTCTTGGTCACGTAATGCTCTTGCGTAACTTGAAAACGCTCTACGGGGTTGCTCTCGTAATTCATAGACTGTTGCTAACTTTACCCTAGTGAGAGCCTCTAGTCGAGGATCTCCATTGAACGCTGACGAGAAGTAATAACTGTACGCCATCTTAAGATCATCCTTGTCCAGGTACTTGTCGCCCAGAATGAGCTGAATATTCTGTCGATGCGCAGGATTCTTTGATACTGCAACGTGCTCCAAAGCTTCTTCACCGATTGCAATGGTTAGCTCAGGATCTGCTTGAGATTGGAGTGTATAGATCACGAAGTTGTTGAGATAACGGAACTTGTCTGAAGTCTTGGTTTGACCGAGCCCCTTCTCCAAAGCAGCCATTTGAACATCTACTGGATCTTCTGCTTCAACCCCTAAACCAAATCGCATCCAAACAGCTTCTTTGACGTTTCGGTCTTCCGGATGAGCGTTGAGAAACTCATCCAACATGCCCCGGTCTCGAGCCGATACAGCAGCGTAAAACTCTGCGTCTTCTTCTCGATAGTTACTGTTCTTGATGCGAGTCAATGCAAGGTATCCGCCTCTAGGGTTAACCTCTAGGGAATAGCCAGTTAACAGTGAAAGACCAGACATCATCAGAAACTCGGTGTTCATTCGATCTTCATCAAAGTGTAGAACCTCTGGTTCACCTTCTGCTGTGGTTTCATCTCGAACAGCAAACTGAACAGGCATGAGAGCAGCCATGTCAGACAGTGAGTGCTGGTCATCACCATCTACAAATCGAAGATTAGGGATATCTCCAGCGGGATGACCACGATCATAAGCATAGTCTCGATCTACTCGGGTATGGTAGGAACCGGTATCAAACCACATAAACATGCGCTTGTTGTCACCGTCCACAACAGGAATCCAAAGCTGACCGTCTACTTCCTGAACTCCAGTGACTACCAGTTGGTACTCGTTTCGAGCATCGTCTTCAGTTCTATCCATTGCAGGAATTAAAGTCATGTTGTTGGTATCAAAATCCAACTGCATGCTGAAGTTCTTGAGAGTAGCCCAACCAATCTTGGCAACGACTTCCATACCTTCGTTTTGCTCTTCAAATTCCGCAGTCAACGTGTCGAGCATGTTTCCACCTGCTTGACGAATCTCGTCTCTGTGAATTTCAAGATTGAAGTTCTCGCCGAGCACCTTAATAGTCTCTTCGCCTTCACCGAATCTGAGCCCTCGGATGACATTTCTATGGATTTCAATACCCCAAGGTTGAGTGGTGTCGATGACTACGTAGGCATCTTTTTGAAATACTTCCGTTTGCATGATTAAGCGAGCGGCAAATTGATCGCTGTAAACGTTGATTGGAACCGAACCTCCTTCGCCAAAGTACGGACCTTCTGGTTCCATATCTTGCGCTTGAATAGGTAGAGTCGATACCAGTGCTACCAGTGGCAGCCAGGCAAATTTTGATTTAAAAACGGATTTCATTTGAATATTAACCTCAATTGTGTTCACTCCACGCCTATGCGTGTGCGTTCTTGGGTGAGTCAACTGGAGCGTAACCTGATTTCAGATAGCTCCTCACTCAGTGGTCCATCATTTTGATGCACATGCCATTTTACAGATGTTTGTACTCAAAATGAGTTCACATTCAAATTTTTAGCGAGACTGGAGAAACGTTAGGGTTTGCCCATTCTCGCGGTTATCTCAAATAGTGAGATGAACCCTTGATGTCGGAAAGGGTGAAGTGCAATCGAAGATTCTTGGTGGTCGTTCGCTTAACTGTAAGCAAAAATAGCTCCCTATTCGCCCGAATAGGGAGCTATGGTTAGTTAGTGTGCGTTGAGTTAGATCTGGATCAACAGCTTCTGCATCTCACTAATCATGTCTTCAGTGAGAGCGTGTTCGCGAGAAAGTAGAGTTCCATCTCTGTCGATGAGCATATAAGTAGGATATCCTCGGATGCTCCACTCCTCGTGGACCTCGCTACTGGCTCCAATGTGCCAATGATCCCAGGGCATTTCCTCATCTTTCAAGAAATCTTTAACGGTTTGAGCTTGGTCATCAGCGCTCACTGATAGAACGACAAAGTCAGTGCCTTCGAATTGTTCGGCTACTTCTCGTAGCTTGGGAAGACCTGCTAAGCAAGGTCCACACCAGGTCGCCCACACATCAATGAGTACTACCTTACCTTGATAGTCAGCTAATGACTGTTCTACTCCCTCCAAATTGTTTGCCGTAACGACGGGTAACGCTTCGCCAACGTTGATTGCCTTAGCAACGTAGAGTTGTAGATTTTCAGTTTCCTTGATTAATGGGTCATCAGGATCCAACATCGGTCGAATTCGGCTTAAGCCTTCTTGGGCTGCAGCTGCAATACCTTCGGGTAAGGAGCGTTGCTTCTTCAGTGCACCCGCATACTTGGAGTACGCTCGAGTCCATCGTTTTTGCGCTTCATAAACAGTAGCCATCTTGAACTTCATGATGCCGTCCATTCTGGGGTCGCCATTAAAGCTAGCCGCAAAGTAGTTTCTATGAGCTTCATCAATATTATCCTGGTCCATATACAGGTCACCGACCATTAATTGAACGACATTGCGGTCACCTGGATTTTGTGCTACGGAGACAAACTCTAGAGAACGTTCGCCCACTGCGATACCCAGATCAGGGTGTGCTTGCATGTTGACAGCAATGCCTAGGAAATCATTGAGATAACGGAACTTCTCAGATTTCTTGGTGACATTCAATCCCTTCTCCAAGGAAGCCATTTGAATCTCTACATCGTCTTCAACTTCAACTCCTAGAACGAAACGATTCAATACGGCTTCTTCGACGTTCCTATCTTCGGGGTAGCTGTCCAAGAATGCGTCTAAAGCGTGGCGGTCAGCTGCTCGCATTGCTGCGTAGAAAATAGCGTCGGGTTCACGATAGTTACTGTTTGTGATCTGTGAAAGAGCCAAGAAACCTTGCTTGGGATTAATTTCTAGGTCATAGCCAGTAAGGAGCGAGAGGCCTGCAGCCATCTGCTTAATGTCATCCTCTTCACTGGTCAAATCGACCGTCATCAGTGCAGCCATCTCACTGACTGGACTTCGCTGATCGGAACTCGCAAACTCTATGGATGCAGAGTCTTCGCTCGGATAACCCAATTCTTCAGCCAGATTACGATCAATTCTTGTGTGATAGGTTGAAGTATCGATTTGCATGTATGCGTACTGGTTGTCTCCAATCGCGACGGGAACCAGAACTTCATCATTGATTTGTTGTAGTCCGGTGATGACTAGCTCGAACTCAGCTCTTGCATCAGCTTCAGTTCGCTCAGCTGCTGGGGTCATGACTAAAGTTTGGCTGTCAAAGTCGAGTCTCAGACTGTAGTTCTTAAGGATCGGCCAGCCGATCTTAGCCGCTACATCAATCTGATTGTTTTCTTCTGCGTATTCAGCAGACAAAGTATTACAGATGAGGTCGGGCGCAACGGCAATTTCGTCGCGGTGTACTTCGACTTTGAAGTTTTCTGCCATCACCTTGATGGTTTCTTCGTTTTCACCGAATCTCAGGGTGCCGAGCACACAACTTTGAATCTCAAACGCATTGGTTTGAGCATAGTCAATCACGACATAGGTGTCTTTGCGCCATCGCTGAGTCTCCAGACGCAATTTCATAGCGATGTTGTCGCTGTAAATGCTCATTGGCACCGAGCCACCAGCTCCATACTCTGGCATATCTGTCGGTTCGGCGAATTGGGCTTGAAGTCCTATTCCTAATAGAACCGAAAACACTGGGATTAAGCAGAATTTGAGGTAGGGATTTTTGTTGAACACTGAGAGGATCCTCTTAAGTCACGTATAGAAAGACGCTGGACTGTTTGAACGAGTCACGTCAAGATATTATTTATACTCAAAATTGAGTGTAAATTCAAGCTGTTCACAAGAAACCACACCTATTTTTGAATCTTAGGTTCTTGTTGGAATCTTAGTATTGACTACTCTGCTGGTATTGAGAACACCACGACCAGACCTAGTATGATCGCGATCAATCCGAATAGAAAATAACGGAACGCAACCATCTTCGAGTCACCAGGTTTTTCTTGATGATTGTGCCACAACGCAAGAATGGTCTGAATGAAGTAGTAGGCTGCGAACGCCTTGGAGGCCCACACGATAATCTGCAATAGGTTCACAGACCAAATCAGGAGTATGGCTGCAGCGGAAACTACGACATATCCGATCTTGGATGTTAGCCTACCTCGACTATTTTCTTGCAATAACCCACCCCCGCCACTGGTATCTGCAACCGCTGCACTGAACTGACTCATAAGAGCAGCAAACATCAGCAAACTCGGCAGAACCATGGCAACCGGAACCATAGCTGCGATGATGTCCGATAGTTCAATCTTACGTAGATCAACCTCGGTGAGAGCAGGCATCAATAGAAAAACAGAACCCATGTAAACAATACCGGAGATGATCTGTGCGATCCGCATACTCTTGATTCTTACTGAAGGCGAATAAGCATTGCCCAGAAAGCGGGAGGTTTCAAATCCTTGTACCACAAGGAGCACACCTGCAAGCATTTGCGCTTGCATCAACTTCGAGTGATCAGCACGAGTGAAGCTGATTTCACCAGTGAAACCCAGGTAGAACACGATCAACCCCAAAATCAGTGCACAAACTACTGAGAGCTGTATGGTCATCGACCAACTCTCTAGACGCTCCAAACCTCGTAATCCAAAGAAATATCCCACCACAGCAATAAAAACGATGACCACGGTGGTAATGGAGCGCTCTAGGAATTTGTTATCGACTTCAAGGTACTTCAGCAGAAATTCTGACATCAAGGTCAGATAAAAAGCTACTGCGATGACATAAGCAACAACCAGAACCACATTACCCAGATACTCAATCTCGACGAATCTCTTTCCCCCTATTCCTTCAGGCTTATAAGACTCGACGTAGAGAATGTTGTAGCGCATCACATAGCCAATCGCATAGGCTGCGATAACGATTCCGATGATAGCAATGGGTGCTACGTTCCCCACTATTCCAGCGAGGAGTGGTGCCATCACTAAAAATCCGCTGCCAATGATGGAGGACAACGGCGTTAAGGTAGCCTGCCACAATTCGCTTCTACGGAGTCTGGGAAGTGCTAGCACCAAGAAGACCACGAGTGCCAAAGCGATTAAAACGCTGTTAAATACCGGATGTGTAGAAATGTCAAGCCCCACTCAAGTTAGTGAACCTTGGGAATGATGAGAGATGTCTATTTTTGAGTTGGAGTCAACCAAGACTGAAAATCTTGTTCAATCCAACCAAACACGTGATTGAACAGGTCTAACTGGCGAACATGCGTCTGGTGGAACTTCAGGATTCACTACAAGCATGGCAGTACTACCATCACTGACCAAACCCAGAAAATGGCTCTCAAAGCAGCTGGGACACACTTCCATAAGGAAGAAATCGATTGTCCGAGTGTTGTCGGATCCAACGGGTGACAGAGTTCGAATAGGACCCTCGCTGACGCAGCACTCGAGCGAGGGGAATCACCGGAGATTTCGCTCCTAGATTCATCGCTTCGTGGTAAGCCTCCCAAAGGGTTAAAGCCTTGATCCACCCGACAAGTTCTTGGTCAGAATAGTCTTGAGCAAAGTCTATCCATGCCTCTGCCGGACACGACAATGCAGACTCTAAAATGCCTGCTTGTTGAGCTGAAACATTAAGTGTTTCCAATTCCAGAATTTCGGAAAGTTCACTGAGAACACGAGCATGTGTTGCGTCCAGTTTATTGGGAGAGGGAGACCACTCTTGTACGTCGGTCATCGTAATTCAATCAGAGTTGCAAGAGAAAGGGATTCTGCGGTCGTTGATAGATTTTAGGAATACTTCGGAAAATCTATAGTGGATTGGTTCACTACACGAGTGCTGGAGTGGGCACAAACCCACGGTCGAAAGAACCTTCCGTGGCAGACCTTGAATACACCGTACGGTTTCTGGATCGCAGAAGTGATGTTGCAGCAAACACAAGTGAAAACTGTCCTTCCCTACTTCAAGAAATTGGTCGCAAAGTACCCTGATGTGACAGCATTGAGCCAAGCATCGGAAGAACAGATTTTGGCTGATTGGCACGGACTCGGCTACTACCGTAGAGCTCTCAATCTACGTCGTTCAGCAATACTCATTGTTGAAAAATTTAATGGTGAGATCCCTAATTCACTTAAAGAGTTACAAGCTCTACCCGGACTTGGCCGCTCATCAGCTGGTTCTATCGCATCAAGTGCTTGGGACCTCTCAGCACCCATATTGGATGGCAATGTGAAAAGAGTGCTGTGTCGATTTCATGGTGTCGGTGGACCAGAGGGTACCGAGATCTCTCAAAGTGAACTGTGGAAACTAGCAGAATCCCATACCCCAAAGACACAGTGTGGTGAGTACACCCAAGCCATCATGGATTTCGGTTCAAAACAGTGTAAACGCACCCAACCCGAGTGTTCCAACTGTCCGTTGAGCCAACGGTGTAGAGCATTGCAGCTCAATCAAGTCGCTATCTTTCCACAACCCAACAACAAACCCAAGACGAAAGAAATACAAAAGCAATTCCTTGTACTGTTTGATACAAATTTTGCGTGTCTACTAGAACAACAAGGATCCGATGGTGTGTTTGCCCATATGTGGGATACACCTGAAATCAGCAAGAACCAACTGGTAACTGATCGAATGAGTCGTTTGAATTTAACCGAAACCCAATTTGAACTGATGGATTTGATCGAGATCGCACCCTACCGAATTTCAAACTTTGTGATATCTGAAAAGGTTTCAGTTGCAAAATGCGATACCCATGCCTTATTCCACCAAGCTCCAGACAATATGAAGTGGGTCAGAATCAGTGAAATTTCTGAAATCGGGATGTCCGTGAAAACTAGGCAAAGGATCAATCGAGCTAAAACTAGCGTTGAACGCCTATGATCAGAGCTAGACACCCTTTCACCCTGAATACAGCAAAGCTATTGAATGTTTCTCCCAAACAGTTGGTTTGGTGGGAGTAAGCAATTTCCCTTAATGAGATTTCAATTTAGGGAATCTATGTATTAATTGTTATAATGTATAGTATTTTAAGAGCGTGTGGAAGAGAAATTGAAAGATCGTGTTCATCTAACCGCTAGAAGGTAGTGTGATGGGGATTGAAAGAGAAGTTCGAGATTTCCACCCCTGTCGCTATAGTACCAGCAATGGTTAATTAGATTCTATTTTCAGTCCGATACTGTGCATTAGACTGGAAACGATCCCTCATGTGCTAGTGAGCTATGCAGGAATGAACCGTTAACAGTTAATGGCTAGAAAAAAGAACTAGAATGACAGCACCATCTTTAGGTGAAAACCTGATGTCATCGAGGATGAATTTGGGACACATGACCAAATTGATCTGTCCCGTCTTTTAATCTAACCATAAGATGCTAGTGAAGCTGAGGGACAGCATTCAGGTATAGGGACGCTCATTGAAAGATGCATCGACTCCAACGAAAAGAAGCCCGAAGGACATGATGAATCGCTGAGGTATTTTGAAGTGACTGCAGGTGAATATTCAGGACCTAGGGCAAATCCAATAACTCGTGAAGAAACCAGGAAACTAGATGTTGATTGAAATTAGACTGATAATTTGTAACTGTCACTCAACACCGAACAATCAGTCAACATGGTAATGTGTCGCAAATACGGTAAAGAACTGCCTGGCTTACCTCATCCCCCTATGCCTGGACCCATGGGGCAAGATCTCTACGAGACCGTCTCTGCAGCTGCATGGGAAGAGTGGCAGCGACTTCAAACTATGTTGATTAACGAAAAACAACTGTCGATGCAAGACCCTGAAGCACGTCGTTATCTACTCACTCAAATGAAGCGATTCTTTGCTGGTGAAACGACGGACTCTCCTGAAGGATATGTGGACCCAAACAAATAGTGTGATCTGTCATGTGGGCAGATACCTACTAAAATCGTCTAGTACACACACAGATACGGAGTACTCACTTGCCTACTACCTACAACCCCAACACGGCAATCCTTTTTCTGGTTTTAGGTTGTATATATGGTGGTTTGTTTCTTGCGGTAGCCTGGGTTGTAGTCCGAAGATTGACAAAATCGGGAAGGATTCCCACTCAATCCACATACCAAGCAGATGATGCCGATCCCTCGATAGCGGAACAGAACCAACAAAAACGTGAGTGAAGAAGATCGAACATCCTGGAACCAAAGGTATCGGGATGGCTTCTACTCAAATCGCCTAAATCCTTGCAGATTACTTGCTCAGTGGGTTGATCAGTTTAGTGGCAAGCGTGCTCTAGATGTTGCCTGCGGGTTGGGACGAAACAGTCGCTATTTAGCACACCACGGGTTTCAAGTTCTAGGCGTGGATGTTTCCGATGAAGCCCTGGCGCGTGCACAGGAAACAGAACACAAAAATCACTCGGCAATTACCTACCAGATTCATGATCTAGACGATGAACTCACGGGTATTGGACAGTTTGATTTGGTGATTTTGGTTCGATATCTCAATCGTCCGTTCATCGAACGGGTTCATGAATATTTAGTACCCGGTGGACACTTACTCTTAGAACTGCACTACAAGTACATCGATGATGATCGTCCGTTAGCAGGTCCTGAATCCCCCGAATATCGGTTAGATCTTGGTGAGCTTCCCAAGCTAGTGAGCAATGCTCTGGTGCCGTTGTTTGAGTTTGATGGTCTGGTGGTAGATCCGGACGGGCAGTATGCTGCTCTTTCTCAGTTAGTAGCTCGCAAAAAACAGTAGCAGTCCTAGAAAATTTTCAGAGCTAAGCACTCGTACCTCTTTTCTTAGTCACTATGCTAACTGATCGTCTCCAAAAAACTCTGCTCATCGACTATTTTGATGTCGTAGCCTTCCTTGATGAGATCGTCTACTTTCCTGTGTTTACTAGATTTATTGAACCCCTTGATGAGCTGCTTATGCTGCGTTCCCACCACCAATAGGGTCACTTTCTTAGTGGCACTTGAAGCAACCGTAGCACCTAGAGCAGTAGCGATTTGAGCTAGTTCTGATCTAAGTTTCGACAGGGTTCCAGTGAACAGAACCGTCTCACCTTCTAGACTATTGATATCTACGTCTGATTCAAAGTGGACGACATCAGCGTCACCACTTGGTCGGGTGGATCGTGGCGAGGATACCCGTTTAACTATTTCGTGGAAACTCTCAACATTGCCCGCGAGGGCACTTCTCAGAACCACTTCAACACAAGCTTTAGCGTCCGAAAGAGCATCATGGTGGTTGAGATTGATATCTAAGACTTGGCACAGGTTCTTCAGTCTGTAGCCACCTGCTATACCGGGTAGAAAACATCTAGCAATTCGCACTGAGTCCAGCCAAAACGAATCCAACGGTGGGGTACTATGGTCCTCATAGCATCTCAAGAACGCAGTTCGATCAAACGGCGAGTGACTCACTATGGGTAAGGATCGAACACGTGGTCGAAGCATCTCAAGCATTTGAGGGAACTTCGGAGCTCCCACCACATCCTTTGGTCGTATATTGTGGAGGCTAATATTTATGGGGTCGAAATCGACCTCAGGATCGACAAACGTCTCCCATTGATCAACAACCTTCCCCTCCTCGACCCGGACCAAACCTACTTGACAGATACTTCCGCGATACGAATTGGCTGTCTCAACGTCCAACGCGCAGAAGTTCATGCTTGCGAGGTTCTCTCAGGAGATTGCAACTAGCTCTCGTATCCCATCACAGCTTTAGTTTCTAAGAATTCTTCAAATCCAAATCGTCCCCACTCTCTCCCATTTCCAGATTGCTTATATCCACCAAACGGAGCATGAGGATCAAGCGGCGCTCCATTGATGTGAACATGCCCTGCTCTGATTCTCCGAGCAACATTCATTGCACGTTCACTATTTGAACTAGAGACATAGGCCGACAAGCCATAGATCGTATCGTTAGCAATCCCAACCGCATCATCTTCGTCTTCATAACCGATCAGTGTGAGAACCGGTCCAAAAATCTCTTCTCGCGCGATGGTCATATCATTGGTGGCATGAGAAAATATCGTTGGTTTGACATAGTAGCCCACCTCAAGCCCGTCTGGTTTTCCGGGTCCACCGGTTTCGACTTTCGCGCCTTCTTTGATTCCTTGATCAATGTAGCTCTGGACCTGTTCAAACTGTCGTTCGGATACTACCGGACCAATAGTGGTTGGATCACTGGGATCTCCAACAGTGATAGACTCCGCTGCTACTTTAGCAATCGCTGCTGCTGCTTCCATCCGCGAGTTCGGTACAAGCATGCGAGAGGGAGCATTACAGTTTTGACCTGAGTTGCTACACATTAAGATGACATCTCTGGAAACGACACTTTCAAAATCAACATCATCAAGCAAGATGTTGGGAGCTTTACCCCCGAGTTCTTGCGTGACTCTCTTAACGGTAGGTGCTGCATTCTTTGCGACTTCTATCCCTGCTCGGGTCGAACCGGTAAACGAAACCATGTCAATATGCGGATGGGAAGCGAGTGCTGCACCAACTGCTGGACCATCTCCATTGACTAGATTGAAGACACCTGGTGGCACGCCCGCTTCATGAAGAATTTCAGCGAACAGCAGACCACTAAAAGGAGCAACTTCGGAGGGTTTAAGAATCATCGTGCAACCACAAGCCAACGCTGGTGCAACTTTGCAGACTATCTGGTTGATTGGCCAATTCCAAGGAGTAATGAATCCGCATACTCCAATCGGCTCGTGATAGACCTTGGTCGCTCTGAGCGTCTCTTCAAACTCAAAATCTTCGAGTGTTTGCTTAGCGGTAAGCAAATGTATGATTCCAGCGGGAACTTGCTGAGTTTGAGCTAGGGCCATCGGTGCACCCATCTCTTGGCTAATGGTTTCAGCCATTTCATCCACTCGCTTACCATACGCTACGATGATGGCATCAATTAACTCCAGCCGTTGCTCTTTGGTGCCTTGTGAGTACGACTCGAATGCGTCGACAGCTGCAGCAACTGCTCGATCAACATCTTTTGCTGTCCCCTGTGCTATCTGACCTAATACCGATTCAGTTGCTGGATTGATAACATCTATTCGCTGATCACCGAGTGGCTCCACCCACTCTCCGTTAATGTAGAACTTTGTTCTGTTTTCCAATGAAACTCCTCTAGTTTTGTTTTCTGGATTCACGCGTTTGTTCAGCTTGTCCCAAGCCTTCACGCAATTCTTCAATGACCAACTTGAACTCCTCATCATTCGCTGTGTTTAAAGAAGCAAGTGCTTCATGAGCTCGCAACAACCAACGTTGTTGCGCAGCCAGGTCCATGTCTTCGTCCGACAATGTGTTCTTATCTGTTGGAATGGGTACGGATTGATTACTCACAAATCCCAAGACATCGAACAACCCCAGCTCCACAAACTCATTCTGAATCACTTCCGGAACCCCTTGAATGCTCAAGTCTAGGTGATTGACGGAATATTCGTGAGCGGTTGCATGTATTGTACCCAACATTGCACTGTCGATGTAGGTGCATTGACTGAGATCAATGACGATCTTCTTCTGCTGGCGAGTCGTTTCCTTCATGCACTTAACTAATGGCTTTCCTTGAACCCAAGTCACTCTCCCAACAAATGTTAGATACACCACACCTGCTTCCTGTGCGATTTCGATACGTGATGAGTCTGGGTTGGATTTGCTCAACTGCATCTCTGGATTTGCCCGGTCACTGGAATCGAAACGATTCTCAAATCGGCTCTCACGATCTTGTACTGTGACCCAAAGCAAGGTGATATCGTCTCTGTCGTCCGGAGCCAGATCTTTCGTCGCATTGTGAGATAGTACATTCAAAGCATGCGCTTGATCAGTGCAATCTCGCAGCTTGGCACCAATCGCTTCTATCCCTGTCTCTTGGGTGGGTTCGGGTGGGATTAACCCATCTGTATACATGAAGACACTGTCTCCTTCGTTGAGAGTGAGAGCGTGCTCTGCAAAGTGTGCGTCCGGATAGAGTCCAAGTGCCGGTCCAGGTGACTTGATAGTCTCAATATCGCCGTTCTGGCGTATCACTAAGACGGGAGGGTGTCCTGCATTGGCAAGAATGAGTTGGTTGGTTGAAGTATCCAAAATCCCTAGTACTGCAGATACAAACATGTTGGCACCCACAGCATCAGAGACTAATTCATCGTTTACTCTCCTAAATACTGGTATCGCACTGTACTCCTTGATGGGCATCTGTAGGGCTTCCATTCCTTCTTCAGCTGCCTCTTGTGACTGGAAGGCATCGCTATCAGCTTCGACCAGATCCAATCGATTCTTGAACAGTACCGACAACAACGCAGCACTGACACCATGACCGGTAGCATCTGCCACCACTAACCCTAATTTGCGGTCGTCGATACGGAAAACATCGTACAAATCACCACCAATGCTGTTGCCAGGAACATATAAAGCAGTAAAGGTAAATCCATCGACCTTCGGAGGTGTTTGGGGGAGAAGTGAACGTTGGATGATCTCAGCTTGCTGCAAGTCTTGATCCATCAACTCTGCTTGCCGCTTATAGGAGTCAACCATTGCGGATAACTTGACTTTAGATTGTTCTAATTCTGAAGTTCGTTGTTGAACTTCCTCTTCGAGTTCTTGTTCGTTACTATCCACTTTTTCCAATAAGTGGTTGAAAGCCTGGATGATCGCTGCAAACTCTAGTGATACAGCTCCTGGTTGTGGTAAGGGCGAGAAGTCTCCCGAATTGATTTGATCAGCAGCTTTTTGTACCCCCAATAGTGGCCGCAGTGCAATCTGGATAACTGCGAAGACTCCGAGACCGATCACGATCAGAGAGAGGAAGCCAAACACCCAGACGATTCCATTGAATCCTGTCGGTGGAGCATCTATCGCTGATGCGGATACTTCAGCGACTAACGCCCAGTTACGCATTGACAATGGGTGGGAAATCTCCAATCTTGGAATTTCGGCATTCTCTGTGAAAATCTGTCGTATGCTTGACTCACCGTTCAGAGCAATAGCGAGTGCTGCATTCGTTTCAGAATCTAGACTTTCAAATAGAACCGTTTCATTTGCGGTTGAAAACACATAACGGATTTCGTCATCTGAACTCCGCTCACACAAGTGAATGATGACATCGTCTTCATAGCCAAGATTGACAAAATTCAAGAGCGATCTCAAACCTGATGGATCTTGATCAATGTGCAAGGTACCCAGCAAGGTACCCTGAGCATCCACCAGAGGCAATCGAATCAAGAGAAGACTTCCTTCGGATCCTTGCGGTTCAAATAAGGTGGATACGCCCTTTGCCACCGTGGTTTCAAACGAACTAGCAGTGAGTGTCTTTCCAAGATTGACTTGATCTGCAGCAGCTATGACCGTTGCTGTGTCGTCCACTAGCTGCCAATCGACGAGGTTTTTCACACCGGCAAGAACATCTTCTAACTCTGCTAATAACGCTTGCTTGGCCGATGAAGCTAGGTCAGGAGTCTCATTTTCGGAACTCAAAAGCTGGGAAAAGTCTATACCTGATACAGTCGACTCTAGTGTGGAAATTTCCTCTTCGAGAAACCTATCCACCGTCGTGGCAAGTTGATCTCCAAGCGAAACGAGATCTTCCCTGACCTCTTGGCTCAGCACCCAATGATGGTATCCGATTTGCAATGTAGACATACTCACCACCGCTAGTACCACGATGACAAGCACGAAAAACGTGAGTCTGGTTCGTAAGGTTTTATGAAACGGGATGTCGCCGTTATCCTGGATGTTGGCTATACCCACCTCACGAGTATTCCAGGAACTGTCGCTGAATGAGCTTCAAACGACTGCTTATTTAAACGCTGTCACCATGGATTAATTTTAACCCTATTCGAATTTTCTAGCTCCACTGGTTCGTGCTCTGCAGAGTTCGTGAACTGGTGATTCCGACCGGGAAATGAATTGCCAGTTATCGTGACCTTTTTGGATGGGAATTCATCTAACAGTACATGACCAGTATTCGCGGTGTAAAAATTGACGAAAAAGTCGTCGCCAAACTCAAAGAAGGCGATGCTAAAGCTCAATCACACGTCTATGAAGTCTTAGGACCTCGAGTCTACTCCATGGTGTTGCGGATTATGGCTGATCCTCAGGCTGCTGAGGACATCACTCAGGACACTTTCGTCGATGTGATCACAAAGGCCAAAACCATCAAAGAACCGAAGAGTTTTGTTGGTTGGGTCCGAACCATAGCAGTCAATCACTGCTACATGCGAATACGATCACCCTGGTATCGTCGAAGAATCGAAGTAGTTCTACCCGAGGAAGGTTACGAACACGACACGACCAACCAAATCGATATCGAACATGCACTCGCGAAGATGGATACCAAGACACGACTAGTAGTTTGGCTCTATTGCGTTGAAGGATATACGCATCAAGAGATCGGCACATTACTCAAACGAAGCACTAGTTACTCAAAAGTGATCATCTCAAGACTTTCTACGCAGTTCAACAAAAATCAATACTCAAAATCGGAATCACCTAACCCTGATTTCATTGCTTCCTGGAGCACGCTCTCATGTCCGTAGATTCAATGGACACATTCTCTGAACAACTTCAGTCACTGCCACTAAAAACCCCTCCTGACGGACTGTTCGCCGACGTAAAAAAGAGGATCCACAAACGCAGAGTCATTCGACAACAGGCCATTTCGTTTGTTGTGTTCACTATGGTAGCTGCTCCTACAATCTGGATCCTCGTCGGCCAACAGTCTGTCCATCAAGACACCATGGAGGTGGCGCTTGAAGTTCAAATTCCATCAGTCGAAAATGTTCAGCAACCGGGTACTATCTCAATGGTTGACATGAATCCATTAGAACCCGTTGTCCCTGACTTAACACCAACGGAAATCATCGTTTGGGTCGCAGAAATAGACCAAGAACTCAGCCAACTCCCAGACGACCCAAGCAACCCGCGTGTATCAGATCTGGAAGTCACTCGAGATGCTTTAAAGCAAAGCTACCTAGACATCCGGACTCATCAACAACAGAGTCTGATTCAGAAAGTTAGCAATATCCACTAACATTAGGAAAACAAATCATGAAAAAATTCAAACCACTGAGCCGATTATTCGTCATCTGCATATCGCTCATGATGTCACTTTCGATTTCTGCGAAAGATCAAGAGGAAGACAGTCAGCTTGAAGAAACAAGCAAAGCTTCAATTCAGAAAACAGAGAAACAAGTAGCTGAAGCCATAGAGCAGTTAGAAATAGCTAAACAAGCACTTGTTGATGCACTGAGTTCAGCAAAAGATGTTCGAGGGCTAGAGGAAAAAATAGTGACCAAGGGTCCAGTAAGACCGTTTACGATGTATTTTGATGTAGGTGACAAGTTAGCTGTAGATACCGCTCTGAGTGATCCTTCTAGTTCATCGGATACCGGTAGAAGAATGATAGGAGTCTTCCTGGATCCTCCAAGCGACGAAGGCCTGGTAGTTCTGAGTGTGGTGCAGGGAGGACCTGCTGCAGAGAGTGGAATTCTCGATGGAGACATCATCACCATGGTCGATGATGTTGAACTCAGCGAACGAGCCAATCCAACAGCATATTTCCAGGGTTACATCAACGCTGTTGAACCAGGAAACGAGGTCGATCTAACGGTAAAGAGGGGAGAGGACAACATTACATTAAAAGTAGATACTGTTGATTATTCCACGTGGCAGAAAAACCAAATAGGGAAACTAATCGAACTTGGAGAATACGGAGGCGATGCAGACAGTTACGAGTTCAGGTTAAATAACATCGAGGATTGGATGAGCTTACCTGAACAACTGCAGTTCAAAGGCAAAAAGTTAAACAGCGTATCCGTCATGGAAATCGAAAAGGATCTAGGACACTATTTCAATGTAGAGTATGGTGTGTTAGTCCTAGATGTCATCGAAGAGTCCCCCCTGATGCCAGGTGATATTCTGTTAACCATCGACGATAAGCCTGTTCGCTCCCTTTCCCACGCCAAACGACATGTTCGAGAGGCAGAAAACGAAGAACTTGAAGTCGAAGTCAAACGCAAAAAGCGCAACAAGACCCTCACAGTTCCGAAGAACAGTATGTTGTTGAATCCGATGGAAATGTGACATTAGGTAACGAAACGATAGATCAGAAGGATAAAGGTATGAAGAATTGGCTGTTGTTATCACTAACTTTGATATGCCTATCAGTTTTAGGAGAATCAGAACTCGTTGATCCTACCAATGAGGAAAGAGTGTATGAGGTCCTAGCAGAGTTCGAAGGGGATGTCCTTGCAACCCAAATACTGGATTCATTGGAGGCAGCTATTGCAATGCCAGAAGAAATTAACCCTGCTCAAGTAGCCACCAAGGTCATGTCCTCAATGATCATGCATACCCTGGATGCAGTAGAAGAGTCGGTGATTCCCGCGTTTCAAGAGAGCTTCACTTCCGAAGTTTTAGGGATGGAAATCAAACCTGGCACAAACGATGTCCTCATTGTCACCTCAGTCTCCCCTGAGAGTATTGCAGCGGAAGCTGGTATTCAAACCAACGACACGATAGTCAAACTCGTAAATGAAGAGAATCATGGGAAACTTCTTAATAACTCAGAAAATTCCCTTGAGGTGACCCTGTTTTCATCGGTCTGGGATGGCCCAGTAACGTTATCAGTAAAGCGAGAGGGAGAAACCGAACTCATCCCTATAGAACTAGACGTGACAGAGAGCATACGCTACCCCTTCTATGATATTGTCGTCTCTAATCCCGTGATAGATCAATGGTGGACTACATCAGGCGATCAATTAGTTCTCTTTGAATTTGAAAGTGATCTAGGGGAATACTTTGATGCAGAGTTTGGAGTTGTCGTACTCAGTGTCGAAGGCGACCTACCCTTGAAACCTGGTGATGTTCTCCTCACGATTGGTGAACAATCTATTCGCGCAATAGACCACGTGAAAAGGGCTCAATCAAAAAGTGATGGGGTCATTTCCATTGAAATCCAGAGACGGGGGGACACAATGGAGCTAGAAGCTGATTTCACCAAGATATTTGTCCAGGATGCTCGAGAGCAAATGTAGTGCGATACCCTAGGTTTCGTACTCCGATAGTCGTTCCTCTATAGAGAACCACTCTTTCTCAAGTTCTGCAATTCGGCTTCGTGCATTGCTGTGGGCGGCCATGAGTCGATTCAATTCTTGACGATCTATCTCACTCATGAAATCGGGGTCAGCGAATGATTCATCCAGATCCTTGATGTCTTGGTTCCATCGCTCTATTTCATCTTCTATTTCCAATCTCCTCTGAATGAATACGCCGTGTTTCTGGCGTGTGGCCGCACGCTGTTTTCGTTTCTCTCGGCTCGAAATAACCGTAGGTGACTTGGATGAAGAGTCTTCAGTGACTATGTGTGTTTCATAGTCTTCCAGGTCTCCGTCGAAGACCGTAATCGAACCTTTTTGCACCAGCCAAAATTCATTCACACATTGCCGCAATAGGTGCTGGTCGTGAGCTGCAACCACAACCGCTCCATCAAATGAATCTAAGGCGGAAGCTAGTGCCGTTCGCAATTCCAAGTCCAAATGGTTAGTCGGCTCATCCAACACCAGTAGAGCAGATCCAGTCATGGCTATCCGAGCCAGTACCAACCGAGCTTTCTCTCCTCCACTAAATTGGCTCACGGGTCGATAGACATCATCCCCAGAAAACCCCCACGAGCCTAAGAATCCTCGCACTGATTGCGGTGCTTGCTCGCTCAATGCCTGAACTTGTTCGTAGGCACTTTTGCTTTCATCCAAAATCTCTAACTGATGTTGTGAGAAATAACCAACAGTCGTGTGTGGACTCAATTTAAAGGATCCTGACATCGGTGTGAGTTCCCCTGCAAGAGCTTTCAATAGTGTGGATTTACCCGCGCCATTCACTCCCAACAGTCCAATGCGATCACGAGGATAAATGCGTTGAGTAAGCCCGCTGATCACCACTTTGTCGTCATATCCTAGGTTGCACTCATCAAAAGAAGCCATGGGCTGATCAAATTGCTTGGGTGCAGGTATTGAAAACTGGTAAGGAGTTTGGCGGTGGAGAACCGACACTTTTGACATTCTCTCCAGAGCTTTGATTCTGCTTTGAACCTGTTTTGCTTTACTCTCTTTGGCACGGAATCTATTGATAAATACTTCGATTCTTTCCCTTTCCTTGGCTTGCCTTGTTGCCATCGCTTCCTGGTGTTGCATGTGCAACACTCGCTCCCTCTCGAAATCGGTGTACCCTCCTTTGTAGGTCTTAGCACG
Organism: Pseudomonadales bacterium; assembly: GCA_965199895.1. Lineage (GTDB taxonomy): Bacteria > Pseudomonadota > Gammaproteobacteria > Pseudomonadales > Azotimanducaceae > Bin55. The sequence goes on along the minus strand of CBDATJ010000008.1, from coordinate 140,610 downwards.
TTTTTGATCAATGTGAATGATGTTGGTTACCACTCGATCCAAAAAGTCGCGATCATGCGCAACCGTGAGAACCGTGCCTTCATACTTTTGCAGCCAACGTCGCAACCATACTGTCGCTTCTAGATCTAGGTGGTTGGTAGGTTCGTCGAGCAGCAATAGATCAGATGGGGTCAATAGAGTTCGGGCTAAGTTGAGTTTGATCCTCCAGCCGCCGGAAAATGCTTGGTGTTGTTTCTGGAAATCAGGATGCGAAAATCCTAAACCAACTAGGATGGTTATTGCTCGGTGATCAAGTTGAAAACCGCCCAAATCTTCGTAATCTGCGAGTGCTTTTGCTAGAGTAGTTTCGTCACCTGAAGACTCTGAATTCTTAATTTTCTTTTCAAGAGATCGAAGGACGACATCACCGTCTTTTACGAATTCCAATGCGGTTTGCTTTGAGGGTGCAACGTATTGCTGTAACGATGCAACTCGCCAGTTCGACGGTCGGATCGTCTCGCCATCTTCGGGAAGTAGGCGGCCCAATAGGATCTCAAGCAAGGTTGATTTTCCGACACCGTTACGCCCGACCACTCCAGCTCGTTGACCCGCATGGACGGTGAAAGATAAATCCTCAAACAGGGAATCACTACCGTATTTGAAGAATACGTTGCGGAACTGAATCAGGGTCGATTAGTCCTCGTGGCTAACTGATCCACTCCCTATGTTGCAGTCTCATTGAGAGGAGCACTGAATCAGAATAAAGTGTGCTATGGGCGTTTGGATCGAGGTCCCAGTATGAACTGAATGACTGAAATAACAATTAAACCGAAGAAGCCAGCTGCAGACAAATAAGGGAAGATCGATTGTTCAGAACATGATTCAGAACCGGTGAAAAACACCATAATCACATCTTGAAGAGGGTAGTCGTATTGGAGAGCTGTGGGCAAATCATAACCGCAAGAGCTGGTCATTGAATCAATATTGATGAGCAACATCTGGTAGATTGCAAATGCGATACCGCCCAAATAAGCCAAAATAGCTAACAATGGGAATATACCCCTACGTGGTTCCGAAATCATCCCGAACATGACGAACAAGATGCCTAGAACCATGCAATATCTCTGAGACAAACATAGACTGCACGGAGCTTGGTTAAAGACATGCTCTGCAATCAGAGTTGCCGCTAGAGTGGCACCACCTATGAATAGTGCCAAGGCATTCCAAGTTTCGGAATGTTTGAGGTCAATTCTCAGAATCAGTTTGGTTCTCCCTTTGATTCACGATGTGCGTTTCGTCTATGGTGGTTCTGTTTCTAGATTTTAGACTCTTTCGGTGCCTTGCTCTGCGTGTTGTTCTCGATCCACAAGGTGGCTCGTTGCTCAATCATCGGAAAGTACTCACAAAAGTCCTGGTGAAACTCTTCCAATCGATCATCGATTCCTTTCAATTCAGACGATAACTGTGACATCTTCAAGCGCTTAAGGAGTCGATCCATGGTTTCTAATATTGTTTCAAATTCCACGTATTGGTTCCATAGATTCCGACTGACGATGAAATTAAACGCCTTCAATCCTCTTTCAGGTATTGGATACCGTGGAATTGTCTCATAGCAATAGGCGGTAAATTTCGGTAATTTACCTTGGGCATGCTGGTCCCAAAATCGTGCCAGGATGTGATCCGCCATCATGTCCAAAAGAATAGGAGCAACTCTGCGCAATTTCGGACTAAATCTACAGTATGTTGACTTCATCTCATCCATTTGGTTCGTTAGTGTGTCGATATGGCGATGTAATTGCAATCCCTCTTGAAAGTCCTTGGGTAAGTGTGAGGGAATCGGACCTTTGTAGAAATCACCCAGAAAACCACCAGCAACATGTCCATCGCATCCTCTCGCTAACCAACAATGCGCGAGGTGGTTCATCGCACACCTTCTAGAGATTGCGACTGAATGATATAGTCGTCTAACGAAAGTTCATCTGCTGCTTCGATTCGCGCTTGCTCTTGTCGCGATTCTTGATTCAGTTGGTCGAAGCGTTCCCACATTTCAGTGGGTATGGTGACATTCTTAAAGGATTCTTGATGCTTCTTTGCTAAACTCGCAACCGTCCAATAGTAAGACTGTTCAGTATCAGCCATTTCTTGGAGCAATATAGCTGAAGGGGTGTGTGAAACATCCACAACTTTCTGTCTCTGAAGATCGACTGAAGCACGATAGCTTTTCGAGTCATTCGCTTCGTCCAATATCTCAGCAACTACCTTCACTTGCTCCAAGATTTCTAATGCTAGTTGTTGCATGGACTCCTCCTTCCCATCGACTCGGATCTTGAGATCGGGCTTCCTGCCCTGCTCGGCAACAATCTGATCATTGTGTTGTATTTCATCCCAGCGATCTTGAGAGTCTGGTTTACTCGGACTCAACCACAAATATAGCAAAAGAGCGTCTAGAAAATGCAGAGTCACTCGGTCGATTCCGGTGATGAAATATGGGTTTAAATCCAAGCAACGCAGTTCGACGTACTCAATTCCTTCTTTATTCAGTGCAACCAACGGTCTGTCGATGCCTTTCGCTTGGGGTTTAGGTCGAACCGTCGCATAAAACTCTGCTTCTATCTGCAACATGGCAGTCGATAACTGCTTGTACTCCCCTCTATCATCCTTGATTCCAATCTCTGTATAGGGAGGATGAGGATTCATAAGTAATGGCAGAATTGATTGGGTATACGATTCAATAGAGTTGTAGCTCACAAACCGTTTCGCCTGAACAGCACTCTTGTATCCTAGGGGTCCCATGCGAAGAGAAGTCGCATAGGGTAAGTGATACGATTCATCACCAAAGTTCTCTAGTTCATGCAGCCGACCAGCCATAAACGAACCACAAACTGCAGGTGAACTGCCAAACAGATACAACACTAACCATGCTGTGCTTTGAAACTCCCGAATCATTGAGAGATAAGAATCGTTGCGAAATTCAACGGTGTCGCGCGCTCCCACGAACTCCGCATAGCTGTTCCAAAGCTCGGCGGGAATCGAAAAGTTGAAGTGCACACCAGAAATCGTTTGCATATATCGCCCATATCGATGACCGAGACCCTGCCGATAGATGTGTTTCATGCGACCGAGGTTGGAGCGGCCGTATTCGGCGATGGGAACGGTCCGTTCACCTTTCAACATGCAAGGCATACTTGACGGCCACAAGATTTCGTTGTCTAGAGCTTGGTATACCAGGGCATGAATACGCTCCATTTCTTTCACGCACTGATCGATGGAAGTGTGAACGGAGGTGATGAACTCCAGCTGCGCTTCCGAAAAATCCGTCGTAATCGCTGTATGGGTGAGCGCTGCTCCTAATGCACTCGGATGAGGCTTTTTGGAGAGATACCCGTGTCGGTCTATCCGCAGCGCTTCCTTTTCGAGCCCATGATTGAGGCGCGTGAAACCAACGTTTCCACGCAAATGTTCAAGAGCACGTTGGTATCGGGTAGACATCATTCATCTAGCAATAACAAAAGGTTGATTGAGAACAAACTACGTTCCCAATTCAAGCTAACATGTGACGAACTAACGCTTGGAGATTATCCAATCACTAGTCCAAAAGCTTCCCGTCCTATCCCGGTCCTGCAGCAGCAATCTTCGCATCGACTACGAACTTCTTGAAGTTTTCCTTGAACTTTGCAATCAGTGAGGCTTGTGCGACCGTGTAATCTTCTGGGTTACTCCAAGTGTCTTGGGGATTCAATATCTTTGAATTAATCCCGTCGAGATGTACTGGAATTGTTAAGTTGAGCATAGGTAAATGCTTGTGCGGTACGCGCAAGACTTCACCAGAACGAACCGCTTCGATAATGCGCCGGGTAGTCGGGATACTCATGCGTTCTCCTACTCCGTACGGACCCCCACTCCAGCCCGTGTTCACTAAATAAACCTTAGACCCAAAACCCTTCATTCTTCGAATCAGCAATTCGGCATAAACTCCAGGTGGTCTAGGTAGGAACGCTGCGCCGAAACCCGCAGAAAACGTCGCAGAAAATGGATCACTGGATCCCATCACTGTTGAACCCACTTGTGCCGTGTATCCAGACAAAAAATGATAAGCTGCAGTTTCCTCACTGAGTAAAGAAACAGGTGGAAGGACACCACTGACATCGCAAGTCAAAAAGAAAATAGTTTCCGGTTCACCGGCACGATTGTCGGGCTGACAAGAACGAATATTGGCCCTGGGATAACAAGCGCGGGTGTTTTCGGTATATCGAGTGTCTGTGTAGTCGGGTATGCGAGTTTCCTCATCATAGACTACGTTCTCAACAATCGCACCAAACCGAATCGCATCGTAGATCACGGGCTCAGTTTCACGAGATAGGTTGATGCACTTGGCATAACAACCCCCTTCAAAGTTGAAGACAGTACTGACTCCCCAACCGTGCTCATCGTCTCCAATTAATTCACAATCCTCATCAGACGACAGTGTGGTTTTTCCGGTTCCGGAAAGTCCAAAAAACAGTGCGGTTTTACCTGAAGAGTCCACATTAGCCGAACAGTGCATCGGCAAGACATCTTGCTCGGGTAACAAGAAATTCATCACCGCAAACATCGACTTCTTCATCTCACCCGCATACTTCAGACCTGCGACTAGAACTCGTCGTCTCGTGAAGTCTATGATTACCGTCCCGTCGGAGTTCGTACCGTCGCGCTCAGGCACGCACTGAAATTCGGGTACACTCAATATTTCCCAAATAGGCTTGTCGGATGGATTGAATTCATCGGGAGTGACAAATAATGCTTGAGCAAACATGTGATGCCACGCATACTGTGTCGTTACCTGAATCGGCAAATGATGCTCGGGGTGTGCACCCACGTGCATATAGCTGCGATAGGTTGAGTCAGAACTTACAAATTCACTGACTCGATTCCACAATCGAACAAAACCTTCAGGATCAAAACGTTGGTTAATTCCACCCCAATCTACTGAAGATTCGGTCGTAGCATCACAGACGATAAATCGATCTTTCGGAGAACGACCGGTTCGAGCACCTGTGCGAACCGCAATCGCACCATTGGCTAATAATCGACCTTCGTTTCCGTGGATGACATGCTCTGCTAAAGAAGGTAAGTTGAGGTTAATAAATTGGGAGGGTTCGTCGAGAGCTTCGATTGAAATAGTCCAGGAGTAGAAAAGGAATATTTTAGCAACCGTGTCCCAAATCAGCATGGACACTGACATGAAATAGCATTACTTTAACTATTACCGTACTGACTTTCCCGTTTCAGTCGAGCTAGTTTTCGACGATCTGCTTTGTGAGGTTTAAATTTCGACACAGAGCGCAGTCGATACTCTTCCTTGCGTTGGTGCTCTACTCGTTCTCTTTGCTCAATTGACTCTGGAGTTTCTTCATACAAACCTTGAGCGACTGTTGCTGGTCCACGCTTTGCAGAAAGATCTCGTACCACAATAACCCTACGCACATCTGATACAGTCACCGACAATTCGTCCCCACGCCTGAGACCACGAGCGGGTTTGGTTTTCTCACCGTTCAGACGCACACGTCCTGTAGTGACAGCAGTCTGAGCTAGAGATCGTGTTTTATAGAACCGAGCCGCCCACAGCCATTTGTCGATTCTTAAGGTTTCAGACACTGCTGCAGCCTACCTCATGAGTTCATTGAACTCGGAAATACACTGGTAACGAGTATGAATCTTTCGAGTGTTGGTTGAGTCTGGTTGTTCGACGGTAACCAAGTGTTTTATTCCGTATTTCTCCGCTACTTCAAGAAGTTCGGGCCGATCGTCGATGTAGAGTGAACGGCTCGGTGTATAGCTAACTCTGTCAGCCAATCGAGACCAAAATTCAGTGTAGTCCTTAGAAATACCAAACTCATGAGCCGAATAGGACTCATGGACCCATTTGCAAATTCCTGTTGCTTGGTCTTTAAGTTGAAGGCTATACGGGTGAGCATTGGTCACAATAACCGTACTGCACGACTGTTTTCTCAAAAATTCAAGAAACGCTCTGGTGCCCGCTCTGAACATCATCCTGTGTTGACGAGCGCGGTGCAGCGCTCGGACATCGCAACCCGATCGGGTACTCCAATAATCCACGCAGTAGTTGTGAATACCATAAGGCGGCCGCATACCACCGTATAACTCTCGTCGTACTTCATCTAAACTTTTATTCGATTGCTGTGCAACAGCTTCGGGCAAAACCTGGCGCCAAAGTTCATGATCGAAACACAGATCGATTAATACACCATCCAGATCCAGGAAAACGGTTTCTATTTCCTCCCACGGTAACACAACCAGCAAATGGGGTCTTAATGAACAAGACTTGGAGGTCTTGAGTTTGAATAACGATTTGTGAAACGATCGGACACGTTGAAATAAAAATGAGACTATCTAAACCTATTGTAGTTTGTGAAAAACAGATAGTCCGAAACAATTCAAAGCAGCATTGAAAACAGTCATGCTTGAAGAACTAAAGCAAATCGTAGACACGGCCCACAAAAAAATTCTTTCAGTCTATGACTCTGAGTTTGAGACTAAGACTAAGAACAACCACACACCGGTCACAGCAGCCGATTTGCTTGCTAATGAGACTATTCTCTCGGGTCTGGATCAACTTGATCCAGGTACACCGGTGTTGTCTGAAGAAGCCAAGATACCGTCTTTTGAAGTTCGTCGACAGTGGAGTCGATATTGGCTAATTGATCCATTGGACGGTACTCGAGATTTCATCAAACGTACGGGTCAATTTACCGTCAATGTTGCCCTGGTCGAAAACAACAAACCCACACTGGGAGTCGTGGGTGTACCGACCAAAAACACAATTTACACTGGTCAAGTAAAAGAAGGGCTGTCCTACCGTAGTGATCGAAACGGTACCGTTCGGATTTCTGCTGTCTCTTCAAACAAAAGCAAAATCCGCATTTTCAAAAGTAGACATCATGCTCATGATGAAAACCGACGATTAATTGAACTGCTGGAGTCTGAAGGCACCGAAGTAGATAGCGAAGTCATGGGTAGTAGTTTAAAAGCCTGTCTCATTGCCGAGGGGCTAGCTGATCTGTATGTTCGTTTTGGTCCTACGAATGAATGGGACACAGCTGCGGCAGGTGCCGTCTTAGAAGCAGCAGGAGGCGGGATCTACGACTTAGACGGACAACCCTTAACCTACAATCTCAAACCGTCGTTACTGAATCCTCCGTTTCTCGCATGCCATAGCCATCCAAAGAAATGGATCGAACGAGTCAAACAAGTCCAAAGAGAATAGAAACAGGTTGAAAAACGATCAGATTGATCCACTAGCGCCATGCGATATGTGATACTGGGAGCAGGAGGCGTCGGCGGAACCGTAGGAGCTCGTCTTCACTTAAACGGATACAACGTTGCATTCATCGCACGAGGGGAACACGGTAGTGTCCTGCAAGACAAGGGGCTACGGTTTGTCTCTCCCGTTCACGACGTTACCCTACCGATCCCTACCTTCAAGCATCCCCGAGAGATCGAGTGGCAGGTCGATGATGTAGTGCTTCTGTGTGTGAAAACACAGCAGACTATCTCAGCGATAGAAGACCTGGCTTCGGTAGCTCCTCAATCATTGCCCGTCGTGTGTTGTCAAAACGGAGTTGTGAATGAACAGATGGTGCTACGGCGAATGCCTCGGGTGTATGCGATGTGCATTTTGATCCCAACGGAGCACTTGGAACCTGGAGTGGTTGTAAATTTTGCCAATCGGGCTGGAGGTACGTTCTTTATCGGTCGATACCCTGGTGGAGTCGACCGTCTCTCCAAGGAGATTGCTCGAGACCTGGAGGCATCTGACATAGCTTCTGAAGCTTCAGAACACGCCTATCGATACAAGTACGGCAAATTACTCATGAATTTGATTAATGGAGTTGAAGCAATCACCGGAGAGTATTCAAGGGAAATGAGACTTCGTCTCATCGAGGAAGCGGAATATTGTTTTCAAGCCGCGGGTATCCATGCAGTTTCAATGGATGACCTCATCAAACTGCGTAGGTTTACTAGAGGTGAGGTGCCTGGAGTCGCTAGATTGGGTAGTTCCTCTCTTCAGAGTGTCAAACGCCAAACCGGCAATATCGAGGTTGACTACCTCAACGGTGAGATCGTACTATTGGGTAGACTTCATGGTGTGCCCACACCTGCAAACTCCGTCGTTCAACGATTAGCAAACATAGTTTCACAGAGGTGTTTGACTGAACCGTACTGTTCCCTCCAAGAACTCGAAAAACTGATCGACTCTGAAAGCAAATAACACCTCACAATACTTCATCGGGTCGTTTTTGCCTGAACAAGTACAGTCTGACTTGTCGAACCAATTGCCAGAACTTAGGGGTGTTCGCTGGACTCATCCAGCTAAGTACCACATTACACTAAAGTTCTACGGTGCACTAACACCTACAAAAATAGACCATGCACTCACCGAGTTGGATACGGTCCGCAAGCACTTTCCTATTTCTTGTCAAGCAAAGGTATTGGACGGATTTCGTAACAGGAGGTCTGCGCGAGTGGTCATAGTTAGGGTCAGATCTGAATGCGGAATCCTTGAGTCACTGGGAGATCGCAAACCATTGGTTCCCCATATCACCGTAGGATATAGTCGTACAACCCCAGTCAGCGTACCTGAAATCGAGATTCGTTCTAACTTTAGATTGGACGAACCTCAATTGGTGAAATCCAAAAACGGCGTTTATCAACCGGTTGGGGATAACTGCTCGCGTCAGAAATAGCTTCTGATCGAACATCAGGCTGATGACTTTAAATCTCCCCCTGACATAATTTCCATCAAGGTTGTAACATGGGTTATACTAATTCGTTCATTCCTGGGCACTGGAACCCGGTTGTGTTTTCGCTTTCACTTAAGGTATTTCTATGAGAAACCGTACTAAGTTCCTAACTTGGACTTCCATTGTTGGATTTCCTTTTGCAGTTTTCCTATCAGGCTGTGGTGCAGCCACGGCTGACGGAGCGGATGACTCGTCAAATCAACAACCTGAAAAAGAAGTAGCCATAGACCTCACTAAAGGTCTAGGAGAGATGAAATTTCCCGCAATCGAGGGTACTCATATCGAAGGAGCACCCTATCTCAAAGAACCGGTCCTGATTATGGGTGAAACAGTACCCCTCAAAACGGAAAAGCACGGCTTAGCCGCCCCTGCACTCTGGGATTGGAACGGCGATGGTAAACGAGACTTACTAGTAGGAGAATTTGAAACCAACTCCGGGGAAAGCTTCCCGATGCACGAGGACGGATCTACCGTGCGAGTCTACCTCAACGTTGGTACCGATGAGAAACCACAGTTTACAGACGACTTCCAGTGGGCTATGGATACAGAAGGAACCATCATGGAAGTCGAGCAGTGGTGTTGCATCGGATTTACTCCTTATTTCTATGACTTAAACAATGATGGCTACCAAGACATCATTACTGGACAGTATCACCCGGGTCATGTGACCTGGTTTAGAGGCAGTGAAGAGGGTTTCCTACCTGGTCTCAAACTAGAACAGGAAGGTGATCCTACCTCTGCATGGAACCCGGCCTTTGCTCCAGACGAAACCCGAGATGAGATCGAGTCCTTCGACTATTGGGTGTACTCCTCCGCATCGATGGGAGATTTTGATGGCGACGGTGACTACGACTTGATCACTGGCGGTAGTTCCCTACGCATCAGTGAAAATGTCGGATCAAAAACTGAACCTAAGTTCGCTCGCAGACAGCTGTTACTGGACGTGAACGGAAATCCTTTGATTGTTCGACATCGAACAGACGAAGAAATAGAGATGTTGAAGAATGCTGGAATCACCATGATGTCGGGTGACTCTAAAACCTCTCCGTATGTCGTTGATTGGGATCGTGACGGAGTACTGGATTTGCTTGTGACAGGCTCTTATACACACCCAGGGGATTTTGCAGTGGCATTCTTTAAAGGAGTGCAAACTGAGGATGGACCACGATTTCATCCTGCTGTAGATTTATTGAAGACTGCTGACGGGAGCAAAGCACTTCCGGGTAGTGGACCTCGACTCTTTGTCGACGACTGGAATAAAGACGGCACGCCCGACCTCATCATTGGAGCGAGTGTAGCAACGGTCAATGGTGGGGAGTTCTCAAATGAGCTTTCGTGGGAGTGGGAATCTGTTAACGAAGTGGAGGCTGCTGGCAAAGATCCCGGTCGCTATCCACCTCAAGAGAAACCTACTCGGGAAAGTTGGGGGGCCATGTTCCCAGATGGTTATCCGGGAGGGGATGAGGCCTTTGAAGCAAGCCTGCAGATGAATATAGACTATTGGGAACAAAATGTCGGGTCACTCTACAAGGAAAACAAAGAACATTGGCTGACCATGCGTCACCAGGGTAGGATCTATGTGATGTTTGGATCAGAAAAGCCTACAACTGCTAGTTTTGTACCTAGTGAACAAGCACCCTCTTCAACCGAGCCATCCACTGACGAAACTTCTAGCACTCAATCATCTCCGGTCAATATGGACATGTACATTCCTCGGCAACTGAATCAAGGTGAAAACGCTGAAATTTCGTTGAACATCAATATCCAGGACGGTTGGTATATCTACGCTCCTACGGGCAAAAACGCCGAACAAGGCATGAAGGAAACAATCGTGTCCTTCAATGTCCCAGAGCAGCTAGAGACTATTGGTGAAGCACAGTTACCGTTCCATAAATTCAAAGGATCCTACGACATTTTCACCGGACCTCAAATTACAGTAAAGCAGTTCATCGGTACCGCGAATGTTGATCCAGGTGAGTATGAAATCTCGTGTGAAGTGACATATCAGACCTGTCGAGACGACTTGTGTCTTCCGCCTAAAACCGTCACCCTGACAGCTTCAGTTTCCGTATTGGGTCCTAGTTCCTAACCAGAGCTCAAATACCGTGTAGCGGTTATATCTAGATTTTTTGAGTCTAGATTTCAGACGAATAGACTAGTTTTGCAAAGTCTGGTTCTAGAGAAAATCCATAAATGGAAGCGGAAAATTCTTGATAGGTCAAGCCCTCGAGAGCTTGTTCTAAATCTTGGCTATGTTCATCTACCACGGTGACGAATACGTCTGTGTAGCCTAAGGAACGTGCTCGCGACAACGCAGTAGGAAGCAATTTCACTAGGTCTTTTGGTTGATCGTAGCTAGAAAACGTCAAGTGTGCATAACGCATTTCAAGACCACTCTTATCGAACAACTGTTTCGCCCTTCTTGTATCCTCCAGTAATCCACATGCTCCGGAGGCAGAATCGGTTAACCAAACAGGGTTTGAGTTTGACCTAAGAGTCGGATCGGTATTCAACCAAACTAAATTGGTCGCTTTTCCTTGAGGATCGGACGGAGATTGTTTCCCACTCCAAGGTTTGATATCAACAGACTGGAACTCTGGTAGATCAAGCTCAGTTGAGAAACTAAAGATACGCACCCGATCAAACCAAGAGAATTGTGGGACCCCTACTCTTCCGGTGTATTGATTGGGCGTAACCGAAGTGCCGTCCATGACTACAGAGTATGCGCCACTTACTTCCCCTTGCAACCACAAGATTGCGGTGCGAGCGAGCCTATAAAGTACTGAGCTTCCGTGTAGTTTCCTAGAAACTTTCACATCCGCAACATAAGCAATCTTTTTCTGGTTTCGCTCGGAATCGATCAGCGTACGAATAGCAACACTCAAGACTCCAAGTACTTGATCGTCTCTTAATGCAACGAAACAACACGCATCTCCCATAGCTTGGAAGAAATCTGTATAGGCACCTTGATGCTGCATGCGAAACTTTGCCGTGTTGCCAAGTGGGTACCAGAATTGTTGTTCAAAGTCCCGCAACATAGGACTAAACTCTTCGACTTCGTTAGCAGTTAAACGAAAAATGATGATGGGGTCTGCCATCAATAGTTACTCAGACCAGATGGACACTTAGTGAGTTTAGTTTACAGGAAGCTTTCTAGGTACAGATCTTGTAGAAGAACTTCTACCTACGTATTTTGCCTTTGAAACCATTTCTGTGACAAATATTACAGCGGATCATCGTTCTAATGAACTATGCAAGTGCTTCATAAGCAGGCTATTCTGTTTTCCTTCTCAGTGGTTAGTGTTCATCCAATTTGCTATGAATTTCTAGGTGTTAACTGGATATCTCCATCGATTCATCAATCATCGACTTGCTGAGATCTAAACGCAAAAATGTAATAGTTGGTCAGCCAAAAAAGTGAACTCTATTCCGGTCACTGACCGCAAAACGCACGAAAAATCGATAATATATTTAAAATGAGCAGCCTACGGAAAATGTTGCTTATTAAACACCCATTTACTGAGTGCAGCTAAGCTATTTGTCTTTCAATAACTAACGGAAGGGTTCAATTTCTAACCATTGAGCGTAAAGGTTCAGACGTTCCCCATTCACAGGAGTAATGTCCGTATGACTGAAGATACTGGTCAACATAAAAAGAAAAAAGTGATTGTGGTGGGAGTGGGTACTGGTGGAGTCGGAGCGTTACATTTCCTGCGAAAAAACAATCCAGAAATTGATGTCGAAGGTTATGAAGCTCTAGATTTCATTGGGGGTCGGATCGGAGGTGATACCTATGAAGACTTTCAGATTGACCGAGCAGCTTCTCTTTTCCTAGAAGGTTATAAGACCATTCGGGAAGCTTCAGAAGATATTGGAGCACCCTTCGATTCCCAACCCAAAAAGACTGGTGGGTTAGTCTACAAAGACAACAAGATGCGCTACATCCTGCCTTTCGGCAGCATGTCGGATCGACTAAAAACACTTGGGACGATATTATCTGGTAGTGTGGTGAACTGGGCTGGGCTCAAGGGATACATTAAGTTTAAGTCATACTGTGAGGATCACAAAGAGCAACTTAGCTTAGACGATGTGGATGTTTTGCTGCCATTCGACACTCATGCTGACTTTCTGGAATGGGGCAAGGCCAATGACTTGTTTTTGGTCTGTGATCAGTTTTTTAGAAATGATCTTCGAGGCTATTGCATGGCTACATCAATGAGCCCAGCACTCGCCGTAACAGTGCTCTACAACCTGTCCGTCGATTTCAAACATAAATTGAATATGCCATCGACTGGAGTCGGCTCTTTCGGACGCAAAATGGCCGAAAAATATAAGGACTATGTCCATGTTTCTACTCCCGTTTCTGAGATCGTACTGCAAGACGGACAGGTGAAAGGCATCAAGACCCAGAGTGGAAAGATGGTCGAAGCCGATGCGGTAATTTGTAATGCCCCTGCGAATCACGCTGCCGCAATGTTGCCTGATTTACCTCATCAGTTTCGTGATCTCATGAGTCAAATAGAGTACACGAGTGCTATCAAGCTAGTGTTAGGTACTAACTATCCCATCATGCCCAAAAAAGCACTAGCTACGGTGTTCGATCACGAGGTTGATACGATGATCTCAACTATCGAAAACTCATTTATGATTATTCCCAATGCGATGCCCCCTGGAAAATTCCTGTACCACGTGGTATTAATCAATGAATTCGCAGATCCGCTATTGGCGAACCCCGATGACGAAGCCGTCACTGGTGAGATCATGAAAGAACTCTACCGATACTATCCACGTCTCAAGGAAGAACCACCGATATTTACGCGAATCTATCGCTGGCCAGAGGCTGGAGCACTAGTCAAGGGCCATGAGTTCACTCGAGTCCATACGATGCTGAACAAAGAACTTCCCGAACAGGTTAAGGGGCTCTATTTCTGTGGCGATTGGTGCTTTGGACCATTGACAAATGCGGCAATGAAGACGGGTAAGATGGCCGCTGAGCAGTGTGCAGCTTACTTGTCGCAAGCAAACTAAACTACCTCCACTAAGTGAGTTGCCGATCGCATTTGCGAACGATTAGCTAGATGAACTGGTACCCACAGCGGAGGTGCCACTATCTAAAGCGGTTTCACCTGGCTTACTGTCTCGATCGATCCACATTAGGATGGGTGGCAACAGGAAGAAGTCTATCAGAATTCCTAAGAACACCAACAGTGAGGTCATTAAGCCAAGGACATAGATCCCCATGAATTCAGAGGTCGCAAAGACCATAAAGCCCGCAACAACCACTATCGTGGTAGTCCAAAGAGCTTTGCCAACCGTCTGAATCGCATAGCGAACTGCCTCTATAGAAGACTCTCCCCGCAATCTCGCATCTCGATATTTAGTGAGGAAGTGGATTGTGTCGTCCACCAAAATACCAAACGCAATAATGATGGTTATCGCGCATTCCAAGCTCATGACACCGAATAGATAACCCCAGATTCCAAAGCCAAGAATAGGCGGTACGAAGTTCGGAATCAAGCTGATCAGACCATATTTGATACTTCTGAAGCAAAAGATCAGAATGAACGAAATCAATGCCATCCCAATCCCAGTACCCAACAAGATTCGTTTGAGGTTGCGATCTGTCAAGTATGAAAAAACAACAGCAATCCCAGTTGGATCTACTTCAAGCTCTGGGGCATTCTCTCGCAACCATGCCTGGGCAGCGATGGCGATCCGTCTCAACTCAAAGTCTGGCAGATCAGCGATAGTAGCCGTTAATCGGCTTGATTGTTTCCCAACATCAATCCGGTCATTTAGATCTCTACCAAAAGGAATCGAAAACTCATAGAGCAATAGGTACTGTGTTGCGAGCTCCTTCGTTTCCGGTAATCGGTAATGCTCCTCTGAGTCGTTGTTCATGTTTTGGTTCAGTCGTTTCATGATGTCTGCAAACGAACGAACATGCTCAACATGCTCCTGTTCTCTCAACCAATTCGAGAATTCGTCAACTTGCTGCAGATAGTCAAGATTCGTGATACCACTCTCTTCACCAGAATCTAGAGAAAATTCAAGCTCGTTCAGACCAGTGAGGTTTTCAAGGATGAAGACAGTGTCTCGTTGAAACTGGTAAGAATCGTCAAATTGTTTTGTCCAATTGTTGTAAATGACGTTGTACTGAATTCCCCATGCCGCGACAATCGCAATCCCCAGCATCACGAAAATGAGCGCAGTCCTGTAATTGATGACAAAATTTGCAAGAGGTGTGAATAGACTTGCGAAGTCTCGTCCCTTTTGTTTGCTTTCAATGGCAAGACCGAGAGCAATGCTGGAAGTAGGGTCATCGACAAACAAAAGATCAAGAACGTACCCAACGCGACGTAATTGCCCAAGTCCTTAATCGGAGGTGAGTCCGATGAATTAAGACTCAAGAATCCAATAATCGTAGTAACCGAAGTCAACATGATCGGCCAAGCATGAGACTTGATTGATTCAACGATGACAGCATTGCGATCGTTGTTGGTGCGAAGTCCGCTTGTTATCGGACTCAAAATGTGAATGGAGTGTGCGACCGCCAAGACAATGATGGTTACGGGCATTGCCGACATCATCGGAGTAAATACGGTTCCCAGCCAACCAGCAATACCCACTGTCGCAATGATCGCGCTCATAAACACGAGGACTATCGAAACTGTACCGAGCAGTGAACGCAACACTGTGATAATCACGACGAGCATAAGCACAAACGCAATGGGGAATAAGATCGTCACACCATCCGTCATACTCTGTTGTATCGTGGCATTGTAAACGACGACACCGGTTATGTAGAGTCGAAGGTCGGGATAGTCAGCCTCAAACTGTTCCTTGATATCGGTTAAGGCTTGGTAAATCGATGTAATCGCATTGAGCTCCTCATCTGGAACAACGAAGTTCACTGTTACAGCCGCAACCCGAGCGTCTCTTGCGACCAATCGACCGACTAAATCTCGGTCATTCATCGCTATATCTTTGATTGCAAGGGTATCCTCTTCCGTGAGGATACTAGCGTCCTCCACGAGTTTTTCGACATATAAATCGCCGTCCAAACTACGACTTGCAGTTGCATTTGTCAGCGAATCCACCCGACTTGAGTACGGAGTTTCCCAAACCAATTCAGTCAATAACTCAATAGCCTGCAGAGTTTCAACGGTGAACACATCGCCCGTGGTACTCTCGACTGCAATGAGTGCTGAGTTTGATGCAGAGTAATTAGCTTCAAACTCTTCAAATGCGACAAGCTCCGGGTTTTCTTCACCCAACAAAGCTTTGAAGTTATCAGCGACCTGGACTCTATCAACGCCGACGGCCAGCACACCAATCCAGATCAGAGACCCCAAGATTACCCACCAACGATACCGTAGGATCCATTGGATGTACGTTTCTACCATGAATTCACCTTTAAATGTGTATACAGCAATTCAACCATCCATCGCTTCAAGAGCACACTCCTACTCTTCGAGTATTGTGAATGAATTGTCGGTATAAATCAATCTCTATCGTGATTGGATCACTGCCGTGTTGCCTTGATAGTGACTGTTGCAGTTTGGTGGTGCTACCACGATGTTGTTCCAATACGTTAGTCTCAGACCCAGGTTTTAGCATCGATTGTAGAGTACGTACCAAATCTAGGTCATTTGAAACGGACATTTGACTGAGTGACAACACAAGGAACCAATAACCGCTAGATGGGGAAGAGAGTCATAGGAGCTTGCCTGTGTGTCAGCCACGTTCGTTACTCATAGCAGTTTAGGTAACACTGCTTCAATCGTATTATATTTTCGACAACGAAGCTATCCGTCTCTAAAATTGGTCACACAGCAGGAATAGCTCAGTGTTAGAGCGCAACCTTGCTAAGGTGGGGGCGCGGAGTTCGGATCTCGTTTCCCCCTCCACGTTCGATTGTTAGAGTGATAAGGATCAGCAGTCAATCCTTAAAATTCACGAACCTCGTGCTACTACGAAATTGATTGCATTGGCCAGGTAGCTCAGTTGGTAGAGCAGTGGACTGAAAATCCTCGTGTCGGCAGTTCAATTCTGCCCCTGGCCACCACTTTTTTCGAAATTCCAGATTGCTAAAAAGCATCTCAACTCCGGTCCATTTACTCACTCGACACTGTCACAACAGCGTTACGACGGAATACAACCTCCAGACCAAATTGGTCGCCTGGACAACCTGTGCACTACTTTTTTTTGTGATACCAGGATGTTCTCGTCAAACCAACGAAGTTCAGATCTCTGATGCTTGGATTCGTCCCCTAGTCGCTGAAAAGACGACAACAGCGGGATATGTCAACATTGAGAATAACTCTGATAAAGAGGTGGTTTTCACTTCTGCAAGCTCTGAAACCATTGGTGCAATTGAGTTTCATATCTCAGAACGAAATGATGGAGTCCACCGAATGCGTCGACTGAGCGCGCTATCAGTAAACCCAGACGGATCGTTAGTCCTCGAACCTGGTGGGAAGCACCTGATGTTGTTCCGAGTTCAAGACACTGAAGAGGACTATCACGAAATCACATTTTCGATGAAAAACGGCGATTCGATCACTCACAGGTTCCCCTACAGAGAGAATGGAACGTAATTCAGCATCGATGCTCAAGACACGGATTCAACGAGGTCTAGTGTCGTGTTGAATCCACGCTAGCCTCTATCGTCCATGGGCGGGGTGTTCAATATCATATCGCCTTCGAACCGCCCTATCCATACTCGTCCTTAAGAATATCTGGAGAATTGATGAACGACGAATTTCTTATACGCCTCATCCCCATCATCCTCGGTGTCTTTGGACTCATTGTTGCTTACGTGATCTTCATGTTGGTCAAACGATACCCCGAAGGGGAGACAAAGGTTCGTCACATTGCCAAACAAATTCACGAAGGTGCCATGACTTTTATGCGCCGCGAATACAGTCTATTGGCGATCTTTTCGGGTATTTTGATCATTTTGCTTTATCTGGAGCAAGAACATTTGGGATGGAGAACAGCGGTTGCGTTTGCAGCGGGTGCAATAGCCTCAGCTGGAGCAGGCTGGTTCGGCATGTACACAGCTACCAAAGCTAATGTACGAACAACAACAGCGGCCCAAACTCGCGGGCCTGCAGCAGCTTTATCCGCCGCATTCTTTGGTGGTTCCATCATGGGACTCGCGGTTGCTTCCTTAGGTTTATTGGGATTGGGATTGGTCTATTTCTTCTTCGGCAACGATCCGGTACATGCCCATCACATTCACGGATTTGGCATGGGGGCATCTTCGGTTGCATTGTTCTCTCGTGTTGGTGGTGGAATCTATACCAAGAGTGCTGACGTGGGTGCAGATCTTGTAGGTAAGACTGAAGAGAATATCCCAGAAGATGATCCCCGAAACCCAGGTGTGATTGCTGACAATGTTGGAGACAACGTCGGCGATGTTGCAGGCATGGGTTCAGACATTTTTGAATCCTATTGTGGTTCGATGATTGCGAGTATCGCCATTGCGTCTACATTGGGTGCTGAAGCGCTTGATTTATTGTTTGCAGAGGGAGTTGAAGCAAATAGAGGCGCGTTGATGTTCCTACCCCTTGCTTTAGCTTCGGTTGGTTTGGTTTGCTCGATTTTGGGTATCGTTTTGGTTCGTACACAATCCAATCGCAACCCTGCCCTAGCACTACGACTGGGTATGACGGTGACACCTGTACTCTTTATCGTTGCTGCCTACTTTATCGTCACCTCTTATTCGGGACTCAACATCAATATTTGGCTCAGCGTACTCGCGGGAGCAGTGGGTGGCATCATCATCGGTTTGATTACTGAGTACTACACCTCAGGACGACCCATCGAACGAATAGCTGAACAAGGCAAAACTGGTTCAGCCACTGTGCTCATCTCTGGATTGGCTATCGGAATGCAATCGGTGGTGATCCCAGTGATCAGCATTTGTGCCATCATCTTTATTTCTACCCATCTGGCTGGACTGTATGGAGTTGCAGTTGCCGCCGTCGGACTGCTAGCTACCGTTGGTATGACTATGGCAGTGGATGCTTATGGACCGATCGCTGACAATGCTGGTGGCATCGCTGAAATGGGGGGGCTCGGCAAAGACGTTCGCGAAATCACCGATTCCCTCGACGAACTCGGAAATACCACAGCGGCTATGGGTAAGGGATTTGCAATCGGTGCAGCAGCACTCGCTGCTCTTGCGATCATTGCAGCATTTGTTGAAGCTATTAACTACGTACGTGGTGAAGAGTTTCTATTGCATCTCGGTGATCCCCGTGTGCTGATTGGCTTGTTTGTCGGTGGACTCACTGCCTTCCTCATTGCATCAATTACCATGAGTGCAGTTGGTTCTGCTGCTGAACGCATGATTGAAGAAATCCGTCGACAGTTCCGAGAGATTGCGGGTTTAAGAGAAGGTACATCAGAACCTGATAACGAAAAATGTATCCAGATTGCAACTAATGCTGCACTTACTCGCATGATTTTGCCGGGTGCTATTGCCGTATTCTTACCTCCACTCATTGGTTTCACCCTTGGCGCAGAAGCTCTCGGAGGATTACTGGGCGGTGGCTTAGTGGGTTGTGTTCTCCTCGCTCTCACCATGGCAAACGCCGGTGGTGCTTGGGATAACGCAAAGAAATACGTAGAGAAGGGAGCTCTTGGGGATGGTCACCTAAAAGGTTCAGAAACTCATGCAGCCACGGTGGTTGGAGACACAGTCGGAGATCCATTCAAAGATACATCGGGCCCAAGTATGAACATTCTGATTAACGTCATGGCTATCGTGAGCCTAGTCATCGCTCCTGTGATCGCCTAGGTAGGTTCACGGAAGCTCTCGCTAAGGTTCAAATTTAGGAAGTCGCTTGCTCACCAGTTGATTCTTCAACTGCACGTACTCAGGTAGACCCTGCTTATAGTGTGGAAACGACTCTCCTTGAATCAAAGGTAAGAGATATTGGCGTGCTTGTTCAGTGATCCCGAACCCGTTTTCGGTGATATAGTTTCGCGGGACCGTTTCCTCGCGGTTCGCAACACCATCAAGGGATGTGACATCGACAGACCATCGATAGGGTTCATTGGAGATGCGTTTGATCACGACCATAGCCCCATTCACTCCGTCGATGGCAGCTTCGACCGCCGCCTTGCCTACAGCATAAGCATGTTCAACATCTGTTTCAGACGCAATGTGTCGTGCTGAACGTTGGAGATAGTCGGCTATGGCATAGTGATGTTTGAGATTGAGTTTTTCAGACACCATCGTGGCTAGGGTTGGAGCGACTCCACCTAGTTGAACGTGTCCGAACGAATCTACCGTCCCTGCGTCAGACAAAAATTGACCCGATGAGTCTCGAATGCCCTCCGAAGCAACGATCACACAATAACCTTGTGAGTTGATAGTTGTCGAGACTTGTTCTAGAAAGTTGTGCTCATCGAACGGGATCTCTGGAAATAGGATGATGTGTGGTGGTCCTTCTCCTTCAGAACTCGCTAAACCACCTGCTGCTGCAATCCAACCGGTGTGCCTACCCATGACCTCCAAGATAAACACCTTCGTTGAGGTATCACACATCGACCGTACGTCCAAAGCTGCTTCTCGCACTGCAATCGCCACATACTTTGCTACCGAGCCAAAGCCAGGACTGGTGTCCGTTTCCGCTAGATCGTTGTCAACTGTTTTCGGAATTCCGATGCACTGGAGGTTATAGCCCAACTCTTTGCTAAAGTGTGAGATCTTTCGGGTGGTATCCTGTGAGTCTCCACCCCCGTTATAGAAGAAATAGCCCACATCATGTGCATCAAACACCTGAAATAATCGTTGGATGGTGGGGTCTTTCGCACTCGCATCCTTAATCTTGAATCGACAAGAACCAAATGCGCCACCGGGAGTCGTCCTTAATTTCTCTATGTCTGCTTCGAGCTCTAGACTAGTGTCAAATAGTTCCTCTCTTAAAATTCCCACTATGCCGTTCTTGGCAGCGAGAACATTTCTAACACTACTGGAGTTTTGCCGACAGGTTTGAATTAACCCACTCGCAGTTGTGTTGATAACTGCGGTGACACCGCCAGACTGCGCATAGATAGCATTTCGTGAAGACATAGGACTGTTAGCTTTCAAGTTCAGGTATTACATTTAACACAGGAGCATCCCCGCACACATGCAATACGCATTGAAACCTTTATGGTTGTTGTGTACTTTTCGAGGATCACCCTCTCAGCTTCAAGGCAGCGGCCAAGAAGTAGCGCTACTAGCAATCCTCTTGCTTGCAATAACAGCTGTTCCCGTCCTATTGGCAGGAAGTGTTAGTGGCTTTGTTGGTGCTTTGATTTTCAGGTTGGTACTGGAAGCTGCTTTCGCAATCGTCATCTTTCTGATACTCAATAAACGAGGTGTGCCAGAGCGATTGGTCAAGACACTATCAAGTTACTTCGGTACCTGTGTGATCATTCTGCTGATTTGCAATATTTCCGCGTTGTTCATTCCGGGTGACATGGTCAATATTGTTGCGGCCGTCTGGGTCGTTTGTGTGACCGGTTATATCCTGCAACAAGCCATTGAAGCGAAGAACGTCTTCCTTTGCATTTTGGGTGTCTTTGTAGTCAAATTATTGATCAGTCTACTAGTAGCGTTGTTTTTCACTTCTCCGACTCCGATCTAAACGAAGTCAATCTGCGAACCTTATACAAGTAGTAGTCAATCAGCAGCACTGCACCGATGCTACAGCTATATCTGACATACCTAAAAATCTGTGCCCTCAAAGCGAAGGTTGCAGAAGTCGATTCAAGCATCAAAGTGATTGTGCTCAATTGCAGTTTGATCGGTATTGCTGCATGGGTGTTTGCCCAACTGCGTGGTTACGAGTCTACGATACATTTGCAGATTTTGACATTTGCTATCCTCATATTTCTTGTTCTATTTGTCTACATTGCCTTGCGTGTGATCCAAAAAGAATCACGATTTCGACACACTCTCTCTGCCATTCTTGGTACCAGAATCTTCTTTGATTTCCTCGCACTGTTCGTCTTGGTCCTGGAGTTGGATGAACACATCCTCAGTCCACTCTCTGCATTACTCTGGATATATCGGGTCATCGTTGTCGGTGCAATACTGAGAGATTCAATGGATATTTCATTCCCTGCGGCCATACTGTGGAGTACTGTATTTACTATTCTGGCTATCAATGTTGCAGCGTTATTGGTTGGTCAACCTATAGTGCCCGATCCAACTGGAGTCACCGAGTGAGTCAGGACCGAAGCTTGTACTTTATGGGGATCGGGGGAACCCTCATGGGTAGCCTAGCATGTTTAGCACGAGAAGCTGGGTTCAAGGTTGCTGGGTTTGATGGACCGATTTATCCTCCGATGAGTGACCAATTAGCTGCTGCAGATGTGACCGTTTACGACCATTTTGACCCCAAACAATTGTCACCAGAACCCGAGGCGGTGATTGTCGGTAATGCCAACTTACCAAGAGGAAGTGCACCCCTGGAGTACGTACTGGCAAACGATCTAAGCTATTACTCAGGTGCCGAATGGCTCGGAGAACACTTGCTTCGGCAGCGGAAGGTCATAGCCATATCGGGAACACACGGAAAGACTACTACCACCGCAATGGTGACCTGGATCCTATCTCAAGCAGGGCTTGAGCCGGGGTATTTGATTGGTGGTGTCCCACGAAATTTCGATCAATCTGCCTGCTTAGGAAAGGGGAAGTACTTCGTGATTGAAGCAGACGAATACGATACCTCTTACTTTGATCGTCGATCAAAATTCTTACATTACCGACCCCATGTACTGGTTGTAACCTCACTTGAGTTTGACCATGCTGACATCTTCCCCAATCTAGAAGCTATCAAATATCAGTTTCAGCACTTGCTTCGATCGGTACCCGGTAATGGCTCGGTCATCGCACCCTCCAATCATCCCGAGATTGAAGAAGTCTTACAAAGAGGTTGCTGGACTCCAATTACTAGATTCTGTGTAACACAATCACCTGAACAGAATCCTGAATTTACCGCAGTCATGAATTCGTCAGATGGCTCATCCTTTAGTGTTGAATCTTCCGAGTTCGGGAGTGTGGGTACTGTGAATTGGGCTCTGTTGGGTGAGCACAACGTTGCAAACGGTATGTCAGCAATACTCGCAGCACACTGTGCTGGAGTCTCCATCGAAGACGCGATCAAACACTTGAGCAGCTTTAGCGGTGTGAAACGACGTATGGAAGTGATTGCACAGAACTCATCTACCACTGTCTACAGTGATTTCGCACATCACCCCACTGCTATCGAGTCAACACTTCGTGGATTGAAAACACATGTGGGTGACGAGCACGTGATTGCAGTGATTGAGCCCCGCACTCACACCATGTCTCTCGGCACCCTGAGAGAAGATCTGAAACACTGCTGTTCCTCTGCAGACGAAGTGGTTTGGTTTCAATCTCCAACCACTCACTGGGATCTCAATGAACTGCTTGTGGGATCAACTATCCCTATGCGAGTGGAAAGCAATTTGGACAAATTGGTTGAAGAAATCTGTACTACCCACTCCCGACAAACCCATGTCATCATCATGAGCAATGGTTCGTTTGGTGGAATTTTCCAGATGGTTGCTGAATGTCTGAAAAGCCCTCAGCGGTAGAGTTTTGAATTGAACAATGTGATCCTCGTTCAGTGTTCGCTCTACTCAAGAGTTTAGTGAATTAGTCTCATTCAAAAAGAACCACAGCTTGGACAGAGTGAACTTTTGATGGTAATCGATTATTCCCTCTGCACCCCGAAAAATAGCAGATGTTTCATGCCCTTGGTGACACTTGTTCGTGTAACGATCATTAGAGGCCTTATTGCACTGTGTGAATGAAATGGCTTGTTAAAATCCACCCATCAATTTCAGTCCGACCAATAGTCTTAATTGAAAGAACAGAACGACTATAGACGAGTCTGAAGCGACCCAACCTACATTAATTCGGAGTTTGCATGAGCAATGTCGACGGTACCTTCGACACATTAATCAACACACCCATGGGTGTGTACGAAAGTAAATTAACAATCAATTCTGACGGTGATAAATTCACTGGACACATGGAGTGGCAGCATGGTAGAGTCGAAATTGAAGATGGAGCAGTAGCCGACAACAAGCTGACTTGGTCAACCTATATCACTCAACCTATGCCCATGACCCTGCAGTACAAAGTTGAAGTCGATGGTGATAGTCTTGAAGGTCATGTGTCTTTGGGAATGTATGGTAACGCACCAGTCAAAGGTACACGCGTCGCTAACTAACTGACAAAAATTTCTTAATCTGCCTCCGAGGTTTCTGTTCAGCAGTGTTGGTGAATCCAACCAAATGCTGTGTCTCCAGTTCAGTTCTCTCATCTAACTAGTAGTAGTTCACTAACTATACCTCACTGATTGCGAGGAATAATGTAGACTTCGTTCAGGTCTAAGTTCGAACAGAAAAGGGAAGTTATGGCTAGAAAGTTTCAT
Source organism: Pseudomonadales bacterium (assembly GCA_965199895.1). Taxonomy (GTDB): domain Bacteria; phylum Pseudomonadota; class Gammaproteobacteria; order Pseudomonadales; family Azotimanducaceae; genus Bin55. The sequence continues at coordinate 116,357 of CBDATJ010000008.1, read as the reverse complement.
CAAGTCATTGATGCCATCCGTGAGTCTCAAGATAGCTTGCGTGGCATTGGGACGCGGTTTGAAGAGTTGGTTCAGGTTTACCTGGGTCACGATCGTGAGGCTCAGCAACGGTACGGTCCGGTGTGGAGGTATGGGGATTGGGTTCGGGAGTTTCGACCGGATTGGAGTGAGCAGGATCGAGGCATTGATCTGGTGGCGAAAATTCGACCTGAGCACGGCGGTGGATGGGCCGCGGTTCAAGCGAAATGTCGCCAGAGTGATGCAGTTCTGCAACGAAAAGACATCGATTCGTTTTATTCGGAATCTAAATCTCTAGGGTTTGAACATTTAATCTTCGTCGATACCACGGCCACCGAACCCGGTAAGAACTTTCGTGATTTCGTGGAACGCGGGGGAGTCACCCGTGTTCGACTGCAACACCTAGAGAAGAGTCAGCTCGATTGGGATCAGTATCTCCGTGATGGGACCTTAAGACACAAGGCTCGCAAGAGACCTCGAGATCATCAAGCAGAAGCCGTGGTCAAGGTACGGAGCGGATTAGCAACGGCGGATCGAGGTCAGATCATCATGGCGTGCGGAACCGGTAAGACCTATACCGGACTGTTGGTCGCGGAACAAGTCTTTGGGGTGGGTTCACGTATTTTGGTGCTTGTCCCTTCGTTAGCTCTGATGTCACAGATGATTCGGGAGTGGCACGGAGATGCGACGGTCCGGTTAAGAAGTTATTCGGTCTGTTCGGATCAACAAGTGGGGGGTCGAGTCAATCAAGATGTGATTCACCTATCGGCATCCGATCTGGTGATCCTCCCGACCACCGATCCCGAGCCATTCGCCACGGCTGCCGGTGCGGACGATGCCGAAGCGATCACGGTTGTGTTTGCGACGTATCACTCTTTAGCAGTGATTCATGAAGCCCAGAGAGACTATGGATTACCCGTATTTGATTTGATGCTGTGTGATGAAGCCCACCGGACGACCGGTCAGGTGGAGGCCGATCAAGAAGGTTCGGTCTTTGTTCGAGTCCACGATGCCGACTATGTCCACAGTCGCAAACGGTTATACCTCACGGCCACTCCTCGGGTGTACACTGCGGCCTCGAAAGCCAGTGCCGACCAAGGTTCGGTGACGTTGTGTTCGATGGACGATGCACGTCAGTTTGGGGAAGTGTTGTATTACCGTGGGTTTGCGTGGGCGGTTGAAAACCAGCTGCTTTCGGACTATCGAGTGATCGTGCTGGCATTGGATGAAGGCATGGTGAATGCGGCTCTGCAAAAGCTGCTGGAATCCGAAGATAAAGACATCAAATTAGATGATGTCACCAAGATAGTGGGGTGTTACAAAGCCTTGTTGAAGGCCACAACAGGCTCCCACGGATTTGCAGAAGATCCGGATCCGTGTCGCAGAGTGTTGGCGTTCTGTAATACCATCCGCAATTCCAAGCTGGTGACCCGAGAGTTTCAAGAGGTCATTGAACATTACACGGAGCAAGATCTCACTGCAGACACTCCGTGGAGGTGTGAAGTGAATCACGTGGATGGCACCGATGGCAGCCACTATCGAACGAGGATGTTAGATTGGCTGGCGGATCAACCGCAAGCGTCTGAAATTCGGATCTTGAGCAATGTCCGATGTTTGGGGGAAGGAGTTGATGTTCCGGCTTTAGATGGGATCGTGTTTTTCCATCCGCGCAAGAGTCCGATTGACGTGGTTCAAGCCGTAGGACGGGTGATGCGTCGAGCTCCGGGTAAGAAGTTTGGGTATGTGGTGTTACCGGTGGCGATCCCCAGTGGGCTCACGCCCGAAGCGTCGTTGAAGCAAAACAAGGCTTATGAGACGGTTTGGGAGGTGATCAATGCTCTGAAGTCGCACGATGAGAGACTGGAAGCTGATATTAATCGACTGCAACTTGAAGGGAGTGCCTTAAGTCGCATCCAGATCTTGCACGAGCTACCCGAAACTCACCAAGCAGACTATCAAGAATCATCTGCGGCCCCGAGTGTGGGAAGATCAGAAGCGATGGTTGAGGATAAGGAACTGGATCTTCAGCCAGGTTTAGATCGGTCGATGGGGGATGCGTTTAGTACGGCGGTTTATGCGAAGTTGGTGCAGAAGGTGGGTCGGGCTACGTACTGGCAGGATTGGGCGGGAGATGTGGGTCGCATTGCGCAGACGCAGATCACTCGGATACGAACGACCCTGGAAGGAGATCCCGCGAGTTTGCAGGTGTTTCAAGCGTTTGTTTCGGAACTTCAGGATGATCTCAATCCGGCGGTGACGGCCGCGCAAGCGTTAGAGTTACTCGCTCAACACGTGATTACTCGACCGATCTTCAACTCGTTGTTTGAAGGTCATGAGTTTATCCAACAGAATTCCGTTTCCAAAGCGATGGAGCGAGTGTTAGCCACTTTGGATGAACGCAATCTCGAGAAAGAAACGGAATCGTTACAGTCGTTTTACGATGAAGTGGAATGGCGGATTCAAGATACCCGGACTTCTCGGGCGAAACAGGAGTTGGTACGAGAGTTATACGATAAGTTCTTTCGCACGGCATTTCCGCGGGCGACCGAGATGTTGGGGATTGCGTTCACTCCGGTTGAACTTGTTGATTATGTCTTGAACTCGACCGAATACTTACTTAACCGGCATTTTGGTAAGAGTCTGAGTGATGAGGGAGTCCATGTCATTGATCCGTTTGTGGGTACGGGTACTTTTATCACCCGACTCCTGCAGTCGGGGCTCATCGGTAGGGACGATCTGCAACGCAAGTATCGAGAAGAGATCCATGCTAATGAGATGGTGTTGTTAGCGTATTACGTGGCCGGCATCAACATTGAAGCGGTGTATCACGAAGCCCGGGGTGATGGAGCCTATGAACCGTTTGATCGATTGGTCTTTCAGGATACGTTTCAGAGTTTTGAAGCGGGCAGTGAGCTCAAAGGCCTGTTCCCTTTGAATCATGAGCGCATCGAAGCTCAACAACAAGTGTCTTTTGACGTAGTCATGGGTAATCCTCCTTACTCTAAAGGACAAAAGAGTGGAAGTGATAATGCGGCCAATGTTGACTATCTGACACTGGACCGTCGAATCTCAGAAACATACGTTTCAAAATCCATAAAGGGAGCAAATAGAAATTCTCTTTATGACAGCTATGTCCGAGCCTATCGTTGGGCGACGGATCGTTTAGGAGATCAGGGTGTCGTCGCCTTTGTGACGGGAGGAGGCTGGTTAGATGGAAAAGCAGCCGCCGGGATACGTTCGTGTTTTGTGGATGAGTTTTCGAATGTGTATGTGGTGAATCTGCGAGGCAATGCGCGATTGAAGGGGGAGGCCTGGAGGAAGGAAGGAGATAAGATCTTTGGACAAGCCAGTCGCAGTACCATCACTTTGACGTTTTTAGTCAAAGATGTTTCGGTCACCGAACGAGCACGGATTTGGTATCACGACATTGGTGATTATTTGAGTCGACAACAGAAATTCGACCAACTGATCCAATTCCATAGTCTCGAACACACCCCACTCATCGAAATCAAACCCAACCAACATCATGATTGGATCAACCAACGAAGTGATCAATTTCAGAACTTTTTGCCTTTAAGTCAGAAACGAAATCAAAGGGGTGATTCTCTTTTCAGAGGTGAAACGTTAGGGATGGCGACAGGTTCGAGATACCTGGGTTTACAACTACAGCAAAACCAAACTAGAAAAGAACGTTGAGTCAATTATTGAATTTTTTAATCAGGAAGTGGAACGGTATAAGGCGGACGGTAGAAATATTGAACCCAAGGACTTCGTGACCTATGACCGAACCAAAATTGCTTGGAGTGGTGAACTGTTTCAAAGTCTGCAAGCTAAACAAAAGATGGAATTTGAACCCAGCTGTCTGGCGATAGCCAATTACCGTCCGATGACCCAATTGTGGAGCTATCCTAACTCTTCTTTAGTAGGTCGAATCCGCCAAGTGCTTCAGTTCTTTGTCACCCCAGCCACCAGGATTAGGACTATTTGTACCAATGGAGCGGTGGGTAGCCCAGATTTGGTTTCTTGGATGGTGGATCGCGTACCCGATTTGGAAGTGGTACGCGCATCCAAGTGTTTTCCCAGATCGAAACCCCTGCCACCGTTTGCAGCTCTTTTGACATCTCATGGACCAGAACCGGAAGCTCAATCTGGATCCATGGTTTCCAATCTTGGAACGGGGGTAGAAGAACTGAAATCCTTCTACCCTAATCTCTCCATCCACGACGACCAGGTTTTCTACTATATCTATGGTCTCCTTCAGTGTCCGGAGTACCTTGAGAGATTTCAAGCCAACCTACAAAAGGAATTACCCCGAATTCCCGCCGTTGCATCGGTCGAGGACTTTCTCGCGTTTTCTGAATGGGGCAGACAACTGGCGGACCTTCACGTCGACTATGACGAGATTGAAGAGTATCCCGTGAAGGAAGAATGGGTGGACCCGGTCACCTTATCACTACAGGAGGACGAAAAGAAATACCGGGTTGAAAAGATGAGGTTCCCAGACAAGAACGATCGTTCAACCATCCGCTACAACCATTTCCTGACGGTCTCAGGTATTCCCGAAGAAACCTATGAGTTCACCGTCAATGGACGAAGTTTAGTGGCATGGGTTATGGATCGACAACAAGTGCGCACACACAAAGACAGCGGTATCGTCAACGATCCGAACGACTTCGCCAACGAAACCATGAAGGATCCCGCCTATCCCTTGCGATTGCTCAAACGTGCCATCACCGCAGGAATAGAAACTCGAAAAATCCAACAGTCAATGCCTCCTCTGAGGATTCATCCTAAGATGGTGAAAAAGTAGTAGCTCTTGGTTGGCTCAATTGAGCTAGCCTAATCAAGTCTACTAGTGCACATCGTAACTGATGTGAATTCAAGATCTGTGCAAGAAATTTTCAAGTATCTACTTGAATTTATCATATCCATAACTATTGTATATAATAATGGACAAATAGATATGTTTATACCGTGTATCTAGATCGAAAACTCACATGTGCATTTCCAATCCTCTCAACCCTCTCAGACATCCCCCTGAAGAGTATTCACTCAGAGAGTCAATCAAACATCGCGGATTAGTTGAACCGCTCATTGTTTGCAAAAATAAAGATGGTAACAGCTATTCACTGATTGGTGGAGGTCACAATCGTCTTCGGTTAATCAATTCGATTAACCAAGAGTTAAAGCCAGGAGCTAAACCAATCTTAGCAGATTGTGTCGTTCGTGAACCTCTGAATGAAATTCAGACCATAATTTCAGTTCTCATTCAGAAGGAATTGTCTGCACAAAGCACGTTCATTGAACGAGCTCTCATGGTGCAACGGTGTATTGAACTCCTGAACGAATCGAGTCAGAAGACACTGAAGGACATAGTCGCCATTCGATGGTTGGTTACAAATGGTTTTCCAATCAGTAAATCCCTGTATAGCGATATGAAATTTACTCTCAAGGTGTTGTTGCCTGCCATACCTATTGCTTTGTACGCTGGATTGGGTCGTCAGTTCATCGTAGAGATTCGTCTACTTCACCAAAAAATGGCTCAAATTTGGAAAAAGTGTGCCCCACCAACCGATTCGTTCGATCAAGCCTTTCGGGATATGTGTGAGGAAATAGATACCGAAGAATGGGATATGGAAGGATTTCAACTAGTGGTTGAAGATGAAATCGCATTGGGTTGCAATCTCAAGATAGAGGATGTGCGAAGAATGATGTCACCTATCGTAGATTTCAATGTAGAACTGAAGAATTTAGTTAAACCAAAACACAAACTAAAGCCCAAACCTGCAACCCCCCAACCCAAAGTGACCAAGCCTAAAGCTGAGACACCCGACTTCAACACTCAAATAACCCTCGAGAGATTCCTTGCTAACAGTTCTAGTCCATATGCTCGTCGTAGAACATCTATCCGTTCGGTAGTGGAAGACTTGGCATCAGCATCCGGTATCACTACCTGTTTGTTGTCCACTTTTGACAATGCAATCGGTTACGAGGTAGTCAAACCACCTCCTGCTGACTCGGGTCAACGTGGTTGTGTCATTCATGAAATGCTGTTGTACATGCAACAGCAAGTTGAGATGACTGCAACAAGTTCGCGTCACGTCGACATGGGATGGGACGTACTTGAGGTGGAAGATGTCGAACGTTTGAGCACATTAATCTTGTTGGTTCGAGACTATCTTCAGGAGAAAGACGACGATGACCCCATCGTTGAACTAGCTGAAGCTGCTTGACCAACTGATCTTTTGATTTTCACTCTCTGAACAAACGATTAAATCCAATTGAATTGAAATTCTTTTCTTGAGTTTGCCCTCAAAAATTTCAAGGCTACAAATTGCTTTTCGGATCACTCTATACATCCAGTGCACACATTCCCTCAATATCACTGACAACACCACCGTGCACTTTCGGACACAAGGATGCCGTCTTCCAATAATTTCAATAAACCCAGGGAAACAACGTGAACTGATAACACTCAGAAAACCAAATCTCCTTAATCACTACAGTCTACAATTCAATTAATTCTTGGTCGGTTACCCCTTCCTTCATAATCCATCAACTCACTCCTCTCTAACTGCGTGGGGTTTACTTTCCTCTAATGTATGTCCCAGACATCTCTTTATTTCAGCAAACTCTGAGAATTCTTTAATCACCCTGTTCTTTGCGACAGTAACCGTTTGTGAAGAGACAATTGCTAGTCAACGACGCTGTTATTTGCAAGTGTGGTCGATACCGTTACCGATTAGATCGGATCTGGAATGATCAACTTCCGAGGTTGACGTGGGTATTGCTTAATGGAAGTACTGCTGATGCACAACAACACGATCCTACTATTCGGCGGGTCATGGGCTTTAGTGTCCTGTGGGGATTCGGAGGTTGTGTGGTTGTAAACGTATATGCAGGTCGCGCAACCAAGCCTGATGATCTATTTGAGATGGACGACCCTGTGGGACCCGACAACGAACAGTATGTAAAGGATGCCGTCCAAGAATCGATGAGCACACAACACCCAAAAACAAACCCATTTCTGATGGTCGGTTGGGGTAATCAAGGAGCACGAAATGATCGCGATCTCATCACTTTGGATTGGATCAGACAAGCGAATGGAAATGTTCGAATCCTGTGCTTGGAAACAACCAAAGAAGGGTGTCCACGACATCCACTGTACCTACCCAAACACACTGAACCCATACAGTACTCTGGGAGAACGGAGAGTTAGTTCTGATACTGAGTCTCACTCTGAACTGAAACAAATACTCTCTCAATCATCATAGAGAAACACCACGATTGTGAATCAGAATCGTGGTGTTTCAAGAGAGAGTAAATCTAATTTGTTTCTATCGTGCAAATTCAGAGGTAAGGTGAAACCGAAATGAGCTGAAATGAAAAAACCAAATTAACGGAGCGTTATGTCATAAGCTTTATGGCCCACAATATAGAAAATGCTCGCTTCGCATTCATTCCAATAATGCCCAGCGTTGTAGTCCTCGATGTTATCCGCGACCGAAAACTGCCAATGGCAGTCAGGTTCGTCAGCATGTGCATGACCATCATCTACTTCTTGTGCGAGAACCCAATAGGTCACAACTAACGTCGCAACAACTAGCAAGCCAGCGATAACTGGAAATTGTCTCTTCAATTGTTTCATGGAAATCCTCCAGACCTCCAGATTCAAGTAGCAGGTTGTGTGAACGTAAGACAAAAACTACTCTTCAAGGTTCACTCGCTACCCAAATCACCCCCAGGTTCAAGTGCATAATACCGCAATCTTCTGAGGCACTATTTAGGCACTCATGGCAGCAAATTGGCCCTTCCTTCACAATGGCAACCCCATTCACATCACTCGTAGTGAGGGGGTCTATCTCTACGACCAAAATGATCGACCAATCTTAGATGCTGCCGCAGGAGCCGTTGCTTCAAATATCGGACACGGAAGAACCGAAGTTGCTGATGCGATTCGGAATTCAGTCCTAAAACTAGACTACATCATTCCACCCTGGTACTGTGACGAACGCGAAGCACTCGTTAAGAGACTCCAGAAAAACTGGCTACCTTCCAATTTCACAAGGTTTCATTTTTGTAGCGGCGGATCGGAAGCTATCGAGTCCGCTATGCGCATCGCAATCATGCACTACGCAGCTAAGGGCCAAAGACAAAAGTGCAAGATCATTGGTCGGGATATTTCCTATCACGGGACCACTCATGCGACCATGACTCTAGGTGGGCACGAAGCTCGCAAAGTGGGTATCGAACACACTCTACCCGCCATACCAGTTGCTCCTACCCCCTACCCTCTTAGATGTCCGAGTAGTGATCCGACCCAGTATTACGTAGATGCTTTTGAACGACTGATCAAAGAAGAAAGTGCGGATACCCTAGCAGCCATAGTCGGCGAACCTGTTATCGGTGCAAGCGGTGGTGCTATGGTCCCGCCAGACGGTTACTGGGAGGGAGTTCGTGAACTGTGTGATAAACACGACATTCTTTGGATTGCTGATGAAATCATGACCGGATTTGGACGTTTAGGAACCACATGGGGTTACGAACATTGGGACGCTGAACCAGACATGATCGTGAGCGGTAAAGGACTAGCCGCTGGTTATGCCCCCATTAACGGAATCTTCTCTACCGATCATGTTGCAGAACCTATCGAAAACAGTTCCGGATTTTCAGTGATGTTCCACACCTACGGCTCACACCCCTCTGGATGTGCAGCCGCAGACAAAGTACTAGAAATCATGGAACGTGAAGACTTGGTATCCCGCTCCAATCGGATAGGTCAAATGCTCACCACCAAACTTCAATCCGCCTTTTCTAATCACCCCCACGTTGCAGAGTTTCGTGGTAAGGGGATGCTGCAAGCTATTGAAGTCGTGAAGAATCGTAGCACACAAGAACAGTATGACATTTCCAATAATGTCACAGGAAAGATTATTAACAAGTGCTTCCAAGATGGAGTTCACTTTTACGCTGCTGGAACCGGAATCGTGAGAGATGTAGTACTGATTGGTCCACCGATGACGATAGATGAGTCGCACGTCGATCAAATGGTTCACACACTCACTAATGCTGTAGACTCGGTGACTCAAGCCATCAACTGATCGGCTCGTCAGCGGTAGTTCCAAAATCTCCGTGATCTAGGATCTCTACCGACCAAGTTTCGAGTTGGTCGTTTCTAAAGTAGAAGTCCCCACGTATCGATTTCCTCTGTAGTAGAGAAGGTAACCAGTACTGGTCATCTTCCCACATGAGGTCATAGGGAATGTCGTGAAGGTTACACCAGAATGGTTTGGCTTCGTTGGTCTCAACCAAGGTGCCTTCAAATTCGTAACCCACAAAAGCGAACCCTTGAAGAGCAAAACCATTTTCGTGATCCTGAAATCTGAGTATGGCTCCGAGTTTGGGTGACGATACCGTCAATCCTACCTCTTCTTTAACCTCTCTTATCACACAATCTCTAGGTGTTTCGTTGGGGTCAAGTTTACCTCCCGGTGCATTGACTTTCCCTGCTCCGTGTCCGGTCTTCTTTTCGATGAGCAAGACTTGACCATCATGAACGATGTACAACAAAGTTGCGTATACAGGGGGAACCCAATCATCCGGTAGTAGCCGAGCACTACCCGACTTGGAAATTAGCACAGTTTGCCTGTTAGAGATTGATACCTCTGTGCGAGTGCATGACTCAAATCAATCTCAAACTCGTCTGACAATACATCAATACTCGAGACAACTTCAGCTAAATGAAGGTTGTCTTCTCGACCGGACCATAGTTTTTGGTAGGTTCCTGATTGGTATCCATTCTGCTGTCGAAACCGATTAAGGACGTTCTTGCCTTTATAAATCCCATACAGCTCGAACAACGAAAACGGTAAGTGGCGCATGACTTCCATGAAAGCTCGGATGTTAAAGGTTTGTTTGAGAGCGTGTGCGGCTAAGTTTTCTACTGCGAAGATAAAGTGTTCAGGATCGGGATTCTCTACCCGTTCCATCATAGCATCCATTTGGGTTGCAATCATTTCAATCTCCCGTTCTTCGATGATGATCATCGATAAACCGAAGTGCCAAATATCCACAATCTCCAACTTTACTTGAGCGATGTCTCGTTCCGTTGATCTCCACCACTTCCAACCATAGTGTTCGAGTAATTCAGCACACTCAGTCCAGATAGCTCTGTAGAACGCAAAACCCTGCTTATCCCATTCAGGATGAACCTGTACGTTGTGCACGCGTTGCATCTCAATCATCTCTGTGAGAAAAGTCAAAAACGGAGTCTTGGTTGAAGATTGCATCGAATCGTCTGATATAGGCTCAAGTCGGTGTGGGTAGTTAGGAGTTTGTGGGAGTGAATTCTAGTCTGATAACCCAGTGAAGAGTCTTGAAAGGAACTATAGCATAAAATTGTGCTTCCAAGACTTGTTGGTCAGCATAAAATTGCCACTTAGTTTAAGTTCCCTGTGTGCACCGTGACAACCATTCTGGTGATCCAACTTTCGGTGTCAAATCTCGGTTTCGAATCAACGATTTAGATGAATTGGGTCGTTTTGTGCACTTTGGTCTTGAAATCAGGGGAGTGAATTCATATATCTCTATAGTAGAAGCTATTGAGGTTATAGGTACATGTCAGCAATACCCGTAATCCCACTCAAAAATTTAGTTATTTTTCCCAATCAGATCGCGCCGATTGCAGTCGGTCGGGAGATGTCTTTGAACGCAGTTAACGATGCTTGGGATCGTGATTGCCAAATCATCACGGTACTGCAACGAAATCAAGAAACTGAAAATCCAAACGAAGACGATCTCTACAGTGTGGGTTCGCTGTGCCAAGTCAAACGGGTAGACAAGCGTAACTCCGGTGCACAAGTGATCGTCGAAGCAATGGCACGGGTGTCCATAGTCAACATCATCCCGGGTAAGCAGTTTATCAAAGCTGAATATGAAGTCCTCAAGGACTTATCTCGAAGTCGAAAACCGCTGAGCACAACCGCAAAAGCCACGCATAACACCATCATGGAATCGGCTCGTAAGTTAGCCAACCTGCTCAACCCCGACAAGAGCGACCAAGTCTATCAACAGTTTGTGGGGCAGGTCAAGAATCCCATCATGCAAATCTATCGCATAGCCAGTTATGCGAAACACTTGAACTTGAAGCAAGCTCAAGAGATTCTTGAAATTGATAATCCCGATGAACTAATGTCGTTTGTTCACGAAGTACTCAAGAACGAACTTTCCGTCACGGAAATTCAACTCGAAATCCAGTCCTCTGCTCACGAAGGTCTGGAACAACAGCAGCGAGAGCATGTGCTACGTCAACAAAAACGTGCCATTGAACAAGCGTTAGGCGAAGGCGAAAACGAAGACGAAATCGCTGAACTGAAAGAAGAGCTCAGACAAGCCAACATCCCTGAAAATGCACAGAAGGAAGTCGATAGAGAGTTAAAACGACTGGCTCGCATGTCTCCCCATGCTTCTGACTTCCAAGTGTCGAGAAGCTACCTCGAGCTCGTCGCTGAATTACCGTGGAATGTCGTAACCGAAGACAATCTAGATCTCAAACACGCCAAAAAAATTCTGGAGGAAGATCACTTCGGTCTCGAAACGGTAAAAGATAGGATTCTGGAATCCCTCGCCGTCCTCACACTAAACCCAGAAGCCAAAGCTTCCATTTTGTGTTTTGTTGGACCTCCTGGAGTTGGAAAGACTTCACTCGGACAATCGATAGCACGAACTATGGGGCGAAAGTTTGAACGCATGAGCCTCGGTGGGCTACACGACGAAGCTGAACTGCGAGGACACCGTCGAACCTATATCGGCTCAATGCCGGGGCGCATCCTACAAGCGGTAAGAAGATGCGGGGTAAGAAATCCTGTACTCATGCTTGATGAGCTGGATAAACTCGGTAGAGACTTCAGAGGTGATCCCTCAGGTGCACTCATGGAGATTCTTGATCCGGCCCAAAACAAGGAATTTCGTGATAACTACCTGAACTTACCGTTCGATCTTTCTAAGGTGTTCTTCATCACCACCGCCAACACCCTTGAGGGTATCTCAAGACCCCTACTCGACCGATTGGAAGTCATTGAAGTGACCGGGTACAGTGAACTCGAAAAGATTGAAATCGCTAATCGATTCCTGATCCCACGTCAAATGCTAAATGCTGGTTTAAAGAAAGAGCACTTGAGTTTTACAGAAGCGGGTTTGAAGCATGTGATTCGTTGCTATACACGAGAAGCTGGTGTGCGCAACCTTGAACGAGAAATCGAGAGTATCGCCCGTAAGCGTGCGAAGAACTCCCTACTCCGCAAACGATCACGCGGAAATTTGAATCCTGTTGTTATCAACGAGTTATTGGGTCCCGAGAAGTACAAAGAGGACCGAAAACGAAGGACTCTTACCAACGGAGTTGCAACGGGTCTTGCGTGGACCGAGGCTGGCGGCGACGTACTCTATGTTGAGGCATCGCTGACAACCAAAGAGGACAAAGTCACCATCACCGGTCAAGTGGGTAAAGTCATGCAAGAGTCTGCAAAAGCTGCACGCAGCTATATCTGGGCTGCAGCTGAACAGTTCAACATTGACCGTACAGCTATTGAAAATTCTGGTATCCACATCCACGTTCCCGCAGGTGCTGTACCCAAAGACGGACCATCCGCGGGCATCACCATGGCTACCGCATTGGCTAGTGCCTATAGCTCCCAAATTGTGAGGGAGGATATAGCCATGACTGGGGAACTGACCTTGTCTGGACTAGTACTACCCGTGGGTGGAATTAGGGAGAAAGTGCTCGCTGCACATCGTTCTGGTATTAAACACATCATCATGCCTAAAGACAATGAATCGGAGTTTGAGAAGTTGCCGGATTCCGTCAAGGATGATGTGACCATCAGCTTGGTAGAAAACCTTACGGACGTAGTCAAAATTGCGATCCCGAGCTTGTGCCCCCAGCAGGATCACCCCAACTAGATTTGAGATTGCTACACCAAGAGTGGGTGTGCCAAATTTTTGTTTGCTTTGGGTGACTCGAATAGAGTGAAAATCCTACTAGATAAAATCTAATGGATTCCAGGGGATGCATAGGAAGAGACAAGACAATGGAAGTTGTTCGATAATGTCTACGCTTACTGAAGTAGTTATTCCTCAAACCAAGGGTCCACAAAACGAGATTTCCCAGAGACCCTTTGAAACTCTCCCAAACTTGACTGCTAAGTCTCCATTGCGTTTCCCGGTGGAAAGACCCGAGCTGTCTCAACGATCCTTTCGTATATCCCAACAAACACAGAGAAACTCTGTTCACCGTTCTTTGGTGGAGGGTCGGTAGAACTGGCGTTGATGAGCAGAGGGGTTTCAATATATGGCTAGACATATTTTCACCACTAGTAGATTTTTGGCAAGAAGCAACGAGAGATTCGGAGAAACTTTCAGAACGAGTCAGTCAATACTACCCTCTTTCTCGAGATAACTTTTACAACCTCCAAAAACACTACACAACTCTATCCGACAAACTTGAAGAGCAGCAGTGTTCTTTGTACTTAACCGAAGTTCTTTTTCTGGGACTACTCTTTCGGGTGGAATGTCTCCAGGACATCAACGTTCACCCCTTCCCTGGTTCCGGGCTTGGGGCCGGGCTTTTTCGGAGCAGGTGCGTTGGTGTCGATCAAACCGACGATCCACGCAGCACCTGCTACCTTCCTTCAGCGTCTTCTGACAATCGCGCCGGGAGGCTTCTTGCCAGCACCGATTGACAATATTCTGCGATCTCCGAACTTGGAGAAATACGCTCGAGCATGTAGTCGAATAATTCATGAATGCCATTGAGGCTGCCCGTTACCAAGTGGTAGAAACTTGCGCCGTCAATTTCGTATAGCCCCGCTCCGAGGTCACGCTTGAATCTATCGGGTTTTCTGGGAATGATGCACACCAGATAGCCCGTCCATGAGCCTTGTTTCTGCCGAAGTGCGGTTCTGAGATCGTCAACAACCATCTTGAAATTGGTTGAATTCATGGTGTTGTATTTATTCTTGACTTCGGCAAGCATTTGTTGGGCTGAGGATTCAAGGTCGTACCCGGAATCATGATTTTGCCAGCCCTCTACCGAACCCAGAACTGTCTGGTGAAATTCGCCCATGGCGCTGCTAATGCCCGTGGCACTTGAAGCAACACTTTGAATCTCGATGAGCCTGTAGCGTTCCTCTATGTCACGCACGTGAGCCGAGATAAGTGACGAAAACGGATCTACAACATTCTTGTCTATATTCATGACCGCTTTTTGATGAGCGTCACGAGACCTCTTCACAAGAGCGTCTATGTGCCGGTCAAGCGCTGTTTGCGAAATCCAGGACACCATTTGCTGTCAAATCCATCGGCGCATCATTTTTGATCTCTATACCAACAGCTACTCTGTTGAGCCTCTTCGCAACCCTGTAGCTTGTGCCTGAACCCAAAAATGGATCAAGCACAATGTCTCCTTCGTCAGTGAACAATTGAATAAAAAACTCCGGCATCCACTCTGGAAAAGCGGCACTGTGACCTGTATTGTGGGCTATTGGAGATTTATGCAAAACATTGCTTGGATAGACAAACTTCTTTCCCTCCCATGCGGCCATACGCCTGCCTATTTTGGACTGTGTGGCAGACTCATGCCTTGACCGGTCATTTGTGCTCATGTTGGCGAGTCGCCTTTTCGTCCATTCACCCACTGGCACTTTGACCGCATCCTGATTCATTTTCAGGTTTGGGGTCTTGGCGAAGTGAATAAGACGCTCCCACGCATCCCGAAACCTGTATCGCCATTTGCCGGGCGCGGCAGTAGTCTTGTGCCAAATGTATTCTTCCACCCACCGGAACCCCACTTCACGCTTGAGTGCCAGTATCAGATCAAGGACATAGGTATGGCGCTCGCCTTCCACCGCTTTCTCCTTGATATTGAGAACCAATGACCCCGTTGGCTTCAGAATTCTCAACATATGCTCGGCCCGAGCGCAAAACCACCCGACATACTCGTCGGGCGGCACACCGCCATACGTGTGTTTCCGGGCATCTGCATAGGGTGGAGATGTGACGATCAAATCAATGGAATCGTCGGGAAAGGTGGGGAGAATGTCCAGGCAGTCGCCGAAATGAACCTTGTTGTATAAAGCATCACTCATGCTACTTTTGCCTTGTTCAATTCTTCATTTCCGGTGTTCAAGTCCTCGTTGGCCTTCCGCCAACTTTCCTGAATGGGCGGGCGCAACCGGGTCCGTAGCCATCGCTCCCTGTTGGGGCCTATCAGCTTCTCGTCCTCCTCTCCCATCAAATCAACACCTGTACTATAACTGATGTGAACGCATCGTAATGTCCAAAAAGTCAAACTGATAAACTACCCGGTGTCTCTGTTGACCTTGCTGATTATTTTACGTCAATAAAATCAAGGCGGTCAAGCGGTTTTGCTGATTTTAGTGCCTAATTCCCCAAGTTTGGCATTCGAATAGTCGGATATCCAAAGAACATTAAGAGACATGTATTTTGTATAGCTGATTGATATGTCTGAGCGCTCTTCAAACTATTGACGGAGTGAACCTAATCTGAATTTCCCTACCTTCCGAGATAGACGTTGGTGACTTCCACACGGTTGTGGCCTAGTTCTCTACTCACCGTCAGCCGAACCTCATGGTCGGTTTTCTTTTGGTCATGAGTTAACTCCTTGACCGAGGGACCACCTGCAAACGGACACTTCCATCCAGCTAGCGCTTCGTAACGACGTTGTGCGTATCCGTGTCGTAAACCATGCATATTCCTTAAACCACATCCTTCAATTGCTGCTCCATAAACAAAGATCCACTCTCTCACTGATTTATCATCTGGAATCATGGATCCACTCCCTGCCACCTCTGATAAACGGTCAAGAAGTTCACGCTGTGTGTTCGATACGACTGGGATTTCTCTAGGTCGCCCCCCTTTGGTCCATGAACTCTTAAGTTTGATGTAGGTACCTTGATCTGCGTATGAAGGTCGAAACTTAACGCATTCCTCCTTTCTTAACCCAAATTCCTGTTGGAGCTCTAAGCTAAACCTAATTCGTCTGTTCTTGATCTTCGCTAGAACACTAGCATCAAGATATTGGGCCTTCGATTTATCTGGATTACTCTTTACTCTTCCGAACCCTAGCTCTCGATTGGTTGGAGGTAACAAGTCCGGTTTGTTAATCTGTTCTGCCCACCAACGAAGTTGAGTGATGTAGTTAATTTGCGTCCGTTCTGAAAGACCTGACTCAGTCCAAACACGGAACAAAGCGTGAACATGTTTCGGTTTCAAGGAGTTTTGTGTCAAGTTCTTGAAACCTAGTTGATGCAACTGACGAGCCATCATTGTCAGAGTTTTTCTTCTCGAATACTGAGTTCTGTGGCTACCATGACGATTTCTCCAAGTTAACTGTTTCAATTGATGTTCGAGTTTTGTCATCGGATCTCTCAACCCTTCTTAAACACTGAACTCAGTTTCGGTAATCGACCCTGAGAATGCTGAGCAAATGGTGTACTGACCCCATCAAGAGCTTGATTCGCAGCATATCCGGCCCAACCCAACATTGAGCTCCACAAGATAGGTAGACCCACATAGAGACATGAAGTCACAATATTGAGGATGACTCTCTTGGTAGTGTGTTCTCCCGAGTTGGTCAGTGTTTCATAGAGAATGTCTACATCGGGATACATGGAAGTGTATAGGTTTTGGTCCACCCACTGTGCCAGATACCACAACACCGACCAGAACTTAACCCCAAAAATAGCTATCGCACCGGTAAGCAATAGGGTGAACGAATAGCGGGAAAACACCACTGCCATCGGTAATAGGGCATAGATTCCCATGAGCACCATAGCTTGTATCATCGGCGCAACTGCAATGATTCCGGTGACTATGACACTAAACAGTGCCCCCGCACTAAATGCTCCAATTAGGTAAGCAATGCCTTTTGCATAGCCTTCGATGGTCCCAAGTACTCCTGTGGTTGCTTGATTACCTTGCCCTATATTGTTGTTGGTCCAAGTATCGGGAGTATGGAGTAAAACCGTACGAGCAATGAGATCTTTTTGACGTTCAGTAGCTAAGCCGGGTGCAAGTTGGTAGAAAAGATTTGCAAATCCAGGTGCCGTGTCATCTGCGGCCTCGACAAGTTTTGTGCGAAGTCCTCTCTGTGTATGAGTCCACCACTCTTTGCAATACGGACGACCATAGCGAGGGGGATCTGTAACGGCGTATTCGGTATCTCTACTAGGTAGAAAGGACCACCCTTCTACAGGAAAACGAGAGCGTAGAGTATCGTAGTATCCCGGGAACGTTTGATAGAGGTGTGAACCTATCCAATCAGGATCCGCATGCCCATAGTCTTCCAGCACCCTATCGACAATCGGATGATCGGGTGTTTGGTTAAGGAATTTGGATCGTGCTACTACATAACACGAACTATAGAACTCAGCGACTTCTTGACGTAATCTCGGATCTTCCATGGTCGCGAGTCGAGCAAGCTGAGTGAGATGTCGGATTTCACTGGAACGGGGCAGCCCTTCAACCACCGCATGGTTAAATCCCGATGAAAACGCTAATACCGCATACCACCAGATCGGGACATCGATTGTTTCCACAGAATCAGTAAATCCATCTTGACCAAAGGTAATTTCCGTATTCTTGAACTGTACCTTGACAGGTTGAGGATTGTTAATAGTGGGCGGTGGTGTGTATTCGAGTGTTGATGCAATGATTGGCGTCAGACTCACAGGTTGTCCCGCAAAAATCACGACTACCAAAGCTACCAAGAGTTCATGTTCCATCTTGCGCAGTGAAATACCACTGGATTGGGTATAAGGTGATTGAGATGCCGGCTCTCTCCAGTGATCGATCACAATACCTAAAAAAGGAAGATAAACGATACCTGTCGCTACTAATACATCCCAAATCACACCGTAGAACATCCAACCAAACATAGTTGAATAGAGCTCCAGATAGCTGTCAACACTCATAGAAAAATACTGATCAATCTAGGAATCAACGCTTGACCCAGACATAACTCAATCACTCCAAACCAACCTAGTAGTTGCATACTCAATCGGTTTAGTTTGCGAATGGCTTCATAGAGGGAGTATGTGTTGTCGGAATTGGAGTGAATTTGGTAACGTTTGAGTCCGTAATAGCTACCTAAAAGTAACAAAAACACTCCGATTCGAATCAAAGTCATTTGCCAATGACTGTCTGTAGACCAACTACGGAGTTCAGTGAAATCAATGACATGGGTTTGGGTGATCAGGGCAAATAACAAGACTCCACTCATGAGTGCGATGAATAGGCCCGTTTTGGTTAGTCGTTTCATATCAAGGAGCAGGAACATGTCCGTCCCAAAAGGGATCGGGATCACGACGGTTAGTTTCGGGGACACTCAACGATGAACGTTTCTTTGCTTCATCTCGAGTGAGGAGGTTGACGACAGTGGATGAAACCATCTCTTTGCGTAATCGTGATTCAAAGATCAACCGTTCTACTTCGGCATCTAAATCCTCAATAATCTTGTCGGTGTGTTCACGAGCAACAGAGTTGGCATGAACTTCGGGTAGATGACTTCCTGATTTCAAGAGTCGTCTTGCCAATAAAGCACGTTCTATGGTTCGCGCTACCGCTATTTCAGAGACTAAACGATCTACTACGATTTGTTTTTCGGTTGACTCTAAATCACGAATACTCTCAACCACATCACGGGTAATCGCAATACTCGGAGCAGATACCTGAGCGAGCTCATTGAGTTTGGGTGGATTTGAATCCTTGATCAAAGCTTCTAGTACTTGTTGGACCGAATCTTCTTCTTGCTCCAAAGAACGACCGAGCCCATTTCCGGGTTGAGTGGATTTATCACAACCTTCACAGGTACTCACTTTGTGCTCCCCTACAACATCCACAATCCACTCGGCGGCTATAGCAGGGCTGTTCCACACCTGCGTCAGTCTGGAACTGGGATCAACCGCAACTGTACCACTCGCACTCGGTGGTCGATTCATCTGGAGGTTGAAGCCCGCTGAGGCCACATCAGAAGTCAGCTCAATCGGATCTTGATTCATGCCGCCCGCCGAACCTCCGATCCAAGGAACACCATTGGCTCCGTTGGACAGCTCTACTGACTTTTTTGCTTTAACGATGTTGCCACCTCTGACCCCCATTTGGACCTTCCAATCATTACCTTTTGAAAGCACAATTAGATCTTCGTAGGGGTTTTTGTTGTTGCCGATTGATGCCTCTATTTGTTCGCAAGTCTTAGTAGCAACATCGACGGTGAGTTCTGCACGTACTAGAGCATTTTGAAAAAGATCGTAGAGTCCGGGGTTGGCACGTTGAAGAATCATTGCAGGTAATGAAGCCAGCGCACCTGTCGCTGCTTGAGTCATGGCATTGAGCATGTCCTCACCACCACTTCTAACTTGATTCAGCGTTTCACGAACTGCAACCAAGGGATCGAACTTTAAACAGCTGTATCCAAGATTGAGTGCAGCATTAGCACCCACAGTCACACTGGTTACTTTGGGATTTGCAGCAGCGGATACGGGTTTTGCACCGCCGATTTCGTAATACCAAATTCCATCTTCTGGCGGAGAAGCGGGTGCGGTCAACGTTGGAATCAACGAATAGCAAGACAGAACGGAAATAGATAAGAGAGTCAATGGTGATTTCATGGGTAACCTTTCACATCATCGGCTCCAAGGAATACCTGTCCGAGTTTTTTGCAACAGGTGTACGGTCTCCACAAGGACCAAACGTAGCTGTTCTTTTGATCTACCTTGCCTCCTCCCCAATCAACCAAACCCAATACATCGTTGGCTCCAAAGGTTTCGCACTTCTTACTCTTTTGTGGATGAAGCATTTGCCACTTTCCAGTATTGGCTTCAGTTTCTCTGAGTGCGGGTAATGGCCACCGAAGTTCTGATGAAGAAGAGTTGGACGCTTCCTTCCTGACTCGAAAGTTTCCACCATTGATGGCAACATCAGCTGCACGTTGTGCAATCACTGCCGCAGCCTTGGGTGGGCTTGATTGAATGATCCAACCCGATCTGGGATAAACAGAACCCCACGTATAGTGGGGCCAATCCCCTATTTCCCTACGACCTGGAACGAGACTCTCGTTCTTCCAAGACTCAAAGTCTGGGTTGCGCCAGGCTACGCTATCAACGATAGAAGAATAGTAGGGCTTCAATGGAGTAGAAACAGATGAGCAATAGAAGTTGGATTGAAAAACTGATAGATTCGTAAACGGATGACCGGTGACATCACTTTCAAAAAATCTGAGGTTTCGTGTGACATCCTGTCGGGTCATCGCAGGTTCCGTACCTTGACTCGCGAGTACTTTGGCGACTGATTCAGGGATAGAATTCAAGGGTCCATACAAAAAAAGCTCAACGGCTTTTCGAACTTCCTGAATCGGATGAGACTTCATGGTCGGATAAACCGAAACTACAAAATCTGGACGGTAGTGCCCTACTTTGGCAGAAATCTGAACACGACACCCCTTCAGATCACATTTGAGCCAGAAACACTCACCGATCACTTTCCATTTGAGACACGAGGGTAACGCATCCACGGTATGCTGGATGATTTTGGCTGAGTTGAGAGAGGAACCTTCTGCTACGATAACTAGTGAACCGACGAGGTTCAGCAACAGCAGAGCTGATACCAGACAGCTAAGCTTAGACTTAGGGAAGAACTTTTGAACTGAAATGGTGCACCTCGTTTCAGGGGAGTGGGATTGAGATGCTATTTTTTTGTTCAGTTTAGATGGTGCAAGTGTATTTCAATTCTCTCTAAGGAGTGAAAGAGGATTAAATGGGTTCGCGGTGATGGAGATTGTTTCAGCGGGAGAATTGATGATATAGTTCATCCACTATTGAGCACTATGATTTCACTAGTTGAGGAACCTTCGGTACACGGAGCAAATCTACCAGGCTCTCGACCGTTTGATAGCCTCGGTTAACCATCCCCCATTCTGAGTTACAGGTGAAATCCTATTGTTGATGGTCTTTCAGGTGGATCAGGTCGGACTTGACGGATTAATGGCCCTTTGATCTAGCTGTTCGACATCTGTATCAGACCATGTGAGACCCGATTGTTTCTACCATCACCACATACAAACCCAAGTTCTAGCTTTCTGCAATGTGCTTCACCTGATGCTGAAGGACATGGAGCTCATGAACCCCTAGTCGCTTGACAGTACCTACATGGCGGACTAGAGCAAACTCTACCTATTTCATAGAGAAATCACTTTCGTTCATCGTTTCTGTGCATCTTCTCGTTTGTTCAAGATCCGCTGAGCTACTTCGTAGGCAGCTTCAACTTCTGTACACCCTTGCTGTTCCATGATCTTGCGTCTCTCAGCCTTTTCGTGCTTCTCAGTCATAGCTAAAGCCAATGACAACGCAGGCGGAACATTACGAAAAAGTCCTTCAATCATATCAGACAAAACAACACCTTCAACATACTTCCCAGGTTCTTTGCACGCAGACAATAAGAGTGCCCGCTGAGCTTGAGATAACTCCCGAAATCGAGCGATTTGATCGATTTCTTCTTTAGGCATGACCAAACACAACCACCACTCCATCATGTTCAACATCCTCTTACTTGCGTCCGGAAAGTCTGCCAAATTCTGAGTCGCAATCCAAAACCACGCTCCAAGTTTTCTCCACATCTTGGTAATCTTGACCACATAGTTTGCAAGCAGTGGATGAGTGGTGATCAAGTGACCTTCGTCTGTGATGACCAATGTAGGCCTATCGTCGTGTTGATGTCTTTCAACTAAATCATTGATGTGACTCATCATTGACAAATAGGCGATGGTGAGTTGATCTTCATAACCTTCTCTTGCCAGTAGTCCCATTTCCAAGATAGTGATATCTACGTGAGGCCAAGGTCTACCCGTTCGATTAAAGAAACGCCCTGCAACACCTGTGGTGAACAATGCCATGGAATCTGACATTTCTTGTGCACGTTGTCTTCGAGCTTCTGTGAGAGATTGATCTCTCGCCGGTATCAACAGTGCTTCAACCACATCATCAATCAGTACATGTTCCCGATTTGAGTCTCTCACCTTTTTAGCCGCTTGCAGTATGGCATTGCGAATCATGAGTCGATCAGCACGAGACACTTGACTATCCTCGCGGACATCTCCACCCGTGATCATGACTCGCGCAACAATTTCCATTTCCCCCAATCGATCACGACTCGATAACTCTCTATCGTCGGTATCCGTTCGTGTATAAGCCTCATCTGTTAGCAGGTTGACCGCATCAGAGAACGGTGGAAGTGAAACATCAGAATCTGGACTGAGTGTGATTTGGTTGAGCGTCAGTCCGTGTTCCTCAAAGTGTTGGCCTAATAGGGTAAACGAACCGCCCGCTTCGATAATAAATACTCGGGGACGATGTCGAGCTACCATTTGTTGGAGCAGATAAACCAACATTGCTGACTTCCCTGCTCCGGTGGGACCAATAATGAGCATGTGTGCGTTCTTCTTTCGGTCTTTAGGATGCAGCGGATCGAAGTCCATTGGCTCGGCACCGCGATTGAAGAAAACAATACCCGGATGTCCGGTTCCACGGGTACGACCAAAGACCGGAGCTAAGTTCGCTGTGTGTTTTGAAAACACATAGCGAGAACGACGTCGAATCTTGTCGAGTGACGGATCGTATGCCATCGGTAAGTTGCGGAGGTAGCTGTCGATCGGTAACAGATCACTCTCGTCCGTGATGAGTTGTATGCCATTAGACAGTAATAGGGCGTTGATGCGAGTTTTATTGTGTCGCAGATCTTCTAGGCTGTTACCTCGAACATATAACCCCATCGAAACGGGATAGAGTTTGTTCCCTTGAGCGATTTGACGTTCTACTGCACAAGCATCTTCACGAGTGAGAACTGCGTCTGCTGAATCCCCCACTGCCGCCTGCTTGATGCGACCAATGTGATTGCGAACTGATACTTGAGATTTGACAGTGATGGTGATAGTGAGGAGGGTATCCTCTGGCAATCGATCAAAGAGCGCGTAAGTGTTATTTCCATGAGCACGTTCCGCTGTCAACATTCCGATGGCGGGTATTTGTCGAAAGTTCTGAACAGTAAGATACGAATGAGGTAGCCCATCAAACCACCAAACCCCTGTTTCATTATCGGATCGTGGACTGGAAAATACCAGGTTCTCTGCAAAGTCGTGCCCAAAACAAACCTGATCGTTGGGTACACACGGCGCTATTTCTCCTATGTTATGTTTTGAATTAACATCAGGGTTTGGGTTAAACCATCCCAGTAACCACCGATACAAATCGTCGTCGGTACCTGTTCTGCACTGCAATCCCGAAACTTCAAACGCAGCAACTAATCTTGCGACTACGTCATTCAATGACCGTATAGAATCTCCCAGATCACCTTTAGCTGCGCCTTTACCAGTTTTGCGTTGATAGATGACAGCACGCAACTTACGAACCTGACCTCGCCACCGTGCTCCGGTCACCGCTGTATCAAGAAACGCACCTCCGGGTGCATTGATACGGTTGAGGTGTTCACGACATAACTCATGAAAGTACTGGTGATATTCGGTTCCTATTGCATCTGTGGATCCGTACTCGGAAAGCTTTTGTGCAAAGATCCCAAAATCGTGTTCATCTTGTACAAAGAACTGTAATACCCAGGGTGAATCTTCGCATTCGGGAATGGAATCAGTGAGAGCTGATTGAATCGAGTCTCTGAGCTCGACCATGAAGTTAGTTTCTTTTGCTTCGGTACCAATCGGAGTGACATCCAAAAATGCACCGACACTGACTCCATCTTCTAACAAAAAACACTCTTCGTCGGCTAGGTATTCCATCCACGGAAGGAAATCTGTGAAAGAAGACGGTCGTTCATAGAGTTTGGCGACATCTTTTTGCAAAACTGCCGGTTTGTCGTTGACGAGAACCGTGGATTGAGCCTTTGCTGTCTGTTCGGGTTTGGACTGACCCGGAACTCGAAACAGAGTACTGAGCCGTTTCAGTCGTCTTCCTCAATTTCAACCACTTCCCCAGGAAGCGCAAATTCCACCGTCTCATACATGGAAATAGCGGTCCAAAATCCAGGAACGGGAACTCCCAATTCTTCGTTGATGTGGGGGTACACATACATGACCAACATGGGGTTGTCTAGGGTGGGGAACATTAAGTCGATGATCTCTGTAACCATCTGTTGAAATTTGGATTCTTCTGCTTGTATGTGTTCTTCGATAATGGTTGTAGAAACTGGGACAGTTGAATGTTGATGGTTTTCGTAAATTTCTTGCATGGTGGGAGTGTCGGGATCAAGAAAGGATGAATCAAATCCCTGACATCCCGAGAGGACTAGGCAAGCCACGCTTATGAGTGAGAGTGAAATGGTTTTATTCATGATTGAGTTTCCTTCCTGTACGGTCATAGTCAATATGAAGTTCTTGATCCACATGAATGGCAACACTGTGTCCAGCTGCCACCACAATGGCATCAAATTCTTGACTGGTACGACGGTTCAACCAATCTGAACTCGAATGGGTTCCACCGGCGATGGCTTCTCCCAGAATGTACTTGCTTAAATCTCCGCTGACAATGGATCTCAGTGACCCTGATGAATCAAACGAATGAGTGGTCTCCGCAGCCGAAGTTGCTTGAGCCGCTGCGGTCGTTGATTGCGACAAAATCTGTTGAGCAAGATGACTTCGAGCGTTAGTGACTCGCTTCCCTGGGATACACGGAACCCCCTGTTCATCTGATATCCAACCCAAAGATGATTCAGTATCACTACGAGCTCCACCTGAGGAAATCGTTCTGATCGTTCCGTCTTCAAAAATATAGGTAACCGAATCCAAATGACCAGAAACACAAGACAGTGTCCAATCAC
This sequence comes from Pseudomonadales bacterium, assembly GCA_965199895.1. Classification (GTDB taxonomy): domain Bacteria; phylum Pseudomonadota; class Gammaproteobacteria; order Pseudomonadales; family Azotimanducaceae; genus Bin55. Next base: position 91,445 of record CBDATJ010000008.1, on the reverse strand, counting down.
CTACCGCCCATCCACTCCAAACCATCCCATCGATTCCATCAATCGTAAATCCGTTGGCAGCTAGGTTGTTGGAACCTGTGATCACTTTGAAGGGCATGGGATCGCGCACCGAACTATCTCTTGGGATCCGTCCGATCAATGAAGTCATAACGGTTGACCCCATCAATGTTCCATTCTTTGGAATAGTAACCAGTGGTCTAAGACTAGCTTCGTGCAGGCTAGCGGTTAAGTCGGTGTTCCCACTGACCGAGTCCATTGAACTGACCCAAACATAACTTGTTTTCCCTAGATTGACTCTCTGATGGGGAGTGCCCGTTAACCCTCCCCCTATGGGATAAGCTTGATTGACGGGATTGTTTTCGATTTCTTTGAGTCGTTGAGTGAGCTCTTCAATCTGAAACTCGAGTGCGATCACATTGGTTTGCGACGCTTGACTCTGTTCTGATGTTGTCTTACTGTGTTCTCTCAATCCACTGGTGAGTTGACGAGCAAGATTAGCTTCCATGTCATCGCGCTCTTCGTGCAATCTCGCAGTTTCGTTGCGCAGTGCATCAACTTCATTGATTAACTCACCTACATTAGCAGTCAGAGTTTTGATCGTATCAGCGGGTGAATCAGCATCGGGTGCTGGAGAGACGGGTACCACTGTCATTTCGGATTCTAAAGTGGAGCTTCCACCGCACGATCTTGCGACCACAAAGATCACTCCCAAGATTGCTGCAATACCCATAATGGGAATGAGCTTGTTATTGATTTTCCAAGGCAATTTACTTCTCCAATGCTTGCGAAAACGGTAAATCAGATATCAAATACAACACAGTCATATTGCGTTCTGAATCTGAACCCAGTAATCGATGGTGATGGAAGGTGGCAGCCTTCCACTGACCTCGGATCATGGAAGGCTCAAGCTCAATCGGATCATCAGCTTTGTTTTCCAAAATCACAGCAGTGACATAGAGGTTATTTTTGGATCGCCAGCAGAGATGCGGGGTTGCTTGGATTAGTTTTGTCCGAAACAACCTATTTGCATCTTTGGGAACCGAAACTCTGACTAGAGATTTTGAACCCGGATGAAGCCTTATCGGTGCATAAACAGACTGAGCTGCATGTCGGGTAAGAGTCGCTAGATTCATGGGATGTTCCGAATTTTCTTCAGTCGCTTGAGGGGCTAGTTTGATGTGCACTTCATCCGCTCCCACTTCATCCTTACCCGCCTTGAGATCCAGAATCATGATGGTGCCATCATCCTGAGATCGAACTAATAAACGATGTCGTTCAAATGGTTGTGTTGCCGTGAGATAAACAGTATTCCCCACGGACTGCACCTTCAGGATTTCAGTGAGTTCACTTGGAACTCCTACCTCCACGGGATAGGGAAAGTACAAATAACGCTCTCCGTCAACCTTGAGGTCGACGGAAAGGGGTTTTCTGTCCCAAACGAGTTGATCGGCGGAGGCTACGACTAGCGGCGCTAAAATGAATAAGGAGGGAAAGAGTTTGCACCAGTTTCGTAACCTCCTACCGATTGACGAATTCGTTGTTTTTGATTCAGTTTTCACTTGTTGTTTCTGCATTTTCTGATTGATTGATAAGTTCGTGGGGTTCGAGTCTTCTTGGACCTTCTTGAGCAAATCCATCTAAAGCCAATTGCCAAGGATTCTTTTCGGGATCTACCGCATAGCGCACAACTCGAAGTGGGTATCGGATGAAGGTACGTTTAATTGACATACCTTTCACGGACTCTTGTAGTTCCATGTCCACCCAAACGATCCAAGTATCACTGTCCTGAACATCCACACGCATTTCTTCGTATCCGTGTCCGAGTCGTTCTTGCATCCCCCTCACCCGATGAATGAGTTCACCACGTCGTCCCTTGAGTTCTAGTTCTTTTTGAAGTTCTGCTCGGTATTTGGGTGTCAAGTAAGCCGATAAGCTATAGATAGCTGATCCAAAATCTTGGGAACCATCATCGGGCCAGCGATTGAGCTGCTGAAAGATGTAGAACGCAAAGGCATAAACATTGGCTGGATGTAATTCGTCTGGTCGAACAGATGCTCCAGAACGAAGATCAGGAGGGAGATGAACGATGATGTCATCTTGAGCTCGAAACAGAATCACACCCAAAATCAAGATCGTTCCCATTTCCAAAAGAATCACGATCCATAGTGAACGCACATGTGAGCGAACGTTGTCAATTTCGTGGCGATACCTACGCATCGATAGTTCTTCCTAAGTCCCATTTTTGGGAGATACGAATGAATGGTGATTGAGCAATACCCCGGTCTGCAAGCCATATGCGAAATCGTTGTTGATAGAAACCATCAGGTCGTCCTGCTTTAAGTTTTTGAAATATCGAGGCCACAATGACCACACTGGCAATGATCCCGACTCCAGCCGCACCGAGACCCATGGTCACGGCACCGAGCAATGCACTAATGAGCAAGCTGCTGGGTAACCAAACGGCGGTTGCAACCACTGCGATTACTAGTAGCTCGGATGTCGAACATCCTTTGAATATAGCAGGTTCTGCATTCATACGATCAGCTACTCTTTCTTCATGGACTAGGCACATCGATTAGAAAACCTTGGAAGCTTCAGTGAGTAGATAACTCGCAAAAATCAGAATTACTGCACCGACTATGGCTAGTACTCCGACTTCAGCCCATTCAGCTTTGCCTTGACGGGCTTCATTGAACTTCGCAAAGCCCACATAAGCCACCCACAAAAATCCAATCGTTGCAATCGCTAAACCAAGTACCAAAGATCCGTCTTTGATATACCCAGAAATCAGAGCAATCCAATCTCCAGAGGCGGGTGCAGTACTCGGTTCGACCGCAGTGGGTAAGTCTGCAACAGGTCTGGAAACTATTAGAAACAATGTTGAACATAAATCTTTGAATTTAAACATGTAATTCCCTCATTTATTGGTTGATGAACAGTTCATTGATCGGTTTACTGGATGTAGAAACCGATAATCAGGATCACGATTGACGAACGCATGACTTGCCACAGTAAGTCGTAAATCTCAAGGTCTCCTCGGTGCCATGCTCTATAGGATCCCATAGCGATCCACACCGCCCAAAGAAACGCAACGACTATCAGAGTGCCTTTGATTGCGAACAACATTGCGCTCGCTTGGACACCTGACCCCGCCAAGAAAGCAGACTCTTGAATACTGCTCATTGACGATAATCCCCTTGAAGAGGTTCAAATTGTCGTGGTTGAGTAGTAGGAGCATCAAGGTGATCCTGGATGCCTCTGCGGACGAATTTGAGGTCTCTTCTCAACCAGTCATAACGAAATCGAATACGTGCGGTTTCGTCAGCTTCTTTCTCGGCACGTTCAATCAGATCGTTGAGAGCCTTGATTTCGGTAATCAGGTCATTGAGAGCAGTTTTCTCAGCATCGGAATCAGCAAAGTGCTGACAGGTACCGATGAGGATGAGGAAAGTAGTGCCAACGAGTATGAATTTTTTTCTGTACATGGAAGGTCTCCGAACAATCATGAAACGTATGATTGTTTTTATGTACAGAAAGTGAAGGGGTTTTCACTCTAAGTCATAGTGCAAAACCTAAATTCAGAAGAGCGCTCTGAAATCAGTTTTTTGCGAGTCGCTGCGATGAGTACTCAATCAAAGAGTGAGTACTTCGACTGCGGAAACACAGAATAATCAGCTTAGAGAAGCTACGAACCAATCCGAATGAACGTGACCTAGAACAAGTGTGATCACCCTATTTCAACGGAACTACCTATCTATGTTGAAGAGAATACAGAACCGTTCTGAACTTCTAATCGATGGGTATCGTACTTACGATTCGAGTTGGTAGATCATGCTAGATCCATAACTTGTTCTTCAATTTCTTACTGCTCAAAAATGATCTTGTCCCGAAAAAAAGCACATTTGGTTTAGGTACCGCGCCAATTATGTGGCGATATTGAACAAAGACTCTTGAGTTATTCCATGTAGAAAATCCCCTCATGGATTCACAGGAGGCATTGATGTACGGACTCCTCAATAGCAAATCCAGCTCAGACAAAACCACACTACACTCCCGAAACATTTCCTCCGTGAAACAACTAATTTCAGGATGGTGTACCTTGGTGCTAATCGGGCGAACACCCCACTTCGGATTTCCATCATACAAAGCTCTGCTAGCTAGTGACTTATAGAGGGCTCGTATTAGGTACGTGAACTCCAAACTGATGAACGGTATGGTTGATGATGATTGGCTAGTTAATGGGGAGATTTGAAATAAAGAGCAAGCCGTCCTTAGTGATTTACCCCGACTAAAGCTATTTAATCACAGAATGAGTCAGAATATTCAACCTGATATACATGACATCACCAATTTACAAAGAGTGCAAGCGAGTGCTCGGCTAGCTGTAGATGGTCAATAAGTCACAGAAATTTCATGTGAATTTCTCTCCAAAGCACTCCAGAATTGATGTGTTTTCGTTTATAATATACTCAATAGGAACAAGCTGCAGGAACAGAAATGCTATTAGAGATTGTAGGGATATCTGTACAGTACATCATCCTTGTTGGCGGGGTCAGTAGCGCTGTCTGGATGATTTACAAATTTACAAACGAGGCCAACAAAAACAATTTGCAATTTCACCAAGCAATTAAGGAAGACATCAACAAGCTCGAACACAGTGTGAAAGATGACATCAACAAGGTCGAACACAGTGTGAAAGATGACATCAACAAGGTCGAACACAGTGTGAAAGCTCTTAGAGTTGATCTCACAGGAACTATCAAATCTGTACGTACGGAACTCAATCAGTCAATCCAGTCTACACGTACGGAACTCAATCAGTCAATCCAGTCTACACGTACGGAACTCAATCAGTCAATCCAGTCTACACGTACGGACTTGATGAAGCAAATCGAGAGAGTTGAACGTAGAGTCGAGAGGGTTGAGGACATAGTCGATCAAACTCGTGATGAGCTCGCAGCCCCGTTTTTGCCTGAAACCGGCATTACAAATATTCAACTACGCTCATCGCTAGCTAGACATTCAAAACAAATTAAGTCATTGACCAAAGCACAGGCAGATGATCGAAAGAAACTCAATGGTGTTAACACTTCGGTGAAACGATTGAGTGCTAACCAAAAAGATACCAATCAAAGGCTTAAACTAGTAGAGCAAACAACAGAACAAATGTCTGATAACTTGTTCGGATTAAAGCTAAAGGACTCCATCGCACTTCAGGAAATTGCAAACCCAGCATAACTAAATCGAGAAGCTTTGTTTGTTTGGATGATCGTACAGTCTCCATAAACCAGCGAATGGTTCTTGGAATGTAAGTTCAGTCATTTCCGCTGAAAAATCAGAGATGAAATGGGGAGAATTGGTAAAAGACTCTTCACATAAGGATGTCGTTGATGAGAGTCACCGTCAGTCACTGTGAATATAGAAATATACCAATTTGTGCAAATTCACAATCTCAAGGAATAGACTTCAGTTTTACACTGGGTTGTCAATCATCACCATCCATTGCACTATCGTGCCACCAAGCAGGTAACCTCATTGAGATCGTGACGGAATCCGGGGTAAAGGAATGAATGGCAGATGACTGGAGTGTACTTTTTATTCTCCGTGAGCTGAACTCTTTGACCACACACTTGGTTGTGGATGCACAGATGTTTCACTAGCGTTCAGCACTCTGACATAGGGTCTGAATCCACCCACCGTTCGGTAGTCGTCCATACAGACCGTAGCGATGCTCCGGTTTTCTCTGCCAGGTCAACGTAATCTTCAGCATTGTGCAATCTACCACAGCTGTCTTTTTCCTTGATGTGCTTCCAAAGATAAACCAACTTGTCAAATTGTTGATCGTTGAGTTCTTGTGCACGCCCGACTAGAGTCATACCAATACGTGATTTGCGACGGCGTGTGTACTCACCATTCGGTAAACCGAAGAAGTGTGCAACCATGTTGTACGGTGCGTCGTGATCGAGTATCCGTTGTAACTTTTGATCGTTTTTCTGCTGTGAAACCATGAAATTGATCATCCTCGGAAGCGCAGCTCGATTGAACGAAATATTCAAGCAGTGCGTTCGCAGTGAGTCGATGTAGAAGAGTTCAAGTAAGTTAATCTTCCTGAGTTGTTCAGCATCTGCAATAGAGAGGCCCATGTTCTGTAGAGCAATGTGATCACCTTCTGCAATACATCGTAGAGTGTATAACAAGACGGAGGTGAATAGCTCAGCCTCTTTAGTCTTCATAGAAAATCTCCTTCTATTGAATTTGAAGTATTGTTTTTATGATCATATAAATATTGTATATATTTTCAGTGTTTATGTGAATGACTCAGAAATCTGAGCCTCTTGATTTCGTACAGGACACAATCCAAGCGAAGCATGAACGTACAAAACGTTATACCTTAACCCATGACACCTCGAAGTCAATCGATCTGTATTGGTTCCTGCTACCTGTCCTGACAACAGGATCTATGGCTGTGGGTATCACTAGCCGAACACTCCTTATGTAGCAAATGTATGTACCAAAACAGAGTGTGTTTATCTTTCGTGCTTTGATAGGTGTTGGACAATTCCTCGAATCGATCCATTGTTCAATCGCAGCAAAAGCTAACTTAGAAGACGAAATGGAATTCGAACACAATAAACAACACCCCAAAGCTTCAAGACGGTTGTGTTTCAGTGATTGAGCCTTCTCAGAGACAGCACGTGGTCTAAACCGCTCTGTTCCAAGGGATCACCTAGACTCGGCATCTCTTGCTTAGGCGACCCCTGACGAGCCGAGAAAACGCAGAATCAAACTCTTTTGAATCAGTGGAATAGGAACCAAGAGATAGCAACGCAGATTCAGAGATTCAAAACGGTAACGCCTACCTGTTACATTGGGTAAGGAAGTCGGTGTGGTGTCGTTGATGCGATAGAGCTCTAAGTTGCAACTGATACTGAAACAGAGTCCTATTTAAACGTACTTTTTGAATCTGGACACAGAAATTGAAACCAGTACTGTGAGGCTTATCGCAAGAATCGTGTTAAGAATCGCAAAGTTCAACTCCCAGGGCCACGCCACATAAACGAGGACACACAACCCAAACAGTGGCTCGACCGATTTGCTGGCATAAGCAAAGATCAGAGTGCTTTCACGACCACCCGACCATCGTCGAACATCTCGTCTCACCAATCCATCAACCAACCCTACAGTCAGAATAGGTAGGATCGCAACCAAACTGGTAAGCAATACCGCAAACCTAAAGGTACACGCTCGAATCACCTCAATGGCGACACCAAGGTATCGATAAATTGAGCTAAGGATTTGTTTCACGGTGAACCCTATAGGAGACCCATTATTCGTAGTCTCCTGAGCTAATGACCGCTGAAGAATCAAGTGCTCTTGGACGGGTTCCAAACCGTTGCTCACCACTTTTCTTAAGTACTCTTGGAACTGCAAGAATGATGCAAAAGCATCTACCCGTGGCACCAATTCATGCAGAGCTGTGATTTCTGACTCTATTCTTTGATCTAACCGAGTCTCTCCCACCAAGTCAAAAAGCATCTGTGCTCCGAACCATTCCACAAGAATGGCTAAGAACACTGAAAAAATCAGAAATCCCAGACTCTTGAGCCCCAACCCAAGCATCATCTTGAGTGGATTGGTAGTTGAAGTTTTTGGAGGTGGACTCAATCTAACTGTCTTCCTCGTCGTCTACCGATTCCGAATCAAACTCTGACTCTGATACCGGTTGCTCAGAATTGTCCTGTTCTTTTTGTTTTTGGTTCGCCCAATACCTCTGTTCTAGTGACTCAAACACTAAATCTGACGAACTTGGAAGGCAAGGATCGGATGGAGAACACATGGGGATTTGAATCTTCCACAACTTTGCCCCATCCAGTAATGCGAACGCATGACCTCTAGCGAGTGAAGTAAGACTTGATTCGGTTAACAAGGGATAGTCTGATTGGGTGAGTTGATCATCGTTTCGTGATTGAAATTCCACACTGAGTTGCTGTGCATTGATGTCCGAGGCACCTGTGGACATCTTGAGTCCACGCACCTCTACTTGTGGTAACTGTTTGGTTAGGAGTTGTGCGGTCGCTAGCTCCTTCACACGCAACATGATCATGCTGTTGAAATTACCCAATATCTGACCTGATTTTGCTTTGCTCCCTACCCTAGCTTCCAGATCTGACATCGTCTGTGTGTAAGCGGTCACTTGATAACCAGCACCGCCTGCTTTGTTGAGTAGCGGGATGAACTCTTCACCAATTAACTCATTGAACTCATCAGCGTGGATACACACCTTGGGTGCAGAGGCATAGTTCGATCCCTCTCCATTGATCCCGAACTTGTAGAGATAACCGGCGACGGAAACCAAATCAGCAAACATGGAATTACCCACGGCACTGGCAACGGTCGCATCAGACAGCGCATCCAATGCCACATAAACAATCCCTCTATTCTTGATAACATCCAACCATTCAAGCATGGGACGAACATCGTCGTTGTCAATGGGTGAAATCAAATCAGCAACCGGTCCTGTGGTCAACTTTTCCATGAGTGGACCAACCGAGCTGACGATCTTATCAAAATAGGTTCGGTCATATTTGAACGCAGAAATCAGACCTTCTAGAACCGGATCTTTAACTTCGTGTTCTTGGACGTACTTGTAAAGTGCGATAGCTTTGGGATCACGACCTCTGAGTGCGTTGCTTAAGTTACGTTCATTGATGGAACGACTGATTGCTTTGACTTCTTTGGCCCACCCTGATGGTGCCGTTCGACTCAAATAGTTGTGGGTGTACTCAATGAAGAGAGGTTCAATGTCATTGATGTACTGTCGGATCTTTCGATAGTCAGGTACCTGTCTTAGCTCGTGAAGTGCACGAGCAATGATGTTAACAAATCGCCAGGCAAACTCTTTAAATGCTGATGATGAACCACCACCGGGAAGTTGATTGGAAATCCGTGTGGCGACTTCAGTAATCCGTGAAAAACGCCCGATAGCGTTGTACCGACAAGAGTATTTCGGATGTCCCAAATGAAACACATAAAACCGATCTTCTTTGCCCGCACGCACAGCTTCAGCGTATACACGACGAAGTAAATCTGCATCTCCCTTGGGATCGAATACTAGGACAACTTCGTCTCGATGAATGTCTTGTGCAATTAATAGTTCTGCAAATCGTGTCTTTCCAACACGAGTAGTTCCCAGTACCAAGGTGTGCCCTACTCGCTCACGAGCATCCAACCAAACCGGTTGAGTCTTGGGTTCAACACCGTGTATCGCGGGATTCCCGCTCTCGGGAAGGCCAGTGGTTTGTTGGTTGTTTTGACGTAGCAATGAACGAAGCCACGAAGTTCTCTTTGGATTTGGTTTCAAGTACTTCTGACACTCAACTCTTTCAGTGTCTTTGAGCCTTTGAGTATGTTTGTGAGTCCACCTAAATCCGTTACCCAAATAAACTAAACCTGTTCGTTTGGGTAAATTGGTAAACGGCAATAACAGGATTTGACTCTTGGTCAACCCACGCTGATACTGTAGCAACCATACTCCCTGTCGCAAGCGGAACAATCCCAAAGCAACTAAAACTCCAATGGCAACGTATTCAAATACTGACTGCAACGGTACTGAATCCTGACACATCCAGATACAAACAGCACCCACCAAAGCCGTACTTGCAGACCACAATTCAATAGGTGGTCGGAGCAGTGCTTCGACGGGATATTTCATCCCTAATCTCTTCTAGAAACTACCCAAAATCTGCTCACCAAATCGCTTCTACCGAAATGGGCTGAATCTCATCCTCTGTTCTTCGTTTGAGGGTAGGAACTTTGGATTGGTGGGGCTCGAGGGATTCAAGTAGTCCGTCATCGAAGTTGATGGTGACTCTACCCGAGCGCACTAAGTTGGAGTCGATGTTGCGTTCGTTTGCCCAAGTTTGAAGTCGATGTTCTTGCGTCGGTTCGAGGTTCAGAAAGTAAACATCAATTCCCTCAACCTCATCTAAACTATCTAATGCTCGGTCTACAACCAAATCACACACCACACAATCGAGCTCAACAAAGATCATGATTCGCTCATCTGTTTGAAGTTCTGACGATGCGCTCTCTAAAGCAACAGGTAACAGTGCAGGATCAATCAGTGGAGTGTCCTGATTGAGTTTTAGACTGGCTTCATCGTATGCTCGTTGGAATTTGAGGATCCGAATGGTATCCTCTCGCATCAGTTTGGCCCATAGGGTTGCATATTTGTTGCGCTCTTCATCCGTGCGTGCGTGGATGCCAAGTACTTCGATAGGTGAGAGGTTGTCTACACTCACAAATCCTCTCATTCCTTGCATGAGAGATTGATATCGATCCCATTCTTCGATACTGAGATCCCAAATTTTTGGGGTTGTTCGAGATAAATTGGATAGTTCCAAAGAGACTGTCTCAGACACGGTAACTTCTGAACTCTGGTATTCAACCGCCAACGCAGTCAGACTGCCCAAGAGCAGTGCCATGCTGACAAAGTGTCTTCGAGGTTTAGAAATCATTCTTCCTCCTCATCGTCTACCCGTTCTGTAGCAATAGAAGTTGGCTGATACAGTACATACTCACTCAAATCCCGATAGGGAATGGGATCATGCGAATACCGACAGGACGGGTCTGATAGTTCGTCCGTTTGACTCACCTCTTCTGTTGCAACCATGGATTCGTGATCGGAAATGGGGGCTTCTCCCAAAAAGAACAACCAAACTAAGAAAGCGAGAATAGAGCATCCTCCCCATAGATTCATTCTTGTTCCTCCTCTTCGTTGGAGTGTCCACAAACCTCGAAACTAACTAACCTCTGGATGGGATCTTGCACGAGTTTCCAGGTTGGACCAGCTAGCGTCTCCAATATAAATTTCACAGTCATAGGCCCGAGTTCTCGATGAGATTTAGGTAACGAGAGTTCGACTAGTTGATGTACTTCAGACTCTTGGTCCGGTGGAAGTGCGAGTCGAAACCCATGATCGCTCAATACCCAGTGAATGGCTTCACCCACAGTTTGAACCGAATCGGGAAATTGGATTTCCTCTATGGTCTCAAAGATGTCTGATTGGGAATCGGTGGGTAGCGGTTGAATAGAAGAGTAGCGACCCACCTGAACTTCCTCTTCTGCGATCTGAGCGGTTGTGTAGGTTGCAACAACCACTAACAGAATGATTCGAAAAATTGGCATATAAAGTCCCGTTGAAAAACACGGGAAGTATGGCCACACTGATACCTTCATAGAAGGTTTTTTTGATAACCCAAATGATGCGATTACGGCGTGAGAATGACCTGAGACCCAGATGTGGTAGTGCTACCCGAAGGTAGCACTGTAAGGATTCTGTAACTGGAATTACTAATTCAAAACTGCAAATATTTAGTTAGTGCGGCTGACCAGTTTGGAGATTAATTTCCAAACGACGCTAGGCGTAAATGTCGCGAGGCAGTTAACTCGAAGAATACACATGTTGTAGAAACGCTTTTGAAATCGGAGACTTCTCGACGTTACCCAGTTGCTCATGACTGACTCATGAACTGTCCTTAATCAATCGGTTGATTGATGACACAATGAAATTGTGTGAATAAAAATTAGATCCGTCCCAAGGGACTTCGGATTCAAGGATCTTACCGTTCTCTCCGCAATACCGTGCGGCGCGGATCATTAATCGAAGAGTATAGTTTGAAAGTTAGATCGGTCCACAATCAATCAAATATAGGAAACATGGGATTAGTTGACTGAGTCGGTGCTGTTGCACTGCTCACATTCCTCAACGAACCCAGGGGGTAGCGCATGAGGCACCCCTGCTCATGTTCCTTCCAACCATGTACCTATACAAGTACATCTTGATGATATTTCTCTAATGGGTTGCTGATACCTCGCAAGCTGATTCTGCACCTTGCGTTTCCTTAATTCACCATTGTCTCTCAGCTGATTAGCTGATAGATAAAGCTACCAAGAACCCAACGGCTCAGCCTCATGTATTCTTCTATCCACTCCTCCCCTCTTTCTTGAGTGCAAGAATTAGCTCCAAAACGTATGCATGCCTTCTTTGTCCTTGCCATTTCTTTGATGTTTGCAAAAAAACTTAGGCTTAGGATTCACAACACGCTTACTGCTCTTGACACATGAATGATTCATAGGGTTATGGTGTGACCTAATTTGTGCTCACTGTATCCCAACCACAACCTCGGATGACACTAAGAGATGCCCTAGACAACCTTCTCTAGGTGGAGTGGATACCGGGTTACAACTAAACAGACCTCGCCAGTCTGGGTGAATTCACCCAGACTAACGCAATCTGATCCTTTTAATGAACTTGAACTGACCTATTCGTCCACGATCCGTATGGTTAATACGGATCTTGATCCATCTTCTCGGTGAGCCCAAAGCTCCAACACCTGTGCGTGCTTTTGCTTCGACTTCCCATCCCTCGGTACTCGATTGAGCCTAAAAGTCATCTGTGGACCTTTGGGACTGCGAACTCGCACATAGTCTGCACATGTATTAACTAACTTAGACAACCGAGTTTTTTCGTCCTGAGGGACCTGTTTCTCGGAGTCTTCATCAGTCCATGCGACTATGTCGTCCCAAACGGCCTTCGTGATAGCGAGAGGCCAGAGGAACCCTACGTCGAATCCCAATTTGCTCACATCGATGATTAAACCATCTTTGATTGCTTGGGCACGTGTTCCCTCATAGAATTTGGGACAAACTAGCGCATTAGGCTTAGATTTTTTGTTAATAGTGTCTGACATACCATTCTCCAGTAAAGATTGACCGGTCAGACCGAATCCCAGCGGGAAGCAAGTCTTCCCGGCCGGGTAGTGAATAAAGAAATTGGAAGAACAGACGTGTGTCATCTAGTTGCTACACTAAACAGCGTCCGCCTGTTGTTCCTCTATCGAAAACGCAACACCATTGACGCGCGCCCAGTCGATACCAACAAGCTTCGCTTTGACGTTCACTCCGGTTTCTCCCTTGCGGGGACCGTGTCGGAACTTAAACGTCTCTGCGTGCAAGTCATGTAATCGAAATCGAATCAGAACTTTATCTCCTGCTTCCACATTGTTCGTCAATTGACTCACATACGTGTGACAAGAACGTCCTAATACGCGACAATCGATGTACGTATAACGAACATCTCCGTCCAAGCCTCTGAGGGCTGATAGGGTCACAGCAAGAAACGGCAAACCTGCTTCGGGTTCGATGGAACGAACTCGAGACAGATAACCGATGCCTGTAGTGATTAAAGCGAACTGATTCGCTTTTGCTATGTTGGTCATAGTATCTCCTCTAGGTTGGTGAGTTGAAATGCTCTCATACTCAACAGAGTTAAGCAAAAAAGCAAGGATTGGATCGCATGAAAATTCCGCAAAATCTCCATGTGTGCATCGATTTCACGATCCGACAATGCTTCTACCACTAAATTGCAGTGGCCACAAATTTCTAGTTTTGAGTGTTTCATGCGGCGAACTCCTCAATTTCTTCGATGGATTCGACGATGGGTGGCACTGAAGAAAAAGTAGAACGCTTTATTTCTGGAGCGAGCTTCGCTCTTCTCGTACCCTCTAGTACTTCTTTAGGAGGTTCTCCCATATAGAGTCGGGCTGTTGCTGCGACAGGAGCGAATGACAAGGGATCGGAACGATCAATCCCAAGATGACGATAACCCAGAGCGAGTGCAAACAGACCTCTCAACTTTCGAGCAGCGGCGTGAATCATCACCTTAGAAGACTTCGTGTCGATATACCCTAAGTGTTTGCATACCAACGCTTGAGTTGCAAAACGATCAAACCGAGTCATCAGATCTGCAGCTCGGTAGGCATAGGGAGTAGCAAAACTAATCTTGATGCGAAACGGTTCTTTAGCTTCCACTGGCGCGATTTGAAAGGCTGGTGTGGATTCGGTCAGTGACTCAAATTGACTCAAGCGTTCATCTAAAAGATTATTGAGTGAAGCAATCCGATCATGAATCTTGATCAGCCACCAATCTGCATAGGGATCATTAGCTGCAGCTGCATGCCAAATCACCCTCAGTGCATCAGCAAATCTGAGTAAACCAACAATCGGTGGTTTACCTTTGAGTTGACGACCTCGCACCAACATTTGAGCATATCGAGTTTGGAGAGATAACCAAACATCGGTTCGGATGGATTCATTTCCTGTTGTTGAGACGGGAGGTTTGGGGTTGAACGCGTCAATCAGTTTATAGGTTGTCATAAGAATCTCTTGCGTGTTAGCTTTAAGATATTCATTTATACAGTATTTATTTCGAATTCCAACAAACAATCAAATTCTTAATCGTGTGATTTCTCTCTGGGTGTGAAAAGTTGAGAGTTAAGTGGTGAGCCAGAACATAGATGTTTTGACTGAACCGACGAAGTGACCTAGTGTCTGTGGGAAATTCACACTGTGAACAAATAATATCATTGCAGTTTTAGTTGTTCATGTCAAGTGACTGGGTGTTGGTGATGGAACCAATACCGAACGGTGTCCACTGCCAAGTGAACGCCTCAACTTAAATACTCTGATCCAAAGCTCGCACAGTTCTTCACACTGACTGCGGTTGAGCTCAAAAAATACAGATATATCTAAAGAGCTGCGGGTATATGTCTCTCTATCGCGGCTAAAGCTCAAGCCCTTAGGCGAAGAACTGCTTGAATCTTTGGAGGGAGATTTGGTAGCCTTGCGATTTGATGAAGCCGAAAGTTCAAGAAAATTAACCAAGACTTCCCACACCTTGACCGCAGTCTCACCAGCAGATGGATCGGGTCGAGAGAACCCTGTGATCCCTAGTCCCAAGGCCGTCGCTTTAAAACAATGCACTATCCCAAATTGATTGGCTAAAGAGACAATGCTTTTCCTAATTGAACGCCTTTTCGACTGTAGAGTTTCTCGTGTAACTTTATTGGTCATTCTCCGTTCTTCAAGGTGTACTGCTAACGGATGGGGTTGGTGTTGAATGAGTCCGTCTGCAACACTCGCTGTAACCTCTCCTTCAGATCTTGTTTTTCCGACTGGTTCTATTGAAATCTCTGGATCCGTGTCCTGCTTCAATAGACGGGCTCGAAAGGTAACAAAATCTAACGGTACACCGTCAGATTGCTTGGCAATTTTGTTAAAGATTTCGTCATAAGATTGTTGTGATTTTCCACTTACTTGCCACTCTTTGCCAAGAGCTCTCTCTAGCGTTCTGATCTTGGAGATGGTTGGTCTCCCCATTCCAGCATTGAGAGCATTGGGGAATACCGGGAGCAACCGTTTCACGGCATATTCCATAAACCCGATAGTAGAGGGTGGAATCTTGATTCCATACTCATCAAGCAATAGGGAAGCACTAACGTGAGTTCGTTGTTCACATCCCAAGTGCTTTCGCAACTCTTCGATAGCCTTGACGACCTGCAACGCACGAGAGATAAAGGTTCGAGCACCAAATTGAGTGCGAGTTATCAAGTGATCAAGAGTAGCTCTAGCTTCACCCGGCCAATTGATGACTCTACAGGGTACTGTGGTGTAGGTTGAATCCTCTCCCTGCTCACTTAACTGTTTGAGAGCTAGTAGTCGAGCTCTACCTCCACCGGCTAAAGAGTATCCCTCTTCTCCAGGTTTTTGTGCTACCGTCAAAGGTTGCTGCAGTCCAATTTTCTGAATCGAATGTCGAAGCCTTTCCAGTTTGGTTAGTTCAAAATCTAATCCTGAACTCTCCAAGGGGTGAAGCTGGCTGACGGGTATCTGTACTTCTCGTACTACCCTTAACTGAGTTTCATTGACTGACAGAAGAGAGGCTTTTTGATTGGGTTGTGAATCAATCATGATTGATATTTTGTTCAATACTGTTTATAAGTATATTTATTTAACGATTCATTGCAAGCCTTGGGTCAAATTAGAGCTTGAAATCGGTCCCTATGAGTACAGAAGGCACCTGTTTCATCGAATGAACCTCCCGGATTGAGCAACCCATCGTTCGTACACTCTACGATAGATGAACGATTTGTGTGGGAGGACTGTCGGAGGAAACGCGCCTACAAGTCACGGAATCCTATAGAAGACACTGGGAATTGCCAGCAACCCGATCCACTCGACTCGAACACATCTGATAGCGAAAACCGTGACTCAGAGCTTGGGTAGAGTAACCCCTGTCTGACCCTGGTATTTGCCTTTTCGATCTTTGTACGACACTTCGCACGGATCATCTGCTTGAAAGAACAACATTTGAGCAACGCCTTCATTCGCGTAGATCTTGGCAGGCAAATTCGTTGTGTTCGAGAACTCCAAAGTGACGTGCCCCTCCCACTCGGGTTCTAGGGGGGTCACATTGACAATGATCCCGCACCGTGCATATGTTGATTTACCCACACAAATGGTCAGCACGTTGCGAGGAATGCGAAAGTACTCCACCGTACTGGCGAGTACAAAAGAATTGGGTGGAATGATGCACTCGTCTCCCTCAGTTGCGACAAAGCTCCGTTCATCAAACTCTTTCGGATCTACAGTCGCAGAAAAGATATTGGTGAAGACTTTGAACTGTGAAGCACAACGAACATCATAACCGTACGAAGAGGTTCCCCACGACACGACTCTTCTTGAGTCTACAGACCGGACTTGATTGGACTCATAAGGTTCGATCATGCCGTGTTCCTGTGCCATATTGCGAATCCAGTGATCAGCTCGAATCGACACGATTAAGCCATCTTTATTGTGGGTGGGGGAGCAGCTTCTTGGTGGAGTTGCCACAGTTTTGCAGCAACCTGTCGTGCACTTTGTGTGAACAGTTGGGAAACTTTAGCGTCTGGATTTTGAGCAACTGGTGGGAGTCCGTCATCCGTGAGTTCCCTGATACGGGGATCGAGCGGAAATCTCCCCACCACTGAGGTGTTGTACTCTTTTGCAACCAAATCACCACCATCTGCACTGAAGACGTTGTGTCGTGTTCCGCAATGGTTGCAGTCAAAGTAGCTCATATTTTCAACGATTCCCAAGATAGGAACGTTCACTTTCGCAAACATCTCAATCCCCTTTCGAGCATCTGCTAACGCGATGTTTTGAGGAGTAGTCACGATGACAGCACCGCCTAATGCAACTTGTTGCGATAAAGTCAATTGAATGTCTCCGGTGCCCGGGGGGCATATCGACTATCAAGTAGTCCAAATCACCCCACTCGGTTTGTTTCATCATTTGCTGCAGAGCTCCCGAAGCCATGGGTCCACGCCAGACCATAGGCGTGCGTTCTGAGACTAGAAAACTCATCGACATGGTCTCAATTCCGTGGGCCACAACAGGCTCAAATATCTTCCCTTCTCTAACGACGGGGCGTTTCCCCTCTGGAATTCCTAACATTACCCCCTGACTCGGACCATAAATGTCCGCATCCAAGAGACCCACTCTACCTCCAGCACGTGCTAAACCCAAGCTCAAGTTCACTGCAATCGTGGATTTTCCCACCCCACCTTTACCAGAAGCAACCGCGATGACGTTTTTTGCACCGGGTAATTGACACGTCACGGGAGGGTGAAACTTCCAATCCACCTTAACATCAGAATCATTGAGCCAATCCTCTACTGATTTTTGTAGAGAACTTTCGTAGTTTTGAATAGGATAACCCAGTTCAACAGTGGAGTGAACCAGTCTACCCTCTTGTACTTTGGTGTGCTGAACCGCGTTCAACTCACCCCATGTTTGTCCGACGACCGGATCGACAAATTCCTGAATAGTACGAGGCATGATGTCGCCTTTTCTGATGATCTTTGTATTGTATGATTTACCTTACATTTGTCCTGAAACTAGCTCAACTATGAACGATAGCCAACCCACTTTATGAGACGCATCCTAGTTACTTCAGCCCTACCTTATTCCAACGGTGCCATTCACTTAGGACACTTGTTGGAACATGTTCAAACCGATGTTTGGGTTCGGTTCCAAAAACTCATGGGTAACGAGTGCTACTACGTGTGTGCTGAGGACACTCACGGCACCGCGACGATGATGAGTGCTCAAGCTGCGGGAGTCGCACCAGAAGATTGGGTGGAACGTTCGCGGATTGAACATATCGAGGACTTTCAAGCGTTTGAGATCGGACATGACGCGTACTACACCACCCACTCAACGGAAAACGAACGCTTTGCAGTCGATATTTACCAAAAACTCAAGGAACAAGGCGCGATCTTCACCCGCGAGGTTGAACAGCTCTACGATCCGGAGGTGAATATGTTCTTGGCTGACCGCTATATTCGAGGGACTTGTCCTCGATGTGGTGCACCCGACCAACCTGGAGACAACTGTGATTCCTGTGGTGCAACCTATAGTGCTACAGATTTGATTGAACCCCGTTCGATTCACTCCAATGCTACTCCCATACTCAAGTCTTCGACTCAATATTTCTTTGACTTACCCCAGTTTGAAGATTTTTTACGTGAGTGGACTCAAAGTGGCACCGTGAAAAAGGAAGTGTCAAACAAGCTACGGGAATGGCTAGATGGCGGGATGAAAGCCTGGAACATTAGTCGAGATGCTCCTTATTTTGGCTTTAGGATTCCCGACACTGACAACAAGTATTTTTACGTTTGGCTGGATGCTCCTATGGGTTATATGGCGAGTTTTCAGCATTGGTGTGAACAATCAAAAATCGACTTTGATGAGTTTTGGAAGGCTGACTCAACAGCCGAGTTGCATCACTTCATTGGTAAAGACATTGTCAACTTTCATGCGTTGTTTTGGCCAGCGGTTCTTCACTGCGCTGGATACCGTACCCCCACCCGCGTCCATGTTCATGGTTGGGTCACTGTGGACGGCGAAAAAATGTCGAAATCTCGTGGAACGTTCATTAACGCGTCAACTTTCCGCAAATATCTTGAGTCAGAAACCCTTCGCTATTACTACGCAGCTCGAATGACTTCTTCTATGAGTGACATAGACATTAGCTTGAAAGACTTTGTCGCTCGTGTGAACTCAGACCTGGTGGGAAAACTCGTCAACATCCCTTCGCGTTGTGCCAATTTCTTGAAGAAAAAGTTCAATAACACACTATCTGATGAACTTGCAGATCCTATACTGTTTGAGGAATTTGCATCCATACAAGACACACTAGCCACTTACTACGAACAGGGCGAAACTGCTAAAGTAGTACGTGAAGTCATGGCTCTTGCAGACCGTGCCAATCAGTACATCACCACCCACCCACCATGGGAACTTGCACGAGATCCGGAAAGAGAGCACGAAGTTCAGTTGGTATGTACGGTGGGAATCAACCTGTTCCGAACCCTCTGTGTCTATCTCAAACCCATAGTTCCGGGTTTGGTACAACGAAGTGAAGAGTTCTTGAATGGGGGTGAATTGAGTTGGAACGATGTCCACACACCCCTACTCAATCACCAATTGGCATCTTTTTCACGACTCATGAGTCGTATCGATCCCAAACAAATCGAAAAGGTGATCGAAGCAACTAAAGAATTCGCAGATACTCCTGCAACCGAAGAAGAACCGGAACAATCAAATATCAGCATCAGTGATTTCGAGAAGGTCGATCTTCGCGTAGCAAAGATCGCAAATGCGAATCTCGTTGAAGGAGCAGAGAAACTACTCCGACTCGAACTTCAGGTGGGTGATAATCACCGAACGGTGTTCGCAGGGATCAGATCCCGATATAAGCCAGAAGAGTTGGTGGGTCGATTGGTGGTTGTGGTTGCCAACCTTGCACCGCGCAAAATGCGGTTCGGAACTTCAGAGGGTATGGTTTTAGCAGCTGGTGAAGGAGGTCAAGAGATATTCCTCCTATCCCCTGATGAAGGTGCTGAACCGGGTATGAGTATTCACTAGGTGATCTGATCTGACTGATGTAGTCGTCCTTCTTGGTAGCGCTGCACTCATCAACAATTTTGTTTTGGTGCACATGCTGGGGTTGTGCCCATTCATGGGTGTTTCCAATCGTTTGGACACAGCTATACCCATGGGAATGGCCACCATCTTCGTGGTGACCCTATCCACCATCATCACTCATTTGCTGAATCAACATGTACTCGAACCCTTTGAAGTCGAGTATCTGCGCATTGTGGTATTTATTGTGGTGATTGCTTCAGTGGTACAGCTAACGGAACGCTACATCCGATTTGCAAGTCCCTTGTTACATCAACTTCTTGGAATGTATCTCCCGTTGATCACAAGTAATTGTTTGATTTTGGGAGTGGTTTTGACAACGGTTGAGCAACCGCTTCTTGAATCTGTTGCTCTGAGTATGGGTGCGGGGATCGGTTTTACACTGGTCACTGTATTGTTTGCGAGCCTTCGATCCAATTTCTTTGAACAAGATGTACCAAAGGTTTTTCGCGGCGCGCCTTTGGCGTTTCTTACGGTTGGAATCATGGCTTTGGGGTTCTACGGCCTCAAGGGAATCTTTTGAACCTTGCACTGATCACGGGAGCGGTAGTGCTCGGTAGCTGTGGGGGGCTCTTGGCAACCCTGATCGTACTCTCTGGACGACTGATGAAATCAAACCAAGGTGAAGACGACCTGGTGGCACAAGTCAACGATTTACTTCCACAAACCCAGTGTGCTCAATGTGGTTATCCAGGTTGTTTGCCCTATGCACAAGCGATCGTAAAAGGAGAAAGCCTAGACCTATGCCCTCCTGGTGGTGAAAAAACCCAGCAACAGCTTGCGGAACTACTGGGACGATCTATGGATGACCCCCTTCCGACTCCTGTCCCAGTGGTGGCCCGCATTCGAGAGGCTGAGTGCATCGGATGTGGACGCTGTTCTGGGGTGTGTCCCGTTGATGCAATTATTGGTGCTGAGCCGTATTTGCATGTAGTGTTGGAAGAACACTGCACCGGGTGTGAGCTCTGTCTTAATCCGTGCCCTGTTGACTGTATCGATTTGATTTCCACAGACCAAATCCAGGTTAATCGGACTGGTTTTACAGCTTGATGGATGTGAATTGGCACACTAACATTCAACATGAGCATTCCTCAATCACCTGAGCTACCACCACTCGACTGGGCTAAAGCTAGCCCGAGTCAACTACTCAGTCGCATCCAAGATGCAGGAATCGTTGGGATGGGGGGAGCGGGATTTGCGACGGCAACTAAACTTTCCATTACTCAAAAAAATGAATCATGCACACTGATCGTTAATGGAGTAGAAAGTGATCCAGGTGTGACTGCAGACCAAACACTCATCAGAAATCACACCCATGAAGTCATCATGGGTGCGCGCGTCGTACAGAAAATCCTCAATACGAAACATACCTACTTTGCCGTTTCTGATGCTGCGACTTCTCAAGCCATCGAAAACTTATTAGTCGAGAACGAATCAGTTCATGTGATCAAGTGGAGTTTTCAGAGTGGTGAAGAACGTGTCTTGATTCGAACTCTGACGGATCAAAGCATTGGAGCCGACGAATACCCAGCAACTTCTGGCATAGCCGTTCTCAATGTTCACACACTCTATGCGATTTGGGAATCCATAAACGGAAAGTTGTTAGCGCAACGCATCATCACCGTTCTGGGCGAAGATAAATGGGTGCCATTAGGATCCCCGCTTCAAGACCTAGTAGACCCCCGAGACTCGGTGCGAATTGGCTGCTACGAAACTAGCACTGCGCTTCAAGAAAACGCGACACTTCTACCCACCCACAATGCCATCTCAGTAGACCGATCAGTGAACGCAGTGGCCTGTATCCGCTGTGGGTGGTGTACCACTGCATGCCCGAAAGAACTCCCCGTGGAGTACCTCTACTTGGAGTCGATTCGTCAATCGGATGAAGAAGAACTGGGTTCAGAAATTTCTCCCTGCAATGATTGCGGTGCCTGTGTTGCGGTGTGTCCTAGCCATATTCACGTGCTTGAACACTTGCGTGAGCTACGCCAACGAATACAGAAAACCCAAGAACAAAAACAAAAAGCACTCGCGGCAAAAGCTCGATTTGAAGCACGACAACAACGCTTAGAGCAAACTCAAAAAACAGATCGTTTCTCTCGCTCTAAGCGCATGAGTCAACCGCACGACTGGTCGTGAATACCCCAAAAACCTACTCCACAACTGGCATCATGGTGCGTGTTTTGATCGCTCTCATTCCAGGTTTTGCAACTACAGTCTGGTTTTACGGATACACCATCGTATTCATCGTTGCTATCAGTACAGTGAGTGCTGTCCTCACCGAAATAGCATGTACTCGTCAGTTAAAAGATATACGAGACGGTAGTGCCATAGTGACCGGAGGGTTGGTTGGTTTGTGTATCCCACCCACCGCTGGGCTCTGGATACCGGCTATTGCTTCAGCCGTTGGAATATCACTAGGCAAGCATGTGTACGGTGGTTTGGGGAAGAACTTGTTTAACCCTGCCATGGTGGGTTATGTCTTTGTGCTTGTTTGTTTTCCCATGCAACTCACCTACTTTGATGCGGTGACCGGTGCGACCGCATTAGAGGTCATATCACACAAAGAAGGTCGAACCATCGATGAAATCAGTGAACTAGCTGCTTTTGGATTGGTGGGCGCACAAAACTTTGAATGGATAAATTTGGCTTTCTTGGTGGGTGGACTGTATCTACTCGTAACCCGAATCATTAACTGGGTCATCCCGTTCTTCCTTCTGGTAGGTTTAGGTCTACCTGCGTGGTTACTCTTCGACGGGGGGAGCACCCACAGTTTAGGATCACCCCTGTTTCATTGGTTTACCGGTGGAACTATGCTTACGACTTTTTTCATCGCCACTGACCCTGTGACCTCACCTAGTCGAAGGCTTGATCAAATGATTTACGGTTTATTCATCGGTGGACTGACTTTGGTGATCCGACAATGGGGTAGTGCCCCAGATGGTCTCGCCTACGCAATCTTGATGGCTAATATGCTTCTACCCCTGTTGGAACAACGCAAGCGTACAACCAAGCGTACGACTCAATGAAATCGATCTGGACTTTGACCGTAGCTGCCCTGGTCTGTGGGGGCATCATCGCTCTGCTGGGTGAACTCACTCAAGATCGAATCCAGCAAAACCAAACGGTCTACGAACTGACACGATTAGATGGTCTCGTCGATGTCACCGACAGAGTTCAACTGTGTGAACAAGAAATCGAACTCTACGAAGTTGAAGTCCAAGGTTACGGTGGACCCATGACTGTTGCAGTAGCGTTCCAACAAGGAAAACTACTGGGAGCACGGGTCGTTAATCACACCGAAACTCCAGGATTTTCAAAGGTATTGGATCCAGAGAATTGGATCCATGAGTTTACTACACGAGAGTTTGATGACCTTGATGCGGTTACTGGTGCTACGATCACTACCAAAGCCGTGATTAGAGCAGTTGAAGAGGCGTTTGACCTGATCGGTACGAGTGACCTATCGTGCTAAAACAAACTTTCATCCACTCCCTTTGGGAACGCAATGCGTTCTCCGTTCAGCTACTCGGGTTATGCCCTGCTCTAGCAGTGAGCTTTAACTTGGAGAATGCTACCGGACTTGCGATAGCTAGTTCATTTGTACTGATCAGCACTTCGTTGACTATTTCAATGGTTCGTAAGTTCATTCCTGCTGAGGTGAGACTACCGTTTTTTGTTCTGGTGATTGCTACCTTAACCACAGGAGTGACCCTAGCCATGCAAGCTTTGGCTTGGGAGCTCTATATTCAAGTCGCACTATTCGTACAAATCATCGTCACCAACTGCATGATTCTGGGTCATGTCGAAACGACCGCATCCAAAGAGAGAGTCTTGACTTCGTTGATATCAGCACTGGGCACCTCAATAGGTTTTTCAGTTGCACTGATTCTCTTGGGTGCTATACGACAGGCTCTCAGTCCTTTCTTGTCCATTGCGAGTACTTCAATTGGAGCATTTCTAGTGGTGGGAGTAGTGCTAGCATTGAACAATCACTTACAAACCTACTTCAATGAACTGAAAACTGTGCCGTGGTTACGGAGAGAAGGAAAAAAGACACCTGAGTCTCTGTCGTAGACCGATCTCCTTGCCTACCCAAAAGAACAACAAAATATACCTACCATAGACATACCAAAGGAGTGAACTTGAAACAGTCCAGAAACGAAATGAGAGACAACCTATCACGCGGTTACCGCATTTTCGGAGCCATGGGGTGGGGAGACATGGGAGATGGTCACATTAGTGCTCGAGATCCCGAGCAATCTGACTGCTTTTGGATGTTGCAATACGGGGTACCTTTTACCCACGCGACAGCCGCTGACTTGGCTCTGATCAACTTCAATGGCGAGGTCATCGAAGGAAATGGTTTCGTAAACCCACCGGGTATCCGAATTCATCGACCTATCTTGGTCTCTCGATCTGATGTTGTTTCTGCAGCTCACACTCATAGTCACTGGGGAACACCTTTCTCTGCTGAAGCGCGGGTACCCGAGCCCATTACTCAAGAATCATGTATCTTCTATGAAGATTGTGCGTTGTTCGACGATGAAGAAGTTCATATTCAAACTGACGAAGGTGGAGAGCGGATTGCTCAATATTTAGGGAGGAACAATTCCATCATTCTCCGAAATCACGGATTGCTCACAACGGGTGCGAGCATCGCTACCGCGGTCTTGAGGTTTATTGCACTGGAACGTGTTGCAGAAGCTCACTTGAAAGCACGCAATCCTCAACCGATATCAACCGAAGCTGCTCGCTTTGCTCGATCAGGACTGTTCAATGAACGCAAGCATCAAGCTAAGTTCGAGTACGTAGCCAAACACTACAACGTCTATTGAGTCTGACTCCACGTTCTCATGAACTCCCAAAAGAGACAGGAAATCTTTCAACGGTTCCGTTCTCACAACGAACACCCCACTACAGAACTAAATTTCGAGTCTCCGTTTCAGCTGCTCATTGCAGTGGTACTGTCTGCCCAAGCTACTGATGTCAGTGTCAACGCTGCAACCAAGTACTTGTTCGCTGCCGCTCCTACTGTAGAAAAAATGGCGAAATTGTCGGTGGATAGCATCAAGGAATTCATCAAGACAATTGGTTTGTTTAATGTTAAAGCTGAAAATGTCAGCAAAACATGCAAGATCTTGATCGAAGAATACAACGCTCTGGTTCCGGAGTCGCGTGAAGCACTGGAAAAACTACCCGGTGTCGGTCGCAAGACTGCAAACGTGATTCTCAATACTGCTTTTGGACATCCTACGATTGCAGTGGACACTCACATTTTTAGAGTGTCTAACCGTACCAAACTTGCTCCCGGCAAAAATCCTCGTGAAGTTGAAGATCGATTAACTCGATGGATTCCTAAAGAATATCACCTGGGTGCACATCATTGGTTGATACTTCATGGTCGCTATATCTGTACTGCTCATAAACCTAAGTGCCATAACTGCATCATTCATGATCTGTGTGAGTTCAAAGACAAAACCGAATCACCCTCAAATTAACCGTGCAACTCAATCAACGATTCCGAGGCTTTTTGCCTGTCGTCCTCGATGTCGAAACGGGCGGACTGAATCCACTTCAAAATTCGTTACTGGAAATCGCTATCGTGTTATTGGATTGGAAGCATGGTGTATTGAGTTGTGGAGAGACTCATACTTGGGCGATAGCTCCCCATCCCGATACTAGGTTAGATGAATCTGCTATTGAGGTTCTCAAGTTCGATCCTTGGAATCAGGAGCGCGAGACAAAGAGTGAAGAGCAGAGCATTCGAGAGTGTTTTAGGCTGGTGCGCAAGAGACTACGGACAGAAGGATGTATGCGTGCGTACCTGGTAGGTCACAATGCACACTTCGACCGTCAGTTTCTTAAAGTAGCCACCCATCGAAATGGGATTGGACAAGACCCCTTTCACGATTTTACCGTCATTGATACTGCGTCTCTCGCGGGGGTTGCATACGGACACACTGTTTTGCAAATTGCTTGTGATCGTGCGGGTATTACCTATGAAAAAGACAAAGCCCACTCCGCCGCTTACGATGCGATGGTTACCGCTGAATTGTTTTGTAGACTGGTTAACCGGACTTCATTTTCAGACGAATGGGCTACTGCCTACCCGTCGAACCAAACTTAAGCCCCTAAACAGTCTTGAGAACTTCAAGGAAGCACGTAGACTAACCCACTCGCCATGACTCAATCCAATGCCTCGTAAGCAAGGGGGTTGCCCCTAACAGCGAATGATTCTTGCTGCTCAAGGGGGTATGGGGATATGGGTAGCGAAGAGGTTTAAGAATCCGATTCTAGTTCGTTTGACTCTACCGCTGATTTCAAGAGTGGTCCTAACTCCCCATTTTCATGCATTTCCGTTACGATGTCGCAACCACCAATGAGCTCACCATCCACATAGAGTTGCGGAAAGGTGGGCCAGTTAGCCACAATGGGTAATGTTTGGCGAATCGCTGGACTGCTGAGAATGTCTACATAGGAGAACCGTTGGTTACACTCCATCAAACACTGTACCGTGCGAGCAGAAAACCCGCACTGCGGTGCATGGGGTGAGCCCTTCATATATACGAGTATGGGATTATTTTCTATCTGTTGCTTAATCTGAGCTTGAACTTCATCTGTCATGGGTAGTGGTGAACCTCCAACATATTCAATTGAGTGTGGACCATTTTAATGAGCCTATGGTTTCCGAGTCTCCAACAGGAAGTGGTTAGATGAGCCGAGAGTTTGATTTTGATCAGGTCATTGATCGACGAGATTGGTACAGTTTGAAGTGGGACAAATACGCCAATAGAGACGTGCTTCCATTCTGGGTGGCAGACATGGATTTCGCGACACCGCACTTCATCATCGAAGCCATAAAACAGCGTCTCACCCACCCTATTTTGGGTTATTCAGGTGTGCCCGATGAGTTGACACCCGCATTTGTTGAGTGCATGTCTCGTAGGCTCGGATGGGAGATTGATCCCGATTGGGTTGTGTGGACTACGTCGGTCATGGATGGGATTCATGTCGCGATACAGAGCATAGGTAACCCCGGCGATCAATGTCTGATTCCTATCCCTGTCTATCACCCGTTTTTGCGTGTTCCAGAAAACACGAATCGAGCATGGGTGCCATCTCAGTTAATCTTCGAACAAGATCAATGGCGCATGAATGAAAGTGAACTGAGGAATCAAAGCAGAAACACGACTACTTTACTCTTTTGCAACCCACAAAACCCAACGGGTCGAGCCTATACCGAAACAGAGTTGCGCAATCTTGCCGAGATCTGTATCGAAAACAACACTGTTTTGATCTCGGATGAGATTCATTGGGGTTTAGTTCTTGAAGAGAACTTAAACCACATTCCTGTGGCTAGACTGTCTCCTGAAATTGCAGAGAATACCATCACCCTAATATCTCACACCAAATCCTACAACGTGGCTGGAATATCGTGTGCGGTGGCCGTCATTCCTAATGCTCAGCTCAGAAAGGACTTTATTCAGTGCAGTGAACGCTTGCTACCAAGCATATCTCCACTTGCGCTAGCCGCAGCAGTTGCGGCCTTTGAAGATCAAGGATCCTGGTTAATGGAACTCTCCGCATATCTGCGTCGTAATCGCAACACACTCCACTCTAGACTATCGCTGTATCCCACAGTGACCGCTCATCAAGTTGAGAGTACTCATCTGTTGTGGATAGATGTTCGCAAGTTGGGCGTACACAACCCCGGTGAGTTCTTTGAACAACATGGGATCGGCCTTTCAGATGGTGCCGATTTTGGTGCAGAGGGGTTTTTGCGCTTAAATTTTGCGGTCCCGCAATCCATTTTGAATCAAGGAATCGCGAGAATGTGCGAAGCCATTGAAGCTGTGTCCGATGTGTGACGTACTATGAGTATAATCATGTACTTAATTTCAATATAATTCAAAATGAGGTCACACATTGATAAGACATCATGTGCTCACACACCCTATCTAACAGGGGTTCTAGCGTAGCGACAGTAGGTTGAAGAGATCTTGACATAACACCATTATTCTGTAACCATTTTGTTTGTTCACAGTGTGAATTTCCCAGCAAACCCGTACCCAATTGATGAGAGTGAAATTTGATAGAAAATGAATATTGAAAATCCATCACTCCAAGCGGTGAATTTTCGTTGAGTTGAGTATAAAATTCCTCTAGCGATTGACATTGGTTTCAGACGCAAACTAAAGGAGAGAAGACACGCACCCCCATTTGCGAGTGAGAGTTACCGTCATCAACCTGAACCCAGAACCGGCACTAAACATGCACGAGATTTCCTCGTGATCGCTACCCCATCTACTGTGATAACAGCAAAAAGCATCACAGAATTGAATCGATAGGAAGTCGATTAGTGCTACCAGGAGGACCATCGCACACAACCCGCCCAACTCTAGGGGAAGAAGTTATCCTTCCCCTTCCACTGGGCTGTATCAGCCATCCAACCCATGATTACACGTACGAGGAGAGACACTAAAGGTGAGTGATATCGTCACACTTCGGGTCATTAAACGAGATGGGGACATCGTCCCATTCGATCCTTCAAAAATCCACAATGCTATCTCTAAAGCATTCGTTGAAGTAGAAGGAAGACCGTCTACAACGTCCACCAACATGCGCGACCAGATAGAGACTCTGGCTGCCAATGTGACTTCACGTATCACACGAACCAATGCTGAGGGTGCAGCAGTCGATATCGAAGATATTCAAGACCACGTTGAACTTGCGCTGATGCGGGCTGGACTCCAAAGAATCGCTCGTGCATACGTCATCTATCGAGAACAGCGTGCAGAAGCACGAAAAAAGGAAGAGGCAGAAAAGTTTGCTCTGTCCGACACTGCCATCCATTGCGTCCGCTCCGACGGAGTCAAAGTCCCACTGGAATTGGAAGCATGGAAAAGCGTCCTCAACGAAGTGTGCTCCGAACTGGATGATGTTGACCCGAAAATACTGTTCGATCAAGCAGTCAGTGACGCGTTTGACGGTATCACAGAAAACGAAGTTTTCGAAGCACTCACTCTCGCTGCAAAGACCCTGATTGAAAACGAACCTAACTACAGTTTTGTAGCCGCCCGTTTACTCATGCACCGACTCCGCATCGAAGCACTGTCGTTTCTTTATCCCCATCACGATATCGAAACCCTGGCACCCACACAGGCTTCAATGGCTAACGTGTATCCAGAGGCCTTGGTACAGTTCATAAACCAAGCAGTAGAACTCGGTTTTCTTTCGCCCAAACTGAAAGAGTACGATCTCGAAAAACTCGGTAGTCAACTCGTACCGCATCAAGATAAAGATTTCTCTTATCTAGGAATCCAAAATCTCTACGACCGATACTTCCTGCATAGTGAAGACGTTCGCTTTGAACTACCCCAAATCTTCTTCATGAGGATTGCGATGGGGTTAGCGTTAAACGAAGTCAATCGTGAAGAAAGAGCGATTGAGTTTTATCAAACCCTATCCTCGTTTGATTTCATGAGCTCGACACCGACTCTGTTCAACTCGGGAACCTTGCGCTCACAACTGTCCTCGTGCTACATCTCCACCGTACCGGATGATCTCGGCGGTATCTTTTCTTCGATCAGTGACAATGCACTGCTCAGTAAATGGGCGGGTGGACTCGGCAACGACTGGACTCCCGTTCGAGCCATGGGCTCTTACATTGCGGGTACCAACGGTAAGTCTCAGGGTGTCGTCCCCTTCTTGAAGATCGTGAACGACACGGCAGTTGCGGTCAACCAAGGCGGAAAACGTAAAGGTGCCGTCTGCGCCTACCTTGAAACTTGGCACTTAGACATCGAAGAGTTTCTTGATCTACGCAAGAATACCGGAGATGACCGTCGGCGTACTCACGATATGAATACTGCAAACTGGATTCCAGATTTGTTCATGGAGCGGGTGTTTGAGAAGGAGTCCTGGACACTATTTTCACCTGATGACGTACCCGAACTCCACGATCTTTACGGAACGCAATTCCGCAAAGCTTATGAAGCTGCAGAAGCGAAGACTCGTACCGGCGATATCACCAACTTTAGAGTGGTCAGTGCAGAGTCACTGTGGCGCAAAATGCTTGAATCCATTTATGAGACTGGCCACCCATGGTTTACTTTTAAAGACTCATGCAATATTCGCTCACCACAAAAACACGTTGGGGTAGTGCACTCCTCAAATCTGTGTACCGAAATTACGCTGAACACGTCTAACCATGAAATTGCTGTCTGTAATTTAGGTTCAATCAACCTAGCCGCTCACCTAGATGACAGCGGCACCTTGGACAAAGAAAAACTCCGTCGCACAGTACGAACAGCAGTTCGTATGCTCGACAACGTTATCGATCTCAATTATTACGCCGTTGATGCAGCTAGAAATTCCAATCTCAAACACCGACCGGTCGGACTGGGTCTTATGGGCTTCCAGGACGCGTTGTATAAGAAACGGATCCCGTACAGCAGCTTAAGTGCGATCCAATTTGCGGATGACAGTATGGAAGTCATTTCCTACTATGCGATTGAAGCTTCTTCTGATTTGGCGAAGGAAAGAGGTCAGTATTCATCCTATCAAGGCTCGTTGTGGAGCCAAGGCATCTTACCACTGGATTCGCTCAAACAACTAGCAGAGACTCGAAAATCTGAAGAGTACGCCCTGTTTGATTACGGATCGACCATGGACTGGGATACTCTTCGAGAGAAAGTGAAGAGTCAAGGCATGAGAAATTCCAACGTTATGGCTATCGCACCGACTGCGACCATCGCCAATATCGTCGGTATCAACCAATCCATCGAACCCGCTTACCAGAATCTGTATGCAAAACAGAACATCTCGGGTGACTTTGTGATTGTGAATCCTCACCTGATCAATGATCTGAAGAAGCTAGGATTGTGGGATCAATGGATGTCGGTTGACCTCAAAGCCAAGAACGGTAGCATTCAGGAAATTGACCGCATCCCCAACCATCTCCAAGAACTCTATAAAACTGCGTTTGAAACAGATCCGCAATGGATCATCGCTGCAGCTGCAAGACGACAGAAGTGGATTGACCAATCTCAATCCTTAAATCTGTACATTGCTCAAGCAAGTGGACGACTGTTAGATCAAATGTATCGAGAGGCATGGAGACGCGGTCTCAAAACCACCTACTACTTGCGCTCACTCGGTGCAACTGATTCTGAAAAGTCTACTATCGAAGTCGATACCGCACTTGCAGCAGTACCCCGACACCAACAACAAGCAGTCGAGCAACGTTCAACCGTCAAGACCGCCCCCGAACCAACGTTTGCACTAGGTTCAGAAGCACCATTACCTAATGTTTGTGCGATTGACGATCCTGACTGTGAAGCTTGTCAGTAGGGATAAGAGATAAGAAAGCGAGCTTTCGCATCAATAGCAAGTGTAAAAAACAGTCTGGAATACTTGATTATTGTTAGATTTAAGGCACAATAACAACTGACGTGGGGGAACGACGAGAACCCAAACGTCATTCACCGATAAATATGATTTGATTGAATTGACCAACGAGGCAAATACACACATGGGACTAAATTGGGACGAAAACACGGATGTTGCAACTTCTTCCAAACAACATGGGAGTACGCATCGTCCTGATGTAAAACCCGAGACTGAGCTCAAGGAAACCGAGCTACCTTTCACCACAGAATCGCCAGAAACGACGCGAGCTTGGGTCAATGAAATAAAGCCACTTGAAGATGACTCACTTCAACTCAGAGATCCTGCTCAACAGACTACGGTAACCAATAACGCACACGCTGAAGAGAGCTATGATCGGGTCACTGTCGATCAAAAACGTATCATCAATTGCCGTGCTGACCTTAATCAGCTCGTCCCGTTCAAGTACACCTGGGCGTGGAATAAATATCTCAACGGTTGTGCTAACCACTGGATGCCTCAAGAAGTCAGCATGAATGCTGATGTCGCTCTTTGGAAGAATCCCGATGGCTTAACCGAAGATGAAAGACGTATCGTTAAGCGCAGTTTGGGATTCTTTTCTACAGCGGATTCGCTTGTGGCGAACAATCTGGTACTAGCCGTTTACCGACTCATCACTAACCCTGAGTGTCGACAATATCTCTTGCGTCAAGCATTTGAAGAAGCTATTCATACGCATGCTTACCAGTACTGTATTGAATCGTTGGGTATGGACGAAGGTGAAATCTTCAATATGTACCACGAAGTCCCCTCCGTTGAAAAGAAAGCATATTGGGCGTTGAGTTACACTCGAGAGTTATCCGATCCGAACTTTACCACGGGTACGATTGAGACTGACAAAGCTCTGTTGAAAAACTTGATAGCGTTTTACTGTGTCCTAGAAGGGATCTTCTTCTACTGTGGCTTCTCACAGATCCTGTCGATGGGACGACGCAACAAGATGACTGGAACCTCGAAGCAGTTTCAATTTATTCTTCGTGACGAGTCGATGCATCTCAACTTTGGAATCGACGTGATCAACACCATCATCTCTGAAAATCCTCACCTGTGGGATGATGAGATGAAGGAATTAGCGACTCAGATGATTTTGGAAGGAACTGAACTTGAAATCGCTTATGCTGAAGACACGATGCCGCGAGGAATCTTGGGCATGAATGCACGAGAGATGACTAAGTTCTTACAGTACATTGCTAATCGTCGATTGACTAGTATTGGTTTGCTGAAGTACTACAAAGATACCTCCAACCCGTTCCCTTGGATGTCGGAAGTTATGGATCTGAAGAAGGAAGAAAACTTCTTTGAGACCAGTGTGACCCAGTACCAAGATCGTAGTATGTTGCGCTGGGAGTACTCTTCAGACTTCCCCCACAACAACAAACTAGTCGTAAGACTCAATTGCTAGGGAACTAATCAACTCGACACTAGTCTTTGCTCTATGCTACTAGAGCTGTAGGCTTCCCCCATGGTCAGTTGGGAGCTCATCGGTACAGAAACGAAGTTCTAGCGACTCTGCTACTACGCATTAATTGAAGTAATTTGTAACATATTGACACAAATTTCTTCTTAGTGGCGGCATGGAGCACTCCCACGGGGAATTGTCAATAAAATTGCAATTTGGCCTAAAGCGATCAGCTTCTTATCGGTCTGCACAGTACTCTATGCTCAAAAAACTTTTTAAGCGAAAACCAGATATCAGCCATTCGGATCCAGAAATCCGCAAAGCGGCTCTGGAACAAACCGATGAGATTTCGCAAGAAGAGCTAGAAAACTTGGTACGCCAAGATCCCGTATTGGAGATACGGCGTCTAGCGCTCCAACGAAAAAACTCGATTGATTTCTATCAACAATATTGGGACGACGATCACCTGGGGCATTTTTGTCGAGAACAGATCTCAAACCTCATAGACGATTCGCACCCTCTGGCACGGGATTCACGCATACTCCCTCTGATATTGGAGAAGCTCAACGACCCACAAGCCATTTTTGATATAGTGTCTGGACTAGAATCGGATTCGGAAATTGCCAAAACGGTGGTTGCCATTCCGACTCGCAACTTGCGTCTGGATGTTGCAAACAAGGCTCACAACGAGCAAACCCTCCATGAGCTAGAAAAAGCGAGTCGAAATCACGACAAAGGTCTCAATCGAGAAATTCGTGAACGCTTAACTAGACTGAAAGAACTGAGGTCGAAACGAGAAGAACTACTGGCTGATGTCCATCGTTTGGTTGAGCACGCACAAAAACTTAGTCCTGCTAACCAACATTACGAAACCCATTGGAATGCTGTAGAACAGGATTGGAAAACCATTCTTGAGAGTATCAAAACGATTAATCAAGAACTGACCACTCACAATCAAGAAGTCATTGATCTAGAAAACGTTCAGGAACAGTTCCCTTCAAAGAGCCAGCAACAAACTGGGAGCCTGGAACTACCCAACTTTGAGACGATTCTCAAATCGCTTCGAGAATGCCCAGAAAACGAACATGCCATTGATCAATGTGAAGCTGATTGGTTGGATGCTTTGAAGGTTGAAGCTCCACCTAGAGAGATTGCTGAGCAGTTTTATCAACTAGCAAACTCCAAACGACGTCTTTGCAAAGACCATGTGGCGCGCCGCAAGATCTTCAATCAAATCAATCGACTCCTGAAACCCATCAAACTACCAGATATCAAAAACGGGAATGCTGACTGGAAACCTTTGTGGAAGTCCGAATCCGATGCTAAATCACGAAGTCAAGCTATCGAACGTATGGTAGCACGTTTGGCCGAGCTTAATTCTGGTGAGGATTGGACCGAGTCGATAGCCAACCTCAAAGCGGCGCAAGAGGAACTAAATAAACTACTGGTGCTGGTCAGCGAACGTCGAAAACACACTTTTGAACACATCAATAACAACATTGCTGCAGTAGAAAAGTTCATTGAAGAAGGTGAATTAAGAAAAGCAAGATCAGCGGAAAGAAATGCGAACAGTTTGATCGCTCGGCTACCCAAGCCTGCACAGAACAAGTTTCATTCCAAACTTTCTACAACGATGGTCAGAATCAGAGATTTGGAGAAGTGGCAAGACTTTGCAGAACAACCCAAGCGCGAACAGTTGTGTGAAGCAATGGAAGCATTAATAGAGCAGCCTCTCGAACCCAGGAAACAGTTCGATGAGATAAAGAATCTTCGAGATTCATGGAACGTTCTTGGACCGACGCGTAGTCGCGAAAATCGAGATTGGCAAGAACGATTTGATCAAGGCGCAGAAAAAGCGTTCAAGATCTGCGAACAGTGGTTCAAACAGATCGATCATCAGCGTGCTGCAAACCTAGCTTCGCGAATAGCCCTCTGTGAAGAGCTAGAAGCCTTCGCCAAACAATACGACTGGGAAAACGCTGACTGGCCTCTGGTACACGAGACCATACGCAATGCACAAGATGAATGGAAAAAATACCATCCCGTCGATAGAGCCAATTTCAAAAAATCTAGAGCTCGTTATGACAAAATATTGGATGATCTCTATTCTCGCCTGCGGGAACATTGGGAAGCCAACGCCACCAAAAAACAAGCATTGATTGATGAAGTGACCCAAGCATTAGCGAACGAAGAGCATTCTGTTAGCGAGCTAGTGCTCGTAGCAAAAGACGTTCAACATCGTTGGAAAGATATCGGTTCTGCTGGCCGCAAGCTGGAACAACCAATGTGGAAACAGTTCCGTGAAAAGTGTGACGAAATCTTTGATTTTCGAACGACACAAAAGGAGCAGCACAGATCTACGATCAATGAGAACATAGCTAAAGCCGAAGAGTTACTCAAGGAATTAGAAGAGCAAGTACAGTCGGATACAGCTACATTAAATCACCTAGAACCGTCACATGTTTCTAAAGTTAGTGTAGAACTCGGAAAGATCGATCTACCCAAGAATGCTAGCCAGAAGATGAGAGATCGTCTGAGTGAGACGGCAATGCTCATGGAAAAGAAACGAGAAGCTTTAGAAGAAAAACACCATGCGACTCAACTTCGTGAGCTCATCAACCTTGACTTGGAATTTAGCGAACTTGAAGACCGTGGTGAGAGCATTGGCAAAGAGATGTTCCTAAGAGCGGGCCCGAATCAACTATTGTTCCGTTCTCGAAATGCAGAAACCGCTAAGAATCAACAGGTGACATTACACGAATTGGTATTGCGCGCTGAAGTATTAGCAGAGGTTCCATCCCCGACCGAAGACGCAAACCAGCGAATGCAAGTACAAGTTTCACGACTCCAGCACGGCTTAACCCGTGGTGGTGAATCTGACGATCAAAACATTCATAGAATCATCCATGATTGGTGCTCACTCGCGTTTGGTCGTCAGCCGCTGAGGAAGCGTTTCCACAACGCAGTCAATGAACATTTTGAACGCATAGGAGCAAGCTAGAGGGTTCGCAAACCTGAACGGTTAGCTCAGGTTCTGGTTTACTCCATACTTAGGGAGAGCGGCAAGAATCGCTTTACCGTATGGCTTACGCACGATGCGCGAATCCAGAATCGTAATCATACCTCGATCTTTCTCATTTCTGATGAGTCTCCCACACGCTTGTTTCATCTTCAAGATGACCGGTGGAATGGAAATTAAAGTGAACAGTTTCGCACCATCGATACCATTGTGAACCAAATCTTCTTCCATGGTCTCAGTCACCGGATCATTGGGAACAGCGAAGGGAAGTTTAGCTATGATCACATGTCGACAGTAGTCGCCTGGTAGATCAATTCCCTCTCGTAAGCTATCAAGACCAAGCAGGTAACTGCGTGCACCCGCATCTATTCGTAGTCGATGTTCGTTGAGTAACTTGGGTACTCCGGAAGCACTTTGTTGGAGACAGAACTTCTTTATTTTTTGCGGTAGCGCGTAGTACACATCATCCAGAGTCTTTCGTGAAGTGAATAAAACCAGAGCACTCTTTTCCTTTTGCAAGATCCCGGGTAGCAATTGAGTGACTTCACGAGTATGACTTTCGACAAGTTTTCCTTTGGGAATCATCTTCATTGCTGGAATATTCAGTCGGACCGCCTTTTCCAGATTGAAAGGACTCGCTAACGCTAGCTTTGCAGGGTGATGAGCAGTCAAACCAACAGACTTCAAGTAGTGTTCAAAGTCATCACCCGCATCTAGTGTAGCTGAAGTACAGAGAACAGCATGGGCTTGTTCCCAAACTAGTTTGCTGAGGATATGTTCGATGTCGATGGGGACAGAATGCAGGTGCCAATGCGATTCTGATTCTTCCTGCTTTTTCTCTATCCACCGAGCACTCAAGCTCTCGACACTCTCTTGTGCGTAGTCGTGAAACAGTTCTCTAGCAGCTTCAATGTGCAATCGATCTCGTAGGAGAATGTCTAAGGTCTCAACCAGTTTCGGAGAGAATTTGGGTGATGATTCAGCTACTTCTCTTATCGCGTTGATGATGTCATCTAACGCACCAGACATCTGAAAATAATGGTGAGAAAGATGTTTGCACACACCTTGAATTGCTGGGTCAACTTGCCCTAAAGAAAATCGAAAGGATTCAATACCCTCCTGAGCTGGTTTCAAAGACAAATCGGACATTGAATCTTTGAGTTCTTCCAACAGAACAAGGGAAGTGCGCAGTGATTCACCAAACACGCCCACCAAATTTACCGCATTCGATTCCTCGGGGAGATCTGCTACTAAAGGGGTGAGAAAACTGTGTGTCGATGTCAACCGACTATAAGAGTCTTCTACCGCAACATCTTTCCGAAAAGTTGACCTCATCTTGGATACGAAGTTGTGTGCTTCATCAAACACGATGATTAAATCATCCAGATGAGGATAGAGATCAATATCTGCAAGTAAGCTCAACAAAAAGTGATCGTAGTTGGTAACGATTACATCAACCTGTCTGATCTTCTCCCTCATAGCGAAGTAAGGACAGTCATTAAATCGTGGACAATTGCGGTTTAAACACCCTGAGGCATCTGTCGTGATGCGCGACCAGTCGCTGTGTTGCAAAGAAACTGGTGCGTTATCAGTGTCTCCATTCCAGTTGTTGGACTCAAACGCATCCGAGAGTAGTTGGTATTTCTTTAAGAGCGGACCATCGCCATCTACTTTTGCGAGGATGGAGGTTTGGCCCGATGAGTCTAGCTGATTGTCCAAACGATAAGGACATAGGTAACGTCGTCTTCCTTTTACTAGTAGATAGGAAAAGTGGGAAATTCCAGTCACTCTTAGCCCCGGTAGATCTTGAGTAAAGATCTGCTCTTGAAGTGTCACCGTGGCGGTGACAATCACCACTTTCTTGTTTAGTGCTTCCGCGAGCGGAATAACCGTGGATGCGTAAGCGATGGTTTTACCAATCCCAGTCGCTGCTTCAACTACTCCGATATTGGTTTGGTTAGAAGTGATGACTTCTTGGATGAAGCTCATCATCTGATGCTGCCCTTCCCGTTCACTGAAGGAGTTTTGACTTAGCCACTCTGAATAGAGTTCTTCTACTTTAGGATAGAGGGCGACAGACATGGATCAGGGAAGGGTCAATGAGTTTTTGACCACAATTTGTCTACGAATCGGTAAGTGATGGTATTGTAGGAAGCGGTACATCGGGCTTTAGGCCATGAATCCAGACTCCAAACTACAGCAGATAAAATGAGATCGTTAACCCTGAAAATTTGAAAGAAATACTAGAATAGCGTCCACATAGAAATCGCACCCAGAAAAACTGTATATTAATCATGTTTTCTCTGTATGTATCACACACTTGAGGTCAACATTACCACATTTACTTTTTTGAAAGTAAACACCTGTGTTTCTCGAGCAAATGGAGAGCTAATCCTATATGAAAATCAATACGCAGATTGAAATGAATCAGTTTTCCAAGCAGCCGGTGTCACTCTTTATCACGAAGACAGTTTTGAATTAATGACCAGGTTCTGCAGCAAGAACCCGGACGGATTATTTGACTTGGTATTCGCAGATCCACCCTATTTCTTGTCGAATGATGGAATAAGTTGCCGTTCCGGAAAAATGGTTAGTGTCAATAAAGGTGAATGGGATAAATCTATGGGATCAGAAGAAAACCACAGGTTTAACCTGAAGTGGCTGAGCCTCTGCCAAGATCTTCTTAAACCGAACGGGACGATTTGGGTGTCAGGTACACATCACGTTATCCACTCTGTGGGGTACGCTATGCAGTGTTTAGGTATGAAGATTCTCAACAATTTGACTTGGGAAAAACCGAATCCACCACCGAATCTCTCCTGTCGATACTTCACCCATTCCACAGAAACCATTCTATGGGCCGCTAAATTCGACAACTCAAAGCACTGCTTTAACTATGAAGCGATGCGAGTGGAGAATGGAGGTAAGCAAATGAAATCAGTTTGGAAAATTGCTGCTCCAAGCAAATCAGAAAAGAACTGTGGAAAGCATCCAACACAGAAACCGATTGAATTGCTCAATCGGATCATCTTAGCTTCCACTAACCAGGGTGATTTGGTATTCGACCCCTTTCTAGGAAGTGGTACGACTGGAATTGCTGCATTGAGGAATAAACGGCGATTTGTCGGATGCGAAAAAGAGCAGGAACACATTGAGCTAGCCAAAGCTAGATTATCTCTTGAAACCGAACCACTAGAACTGCTGATGAACACGGTATGATCAGGGGTGGCAAAGGCGGCTCCAAAACGAGTAGTGGGCTACGGTTCGAGAAAAAATCGACTTTCTAACCCTTATAAAGAAAATCCCTGGTTATACCGTTAAACCGTCTCCAGTGGCCGGAGCAGATATCTTGTTCAATAGTCAATTAGTTGCTCGCTGTTTCAAGAATTACGAGTTTTACATGTACTTGGAAAGTCAAGGAATAAACTGGAAAGAGGTGATCTCAAAGCGTCTGTTACCAGACAATGCAATTCTGGTGATTTTGAGAGAAACCTTATTCATCATTGAAGTCAAATTTCAGCAGGTTGATGGGTCTGTTGATGAGAAGCTTCAGACTGCAGACTTCAAACGGAAACAGTACATGAAACTTGTTGCTCCACTTGGCCTTAAAGTTGATTATGTATTCGTACTCAACGACTGGTTCAAAAAAAAGATATACAAAGATGTGTTGGATTACATTCAAAGCGTGAATTGCCACTACAAATTCAATGAATTGCCATTGGCGTGGCTTGGTCTACCGACAAAAAAAGATTCTTGAAAAGCAAGACCACATTCTGGGTGAACGGAACCGTACTGGAGCAACCGCTGCTAGGAGAATAGACCAAAGAAACGTTCATCTTTTGATTCACAGAGTTTTGAATCTTTCACATCTCCATTCAGCATTTTGTGAAGAACCGGGTCGATTTAAGGTCATCTTCGTTTTTCTTCAAGAGCATAAGAGAGTCATTTTCCAGAGATGAAGTGCTTGATAGCAAGGACTGAAACTACCCTAAAATGTGACTTTATTTCAGTCTAAGTTCGAACAGAAAAGGGAAGTTATGGCTAGAAAGTTTCATCAAGTCATTGATGCCATCCGTGAGTCTCAAGATAGCTTGCGTGGCATTGGGACGCGGTTTGAAGAGTTGGTTCAGGTTTACCTGGGTCACGATCGTGAGGCCCAGCAACGGTACGGTCCGGTGTGGAGGTATGGGGATTGGGTTCGGGAGTTTCGACCGGATTGGAGTGAGCAGGATCGAGGCATTGATCTGGTGGCGAAAATTCGACCTGAGCACGGCGGTGGATGGGCCGCGGTTCAAGCGAAATGTCGCCAGAGTGATGCAGTTCTGCAACGAAAAGACATCGATTCGTTTTATTCGGAATCTAAATCTCTAGGGTTTGAACATTTAATCTTCGTCGATACCACGGCCACCGAACCCGGTAAGAACTTTCGTGATTTCGTGGAACGCGGGGGAGTCACCCGTGTTCGACTGCAACACCTAGAGAAGAGTCAGCTCGATTGGGATCAGTATCTTCGTGATGGGACCTTAAGACACAAGGCTCGCAAGAGACCTCGGGATCATCAAGCCGAAGCCGTGGTCAAGGTACGGAGCGGATTAGCGACGGCGGATCGAGGTCAGATCATCATGGCGTGCGGAACCGGTAAGACCTATACCGGACTGTTGGTCGCGGAACAAGTCTTTGGGGTGGGTTCACGTATTTTGGTGCTTGTCCCTTCGTTAGCTCTGATGTCACAGATGATTCGGGAGTGGCACGGAGATGCGACGGTCCGGTTAAGAAGTTATTCGGTCTGTTCGGATCAACAAGTGGGGGGTCGAGTCGATCAAGATGTGATTCACCTATCGGCATCCGATCTGGTGATCCCCCCGACCACCGATCCCGAGCCATTCGCCACGGCTGCCCGTGCGGACGATGCCGAAGCGATCACGGTTGTGTTTGCGACGTATCACTCTTTAGCAGTGATTCATGAAGCCCAGAGAGACTATGGATTACCCGTATTTGATTTGATGCTGTGTGATGAAGCCCACCGGACGACCGGTCAGGTGGAGGCCGATCAAGAAGGTTCGGTCTTTGTTCGAGTCCACGATGCTGACTATGTCCACAGTCGCAAACGGTTATACCTCACGGCCACTCCTCGGGTGTACACTGCGGCCTCGAAAGCCAGTGCCGACCAAGGTTCGGTGACGTTGTGTTCGATGGACGATGCACGTCAGTTTGGGGAAGTGTTGTATTACCGTGGGTTTGCGTGGGCGGTTGAAAACCAGCTGCTTTCGGACTATCGAGTGATCGTGCTGGCATTGGATGAAGGCATGGTGAATGCGGCTCTGCAAAAGCTGCTGGAATCCGAAGATAAAGACATCAAATTAGATGATGTCACCAAGATAGTGGGGTGTTACAAAGCCTTGTTGAAGGCCACAACAGGCTCCCACGGATTTGCAGAAGATCCGGATCCGTGTCGCAGAGTGTTGGCGTTCTGTAATACCATCCGCAATTCCAAGCTGGTGACCCGAGAGTTTCAAGAGGTCATTGAACATTACACGGAGCAAGATCTCACTGCAGACACTCCGTGGAGGTGTGAAGTGAATCACGTGGATGGCACCGATGGAAGCCACTATCGAACGAGGATGTTAGATTGGCTGGCGGATCAACCGCAAGCGTCTGAAATTCGGATTTTGAGCAATGTCCGATGTTTGGGGGAAGGAGTTGATGTTCCGGCTTTAGATGGGATCGTGTTTTTCCATCCGCGCAAGAGTCCGATTGACGTGGTTCAAGCCGTAGGACGGGTGATGCGTCGAGCTCCGGGTAAGAAGTTTGGGTATGTGGTGTTACCGGTGGCGATCCCCAGTGGGCTCACGCCCGAAGCGTCGTTGAAGCAAAACAAGGCTTATGAGACGGTTTGGGAGGTGATCAATGCTCTGAAGTCGCACGATGAGAGACTGGAAGCTGATATTAATCGACTGCAACTCGAAGGGAGTGCCTTAAGTCGCATCCAGATCTTGCACGAAATACCCGAAACTCAATCGGCTCGCTATCAAGGGGCACGTTCTGCCCCGAGTATGGGTCAATCGGAAGAGGTCGTTGAGGAAAAGGAACTGGATTTTCAGCCAAGTTTAGATCGGTCGATGGGGGATGCGTTTAGTACGGCGGTTTATGCGAAGTTGGTGCAGAAGGTGGGTCGGGCCACGTACTGGCAGGATTGGGCCGGAGATGTGGGTCGCATTGCGCAGACGCAGATCACTCGGATACGGACGACCCTGGAAGGAGATCCTGCGAGTCTGCAGGTGTTTCAAGCGTTTGTCTCGGAACTTCAGGATGATCTCAATCCGGCGGTGACGGCCGCACAAGCGTTAGAGTTACTCGCCCAACACGTGATTACTCGACCGATCTTCAACTCGTTGTTTGAAGGTCATGAGTTTATCCAACAGAATTCCGTTTCCAAAGCGATGGAGCGAGTGTTAGCCACTTTGGATGAACGGAATCTCGAGAAAGAAACGGAATCGTTACAGTCGTTTTACGATGAAGTGGAATGGCGGATTCAAGATACCCGGACTTCTCGGGCGAAACAGGAGTTGGTACGAGAGTTATACGATAAGTTCTTTCGCACGGCATTTCCGCGGGCGACCGAGATGTTGGGGATTGCGTTCACTCCGGTTGAACTTGTTGATTATGTCTTGAACTCGACCGAATACTTACTTAACCGGCATTTTGGTAAGAGTCTGAGTGATGAGGGAGTCCATGTCATTGATCCGTTTGTGGGTACGGGTACTTTTATCACCCGACTCCTGCAGTCGGGGCTCATCGGTAGGGACGATCTGCAACGCAAGTATCGAGAAGAGATCCATGCTAATGAGATGGTGTTGTTAGCGTATTACGTGGCCGGCATCAACATTGAAGCGGTGTATCACGAAGCCCGGGGTGATGGAGCCTATGAACCGTTTGATCGATTGGTCTTTCAGGATACGTTTCAGAGTTTTGAAGCGGGCAGTGAGCTCAAAGGCCTGTTCCCCTTAAATCATGAACGAATCGAAGCTCAACAACAAGTTTCTTTTGACGTAGTCATGGGTAATCCCCCTTACTCTAAAGGACAAAAGAGTGGAAGTGATAATGCGGCCAATGTTGATTACCCCACCCTAGATAGTCGAATCTCCGAAACCTATGCAGAAGCGAGCATAAATGTAACAAACAAAAACATGTTGTACGACAGCTATGTCCGAGCCTATCGTTGGGCGACCGATCGTTTAGGTGATCAGGGTGTCGTCGCCTTTGTGACGGGAGGTGGATGGTTAGATGGAAAAGCAGCCGCCGGGATACGTTCGTGTTTTGCGGATGAGTTTTCGAATGTGTATGTGGTGAATCTGCGAGGCAATGCGCGATTGAAGGGGGAGGCGAGAAGGAAGGAAAGAGATAACGTCTTTGAACAAGCCAGTCGCAGTACCATCACTTTGACGTTTTTAGTCAAAGATGTTTCGGTCACCGAACGAGCACGGATTTGGTATCACGACATTGGTGATTATTTGAGTCGACAACAGAAATTCGACCAACTGATCCAATTCCAAAGTCTCGAACACACTCCACTCATCGAAATCAAACCCAACCAACATCATGATTGGATTAACCAACGAAGTGAACAATTTCAACACT
Source organism: Pseudomonadales bacterium (assembly GCA_965199895.1). Lineage (GTDB taxonomy): Bacteria > Pseudomonadota > Gammaproteobacteria > Pseudomonadales > Azotimanducaceae > Bin55. The sequence continues at coordinate 48,072 of CBDATJ010000008.1, read as the reverse complement.
ATTTACCTCTGAGTCCCAGAAACGCTGAAAATGGTGATGCTCTCTTTGATAGGGAAACTAATGGAATGAAAACCCATCGAGATGCTTGGGTCTATAACTTTAGCAAAACCCAGTTAGAACAGAAGGTTGAATCCACCATTGAATTCTTCAATCAGGAGTTAGATCGATACGTCGCTGAGGGAAGGAACATCGTGCCTAAAGACTTCGTGACCTATGACCGCACCAAAATTGCTTGGAGTGGTGAACTGTTTCAAAGTCTGCAAGCTAAACAAAAGATGGAATTTGAACCCAGCTGTCTGGCGATAGCCAATTACCGTCCGATGACCAAGCTGTGGTGTTATCACAACTCTGAATTAGTTAGTGATCCCTCTCAGACTCATACCATTTTTGTCACCCCAGCCACCAGGATTAGGACGATCTGTGTTTCGGGTTCAGGAGCGTTTGAACCCACCACTTGGATGGTGGATCGGGTGGCTGACTTTCAGCTGATTATGAACGCAAAGTGTTTTCCCAGATCCAAGCCACGGCCAACGTTTGCAGCTCTTTTGACATCTCATGGACCAGAACCGGAAGCTCAATCTGGAGCCATGGTTTCCAATCTTGGAACGGGGGTAGAAGAACTGAAATCCTTCTACCCTAATCTCTCCATCCACGACGACCAGGTTTTCTACTATATCTATGGTCTCCTTCAGTGTCCGGAATACCTTGAGAGATTTCAAACCAACCTACAAAAGGAATTACCCCGAATTCCCGCCGTTGCATCGGCGGAGGACTTTCTCGCGTTTGCTGAATGGGGCAGACAACTGGCTGACCTTCACGTCGACTATGACGAGATTGAAGAGTATCCCGTGAAGGAAGAATGGGTGGACCCGGTCACCTTATCACTACAGGAGGACGAAAAGAAATACCGGGTTGAAAAAATGAGGTTCCCAGACAAGAACGATCGTTCAACCATCCGCTATAACCATTTCCTGACGGTCTCGGGTATCCCTGAAGAAACCTATGAGTTCACCGTCAATGGACGAAGTTTAGTGGCATGGGTTATGGATCGACAACAAGTGCGAATCCACAAAGACAGCGGTATCGTCAACGATCCGAACGACTTCGCCAACGAAACCATGAAGGATCCCGCCTATCCCTTGCGGTTGCTCAAACGTGCCATCACCGCAGGAATAGAAACTCGAAAAATCCAACAGTCAATGCCTCCTCTGAAGATTCATCCTAAGATGGAGCAAAAAAAGTAAGTCCAGGTGGGGTGGCTTGTGTTTGCAGTCATATGCAAATGACACTAGTTACTTTAGCGCTACCCTTTCAGTGTCTATAAAATTGCTGAATAGTCACATTTGTGTGATGAACAACCTATTTCGGAGAATTTTCCATGTCTAAGTCCTGTAGCTTCTTTTTATTGATAGCATTGGTGATATGTGGGAGCGCTGTTTCCAACACTGACGATCAAGAGCTCATTAGCTTCACAGATGATGCAGGTAACCAATTCGAACTAACAGTCTTTGCTCAAGTCGTAAATGCTCGTCAAATGGCTCAAACTGAATCCGGAATTTTGTTTGTCGGGTCGATGCGCGGTTTCATTCATGCAGTTGTCCCTGGAGACAAAGGAACGACTGTCCATGAAGTTGTAAGAGGTCTATCCATGCCATCCGGAATCACGTTAGTTGGAGAGGATCTCTATGTTGCTGCTCACAACCAGATCCTTCGATTCGATAACATTGAAGACAACTACCTCGAAGCTCCGCCTCCAACTGTGATTACAGACGATTTACCATCAGCAAGGGCTCATGGTTGGAAATATCTGTCATTGGGACCGGACGGTTTTCTTTACTTTAATGTCGGAGCACCCTGCAATATTTGCTTATCTGAAGATGAAATCTTCGCGAGCATAGTCAGGATGGATCCCGATACAGGAGAAACTGAAATCTATGCACACGGTGTGCGCAATAGTGTAGGGATGGATTGGAACCCCACTACCGACCAGATGTGGTTTTCTGACAACGGCAGAGACTGGCTCGGTGATGATCTACCACCAGAAGAAATTAACGTGGTTGAGAGCCCCGGATCTCACTTCGGATATCCGTTTATTCACGGTGACGACATCAGTGATCCAGAGTTCGGTGACCAAAAAGACGAAAACACAGAATATGTGAAACCTGCGGTAAAAATCCAAGCTCACTCTGCTGCGATTGGTGTCGAATTCTATACGGGAAAACAATTTCCTAAAGAGTACAAAAACGCTTTATTCATCGCTGAACACGGTTCTTGGAACCGCGCATCTAGGGTGGGTTATCGAGTCAGTGTTGTCCAATTTAATGAAGACGAACCCACATACAAACCCTTCGCAGATTTGTGGTTGGACGGTGAGGATGTGAGTGGTCGCCCCTCAGACGTATTGGTTGCAAACGATGGGTCGCTGTTCATCTCCGACGACCACGCTGGTAAAGTTTACAAAGTGAGGTATGTACCCTCTGACTAGTTTGCTAGTCTAACCTCTTCTACCCGCCGGACCACGATTGCAGTCCGCAAGCTGCGACCTATAGTTGTTCGCAGTCCGTTCGACTTTTGTGGCTGCTACTTTGACGAACTGCTTATTCTTCCACGTTCCATTCAGATACCCACTGACTCCCTCGTGATACGTCAAATATAAACTTTTGGCATCACTTCGTGGTAACCCAGTCTGCCTTACCGCTGAATCCAGATACCAACCTACAAAGTCAATGGAATCTCTAAAGTTCGTTCGACTGGCACGGGGGCGATTGTTCCTCCCTTTGTAGTCCTCCCAAGTTGCATCGAGTGCTTGCGCATAACCGTACGCATTCGAAGGACGTTTCCACGGAATGAATCCCAGAATCTTTTGGCGTGGTGGGCGAGCGTCATATATATAACTTGACTCTTGGTTGATCACCGCCATCATGACTTCTTTTTCGATATTCCACTTTTTCTCAGCAGCTACTGCTGGACCATACCAATATCGTTTTTCAGCAAAAATCTGGCAGAGATCGGCCGTATTACTGGGTTGACGTAGTGTCGTACAACTGGAAGTGAGAACCAACAACATCGGCACAGCAATCACCGCCAAGATGAGAGTGATGCCGACCCTCCGCTTGTGAGGCTGGGCTTGGTTAAATATAGGTTTCACAGTTCAGTCTCCGATATCCATTGGGGATGTCCAGTTGAGTACGGTGGGCCGAATGACAGGTGGCTTGGATATTTGATTCTTGATTCGACACTCACAGAATATAATACTATTTAAACTCCAAACACCTGTTGGCACATCTATGATTCAAGAAGGCGAAGCTGCCCCCTCCTTTACCCTTAAAGACTCACACAACATCGATGTTTCTCTCGAAGATTATCGAGGAAAGATTGTCGTTGTTTACTTCTATCCTCGAGACAATACTCCAGGTTGCACCAAGGAAGCGTGCGGTTTTCGAGACCTTTGGTCAGAAGTGCAAGCAACAAATACGATTGTACTGGGAGTGTCTCCGGACGGTGCAAAGTCTCACCAGACATTCTGTAACAAGTACAACCTCCCTTTTCCCTTACTGAGCGACCCTGATCGAGAGGTGATGACCCAATATGGTGCGTACGGTGAAAAGACAATGTACGGCATGAAGGTGATAGGAGTGATTCGCTCCACTGTCGTCATTGATGCTGAAGGTAAAGTTGCCAAGCATTGGCGACGAGTTGCCCGTGCTGCTGATCACCCTGCTAAAGTATTGGAATTCCTTCAATCGAAGTCATAACATCTCCTTGACCTTTACTAGGATTCGTTAAGCACAGGGTTGGTTAGTGTGCCGATGGGTGAGACAGTAATGGAAATCTCATCACCCTCAGACATAAAAATCGGTGGACTTCGCATGGCTCCCACCCCTCCGGGTGTGCCCGTTACGATGACATCACCGGGTTCCAATTCCACAAACGTTGAGCAATAGTGAACGAGCTCAGCAAACCCAAACACCATGTCTGATGAGCATGCGTGTTGCATCAACTCTCCATTGAGGTGAGTGGACAGTTGCATCTCGTCGAGACAGCCTATTTCATCGGTAGTCATGATCCATGGGCCAAATCCACCCGTTCCCATGAAATTCTTCCCCGGAGTAAATTGACTGGAGTGTCGTTGATACTCTCTGACACTACCATCGTTGTAACAGCTAAACCCAAAAACGTGTTCTAGATATGATTCTGTAGGAATGCGTCGTCCCGATTTGCCGATCACTAATGCAATTTCACCTTCAAAATCCAGTGTCGAAGTCTCAATAGGACGTAATATCGGTTGGTTGTGTCCAACTTGCACACTAGGAAATCGAATAAAGATCGTTGGAAAATCCTCTCCACCTCGACCGGTTTCCTTTTGGTGATCGACATAGTTGAGACCTACACAGAGAATTTTTGATGGGTTGGGTATGGGAGGCAGAAAAGTCATTTCTGATGTTGAAATTCTTTCAGCACGATAACCTATCTCACTGACCAGAGTCTCTAATTCTCTGTCTGCAATAGCAGTCTTCAGGTCAAGAAGATCACTCACTGACCCAACATTGACGACAGCATCATCGTTCTCCAAGTATCCAAACGATGAGACTCCGTTGTATTCAAAGGACAACCAACGCATGTATTTGCGGCTACTCCACTCTTACAAACGGTCGCAAAGAACGAGTGGCTAATGTAATCGCAGCATCAATGGCTGCTAGAGTACTGGTGTGATCAGCGATCCCTTGACCTGAAATATCGAATGCTGTTCCATGATCGACCGAAGTTCGAATCATCGGGATACCTAAAGTCGCTGAGACACTTTCGTGGAGGTTGTTGACCTTGATAGCAATATGTCCTTGGTCGTGATACATAGCTAATACCACATCAAACTCACCATCGATTGCTCGACAGAAAATCGAATCTGCAGGAAACGGTCCTTTCACATCAATACCACTGCTAGCACACTCTTGTACCGCTGGTTGAATTTGCTCGATTTCCTCGTTGCCCAATAATCCTCCCTCTCCTCCATGAGGGTTAACTGCTGAGACACCAATTCTTGGCTCGGAAATACCCCACTCACGGAACGATTTATCGACTAATCGAATACGTTCTGCAACAACTTTTTGAACGATAAATTTAACAGCATTCGCTAATGATTTGTGAGTAGACAAATGAACCACTCGTAACTGTGGAGTCATGAGCATCGTTGCGGGGGATGTCGCTTGGGTTAGCCTTCCCAAGATTTCTTGATGACCAATGTCCGCACAACCCGCGGCGTGAATTGCTTCTTTGTTGAGCGGTAGTGTTACCAGTGCTTCTAAATCACCCTGGAGAACATCCATTGTCGCACGTTCAACTGATTTCACCGCTATATCACCACAGATGGCGGAAACTTCACCGAATTGAAAGTGGGTGGGCTTGATGGGGTGAACATCGATAATTTCGGGTAGTTGTGCTGGTTCTAGATGAATGTTTGCAACAGAAGCGCCATCAATCAGAGACCACCGAGTGCCATAAATGACGGGAACACAGCGCTGAGCCATACCACTCAAAGCCTTTGCGAGAATTTCACTGCCGATTCCTGCTGGATCACCCATGGTAATCCCTATTCGAGGCTTATGTTGATTCATGAGCAATCGTTTAAGGTATTGAGAGTTCGGAGCTGTTAAGATTCACTTAAGAATCTCTGTCCCTTCGACCCGTAGCCCAAATCCACCTAATCCAACATAGTCAATTTCGCGACCAGCGAGGATTTTGATGCTCTTGAGACCCAGATCTGCGAGGATTTGAGCACCCACACCAATCTCTAACCATTCTTGAGCTCTCATGGACTCCCTACTCGGTCGTTGACTACCGTGTAGCTTGACAAAGGGAACACCTTCAAGACCTGCTCTCAAGTATATGAGCACTCCGCCCCCATGCCCGACTATTCTTTCTAAGGCTAGGTCAACCAATCTAGATTCATGATTGTCTTGGGGACCAAACACATCTTCTACGAGTTTTTCTCTGTGGATGCGGACGAGTACCGTTTGATCCGGACAAACATCACCTATGACCAATACCAAGTGTTCGGCTTCTTCAAACCGAGTGCAATAGGAATAGGCCTTTGCAATCCCGAATTTGGTTTTTACGGTAAATTCATTGCTTCTCTGAACGAGTTTTTCTCTATGTTGCCTCCACTCAATCAGTTGCGCAATCGACGAGATGTTTAGTTTGTGTTCCTTTGCAAACTCAATGAGTTGAGTCAGACGTTTGACACTGCCGTCGTCATTAACGATCTCTGCGAGTAAACCAACCGGGGTACATCCTGCAGCTTTGGCGAGATCTACGGCTGCCTCGGTATGCCCAGAGCGCACCAACACCCCTCCCCGTTGTCCTACCAACGGAAAGACATGCCCAGGACGAACAAAGTCCGAAGCGTGGGTACGGTTGCTTGCTAAAGCAAGTATCGTATTAGCTCTCTCCTCAGCTGCGATACCCGTGGACAATCCATGTTTGTAGTCGACGCTTACCGTAAATGCAGTCGAGAGTGGAGCTTCATTACGACTGACCATTGGGAGTAAATTGAGTCGGTCTGCATGTTCCTGTGTGATGGGTGTACACAGAATCCCACTGGTGTGTCGAACCATAAAAGCAACTCGCTCCGGAGTTGCTTTAGCAGCTGCCATGATGAGATCACCTTCATTCTCTCGATCATCGTCGTCGACGACAACAACTAATTCACCACGACCAATGGCCGCTATGGTTGAATCTACACTATCAAACTCGACCAAGTCTAAATTTCAATCCTTATTTCTAGTGTATGTTTGACTGGAATCACTCCCGTCCTTGACACCGTTATGGGTCAATAGATTTTAAGCCTGGGGTCTTCTCAGATTGTTGTTCAGGTTCAACCATAGCCATGAGGAGGCAGTGACACGAACTTATAATTTCGCTTTCCTACGCTGCGCTCGTAGCTCAATTGGATAGAGCACCAGGCTTCGAACCTGGGGGTTCGGGGTTCGAGTCCCTGCGGGCGCGCCAACACACTTCCTCGATTCAACTGAGCACGTTTGGTAATCGAGTGCAAATGATTATCATTTGCACTCGTATGTCATTCACTCCTGCGCTGAAACTCGACGATTCGTTCACTATCGTAGGCTACCAGTCCGACACTGAGTCACCACTGGTACAAAGGCTGACAAGCTTTGGAATCGTTCCAGGTACCTCTGTCATCGTACGACGAGTCGCTCCTCTGGGTGATCCGATTCAAATATCAGTTCGCGGAATTGAGTTGAATCTTCGCCGAAAAGAGCTCAATTGCTTGATCCTTGAATACCAGACCGACCAGCGATAGCGATGACTCGTATTGCGTTGGTTGGAAGCCCCAACTGCGGTAAATCAACGCTTTTCAATTCCATAACTGGCTCCCATCAGCAGACTGGAAATTGGCCAGGAGTCACTGTTGACAAAACATCGGGTTGGTTCCTCCATGAGGATAGCAAATACGAACTCATCGACCTCCCGGGGTCTCACAACTTAAATGCAAAAGGCGCACAGGGGATTGACGAACAAATTGTGGCGGCTTATGTGCGAGAGAAGATCGCCGATGTGATTGTCAACGTCGTGGATGCAACCACGCTCAGTAAGGGATTGTTTCTGACTACCCAACTGTTGGAGCTCGATCAGCCAGTGATTGTTGCACTCACCAAGAAAGACATCGCTAAACGACGCAACATTCACATTGATGTTGAACGACTCAACTCTGTTTTGGGATGTCCAGTGGTCCTGGTCGATGGTCGAAAACCAAAAAGTCTAGTGCAGTTACTCGAAGCAGTTTGCAATCCTACCGAGCACACGGCTCGACCATTTGCAGACACTGAAACCCGTTATCAGTTTGTCGACGAGACGGTAGCTCTGGTTGTCGATAGTTCAAACCAACTCTTGAGTATCTCCCAGAAGATTGACCGGTTCATCCTCAATCGAGTTCTCGCGATACCGATCTTTTTTCTGGTCATGTACCTGCTGTTCTTCTTCTCGATCAACGTAGGTTCGGTATTTATCGACTTCTTCAACATCGTTGGTGGAGCACTCTTTGTTGATGGTCCGAGCACATTGCTTGCATCGATAGGTTGTCCCGAATTCATCAATGCCATTCTCACCGACGGTATGGGCGGAGGTATGCAACTTGTAGTCACTTTTATTCCGGTGATCACAGCACTGTTTTTGTTCTTGAACTTGCTCAAACTCTCCGGTTATATGAGTCGTGCCGCCTTTGTTCTAGATAGACCGATGCAAGCGATGGGTTTGCCCGGTAATGCTTTGATTCCTTTGATGATTGGATTTGGTTGCAACGTACCTAGTGTCATGGCTACCAGAAGTTTGAACCATGAACAAGATCGCATTCTGACCATCATCATGTCTCCGTTCATGTCGTGTGGTGCTCGACTAACGGTCTATGTCCTCTTTGTCGCCGCATTCTTCCCGAATAACGGGCACAACATCGTTTTTGCACTCTATATGATTGGGATTTTGATCGCCGTTTGTTCAGCTTGGTTGGTTCGCAATCGGTTATTTACCCCATCTACAAGCATTTATGCTCAAGAGCTTCCCGCTTATCACTTGCCCTCACTGAAAGGAGTAGCGCGAGCGACTACTCACAGTCTCAAAGGGTTTATACTCCGAGCGGGAACAACCATCGTATTAGTTGCTTTCGTGTTGAACATGGTGAGTTCTATCGGAGTTGATGGCTCGTTTGGTAATAGCGATAAAGATCAATCACTCCTAGCTGAAATCGGGAGAACGATGACACCGGCTTTTCATCCGATGGGAATCGACAATGAAAATTGGCCAGCCACAGTAGGGATTTTCACCGGATTCTTCGCGAAAGAAGTGGTCGTGGGCACTTTGGACGCACTGTATTCACCACGAGAAGAGGTTGTTGAAGACTTTGACTTTCTCAGTACCTTAAACGAGGCTGTCCTGACCATTCCCACTAACCTAGTCACTCTCGGCGAAGCAGCATTGAATCCCATTGGATTGGCAATAGAAAAGACAGAATCTATAGACGAGATAGCAGCGTCCAATGCGGTTGAATTGAGTACGGTACAAGCTATGCAATCTTTGTTTCATGGACAGATTGGAGCGTTCAGCTACCTACTTTTCTTGCTAATCTACGTTCCCTGTATTGCGACGATTGGCGTGATCTCCAAGGAAATTGGTAAGTTTTGGGCTGGGTTCAGTGTGATTTGGAGTATTACAATCGCTTATGGTGCTGCCGTGACGTGCTACCAGTTAGGACAACTGACTACAGAACCCTTGAAGGCACTGATGACCCTGGGTATCACAAACTGTTCGGTTGTCATCTTGTTCATCCTGCTCATGAAATGGGGAAGATTCACGGTAAAAAGAAAACAGCCCAACATGATTGATGTGGTGAGTGTTTCTTAGTGAGCGCTCCCTACGACCACTCAAGGGGACAGTGGGTCAGTTCTTAGTGCCATCCGTGTCGACTTCGATGGTTGTCGATAACTCTGATTGAGGGATTGAACGATCTCAGGGTTGGCTTTCACTCACCCTCCCAGAGAACCAGTAGCAGAAAACAACTCTGCTCCCGCCTAGAACTTAGCGAGCATGAGGTTCTGAGTATCGAGTGATTTGTCCAACGACTGAGTGTCTTATTGCTCTCTATTGAGCGGCACAACGTGTCTCTGCTACTCTACAGTACTCTTCTGAAATATCTATACCCATATACCTACGCTCTAATCGTTTTGCAACACACGTAGTCGTCCCGACACCATTGAACGGATCCAGAACTAGATCTCCCTTGAAACTAAACAGTTTTAGTGAACGCTCGACTAGTTCTTCAGGGAACATGGCTGGATGATCAAATTTGTTCATGTTTCGTTCGGGAGCAATCGACCACTTTGCATAAACCCAACGCTTGAACTCATCTCCCGTAATGTCGGCATTGAGACTATCTCCGATGTGCTTCCTAGTTCCCTTACAAAATATCTCCAAAAACTCCCATGTATACTTCAGATAAGGACTGCTTGGACTCTTCCAACTTCCCCACGCAGTGTACTTGCAGTTGTAATTGTTTTTTTCCCACAATATCTCGCCTTTCCAGAGCAACCCCAATTCTGCAAGCCGGTGCGATATGACGTGATGAGTGGGTATGTAATCGGAAAATAACGGTTGTACGTTGATTATCAATCTCCCCCCGTGCTTCAAGACTCTAATGCACTCTTCAAGTATGGCGAACAACGTATTGAAATAGGCATCCCATTCAAAAGTGTCCTGGGTATCCTGATAATCCAACCCAAAGTTGTAGGGGGGCGAGGTAAGGACTACATCAACACTACTGGAAGGTACGTTCTTGATGACTTCAAGACTATCACCACAGATGACCCTATTTTCGTATTCAGTAGGGAAAGGGATGGAACTTACTTGGCTGGTCTTGGCAAACGAATGACTCTGTCGTAGACTTGCTTTTTCTTTACGATTCTTGACTTTACGTTCATCGTTATATCCTTCAAATATTTTCTTGCCAGCTTTTACGCCATAAGATAATCCCATTCGGTTGCCGTCCATTGCATGCAATTAATAGTTCTTTCAGCTGTTCGCAGAGTAACCAAAATTTGGTATCGTAACTTGCTTGAAGTACGGGTCATCAAGCAAAAATTGAGTTGAATGTGCGCTTACTATGCACGCATTTGCTCTTCCAGGTAGTTGGGGATGCCAATACGATCAATGATGTCTAGCTGAGTTTCAATCCAATCAACGTGTTCCTCTTCCGCTTCCAAGATTCGGGAGAAGAGATCACGACTCACAAAATCCCTTTCGTTTTCACAAAACAAGATCGCCTTGCGCAAGTCCTCAATCGCTGCTATTTCCAGGTCGAGATCGCATTTGAGCATTTCATGAGGGTTCTCACCTATTCTCAATTTCCCGAGAACTTGGAGGTTAGGTAAGCCTTCCAACAGCAGAATCCGTTGGATCAGTTCATCGGCGTGTTTCATTTCATCGAGAGACTCCTCATACTCATGCTGAGCGAGGCGTGCAAAGCCAAAATCTTGCAACATTCGAGAGTGCAAGAAATACTGATTGATCGCTGTGAGTTCGTTCTTGAGAACTTGATTTAAGTGAACGAAGACTTCTGCATTTTGTGGTTTCATGATCTCACCGGTTCATACGATTGCCTGATTGCTTTGGACTGGGTTGTTCTCGTCACTCTCTTAGACGAGAAAGGTATCAACCATGTACCCAATGCAAGTTAATTGTGCACAGCAGCCTTCTCTTCGATAATCGTCACTCATTGCAAAACTGGAGAAATTTCGAAAAAAATTGCAATCAATAATGGTTATCATTTACAATATAGCCATGTGGGTATGCCTATGCACTGGAACGACTGATTTTCAGATCATCGAATCTGTGAAGGAGGGCTACGACTCCCTCACATCCATCGCAGAAAAATTTGGTATTGGACACGGTTGTGGATCCTGTGTAGAAACCGTCGAGTATCTAATTGAGGAAACTATCCGTACTCATCAAGCTGCGCCGGTGCACCGCCAGGATCTCCCTACCAAAATTTTGAATAATCCGACTACTTCCCTTCCTCAACCTCTAGCTCACGACTGCGGATCAAGTGACGCACCGCTTGCACCTCATTCCCGAGAACTCTATACAAACGCGCTAGATTGTGGTGTGCCATAGCGACATTCGGCGCTAATTGGTAATACTTCATAGCCAACTCGACTGCGTCGAGGGTATCGTAAATCGTCCCCAAGTTATAGTTCGCTAGCTCGCTATCGGGAAAAAGCATCAGCACTTTCTCGTAGAGCTTTTTGGCTTGTCGAAGTTTGTCTTCTAACTGCAGCAACCTACCGAGGTTCATGTAGGCATCCGCGTTCTTCTCATCAAGTGCAATCGAACGTGTATAGGCAGAACGAGCCCGAAACGGTTCATCCAACGACTCGAACTCTATCCCAAGTTGGAACCAATCATCACTTGAGAGTTGGTCGTTCGACATCATCAGTTGGAGTTGTTCATCATCGCAATCCAACCCATCGCTGAGTGAGGTAGATCTCTTGAACTGAATGATGTTGTCTGTTTCAGCCGGTGGTGGATCTTCAAAGTTTAGGAAGGTTTGGCCCGTAGAAACATTCCACAAGCACTCGCCTTCTTTAATGACAAGATAACTACCGATCTGAAAGATTTTCATTGATTCCAATGATTGATCAGGAGGAATCCTATCACGAATATCAGCAAGTTGAGACAGGACCGAACCCATTGAAATACGGTTTAAGACCCATTGGCTGATTCGTCGTAGAACCAGCAATTCTTTAAACGTAAACTGAGCGGTTGAAACCGTCCCCCGCACAATTGGGATGAGCCCTTTTCGCGCGATATTGCGTATCTGTCGCTCAGTCAGACCGGAGGCTCGAATTACTTCGCCCAGCGTCAGAGTTCTACGAATCTCTTCGCTGAAACTTGCTTGCCCATCCTGGATTAGCATGAAACAAAACACTCAGTCATTGAATGAAGTAGCATTGTATTCTAAATTGAAGTTTGTACGCAACCTATTGCCTATAGGTCGATGACATTTGTCATCTCGTTCGACTCACTCCACTCTTTCTGAAGCAAGTCCACGCTTCAGTTGATCGACTTGAACCGCAGTCACTTTTTGAAACGTCGGAATCACACAAATGGCACCCACGTCTTGCATTCCTCTTGAGCGGAACTCGACTGGACGTATTGCATCATTCCTACACAGCCTATTGAGGCTACTAGAACGAACGTCAAACGACAGGGTTCCCTTTTCCTCCAAACCAATGCACTTTTTCTCAAACTGAATGAGGTACATTTCTTCGTTCCGCATCTCAATCAAGATAAATCGATCACTGAGAACATCGTATTGTCGTACTCGACCCGTATCGATACATCGTGCTTCGGTGTCGTAGTCTTCGTCAGTTGCCTCTCGACTAAGGATATCTTCTATCGTGAGCCGATCACCCAACGAGGAACCAGACTCTTCCTTTGATTGGCTTTCTTTGTCCGAATCATCGGAATCTACCGAGTGATCCTGTGCTGAAGTCCCCAACACCAACAGCCCAAGCAAGGCGACACTAAAGAGAATGACATCTGTTCTACGTGGAGCAGTGGTAGCAATCGTTTGCATGGAACGGTCTCTCATGTCAAGAAAATAGTGCTGTTAACTGTATCGATTCTAATGGCTGGGTGTTACGACTCCACAGTGATATTGACCCACAAACTGTATACCCGTTCCCATCTAGCTCTCACTTGACGAGATCAGGTTTTCCGGCTGCTGGATCACGCATCTGTTTCAAATAAACATCCGGATCTGATAAGGGGTTCTTGGAGACAACGTGGTCCATTTGTTTGTCGTATTTGGGATCCAACCTTGCGACTTTCGACTTGGACGACAAACTAACGCTAACGCTAGAGACTATGGTGTAGGTATTCTCTGAACCACAGGAGTTGCATTTCAACGAAGCTGGTTTGTCTTGCACACGACATACGTGCGAGGTGACCCTTGAGCAGTACGAACAACGGTACTCATAGGTCGGCATCGTTGTTTTAGCTTGGTCTCGCTAGTCGCGCACCCGCATCGACAAACGCTTGAATGGATCGATGCACTCGAAGAAATCGAAGTCGATCCAGTGGATTGTTGAAATACAGAACTTGCTTTCCTAGATTGAATGCAATCAAATCGCCCTCCTTTCCAGTCTTCCGGTTGCGCAGATAGTCATCCCATCGACGAGGAGTCATTCTGACCACAACAGAAACGTTTTCGATTTCGGAAATGTCTTCAACATCGTGTATCGGACCCACAGCAAACGGCCCAAAATCAATCACGCGATGGGAGCTGCCTGCGGAAAACCCAACTCGGATATCCATGGAACCTAATTTGCGAAATTCTCCTTTACGATTAACACTTGACTTCGCGCGTTGCATCCAATTAAAGGGTTTCATCTGAGTCACCTTGGGTTCATACGTGACGATGCATCGAAGAAATTCTGTATGGTTTGGTTGAATCGTATGAATAAATCTTGTCGATACTGATCGTTGTGAGTGGATTTCACTATCCCTTCCATATTGCCTAAATCCAAAGCATTTAGGGTGTACTCACCGGTTGCATGTCCCTCATGGGCAATGTTATTGAGCATTTTGTTCCAGGTTACGAGGGGCATTTCAACGTAGAAATCAGCTTGATCTAAGTCACTGTGTTTGACTGGTTCGCAAGAAATACAAGACAAATCCTCAAAGGTGAGCAGAATACAGTGTCTCCCCGCTTTGACACCTGCAACACAATCACACCTACCACCCCCAGCACCGTGATATTCGCTACACTCGTTGAATGTGGTTCGTAAAGACTCAAACCAGTCTAGAGACGGAAACTGTGACACTTTATTTCTTCAATTTCTTGAAGTACGTTCGAGGAGAAAGTGTTCGTGGCAACTGCTCGACATCGGCAGAAAGGCCCAACCACTTACGTGTTTCTAGGTGTCTGGTCCTAAACTCGTCAACCAAGTCAAAGTACTTAGGAAACCCTAGTTTTTGAGCATCAGAAACGCCACCAGCAAAGACTATTGCTAAGCTTTCTCTCAACACTGGATCTTTTAAATCTCTTGCAAGCATGATAACACCTGTGGTCAACATATCTTCGATGCTCAACTTCTTCAGGGGATTCGCAGCAAAGGCATACTTAAGGTGATCGAAACAGTAGGAAACTAACCGAGCAACATCCTGAACTACGTTTTCGTAAATGGTTCGTTCTGCAGAGTTGTAGGAATGCTGTAGCAAGTACTCGCAGGTCGTCAAGAAGAACAAACCCCTTATCAGAGAATATCCAGCTGCTGTCTCACTCCAACCTCCGGTACTTTCGAGCAAGAATCGGTTGATCTGCCCTTTGCTTTCTAGTCCTAGTCCCCCACCGTTGTACAAAGCTCGCTTACGAAAGGCTTCATATCGTCGACCTGCATCTAAACTTGCTGTGGCTAAAAACTGTTTCACTTCGTGATATCCATAGGATAACTTCGGTAACCAACTAGTGAGAACTTCCATTTCAACGCTCGAATAGTGCATAAACTCCGTGCACAGTTGACAAATGGCTCGTTCGACATCGTCGGGTAAGGGTGAAAGCGAATCCCACGGTACGTCTGTCGCTGGCGACCAGCGTCGTTGGACTGCTTCTTCATATAGTTCTGCAGCCATCGGCGACCAAAGCGCATCTTTGTCGACGACCAAGTACCCGAGAGGCATGGGACTCTTGGCTGGAATCGCGCCTCTTGGATTTCGGCTCTGATCCGGCCAGTGAGAGGGGATCTCTCCATAGATCCCTACATTTAAGCTATCAAGAGTGAGTCCTTTGCTACCTGGAGTCACTCGTACACCCCACTCCCGATGCTGGTTCATCCAGTGAAATTTGGGTTCGGGTGGGGTTGGGTTTTCGGTTTCGGAAGCCAAGTTGGACTAAGTGTCAGGTCGGTTGCTGGAAGTTGAACAACGGTCTACAAAGCTCGGAAAGTTTTAAGTGGCAACACTGTCCATCAATTGATCAATTCGGGATCGTCCGTTTTCAAAACGCTCACCAAATCCAGCTGAGATGACTCTCTTCTTGTACTCCTGAAGTTGTCTTCGTCGAAGGGCCACCAATTTTTTGTAGCCTTCATCAAATTTGTCTTTGCCTCCTCCAAGGAGGATGCACAACGGTTCAGAAGTATGAGGCAGTTCACCAGCAGGATTAGCTGCGTCAGTCAGAACACTGCTTTCTGCTTCATCAAGATAACATTCGATTTCTTCTCTTCTTTCTGGAGCTTCAATGAACATATAGCGTAAATGCATGACCCCGAAAGCTACATGGCGTGCTTCGTCTTGAGCACAGAGCCGATAGATCGTTTTCTCTGCATCGTTGTATGCCATTAATTCTCCCAGTCTAAAGATCGTGAGAACCGATCCCTCACCACCAAGATGGAGTTTTGTAGACATTTCGGTGAAGTCTCTCGATAAGTCAATTCCACCCACAAAACCGGCTGTTGCACCGGTTGCTTCCATCAGCCCACCACCGTTAGCCAGCGCTCGTTTTCTGAACACTTCCATATGTCTGGCTTCGTCAGCCACTTGAGCGAGAAGAACGTGTCTTGGCTCAAAATAATCTGGGGTGATTTTGGAAATCCACTTGGCAGGTACATCTCCAGCAACAAACTCTACCTCCGTCAGAAAGGTAGCGAGTTGACACTCAGCTTGTTCAATATCGTCGGGAAGTGGTTTGATGGTTTCCCAGGGGATATCCGTCGCTGAACTCCACTGTCGTTGAAGGGCTTCCTCATAGAGAAATGAAGCATTATCGAGCCAGATTTCACTCTTGGAGCGTATCGTGTAATTCCCCATTCGCATAGAATCATTACGGGGATAGGTGCCCCTCGGTCGTCCGGTTAGGTTTCTACTTTCTTCCGGTGTGTCTCCGTACTCACCAACTTGGATATCTCCAAGAGTTAACCCCCATCTTTTAGGTTCAGCGTAAGTATTCCACTCACTGTGTTGTTCCATCCACGAAAGATCGAGATCGGGAACGTTTGCTACCGGATTGCGCTTCTTGCTCATTTTGGGAGTGACACTTCGAAGGTCTGAGAAATTTTAAGGTACGAGACTATCTTGAGCTCTTCTAACCGCGATGACGAAGTTGTCGACTTTCAAGGTGGACATCGAACGGATACTCTTGAAAGTACAGACCACTCATTCTTTCCCGACAACAGGCTCAATGTCGTTTGACTTTAGGGAAGGTCCAAATAGAGGTGTTGACTACCACGCTAGTACCAAACCCACCATCAATAGAAGAATATGAACAGCTTAACTAACTTCAATGTTTGTCTCATTGATTCGTTCAAAGTTCCCGCCTCTTGACTAAGCTCAACTAAGACTCCAATTATTCTAAACAATTGTTTATTATTTTTGCGCCTTTCGGTGAGGATCAACGTTTTCCTAACTAGTCTCCCAATATCACACACGAATTCCCACGGACTGTCGAAGAATGATTTCGTGACACGATCGGGCGAAACACGGTCCCGATATTCACACTATTTCATTCCCTAGGTTTCCCTTCCATGCGAGGGAACGATTGAAGGAATGCACATCCGCTGGTGAAATCGAAACCTTGTATGGTTATCTAGTTAGCGATTCAAGAATCCAAATGTTTGTGAGAGGCTACTCATCAATTTAGCCCCATCCGAGTTTGAATATCAGACCAAGATTTCAATTTCACGAGGGTCCTAGGGGGTCTGGCAGTCCCTACTCACACCTATTCTCCTACTGATCTGCGTCAATAATGTCCTCAGGGACCGTATCTTCTTCCGAATTTGTCTCTTCTTCCTCAACATCTGGGGCCAGATCGATGAGTGCTTTCTGTAGATCGGGACCCTGATAAGACGCTATCTCAAAATTGCTCTCAAATCTATCTGAGGTGACAACCCAGTCATTGGAAATTTCGATGTGATAGATCTTCAGAGTGTGAGTACCTGCATCATCATGCAAGATATATTCGATGGGATTTTGAATCTCACTGATGTCCCTATCACTTATCTTGAACACACTGAGTGATTCAAAGCGATCCACAAAACTCCGCACTTTGTTTTCGTCGAGTTCAACACCTGAATCAGCAGTCCAACCACCCTCCTCTTCATTCACGAGCTGATAACTACCAACACGTTCGATGGCAGAAATAGGTCCATCGGGTTGAAGTAGTTTTTTGTTTAACCAAGATCCCGAAGAGGTTCCCGCTTCATAGTTAGAAAACTCCACTGAGAATACATCTCCTCCACGAGCGTGTCGAGCATGAACTTTTCGAAAACTGGGGGACGTTCCCAAATAGATGTCAGCAAGCACATCGTCGTCTGACGAAACCACTACATGCTTTTGAAACGCATTCTCTGTTACTTCAAAGCGTTCGGCTGAACTTTGGGTTTTTGCTACGGGCCAGTCTGAATCAAGCTCTGCTAACTTGGAAATGACCCGTTCGATCTTTTCTGCGTCACCGGGATTTCCGTCTGGCAGAGTCCACTCACCATCAACTTTGCTAACTTCAATGGATTCTTCTGGGCTAGCCACCATCAGTTTGGTTGCAGCATTCGCATCAAAGTTTAGAAACGGTTCTGGTTCTGCTCCCTTTTGTGAGTTGAGGAACCAAAAAATACCAATGACAACTAATTGGACCGCGAAGAGTCCGCTGAGTAGGTACTTCTTCATTAAACCCCTCCAAACCATTGAGCTCTTCTGTTTGTTCTGAGGTAGCTCAACAAGAAATTGATTCCGAACACAATCGCTAAACCAACGATTGCGAAAGCATAGTTCAAGTATTCAAACATACGCTGCTGCGAATCTTCTAAAGACTCCAGTGTTCGATTAAAGTGTCCTCGACTACGTATCGAGAGCAGTGAGGCATCTTCCATGGAAACATCGACTATATTGGCAATGAACTGTGTGGAATTGGTATACACCGAACCTTGGGCTGATCCGATCATGCCGATGGCCTGATCAGAAATAAAGTCTGATGACCCAATCACAACTAGCCGAGCAGATTCGGGTGATCGGTCAATCAAGTTGCTGACCACACCTAAAGTGTCTTCTTCAGTTTCAGTCGCATCCTCTGTATCTTCTTCAGCAACTCCCTCTTCAAGTATCTCTAATTCATCCACTAAATCTTCGTTTTCAGCATTCTCTTCACTCGTATCTTCAGCATTCACTTCCTCAGCTGCTGCTAGTTCTGCAGCTGCTTCCGCTTCAGCTTCAGCTAATTCTTCGGCACGCTTTCTTGCTTCAACTACAGCGGGAGACTCATCGAAGAAACTGGTAAACCTCCCTTCCACACTCACTGCCAACAGTTCAGATTGGGTTTCTGCTGGTGGGATATAGGGAGAGGTGGACAACTCTGAAACTTTAGGCATCACCTCGGGATAAGACTCCGTCCAACTTTGTGAAGAACTTCTCAAAATCTCGGTCACCGCACGTTCAGAGTTCATTTCTTCATCAATGGAAATCGGTGAACCCCACGCATAGCTAATCTGAGTGAGATCTTGAACCATAGGATTGTTGTCTACAAATCCATCCCCTCGAATGTCGACATAGAAAGGATAGTCGATAATGGCAATGTCTTGAAAGGTGAGCCCTCCCACTTGTCTCTCCACTGGAATGGGAAATCCACCGTTTTGGGTGTCTAAAACCATGGATAGTCCTATGGAAACCCCGTGGTGATCCAACCATTGTTCCAAACCCGACTGGCTTGGAGAAGAAATCAACATCTGACTTTGCAGTACAGTGTCAAATGACGAGGTGGCGATGACGACGGTTCCTCCTCGCATCAAGAATTGATCGATTTCAAAGACCTGTTCAGGATCCATAGATGAAGGTCCCGCGACCACGAGAACATCGACTGGACTAGGCACTGGCTCACGCAATGACGTGGTTTGAACATCGAATGATTGGGAAAGAAACCGATACATGTCATCGTAGGTTGCTCCAGAGGAAGGTTGTCCTGCATACTGAGAGGTGGGAACAGGAGTGTGTACTGCAACCGTAGTCATGAGTCCCTGAGCAAACCGTTTCAATCCCTCTTCGATGACTCTAGTGAGTCCCTCTGCATCCGTTGTAGTCGGTATTCCCAGACTGACGTAGGTTGCGCCATCGCTCAGTAACAGATAGAAATAAAACGATGGATCGTACAAACTGGTCACCATTGGCTGGAAACCAAAGTCCTCAGCTATTTCAAGAGCAACACTACCATCACCCGCTTCGGGGTCGATCATCTGCCAGTTGAACATTCCGTTGGATGACTCTGCTAGGTCTGTCAGCACCCCGGCTAACGTGACTCTAATCTCCTCTAATTCCTGGGGCAATTGATTGGGAGCACTGATGTACCCAGTGAACGATACATTAGACGTAATGGAGTCGAAAATAGAACCGGTACCTTGGAATCCTGAACGAACTTTGCGAATCGTACGAGTGATGTCGTATTCGGGATTTCTCAATCGCACCAACAAATCCGATTCGTTCTGTACTTTGATTTCGATAAGGTCACGAAATCCCAATACCTCAAACTCATCACCATAACGAATCAACACATCAAAATAAGAGTTAACCAAGCTATTTTGATATCGATCTGCTACTTGAAATGGTGCGGGTCTGATACCGTATTTGCTGTTTGCTTCATCCTCTATTTCGGGATTCTCTGCAGGATCGTAGAACTCAACAATCACCTGTCTACCACCGACCACTGAGTATTCACGAATCATATCCTGAAGTTGTGGGACGAGCGGCGCGAGTTTAGGATGAGTCTTCGCACTGAAATAACCTCGGATCAGGAGAGGTTCACGAAGTTGAGCTAGCTCTTGCTCGGTGACTTCTGAAATTGTGTACTGTTGTCCTCTGGTCACATCCATTCGAACACCGGGAATTTCATCGATCCAGAAGTTTGCTATGATCAGGTTGCCCACAATCAAGGTACAAACCAAGATACTTCCTACATGCTTAGATCGGCTAGCATCTTGCGCCCAACCCAGTGACCGCAACACAAAGACATTCAGAACGAGAAAAGTTGCCGTGATTGAGAGGTAGAAGTACAGATCAGACAGATCAAGGACTCCGCGAGTGATCGACTCAAATCGCGAACCCGAACCTAGGTGGCGCAAGATTTCTGCTGCATCGTTACTGACTAGACCCGTGAAGAATTGACTTCCAATCATGTAGAAAATCCCACACAGTGCTGCTGAGATAATGAGTGAGACAATCTGATTCTCTGTTCTTGAGCTTACAAACAACCCAATGCTCAGGTACGATGCCCCCAGAAGCAACGCAGCAAAGTAACCTGCCCATACCGGACCCCAGTCCAAATCAGCAACGGACGATACCGCAACTGGAAGTGGCAGAGTCAGAATCAGAGCAATCACTAGTAACCCAAAACATGCAAAGAACTTACCCATGACTAGCTCCCACGTTGTCGCAGGTAGGGTTGCTAAAAATTCGATGGTCCCGGTTCGTCGCTCATCGCTCCAAATTCTCATGGTTAATGCACAACACAGAAATACGAGCAAGATGGGCAACCACTCAAACATCGGTCTCACATCCGCTAAGTTGCGAGCAAAAAAGGCTTCTGCCCAGAAAAACACAAACAGTGTAAGTCCGAGATAGGCAGCTAAGAACAAATAACCAATAAGTGATCCGAAAAAGAGACGAAACTCCTTAGTCGCAATTTCAAATAACGTTTCACGATTCATTAGAGTCCTCCCTCAGAGACAGACCGAAACATCGCTTCTAGATCTCTCTTTTCTGGTTCTAGACAATGGATTGGGATGTCGTTGTGTACCAACTTACGAGCGATTTCTGGAATATCACACTTGTGACTCTCTACTTTTTCTGAAATCAAATAACGGCCGTCTATATTGACAACCTTATGGCTCTCTACAAACGCTTTCTGAACTTCATCGACTGAAGCACTCGTGGTTAACCAGCACCGATCTCCTTCTTTGAGATTTTCTAGCTGCTCATCAACTACCACTTTACCATCTCTCATGATGAGCACTCGATTACAAATCGCTTCAACCTCTTGCATGATGTGTGTGGAGAGAACTACGGTCGCAGTCGAAGCCAATTGCTTAATCAAATTACGCATGTGTTGCGTTTGAGTTGGATCGAGTCCGTTGGTTGGCTCATCAAGAATCAATGCAGCGGGATCGTGCAAGATAGCTTGTGCAACACCGACTCGTTGTTGGAGTCCACGAGATAATGTACCGATTGGATCGAGAGCTCGACTCTTTAAGTCTGTACTTGCAATCGCTCTTTGAACACACTCTTGTCGCTTGATTTTCTCAATCCCTCTGACGGTGGCTGCGAACCACAGATAGTCAACAACGGTCAGTTCCGAATACAACGGCCGATTTTCGGGAAGATAGCCAAGGTTAGCCCGTGCTTGAACCGGAGATTCTTGCACATCAACCCCATCAACAGTGGAAAACCCAGAACTGGGTTCAATGTAGCCGGTGACCAGTTTCATCACTGTAGTTTTCCCAGCTCCGTTATGACCGAGCAGACCCACAATCTCCCCTGAAGAAATTTCAAAGGACACGTCGTCTGCAGCAACTACGTCTCCGTAAGTTCGAGTTAGATGTTCAGCTCTTAACAATCACTTCCTCCTTAATCGTAGTCTCACAAAACTGAACGCAAAGGTAGTAGTACGCACTCAAGTAGAGTTCCTTGGACGCTACTCCTACCTGTAGATGTATAGCTCTATCTGACGGTTTCAACTGTGAATCGTTCACTGAAACACACGGGTGCGTTTCTTAATAGTCGATCCAAGCTGATAGGTTAACGATGTGTTTCGTCTTTGACCAAAATCGGCTCACTCCAGATATCACCCTGTTTCTTAGCATCGAGAATCTCTTCCCGTTTCTCTTGGTCGATCCACATGAGACCACCACTTGAATACACTCCACCCGAGGGTGCTTGACTATTGAATAGTGAACTGGTCGTAGCGGTACCCAACCATTGGGGAAGTTTTATCCAATCCCATGCTACTGTGCGGGTATAGGGAACCTGAATCGTAGGAATGACCGCTCCGTGATCATGAACCATCTGTTCCAACGTATGAGCGAGTTGGACTCGTTCACCAAAGTCTGCAGATGCTCTGAAAGTCATGATCAATTCATCCATTTCGGGAATTTTTGTGTTGGTCACGTTGTTAGTTTGTGGCTTGTCAGCATTGTCAGAGTGAAAGTGTTCCCAATATCTAGGCGAAAGTCCCTGAGACGCCCACGTTAACCAAGCGATTTGGTGTTTCTTCTCTAACATCTTCTTAAAGGATGCTGCCGAATCAAGCAAATCTAACTTCAGCGAAACACCCGCTTTCTTGGCTTCTTCAGCCAGTACCAGGAGTCGAGGTTGATCTTGAGAATTTCCGTAAGTAACTTGAAACTCTAATCGACTGATGATATTCCCTTCTTCATCGAGTTTGATGCGGATACCTTCACGATCTCTTTCTCCATATCCCGCTGCTTCAAAGTACTCGGATGCCTTTTCAAGGTCGAAAGTCCGAGGTTTTATCCCAATGTTGTCATATTCACCAAATCCCAGTTGGAAGGTGGGAAACCGTTCATAATCATTACGCAAAACGGTTTCGATCATCTGTTCTATGTTCATGGAATGAGCTAAACCGTATCTCACGTTCTTGTCTGCTAAATCTCCATGAGATGTATTCAAGTACATACCTGCGGAAGGAACAGGTAATTTGTTGTAGAACCAGTATTTCCCACTGTATCCTTTGTCGAATATCTCTCCTATGGCCTTATCGTGCCAAAACTGAGGTCGAGTCACATCAAAAGTATCCAATTCACCCGCCAGAAAGCGTAACCAAGCTGCTTGCATATCTCTGATTACGGTGACTCGGATTTTCTCAGGATTGAAGCGGTTACGAGTGTACCGCATGTCGCCCGCCCACCAATCCTTGGTTCGATGTAACTCAATGTACTTGCCTCGTTCCATTTTTCCAACATGGTATGGGCCGGTAGTAGGTTGGGGCTCCCACTGGTAATCTCTAACCCAATTTTCGGTCATGTCGTTGAAATGCATAGCAATGGGACCATATCCATAGTTGTAGTGCATCTCACGTTCTGGTTTGGGATCCGCTCCCTGTATCCCAAAAGTTAATTCGTCATATTTCTTTACGTGTCGAATCCGTTCGGTATAGTAGTTGTTGTACCAAGGTGCGACGATACACTCTGACCGCATAAATTTCAATGCAAACACCCAGTCATCTGCGGTAACGGGTTCACCATCAGACCACCTTGCTTCAGGATTAATACGATAGTAAATCGTCCGACCATCCTCTCCAAATGCCCAATGAGTGGCTAAGATGGGAATCACATTGCGGGTGTTAGGATGAATGCTCACCAGACCAAAGTTCTGAGGTCGCAACCATCCCGCAAAACTACCGTTGGAATCTGGACCGACCGTACGAATGGTCAAAGGATATGCCAGCATCCAGGAACGAAACATACCGCCTTGAACAGCATCCGGAGACGCAAACTCTGGATCAGTGTCATTGGTGATCCACTCTAAGTCGGATGGTAGTTCGTCAGGCAGACCATCTCCCTCAGCGACCACGAGATCCTGGATGCACTCACCCATGCCCATTTCTTCGGTTTCTGCGGACAATTCGCCTTCTTCGATACTGTCGTCAACGGCAGCAGTATCCACGGAACCGCCCGGGTTCGTCCCACAGCCTGTCAGTAGTACCAAAGAAATGATGGCGACTACCCAGACGAGACAAAGGGTGGGCGAGCGAGCCCACAGGCTCAGTTCAGGCGTAATATGTGAATTTTTTCGGATCAAATGCTTCACGAATAGCTTCTCCAACAAATGTGACCATTAACAAAACAAGTATCAATACTGTGAGGACCGACGCAACGATCCAAGTATGGTCAAGACTTTCTGTACCAATACGAAGTAAATCACCCCAACTAGGGATCGGGGGTCGTAGACCAAATCCAAGATAGTCTAAGGCGGTAAGTGCGGTGATACCTCCCGCAATCGAAAAGGGAATAAAGGTAACTAACACAGAGATAGTATTCGGCAAGATGTGTCCTTCTACAATCCTCACGGTGCCGGCTCCCAAAGCACGGGCGGCATTCACGTACTCTCGTGCTTTTTCTTTATAGGTGGAGGTCCTCATATTCCAGGTCATGGCAGTCCACCCAAACATGATCATGACGATCGCTAAAGTCCAAAAGTTTGGAATGATGACACTCGCGACAATCATGATGACATAGAGGAAAGGAACGGTATTCCATATCTCGATTAATCTCTGGAATAACAGATCAAACACTCCGCCAAAGTACCCCATAGCACAACCTACTATGATTCCCGCAATGTAGTTGCAAATCAACAATACCAGAGAAAATCCCATCGCGATACGAAAACCATAAGTTAATATCGCCAAGATGTCTCGTCCAATCGTGTCGGTACCTAAGAAGTGCTTGGTTTGGAAATTGGGTCCTGTCCTAGCTTGTAGGTAGTCTTGTTCATATGGGTCGTAGGGAACGATGGGCAAAATCACCCAATCCCCCTCATTCGCTTCTCTGAACCTCTCTTTCAACTCTCGATAATTCGTCTCGTAATCGTAATCGAGTCCGAAGGTTGTCCCGGGCAAAACATCCGCATAGGTCGGAAAAAACCACTTGCCTTCATAGGAGACAATCATAGCTCGGCTGTTCACGATTAATTCCGCAAAACAGCTGAGTGCAAGAAGAAAGATCAGGATGACTGCAGACCAATAACCGCGCTTGATTGAACGAAAACGCTTCCATTGTTTAATGGTTTGTGGATGAAGAGTGATCATGATGACCTACTGGTTTGACCCCCCAGACCCAAACCGGACTCGTGGATCGACGAGCGCAACACAAATGTCAGACAAGATATTGCCGACCATAAACAGCAATGAAGAAATCACAACTATCCCCATGACAACCGGATAATCTCTCTCCAAGAGTGACTCGAATCCCAAGAGTCCAAATCCATCAATATTGAACACTTTCTCTATGAGGAATGATCCCGCAATCAGAAGAGACAAATTACTGCCGAACGAAGTGGCGATGGGAATCAAACTATTGCGCATCGCGTGTCGATAGATCGAAATTCGGAAATTCTGACCTTTAGCAATCGCGGTTCTGACATAGTCGGCCGCAAGATTGTCCATCAGGTTATTCTTCATGAGCATCGTCAAGAAAGCAAAACTACCTGCAACATACGCGATGAGAGGCAGTGCAGCGTGGTAGAACACGTCTCCGAACTTTTCAATCAGAGTCAATTCCTCGAAGTTGAAACTGACGAATCCCCCGAGAGGGAACCACCCCAACTGTGAACCAAACACGGTCATAAGCACGATCCCCACTACATAGTTGGGAATGGCAAACCCAATGAAGACTAAAACAGAACTGAGGTTGTCGAAGGATGTGTTGTGCCGAATTGCTTTGACAATTCCGAGGGGGATACAGACTCCATATGTAATGATGAGGGTACAGATCCCGTAGAACATCGACACGGGAAGTTTCGAGCGAATAATCTCCCAAACGGGCGCGTTGTACTTGGTAGACTCTCCGAGATCCAAAACTAAGACTTTACCCAGCCACTCGAAGTAGCTGACTAAGGGGTTCTTGTCGAATCCGTAGTACTCTTTGAGTTGTTCCAACTGAGCATCGGAGAGTACACTACCACTCGATCCTCCTAGGTCTCCAGCTGCACTAGGGGCTCCTTCAGACCCAGCTAAAGCTGCTTCACTGAGTGCTTGTTCTAATGGACCACCGGGAACGAGTCGCGTCAGCATAAAGACCAGGATGGTCACCCCAAAGAACGTGGGAATGATCAACAAAAATCTACGTATGAAATACGTAGTCATTGGCGCTTATTCACGAATGGGCCGAATGACATGAGAACGGAATCTAGATGGTTCCCTGTTTTGCTGGGTCGCGATAACGATTAATGATAAGACTTATGGTATCAGAATCGAGTTACTGGTGGAAGATTCGTGACTCTGAGCTTAGCGAATGCGCTTCATGAACCCTTCAACCGGGTCCATGAACGGGAAAGAGGTTTCTTCGTATGCTACAAATGCACCGTTGTATCTCTCCGTTAATGCTCGCATGAGTACACCAAAATGATCTCCTGTTTCACCGACATCATTCCAAAAACCAAGAGCATGGATTCGTAGGCTGCCTTCAGCGATGTCACGGGATGTCACCTTATTTTCAATCTCACCGAGAAGTCCGGTGAATCGTTGATCCGAATACTCGTCTCCCACAACTACGATCGCCATTTTTAAGTCGTCGCGATAGAGATCGTCTATAGCTTGGAGAATCCCTTCTGCTGGACTGCTGTTGGAATAACTAAACCAGGTATCCATTTTCTTCAGTGCCTGATTGCGCGCGGTATTGCTGTCTGGGATCCATCGCCCTCGCCCTATCCGGGATAAATAATGTCCGTTATCGTTCATGATCTGAAATCCTTTCATATCTGGATAAAGCAGCATAAACCGTTCTACTTCTCTGATGACTTGGTGCCAGATCGATTGCATGCTGCCTGAGGTGTCCACCACAAAGGCAACATACTCGGAGTCGACCGGAATACCCGCATACTCGCTTTCAACCTGAACGTCTTTGGGAGCGACCGAAACCGGTCGACGTAAGAGTTCCCCAGCAGAGTCTAGTGTCTCCTTTTGTTTTTGCACAGCAGAGAGTTGTTCTTGTGCCGCTGCAACCGCTTCTGCAGCTTGCCTTTGCGCTTCGACTAGTGAAACAGTTTCGGAACGAATCCCCTCCAGGAGGGCTTGGTTTTTCACCCATTGCGCCTGGAGAACTTCGATTTCACTGGTCACCACATCGAGAGCTAGAAATAGTCGACCACTCTCGCTTAAATCCTCTCGTCCGGGTTGCTCTACCGCATTCTGTCCAATAGGCAAGATGAGCACCATCAGCACGATGGCACCAAAAGCGCATGCGATCACATCCAAAAAACTGATTGAGGAACGTTGAGTGGTTTCAGTCGCCATGTATCTTGTATCTTGACGAACGTTAAGGTGGAGGCCAGCCAGACGCTGGAGAGAGAACTCGACCACCAGTATCCGAAGCAAAGTTCCAATACTGTCGCATCGCGCCTGCATCTCCTTCAAGGGGAAACAAGATCACATTCATTTGGGTGTTCGGCATTTCCTGTTGAAACAGCCTCACCGCCCGTAGAAAGATATTGCGACGACACTCGGGGGATAATAATGGATTGGCACCTATGGCTGTACGACAACCCGTGACTCGTATCAGTCGGCTCGAACCTGGAACAGAAGGTAAACCATCTGTGATCAGTATGACTTGTCTAGGAGTTGGGTCAAGAGTGGTCATCATTTTGAAAGCTGATTCCAAATTGGTGGGTCCATCCGCTTCAAGAGCACTCACACTCGATCGAAGGTCACTCAGGGTGTGGCCAGTATCTCCTACTTTTAACCATTCGAGCTTCGTATTGCTCGGCAAAATCGTTCCGTTATGATCAGCTACCTCTTCACTAAAGGAAAGAAATTGATATTGTTTCCCAAACGGTATCCCTTTGAATGCCCAATTCACAGTATTGCGCGCAGACACCCACTTAGGTGCCCTATCTCGATAACGAGGGTCAGCCACCTTGAGTCTCAAGATTTCTATCAATGAGTGATCGAGCATGCTTGCAGAACGGTCTAGCAAAATCACGACACGATCTTCCGCAATCTGAATGCCACCTAATTGCCCCTTAGCTCCTTGACCTTGTTCTGCTAGAGATTGGGCAGCAGCCAGTGCTTGCTCACGTTGTAGCTGTAATCTCGTGACCTCTTCTTTAGCAACACTGAGTTCGTCTCGAGACTGACTTAAGCGTTGCAGTTCCTCCATCAGATTATTGCGTTCTTGAATCTGTGATTCGGATACCGCAGAACGCTCGTCTACTGCGGCAGCTAGTTCTTGTTGTGAAGTATCTACCCGAGATTCCAGCTCAAACTTCTCATTTAATTTGTAATCTAGTCTTTGTTGAATCTCAGCTTGTCTGTGAGCGAAATTTTGCGGTGGATCGGCTGTGATATCCGCAAGACCTCGTGGAATGACGAGCAACAGGAGAATGGATGCCCCTAACCCACAACTAAGAACATCCAAGAAAGAGAGGCCAAATCCTACGGTATCTTCACGCCGTATCTTGAGATTCTTGTTTTTCATCGCTGACCACGAGTGGAGTGGATCCGCCCTCCATACGAACACTTAAGACTGGAATGAAGGTCGAAGAGATAAAGTGTTTGAATTGAGCCACTAATCGTTCTTCTCGTCCTTGCAAAGAACTAGAAATCAGCATGATTAACAGACTGACGGCAAGCGCCACAAAAGTTGAATTGAAGGCGACTCCCAAACTCGCTCCAATCCCTGATAAATCTCCCGCTTGTGCTTCACTCGCTTTGCCTAACGCCATACTAATTCCACGAACTGTACCCAGAAATCCAATAGACGGGATAGCCCACAGGATATAACGAGTAATCGAAAGCTTCGAATACAACAGTTCAAGATGTAGATCACAGGCTTCCATCGCAACATCGCTTGCTTCTTGGAAATTAAGATTGAGTCTGATTCGTTGTACTGCTAAATCTAGTGCATTAACCAACTGTGAATCTTTGAGCTTCACTTGAAGCTCTTGGATGCGACTCTCTACAAATCCTAGCTTATCGACACCGTTTTCAAATTCTTCCGAGTTCATTCGTTCAAGATAGTCTCGGACGAGATCAAGCAGATAAGAATCGCTTTGAAACATGCGATAACGGAAAAACCACAACCAAATACACCAGAACGCCAACACCAAACAAGCTTCCTGTTCAATGTCCATGAGAACGATCGCGAGAGTTCTCTCTGGCACCGTACCGAGTTCTACTGCTTGCACCACCATTTCAGTCGCTGCAGGTGTGATATAGAGTAGATAAAACGCATGAACCACCACAATACTGATGAGTAGTCCAATAAGGTCGACTGCTAACCCATATCGCGTAAGCAAATGACCTGTTTTTTTTGGGTTGAGTACCTCAGCCATGATGTCCCTAATCAAATATCCTGAGGTAAGTATTCGTTTGCGTTAACCGGAATTTCTGTGGTCACCGGTGATCGAGTCCAGGGGGGTAGTTCTTCGCTTTCTTCGTGATTGTCGGCGGAAGACGTTTCCTCTTCTTCGGTTGCTTCCTCGGTTTCGCTTTCTTCTTGTTCCGTTTCTTCCACGGGTGAAGATTCGGAATTTTCGGTTTCGTCTGCAACGGAAGATCCCACCAGCCCAAAAAGAGACACCGTAGCCAAGACTTGTGCTAGTCGCTTTAGTAAATCCATCGCGCGATCCTAAATCCAACCGATTTGTCTTTATATCCCACCACTTTACGTGCGGTGATAGCAGCTTCTTTGAGCTGGACGGTTTGATAGTTTGCACCTTTGACGAGTCGATCTAAACCACTCAGCGGTCCTGTGGGATCCGTGAGTGATTCATCCCAACCATTGATTTGAGTTTTGTAGTAATCGTGCACCCACTCCGAAGCATTTCCTACCAGATCGTGGATCCCGTTTGCGTTACTCCGATAAGAACCGACCGGTGCTAACTCAGCATGACTATCCGCGTAATCTGAAATATGACCTCGTCGTGTACTCCGTGCTTCAAACCCTGCGAGGTTCCCAATGTTGGTGGGAGGTTTCGTTCCTTCACCCCAAGCAAAGGGGGCGATGGGTTTGTCGCGTTGGAAGTCATAATGAGTGACTAGCTCCCATTCAGCTTCCGTGGGCAATCGATATCCGAGAGCCTCTAACTGTAATTCAACATGTCCGTCTGGGAATATCTGGTAAGCGGGTTCTAGACCTTCTTGCGCACTTAACCAGTTACAGAATCTCACAGCATGAATCCATGCAATATCGGTGATAGGTAGTTTCTCCTCTCCTTTCGCTGGCTTCACCGTCGAGTCGAACAGAGCAAATTCTGCTTGGGTGATTTCGTGCACTCCCATATAGAACGCTCGGGTGATTTCAACTTCACGCGTACGCCGACGGTTGTCTTCTGCTAAATAAGCTGGAGCGGTATAGCGAGCGTGAGCTGACTGAAACTTTTTGAGATCAATGGACCCCTGTACCTTGGTAATACTGGGAGCTTGGTTGTACAAGTGCAGTTCAACCTCGATCATTTCAAATTCTATCGTCCTTTCTTGCAATTCATGGCCCTTAATCGTCACACTTTGACTGGCATAACCATCTCTCGATAACGAGACGAGATCACCCGCTATCACCTTGAGATCTATGGGAGTGTGCCCTTGATCCTCACCATTGAGTGCGATACTAGCTTTTCTGCTTGCCTTGACTGTTACCTGGAATGTCACCGGATCTAATTCAAACGATCTAGTGAGCAATTGACCTGGATTTAACTCAAGAGATTCTTGCACTGGCTGGTAATTGGCTTTGCGAATTTCTAGTTGATGATTGCCGGGCTCTAAAGTATGTTCTAATGGGGTGCTACCCACAAACTCCCCATTCACCAGGACGCTCGCTTCGTTGGGGTTAGATGCTAAATTGAGTGTGGCCGGTCGAGGTTTGAGTCTGACTGTCTCTAGGTTGGTGTAACTGTCCTCCTCAACCTCAATTGTTAGAGTCCGACTAAAGTAATTGGGCGCTTCAACTGTGATTTGATGTTCACCGACGATAGCCGATCCGGTATAGAAGCCCAATCCGAACATTCGACCATTGATGGATATGGTTGCCTCTTGGGGTTCGGTTCGGATGACAAATTTACCCATGGGTAGTGGATCGATTCGATAGGTTTGCTTGACACCGTACCCCTCGACTGCAATCGAGTCAGTCTTTTCGTAGCCATCGGGTCCGAGGACGATTAGGTCATAGTTACCTTGCGTGAGTTCGACACTTTCAGGTAGGGAAACCCATTCAGAATGGCCGATGACCTCCAAAGAAAACTCTGAACGCATCGGTTCTAAAACTTCATCCATGACTAGCGTAATCACACCAGGTTTGGGTGTCAATTCAACGCTGAAAGGAGATGAACTGGAACGATCTAAGGTGATGATTTGTGGTTGAAAACCCTCTGCTTCCACTTGTACTTGAACTGAGGTCCAATAGTGTGTTTCGGTGTCTACCACCACCGCGAGACCGGTCTTCTTGGTCAGCGAGGCCGTTTCTACCGCTCTTTCGGGAGCAACTTGGACTATGACCGTCTTGGTTGAGAAAAACGTGATACCCACCACAGCTGTGCACAGAATGATTGAGCTAGCAGCAATGAAAACACGTCGTCTAGACTGACGCATTCGAACAAATTCATCCCCCTCCGTACGAGGTGGGTGTGTACTAGAATCGGACATCACAAACCACAGATACTTCGATAGATTCAGAATCAGGGGTAATGGTAATTTCCTGGGTCACTTGCTGATGTCCTCGACGCATACCAACCAAGGTATAGGTCCCGGGCAACAGTTTGACTTGTTTAGACGAAATTCGCCCCAATTTCTTGCCTGGACGTATCTCAACGGTCGTGCGTCTGTCTGACTTGACAGTAATCTCAATGGGTGTGGAATATCTCTCAATCAAGTCAACCAATTTGCTAAATCGCTGACGCGTACGTGGGTAGTCAGATAAATGATCAGAGCTTGAGTGAAAGTCTTGTAGCTTCTCACGCACGGAAGCATTCAATTGTCTGACCTCTATTTGGAGGTATTCGTCCATGAGTTTTTCGGCTTTGATCAAACCTTGAAACTTCTCTCTCTTTTTTACGAGATCTGACTTAACCTTTCTTTCAGTCATCGGTTCGAGTTCGTCCACCGTAACCAAAACAGCCTCCCAGCTATCCGTTAGTTGTTCTTGCTTGAGTCGCTCGAACATGGTTTCAATCATATCTGCTTTGACCAGTGACTGAGTTTGATCAAGCGCTTCTTGAGCAACTGGAGAGGCAGGTTGCAACTGTACAGCACGTTCAAAGCTCAACAGTGCATTTCCTACATCTCCTTCATCTAATAGTTTATATCCGCTAGACATGAGAGCATTGAAGTCAGCCGTGCCTTGGAGAATTTGCACACTTCGTTTGGCCTGGTTCAATTCGTTGGCCCAATATCCATCCGGAATTTGCTCAATCAGGACACTAGCGGGGACAAACTGACCCTCTGAGAGATAACTTTGAATATCTTCAATCGTTGATTTAAACTCCAAACCTCTGTTGGCTTTCTCCAAGAGTTCGATGAGTTCCGTCTCACCCGGAAACCAGTGAATGAGTGAGGTCAGTCGTTTTGCTGCAAAGTCGTATTGGCTTCCTGCTAGTGCTTCAGTGATTTCATTACGGTATTTCTGTGTAGTAGACATGAACTCTTCTTGACATTCCTTGAGCCCCTCTAAAGTCTCACTGAGGCTTTGGGTCGCCAAACTATAGGTTTGTTGGTCGTACTGTTCCAAACCGTGATCTCTCAGTTCCAGGAGTTGTTCAAACTTTTCTAAATCCCACGGAGGGTTGGAAATTTCTTTCAACCCAGGTAGGATTGCATCGATTCGTGCTCGAAGTTCAAAGGCTCTAGGTTCATTGATGCAGTCCTCTGAATCTGCATCTTCACCCTCACAGTCTAATAGCTTTTTGCCGTTTTGAGCCAAGACTAATGGCCCTGTGACTAAAGCAAGGCAAAGGGCTCCCACTCCAATCAGTGGGATAGGGCGACGACTTGCTGTTACCACCTCAGGACTGCTTGTAGGATTTATTCCTCATCCACAATCACGACCGAACCATCTTCGGCGGTTTCAGCCGCATAAATGTCTGCCAACATGGATCTCCACATTGCAAACTGGTTGTGTACGGAACCTGTAAGGGTAACGATCTTTCCGTTCACGTCGATACTCGTCGGCCGGATGGAATCGTTGAAACTTTTCCCCAACTCATTGATCTCGCCTACCGCGCGTTGGTTGAGGTGGTTATCCCTGAACGCCATCGCGATCAAACCACCCCCTGCTAATGCTCCTGCGACCGCAGCGTTCTGTGCAGAACGATCGCCTTCGTCCGCTGCTCCATCTTTCGCAGAAGCTGCAGAGGCAGCCACCAACGCAGTACCGGCAATCGCTTTCCAAGTTCGCCCCCGCTTAGCGAGTCGCGCTTCTCTCGCGATGGGAAACATGTCCTCTTGCCATTGTTGGTAGTCTACTTCGATTGAAGCCGCAAACTCCTGGTAGTGGTCTTCTACCACTTGAACAAACGCATCTTCTCGAAGCATCACTGACTGGATTCGACCCCAAACTTCAGATTGTTCGTCGGGCAATTGAGTGATGGACCATCGTCGTTCCTTTTGCTCTAGATATTGTCCATACTCACTGGGTAACATGAACCCAGCGAATGCTAAATCTCTCGTCTTAGTGATTTTTTGTAGTTCTGAGAGCTTTGCAGAATTAGCTGAACGTTTGTTTCTTTCCAATTGGTTGACGTGAGCTTTTCCTTTATCTTTCAGTAATTCGTATACCTCGTTTGCCACCGCTTGGTAAAGAGGATCAAAGGGATCTCTTGAGGTCTCACCATATCGTTCATGCCAACCAGGTTCTACCCTATGTACCTGTTTTTGTTCCGCTGACCAAACCTCACCGCGAGCGTCTACAACCTGGTAGGCTAGTTCCATGATCTCACCCGTTGAGCGAATGATTCGTGCAATCAAATAAATGTCTGCACTGATGCTAGCATCGGCTGAAACCAAAATGGAATCAAATTGGTTGTAGCGATATAACCACTCCTTCAATTTCAGAGCAGAACGTACAGCCTCGACTTTCCGTAACTCGGGCCAAACACCCTCTTCTTCTTGTTTCTTGGTGCTTTGAGGAATCCCTGGATTGAGTACGGGAATGGCTAATCGAAGAGAGGGAATATTCATCCGATCTTTCAGAAATCCTTTTTCCGGTTCGACGATCTCCTCTAACGCTGAAGCAATGGGTTTCATTTGCGGTCCAACGGGTACCGCATGAACAAACACGGTCTGTAGGATCGACAACCATAGCCCTGCGCATGCGATAGCAATAAAGGATTGCTTGAATTTCATTGGTGAGTTACTGTTGGTCTGCGTAGTCATAGTACTGGTCCCAAAGTGCTTGTTTAGTTTCTGGATCGGGTTCTAGCTCAGCGGCTTCACGTAGAGCTTTCAGAACCATATCTTCTTCAGAAGAATCCAACGGTTTTCGAGTCGTATTTTCGTGCTTTGCGTCAGCGGTCTGTTTGTTTTCGTCGGGAGGAATATCGTTTGGATCAAGCTCTTGCATCGAATGGTTTGTGGCCTCTGATGCCTCTTCTTTCTTCACTTGGGCATCTTTCATCTGTTTGGCAGCTGTTTCTGCTTCATAGACTTCGCGCGCCTCCCGTTGAACTGTTATTTCTCTGCTCTCTTGTGCTAACAGCTGATCCATTTCATTGAGACCACTTTCAAGTGGATCACGCACGATGTTGTTTGAATCAGGCATGGGAACCGTTGACTCTTGACCTTCAGGAGATTCAGTCCCTTCACTATCTGAAGAACTATCTGAAGAACTGTCACCTTCTGGTGTTATGCCTGCTTGTCCACTGGGTAGACCCGCACTCTCTCCTGCCGATGAACTGGAAAGCTCGACGCGATCCAGACATTCGTTGAATCGTGCGATACTTGCCTCTAAAGTGCTCGCAGCATCCCACTCTTCATCTTCATCCGTGCCAAAAATGGCTGTTCGGAGTTGATCCACACACTCGGCAAAGTCAAAGGGCTTAGTCACCGCTTTTTCGTCCTTGTCGACCTCGAGAGTGCTGGTTTCAATTTCTTCAGCAAACCTTGGGGCAGTGGTGAGAACTAGCACCATCATGACACTACCGCTGAGCACAACACGATACTTCGATTGTGTGTTTGATTTCGGCATTGATTTAGTCCTATTCCTACCCAACATTGCTGACATCAATTCCATTTCTTTCAAGTGAAAAACTCGTATCTGGAAGGACAATTCTATGTTCAAAGTATTGGACAAACACGGTTAAATTCTGTTCACTCGGGTAGTCAAATCCCATGATCAAAATAGGGTTCTGGTTCTTCTAGTTCGGGAACATCTGGAAGCTTTTGGGGAGGTAACGTTGCTCCTGGACCTGCTTCTAGTTGCACTATGCAGTCTTGGTAACCTAGATTGAGCAAGTAGTCACTGAAGACTTTGCCTTCAAGTCTGATATCTGTTGAAGGTTCCCAAGAGTAGTAGTCTCTCCCTTCATAGAGGGTGTAGCTAACCATTTCAGTAGAAAACTGCTCCTTCATGTACGGGACGACGGTTACTGACAGATCCTCTCCAGCAGGAACCGCACAGTGAAACGTCACATGAATATCTCGATGAATGTCGTCCTGTTCAAAGGGTAGCGTGTTGGGAATGATTTTCACTCCTGTGGTCAGTTTCAACGGAGAACTGAACCCTAGATCAAGTACTACCTCATCGAGATATGCCGCCCAACCACTTTGAGGTTTGGAATCAGAATTATTTTGGAGTGAAAAGTCTTCAGCACTTTCTGTTACTTCGGAAAGCCAACCTAGAGCTTCATCCAACACAATCTCCGTCTTCTCCCAGGTGACTCCCCTTGGCAAGTGAGAATCCTCGTGCGGTAGCAATCTGAAGTCGCGACTGGTTGGATTTTCAGCTTTCCAACGATTAAATTGAAGAACTGTGTCTAGTTTGTCTCCCATTTGCAAGGAGCTTCTAGACCGACTCAATGTGATATTCGGTAGTTCTTTGTTATTTGCTATCAACCAAAAGAAGGTTGCGACACTCTCTATGGCATCTGTCCCTGCTAAACCATGGTCGGAATTAGGAATATACCTCAGGTACTTCGGACCGCTCAGTTCTTCCCAGTAAAACTGATGTGAGTCAGGTACAAAAAACTGGTCTCCCGCCGAATTGATGATGTACTTGGGCATGGTGAGTACATCCCGATATTCATAAGGATCGACTACTTTCAAAATTTCACCCACCTGATACCCGTCGATTTGAGACATGATGCCTTCTGCTACATAGTCCGCAATCGCAAATGACCAAAACCCTAAGCTCTTGAAATGATGCTGCATCGACTCGGACATGTTCAAGGTGTCAAACACAATGGGTATCAAGGCAGCAACACGGTCATCCATTGCAGCGGCTAACCAAGCAGTCCAGCCTCGCTTGGAACCACCCGTCAACACGAATCGGTCTACACGGTGGTGACTACCTAGTTCTTGGTCTTTAACTACTTCACTGACTGCGTCCATGGCGCGGATCGCACTCTTGACCATCGGCAGTAATGCAATCCAAGTTGTATCGTTAGTCTTGAGGTATTGAGTCCACGAATAGGCTATCAGATTGTCTTCTTTTCGTTCAAAAAACTCGTGGTTGAATCGTAATTTTTGATTAGGCACTTGTCCCAGTTTGGCGACAATGTTGTTCGTCTTCAGGGCAATTTGAGCCGCTTCGTTGAGTGCATACTCCGGAGCCGCTCTGCCGTTTCGTCCTCCCGCGATATACAGCAATGCTGTTTTGGTTTGTACCTGTTGGGGAACGTATATCTCTAACCAGTGCTTCCACACGGAACGATCTACCTGCTCTTTAGTGAGCCAGGTTTGCGAGGTTAAATCGACAACCACATGGGTGAGATCTTCCATACGATTGATTGACTCAATCTTCCACGAGTACGAGTCATCACCATTATCGATATACGCGCGCAGTGGCGAGACTTCCTCTTCAGCAACCGTGTTTATCGCTAATGCGAAAACTATAAAGAAAAGCGTGAGCAGAGTCGTGAGATTAGTTTTGTTCAAATTGAAATCAACCTATGTGTGAATGAATGGGAAATTCAGATTTGTGTGTGTGTGACAGAAGATATCGTATCTTGTTGAAGTGAGAGTACTCACCAGGTTCAAATCCTTGGAATTGATTCTCATCGCGTCGTTACTATGATTATCTTGAGTGTTGAAATGGCTTGAGGTGGAACCGTGAATGTACCTGAAGGATTGATTCTAGAGCAAATACCCGTCGGTCAAATGGAAAATTTTTGCTATCTTGTAGGCTCATCAGAAACACGGGAAGTCGTTCTTGTTGACCCAGCCTGGGAAATCGACCAACTATTGAATCACATTCAAGTCAACGACTATCGACTCGTAGGGATTCTAGCAACCCATTATCACCCTGACCATGTCGGTGGGGGACTGTTTGGTCACAGCATCAGTGGGATCGTCGATCTCATCGCTCAAACCCCCGTGAAGACCCACGTTCATAAGTATGAAGCTGATGGGCTGAAAACCGTTACCGGATTATCGGAATCAGATCTCGTTCGAGTGGAATCTGGGGATACTATGGAAGTCGGGGGAGTGAAAATTGAGTTTCTACACACGCCTGGACATACTCCAGGATCCCAGTGTTTCCGAGTGAGCAGTATGTTGGTGTCTGGTGATACGTTGTTTATCGATGGATGTGGTCGAGTGGATCTCCCTGGATCGAATAAAGATGACATGTACCACAGTTTGCAACAATTAAAGTCTCTCCCAGACGAGACCATCTTGTTGCCCGGACATCATTACAGTGTAGAACCTACCGCCACTTTGGGCGAAACCAAACAAAGAAACGCTTACCTTAAGATTGCAGACCTTGCTACTTGGAATCATCACATGTAGTCATTTCGACTAATATATTCACTTAACACTTGATAGAAAAGAACCCACAAAACATGGCCTATTCATTCAATAAAGTAATGCTGCTCGGAAACGTCGGTCGAGACCCAGAGACCAAGTTTTCTAATGCAGGCAATCCTATCGCCACATTCTCCCTTGCAACCACTAATCGCTGGCGCGATCAACAATCTCAAGAATTTAGAGAAGAAACCGAATGGCACCGAATCGTGTGCTTTGGAAGACTGGCAGAAATCGTCTCCGAGTATCTGAAAAAAGGGAAACAGTGCTTCGTCGAAGGAGAAATTCGAACCAACTCTTGGGAACGCGAGGGAACTCGACATTACCGAACAGAAATTAGAGCTAACGAAGTCATCTTACTAGGCAACACGGGCTCACAGCCCCAAGGGGGTAGTTTTGGTGATCCACCTTCACAGGGAGCCTATGGTTCGAGATCCTCGCCACGTGATGATGACCGTAATCGACCGATGCAATCCGGTGTTCAAGATACAAGTTCAGACCTAAATCCTGACCAACTAGACGACGATATTCCTTTCTAGACTGCTTATTCTCAGTTGGCAGTGATGAGGGGGATTCCAAAGGAGATTACATACAAAAGTAGCCAATGACGCTTGACTTTTTTTCCGCAATTCGGCTACCATCTAGTAAAGATTTGGAGATCGTCATGGCGAAGAAGGCAC
This sequence comes from Pseudomonadales bacterium, assembly GCA_965199895.1. Classification (GTDB taxonomy): domain Bacteria; phylum Pseudomonadota; class Gammaproteobacteria; order Pseudomonadales; family Azotimanducaceae; genus Bin55. Next base: position 9,174 of record CBDATJ010000008.1, on the reverse strand, counting down.
CTGGAAAATCGCACCGCAAGGGACTCTCGCTCACCCGAATGATGGACCTTTGCAGCACCAAAGTTTCGGCACAAGCAGTCGATAACACGAGCACAGAAACCTTGCAGAGCTTTGTTGTGCGCCACGTCGAGGGAACAGCAACAGTCTACACGGATGAGGCCACGGCCTACACCGGACTGCCTTTCGACCACAAGTCGGTCAAGCATTCCGTCTCCGAGTTCGTTCGGGGCATCGTTCACACGAACGGAATCGAGTCCTTTTGGTCCATGTTCAAGCGCGGCTACAAGGGCATCTACCACAAGATGAACCATAAGCACCTTGACCGTTACGTCAAGGAATACCAACACCGTCACAACATCCGCGAAATGGGTACGCTCGACCAGATGGACGACATCGTTTCTCGGATGCAAGGCAAGCGGCTCAAGTATGCGGCGTTAGTGGCATGACCATGCGGGCTGTAGATCTGTTTTGCGGCTGCGGCGGTCTGAGCGCCGGATTGCTCGAGTCCGGCATCGATGTGGTGGGGGCTTACGATAATTGGGAGCCGGCGCTATCCACCTATCGGCGCAACATCGGAGATCATGTCAATCAGCTTGACCTTTCCAATGTGCCATTGACCGCCGGGACAATCCGCGCACATGCCCCGGACCTGATCGCCGGTGGTCCGCCCTGCCAGGACTTTTCGACTGCCGGAAAGCGCATCGAAGCGGGCAGGGCGAATCTCACGATTGCATTCGGCGAGATAATCGAGACCTGCGGCGTACCGTTTTTCTTGATGGAAAACGTCCCCCAAGTGCGCCTGAGCAAAACCTGGAAACTCACGCGGGAACGCCTGAAAGCCGCTGGTTACGACATGGCCGAAACTGTGCTCGATGCAAGCAGGTGCGGCGTACCGCAAGCCCGCAAGCGCTTTTTCGCATTCGGCGCATTGCGCCGTTCTGCGATGGGCTTCCTTGAATCAATCGCCGACCGCATCGCCGACGAAGCCTTGACGGTCAAGGCATATCTGCGCGACGAAATCGACATAGAGCATTATTACCGACATCCGCGCAACTACGCACGCCGCTCGGTTTTTTCCGTGCATGAACCGTCGCCGACCGTGCGCGGCGTAAACAGGCCCGTCCCGCCCGGATACCGGGGCAATCATCTCGACAGCGTATCGCCGGCTACCGTTCGCCCGCTGACAACGCGAGAGCGTAGCCGAATTCAGACATTTCCACGACGCTGGCAATGGTGCGCCGGAGACCGCAACGCCGATGCTGAGACTCAAATAGGCAACGCGGTACCTGTCGCGCTGGGCCGATTCGTAGGCTACGGGATTGTCGATGCCGTCTGAGCGCTCACCCGAACCTTCCCTGTACGGAATTTCACGCGATAACTCGAGTCGCAGCGGTAAACATCTGTGGGGCAAGAATCAGTTCAACTCCGCGTTTCCGCTCTCCCTGTGTCTGTATATGCGAGATCAGGGCATCGGCCCGGTTGCCGTCGTTCATGGCAAGAATGGTATCGCTGCACAAGCCGATAAGTGGAAAATGGACGAAGTCATCGGAAACCGGGACGATTCGCCCTACTACCACTTCGAGGCGAGCTTCGAGCCGTATGCGGCCTACTCGCGAAACGACACGGACCACATTGACATCGTTGTATCTATCCATGACCGGCATTTTCAACCGCTCGAAGTGAAGCTGACCGTTGTGCCGGACAAAGGTACGTCGAATCTCCCGGAAGCGAATTGGGCACCGGAAATGGTCATGCGCCCAGTCAGTTCCGCTCATGCAATGATGGGCATCGCACGGCAACTGCATGGCCAGGATGAGGCATTGCGGCTTGAAGCGACCGGCTTCCTGCGGGCTGCCTACAACCGCATAACGTCATGGGACAATTCGGCGGAGATAGTCCAACATGAATCCAGTTTGTCCGATGCGCTCTCAGCCGTAATCGATTTGGCACGCGGTCTGCAATCACCGTTTCTCGTTCAACCGATCTGGCGAACGGAAGGACAGTCATTGAAGCTGAAAAATCAGTGCTTCGACGTTTTTGTCTGGTCTGATCTTGCGGTCATGGCGATACCGCTGCAAGAGCATCGGAAGTCCAGCGATAGCGGCTACTTTGTATGTAATCCCCATTCCAAACGCCTGAACCACGGCTAAGAGAAAACTTGTTACTCTTGTCCACTAAGCTGCGAACTCGTTCGTTCCCATTGAGATTGGGGAGACAACTATGACGGCAGCACCCGACTATTTTTCAGTGGTTGTCCTGGCAATCGTTCAGGGATTGACAGAGTTTCTACCTGTTTCGAGTTCGGCTCATCTGGTGTTGATTCCGCGCTGGTTGGGCTGGAGTGACCAAGGACTGACTGTGGATGTTGCCACTCATACGGGCACTTTATTTGCCGTATTGGTGTACTTTCGCTCCCAGCTCATAGACATGACCAGGGGTACTTGGTCAAGCCTAACCAGCGCAACCATGAATGCAGACTCTCGTTATTTGCTGAACGTAGCAGTTGCGACGGTGCCTGTTGTCGTGATGGGATTTTTCTTTAAAGACTTCATCGAAACCCATGCTCGAACGACACTGGTCATAGCGGGTACGACTCTAGGTTTTGGAGTTCTGTTGGGGTGGGCTGACAATCAAAAACGACAAACTAAATCAGAGCCTGAGATTTCTATCCATCATGCGTTACTCATCGGGGGAGCACAAGCACTCGCGTTGATTCCTGGGACTTCTCGTTCGGGGATCACCATCACCTGTGCTTTATTCTTGGGTTTCACTCGTTTGACTTCATCAAGATTTGCATGCTTACTCGCTATCCCCACGATTGCAGCAGCGATGGTGCTGACGATGTATGATGTCCTGACTTCCGATGCCGAGTTTTTCTGGGATGCGTTGGTGATTGCGTTGGTAGTGTCGGCTATTGCTGCCTTTGTCTGTATCAAAGCGTTCTTGGCGTTTGTGGAGCGAGTAGGAATGGCACCTTTTGCGATTTATCGAATCATTTTGGGCTTGTTCCTATTCATTAGCGTGGCTCTCGCTTGGTGATTTTCAGAACTCAGAATCAGCCTCATTGATTCCCGTGCTTGATTTCACACCCCAAAAAATACCAACCATGCTTGTCTTGGGTGGTACTTTCGATCCGATTCATCGAGGTCACACGCACGCTGCCATGGTCGCAGCTAAGGAATTGAATCAACCAGTACGACTCATGTTGACTCCAAATGCAAGATTACGCAATCAAGCGATTGGTTCACTCAAAGATCGATGGAATATGTTGCGAATCGCTTGCTCAGAATCTGAAGAACTGATCCCCAGTGATTTTGAGTTCAATGGAGAAGTTCACAACCGAACGTTTGAAACTCTCATGCGCCTCTCTCATCAAAAGACCGTCCATGTTGTTTGGATCATTGGCAGCGACGTTCTCCATCGATTCCATCACTGGTATCGAGCTGATGATTTGACCTCTCTGCTTAGCTTGTACGTGTTCCGAAGACCGTCGTTTCCGTTACCTCCACTACCGGAGTCTTTCCAGAAAACTGATCAAGCCACAGACCTAGTGAGAAACGTAGGACACATCTATATCTCCCAAGAACGAATGTTGAACATCCAAGCCAGTGAAATTCGCAACGATTTCCAATCAAACAGCGGGCCTTCAACCGACGCATCTTCCCTGATACACCCCGGGGTGTACGAGTATATAATTTCTAAGAAACTATACCACTCACCACTATAGAGGTTGTTACTGAACTACGACGAACTCGCTCAATTTTTGTCTGGGTTACTTGAAGATATGAAGGCTGAGGAAATCTCACTTCTGGATGTCAGAACTCTCACCGAAATGACGGATATGATGTTTGTCGCAACCGGACGCTCCCGTCGTCATGTTTCCTCGATAGTGGACCACCTCATCGTTGAGGCCAAACAACAAAAAGTGAAGATCTTTGGAGTCGAAGGAAAAAGTAACGGCGACTGGGTGTTAGTAGATTTCGGAGATGCTCTAGTACACGTGATGCAATCCCAAAGTCGATCGTTTTTTCAGTTGGAACGTCTTTGGACTCCACTTGAACCCCATGCGAACATCATGTGAAGTTGTGTGTTCTCTACTCGGGTCGGAGTTCACCTTCGATTGACAAGGAAGTCGCGGAGTATGTCAAAAGAGTACCCAAGCTCGAACTGGTACCCATCCGCAGCCAGCCTGCTAAAACCAGGTTCCAAAGGATTATTCGTACCGTCGGTCCCAAGACTTATCTTGTGATGCTAGATGAAGGCGGAAAACAACTCACTAGCGAGGATTTCGCCAGCCTCCTCCAAAAGTGGTACGGTATGGGTCGAGATGTTGCATTCCTCATAGGCGATGAGGATGGATTCTCGGATGAGGACCGAAATGCAGTAGATTTCCATTGGTCGTTGTCTAAACTTACCTTCCCTTATTCACTCGCAAAACTACTGTTGGTTGAACAGTTGTTTCGAGCCCAGACAATTATTCAACATCATCCTTATCACCGTCAATGAGCCACCGCCAATCTACGGTGTCGATACCGGACACTTTAGCGCAAACAGTCAAGTTTCGTGTCTTGACTTGTTGCATTCTCGCTGTGCTCATGGTACTCACTTTAATCGTTCGACTCTACCAACTCCAGATCCAAGAGCACGAACGATATGCAACGCAATCGATAGATAATCGCCAAACCACTCGCGCCGTCGCACCCGTTCGCGGAGCAATCTTTGATCGCAACGGCAACATCCTAGCCACCCATCATGAAGTTCTTTCACTTGCGGTGGTAAAGGAAAACATTACCGATATTGAGACCTTTATCGACAACATTCGAGAACTGTTGGAAATTAGCGAAACCGAGAAACAAGACTTCCTGATACGTTTCGAGCGTTCAGCACCTGACGAAAAAGTGATAGTGAAACGCGACTTAAGCGTTCAACATCAAGCCACCCTTGCAGTCAATCGCTATCGCTATCCATTGGTTTCGGTTGTCGAAGAAATCATCCGCGCATATCCCACCAAAGAGCTAAGCGCTCACGTCGTGGGTTCGGTGCGACAGGTCACCAAAGAAGACAAACAAATGTTGGATCCCGTCCGCTATCGTGTGACCAAATTCGTCGGTCGTCGTGGGGTAGAAAAATTCTATGAAGATGTTCTACACGGAGAAGTAGGAAGTCAGACCGTAGAAGTGAACGCCCACGGTAGAGTGTTGTCTGAAATCAACCAAGTATCACCCATACGCGGACAAACCCTAACCCTCCATCTAGACTTAAATCTACAACAGGTAGCTTACGATGCTTTAGCTGACCGCAGAGGCGCAGTCGTTGCAATTAATCCGAAGAATGGTGGCATCTTGGCGATGGTCAGCAGACCTTCCTATGACCCTAATCTCTTTGTTCTAGGGCTAGAGGACGAAAAATATGAAGAACTCACCCGAAGAAGAGATTCTCCGCTGTTTAATCGAGCGATCCAAGGCCAATATTCACCAGGTTCCACTTTCAAACCTGTCGTAGGTCTCGCTGGATTAGCGTTGGGCAAGATAGATTGGGAAACAGAAATCTGGGATCCCAACGGTGAGTTTAAACTCCCGAGTAATTCACGAATCTATCGAGATTGGACGTGGACCAAAAATGGACACGGTGGTCAGGGACACATTGACCTCAATCGAGCCATATATCGTTCATCGAATATTTTCTTTTATCACTTCGCTGCAGAGATTGAAATAGACTTGCTCTCAGACTTCGCTCGCAACTGGGGATATGGACAAAACACAGCGATTGATGTGGCGGACGCAGACCCGGGAATATTACCCGATTCACAATGGAAAATCGAACACAAAAATGAACCCTGGTATCCAGGCGACAACTTGAATTATGTCATCGGTCAAGGATTTATGACCGCTACTCCGCTCCAGCTTGCGACCGTGGCAACTTTACTAGCCAACCGAGGTAAATGGGTGAGACCTCGTCTACTGATGGCAAGCGAATACCCCATTGAATTCGAGGCAGAAGAAGTCACCGTCCAGGACATCACCGGCCTCACAGACGAAGATTGGGACAAAATGTGGGCATCGCTGAACGATGTGATTCATCGCGGTGGACAAGGCTATCGACAAAACGGAGTCGCATGGGCAGAAATTGGTATGGACATTAACTATCAAATGGCCGGTAAATCAGGTACCGCACAAGTGAAAGAAATCCCTCAAGGCGAAGAATACGATGAAGAAACACTCAGCGAGTACGAACGAAAACACGCTCTGTTCCTAGCTTTTGCGCCCGTTGAAGCGCCCACTATTGCGGTCGCAGTGGTGGTGGAAAACGGTGGCGGAGGAAGTTCGGTCGCAGGCCCAGTGGTTCGTGCAGTCTTGGATGCTCACCTAGCTGATCAAGTAGCCATCCACGATGAATGATCAGTTAGGAGCGCGGTTACCCGCAAACCTACATCACATCTTTGTCGATCAGTATCGTCGTACTCTCCACTACGATGTTGTACTGATTTCACTCCTGGTCCTCCTCATAGGATTCGGACTGATAGTTCTCTATAGTGCGCTCGCTAGAGATATCGGTGCATTTATCAATCACCTAGTCCGTCTCGGAATAGGCATTGGCGCACTAGCCATTGCTGCCATCATTCAACCTAGCACCTACTACCGGTTAGCTCCATTCGCCTATTTGGGAACGATAGCACTCTTGTTCGCAGTTATGCTGTTTGGCGATGAGATCAAAGGATCACAGCGTTGGCTAGATCTTCCAGGACTTCCTAGGTTTCAACCTTCCGAGCTTCTTAAAATTTCCTTGCCTTTGATGGTGGGATGGTTTATAGCGTATCGCAACTTCAAACTGAACTCTCTAGATTATTTTGGAGTCGCGCTCATCGTTGGATTTCCAACCGCGCTCATATTCTTACAACCCGATTACGGCACTGCCATGATCCTCGTCTCTGGAGCTACAGCGACTCTATTTTTGATTGGAGTGAAGTTACGATGGTTTCTTGCAGCCATGATCGGCTTGGTCGCAACAGCACCCTTGATCTGGAACTTTGTCTTCCACGAATACCACCGAAAGCGCATCATCACTCTATTCAACCCAGAAGCAGATCCTCTAGGTGCAGGATGGAACATTATTCAATCCAAAACTGCGATTGGTTCGGGCGGTCTCAACGGCAAAGGGTTGTTCGAAGGCACCCAAAGTCACCTCCAATTCCTACCCGAAGGACACACTGATTTTGTCTTTGCCGTGATCGGTGAAGAGCTGGGGTTTGTGTGCTGTGCTGCCCTTCTAGCTTGTTATCTGCTAATATTTATACGCGCTGCATACATCAGTGTTATGTCGACGAATGGATTCGGATATACCGTCGGAGCAAGTATCGCCATCATTTTCTTTGGCTACGTTTGTGTGAATGTAGCCATGGTCTTAGGTTTGCTTCCGGTGGTAGGACTGCCGCTACCACTCATTAGTTATGGCGGTAGCTCGGCCATTACAACACTGGCAGCTTTTGGAGTCTTGCTCGCAGTGTGCACACCAGATAGAGGATAGATCAAGGTGAAAAACAAAACTCTCTTTATGTTCGGGTTCGTCGCAATGATTGGAATGTGCGCCCAAGCTGACTACAGCAAAAACGAAGATGCCGTCGCAATGATCGATGAATTAGTCGAAGAATACGACTTCAATCGTGAAGTACTCATGGATGTTCTTCAAGAAGCCGATAAAAAAGATGACATCATCGAACTGATGAAAAGACCAGCTGAATCAATCAATTGGTTCAACTATCGAGAGATCTTCTGGCAAGAAGCGCGCATTGCCAACGGGGTTAAATTCATCCAAGAGAACCAAGAAGTGCTTGATCGAGCGCTCGAAGATTACGATATTCCTGCTCATGTCATTGCAGCCATCATGGGAGTCGAAACAAACTACGGGGGCGTTATGGGTAAGCATCGAGTTCTTGATGCACTCTCTACCCTGGGATTCGACTATCCTCCTCGGGCAACATTCTTTCGGGGCGAACTCAAGCAGTTTCTGATTTTGTGTTGTGAAGAGCGAATCGCACCCTTTGAAGAAGATGATTCCTGTACCCGAACGTCCGATGAGAATTCGGCTGGCAATGGTCGATCCATCGAACAACTGGTCGGCTCGTACGCCGGTGCGATGGGCTATGGCCAGTTTATTCCGTCAAGTTATCGTAACTATTCCATCGACTACGATGACGACGGAATCCGCGATATTTGGTTCAACGTCACCGATGCAATCGGGAGTGTGGCCAACTACCTTGCCGAACACAATTGGAAAAAAGACGGCAAGGTTGCAGAATTTGTCACTTTGGATGCTGACAGTACTGTTTCAGATCACTTCAATGACTCCCTCAAACCCTCTCTTACCGTAGCTGAGTGGCGTGAACTTGGAGTCATATCAGAATCTGAAGATGATCTCAGCGCAGCTCTGTTTGCCTACGTTGCCGACGACGGTGATCCCCCGACTCAAGAGATCATGCTCGGATTTGATAACTTCTACGTGATCACTCGATACAACCACAGTCGGTTATACGCTCGTATTGTCAACGATCTTGCTATGGCAATCGCAGAGAGAATCGACAACCCATAATTCAAAAACTTTCCACTCAACACCACATCCGGAGGATTCCCCTTGAAATTATCGAAGCTACTCATTAGTTTCACTTGCGTCGCATTGAGCAGCATCGCGCTTGGGCAAATTCTGTTACCCGATCCTCCTGCTCTTAAGGCAAGAGGCTATATCTTGATGGACGGCGAATCCAAACGGATATTGGCTGAATCCAACGCAAAAGAGAAGTTTGCACCGGCGAGTCTCACCAAGATCATGACGAGTTATGTCGCAGCTTCGGAAATAGCAGCGGAGCGAATTACACTCGATGAAATGGTGAATGTGAGTGTGAATGCGTGGAAAACACCGGGATCGAAAACGTTTATTCGAGAGGGTACAGAGGTCTCGGTCAGTGATTTGCTTCGAGGAATCATCATTCAATCGGGTAACGATGCCAGTGTAGCACTCGCTGAATATATCGCGGGTGATGAAGAAGAGTTCGCTCGACTCATGAACCGCTACGGTGAGGAAATCGGATTGGAAGGCACTCACTTCATGAACTCCACAGGACTGCCTCACCCGGACCATCTCTCGACAGCGTACGACAATGCACTCTTAGCTAGAGCACTC
>CBDATJ010000007.1:0-19132 GCA_965199895.1 Pseudomonadales bacterium | reverse complement strand
AATAGAAAACAAACTCTACAACAAAACTGCAAACAAAAACGAACTCAAACTGCTCATCCGCATCTACACCGAAATCGGCGACTCATTCGCTGCGACTGAAGTAGTTGAAAATTACTCCAGATACGCTGAAATCTCAGCTATTGAACGACTCAAGCAGTTGGCCCAGATCTACCTACAACTCCAAGAGTTCGATAAATACGATGCCGTCTTGCGTGAATTACAAGAAATCGATGAAGAAAATCGAATCGAACACATCCAAAACATCGTCCTCAACATGGTCGCTTATACGACCGTCGAACAAAGCGACGAGAAATTAGATGAAATCCAACACTGGCTAAAAGAACTGCGCCGTTTCGACGAAGAAGCCGTCACGGGTGAATTTGAAGCCAGTGTGCTTTCCATGAGCGGCTTCACCGATAGTGCGATTGAAAGCTATCGTCGTGCACTGGTACAACAACCGACACACAGTGATAACCTATTGCTTATGGGCGAGTTACTTAAGGAAGAAAACCGTACCGAAGAAGCGGTGGCGATATTTCAGTATGTAGCCGAACATTCGAAGGACGACAATGAATTTGTCGTCGCCATTGACGGTATCCTCAACATGATTGGTTCACGCCAATTTGGACAACGATTGTCCTTAGATCGACAGGGAACTTTCCGCTGGGCACATCGAATCATTCTTGAGCGGATCACTAGTCGAGAGGACAAGTTCTACCTCTATACCCTATTGAGTGAAATCGCAAGTGAAACATTAGACCGAGAGGCGGAGTTCATCGCAATCGAAAATTCTGTATCACAAGCGGGTATTCGACGACTATCAGTGCTTAGAGAACTGGTGACCATGTCTACACCGAACGCTGGTTTCTTCACTTACAACCCACACCCAGGCGATGCTGAGCGACAACTCACATATGGACGCAGACTCATCGGGCTTCGACAACAGCTTCCACCCGATGTCTACATATCAATTGCACGTACTTTACTAGATCAAGAAGATACGCTAGGTGCAGAAAAATCGCTCAATCTGATCCGAGACATCACCGGACAACTTGACGTAAATGAAACCAAGGCTGATCTGTTCCAGGAAGCCGGTTTTACAAAAAAAGCACTCGCTTCGTACAGCCACGCTCTCTCCTTAGATCAAGATAACAAGATGTTGTTGGTCAAAAATGGGATTTTGAGAGAGGCTAATGGTCAACGAGAAGTGGCGAACAATCTTTATCTCAAAGGGCTGATGAGCATACTGCAAAGCCAACCAGCTCAACTTCATGCTCAAACCGAATACATCCCATATATTGGTGGCCGTTCGTTTTACTACTGGAGTTATCAAGGTGCAAACTCCAACGTAGACAGAAACTACATGACCTACTATGAACCGTTTACTCAAGGTCTACTAGCAACGTGGCCAAAAGATCCAGAAGCATCGGCCGGAAACTATGCTAGGATTCTGGATCTATTCGATGAAGAACTGGAAAACGTCAGAAAGCTAGCATCAGAATCAAAACTCTTAGCGTTTGATCGTTACTCACGACTCTCACACATCGGTCAATTTATTCGCCGCCTCTGTGTTGCAACAGATCGTCCCGAAATCATCGCTGACATGGATCTGCAACTCGCCGAATTCTTCTTCGGAATCACACCAGGAGATGAAGCACTGCAAGCAATCATAGACGACGATAGCCTCACTCCCGAAGACGAGCAGTTCCAATTGTTGAATGACCTGAGACAATTCTCACGACACCTGCATTCTCAGTACGCCGAACACGGAATCACCATGGACGAAAAACTGGTCGCCATGATTCCCACACCAGTGCTTCCTCCAGCAGACGATGTAGAAGTTGAAGATGTACTTCAACACAGAATTGAAATGGCTAAAGAAAATCGCAATGTTGAAGGTGTCGTTCGAGCAGCCTCCATCGCATCTCCCAAAGAACCACTCACACAGATTTTCTATCAGTTTATCGAACAAAAAAGATACCAAGAAGTCGTTGGGTACGCCAAAACACTCTTTCCAGAGAGTGAGTATGTGCGCCTAGTGTCTACCGTAGCTGCTGAACTCAACAATCATCCGCAAGATTTGTTTAGGCTAGTCCACCAAACACCCACATTTCTCATTCAACTTGAACAGATCACAGGACGTTTCTTCGAGACCGTAGACGATTTCATAGCGTTAGTTGAAGACCCCGACCAAGATCCAAACATCCAAGCAGGATGGTATGGTTTCTCGGGCATATGGGAATATTTCAAGACACGTGAAAATGTAAACGATTTACTTGCTGTACTCGATTACGAGACAGGGTTACCCACACCCAACGGCTTCCCGAGTTCGTTCAGAGTTCCGCCATTGATTGAAATGCAGACAGAACTCATGCAAATGGAGTTAACCGAAGAACAGCGCTCTCGTTTACAGGATTTTGTCGACAAAACTGTTGACATGATCGACTTTAGTGAAGCATACATTCTCAATCAACTCACCGGTTTTATCTTTAACTTCCATGCACTCCCTTCGAACTCCGAAATCGTGATTAGTGCAGCCAAACAGATTTCTGAGGGTGCTGGATTGTCCGAAGAAATCGTAACCGCATTAGAGAGTTTCTACGCTGGTGATCGACGAACAGCTTTTCAGACCATGGCCAGCATTGAGAATATCAATGAACAGCTCCGATACTATTGGCAAGACCTATTTTCCACAACATTTAAAGACATCACCATTGACTATTGGAAAGAAGTCATCTCAGGCGATTGCCCCTCAGAAGAACAGATCGATACCTTGATGGTTGCTTCCCCGATTTACAGTTTGAGTGACCCACAAAGCTCAATTCTTCTTACCCCCACAAACATCTACAAGGCACTGGCTGTCTGCTTCCCTGAAAACATCTCATACAAAATCCAGTATTTGAGCAACTCGTTTCGATCCATAGGGATAGCACCACTTTTAGATGACTTCAAAGATCTTTACTTGGAAGACACCACCAATGAAGGGGTCAGAGTCGCATTGTTCCTGGCTTACAAGAGTCTAGAGGACTACCACTCCGCAGTAGAAGTCGCCAACGACGGCGGTCCAGATCTCACTGATGAGATCGTGATCACCGATGTCCAAGCGAGACTACAAGAAAACCCGGGGGCGTTTGGTGAAATGGGCTATATCGCTTACTCCTTGCTAGAAGAAGCTGCCCAGGATTCAGAAGATGACTTGCTCAACGACTACAGTTACCTAACTGACCAGTACCCGAAAAGCATTTTGCGAGCAGTGAACAGAATCCGTGACCTCAATGAAGAAAGTTCAACACAAGATGCAGCAGATGCAATCCGACTATTTTGGAGAAGTCTCAATGCGGTTGATCTAGACGATTCACGACAATTCTATCTCCCAGGCAGTGCCCAAGAGATGTTTTTGAAATGGCCAAAAAAAGATGCAGATCTAGGGTATGTAAATTTCTACGGTAGAGGTTTTTTCCCCTCTCAGACCATCATGAATTTAGCGCAATACCTTGCAAGAAACCCATCATCATTCGCGAGTGATGGGGAAATTGAAACGCTTTTAGAACAGCCGATGAAAGACTACCCACTCGGCAATGAGTTCGAGACACTACTGCAATCTCAACCTTCATGGCAAAAGCGAAATTCCAGTAGTTGGTATGAACTGTTAGCTACAGCATATAGTCACCATCCTGAGAGTCTCCAGCAGCGTTACACAGAACTCACCGAACGACTCATTGATCGAACTGCGACTGATCACGAAGTCACTTTATGGATGTTCTTGACTAATGAAACCGACCAAACTCTTACCCCTGAATTAGAAGAGTATTTCGGAGATTGGGCTGCTAACCTTAAGGTAGCGACGCCGGGGCAGATGCTTAATATCGCACGTTTCTACGCTCGACTCGGCGACTGGCAACATGCCATAGACCAATACCTTCTACTTGGGCTTTCAGCCGTTCACTATGGTGAATTTCAGGGGAACTTTGGCTACGTTTCCTACGGCCCCCACGCTCTCGAACAAATTAAAATTTCAGTGGTTATTGATGATGTCGTCGAGCAACTTCCTCCCGAAATCGGTAGGGAATGCATCCACAAAATTATGACTATCGTACAGCGATATGACGAGATAGCGGCTACTGATCATGTTCTGGATAGTTTCATCCTCGATACATTGCAAAAAGTCTATCCGACTGAAGAAGTCATCGAGGTGGCCACTGGTTTGCGACCCACAATCAGTGGGCACACACCTTGGGTCGAAAGCTCTCAATTACTCCAGCCATACCAAACTATGGCTCTCATATCATTGGCAAATGCGAATCGACAGAACGCAGACTTCGATCAAGCAACTGATTTCGTGAAACCACTGTTCATGACGGACAACATAGAGTCATCGATACCTTTGAGTGATCCTAAGACTCTTGGGCGTAACAGGTTCCGAACCCCACCAGGCTATGAAATTCAAAGAATCGTTAATTCTCTCAACGAAACCTTGGGTCTCTCGATCCCTACGGGCAGATACATGCGAAACGGATACTCTGCGCCATCCACTATTGAGTTTATCTTTTCGCTGCGAAACGACTTCTTAGATCTAGACAACACCGAATGGACGGGTGTCCTAATTTCTGCGCTCACTAGTTGGTTGGAACAAGACGGGTTTGACCATTCAGCCCTATTCGAAATTTTGGCGCTGATCGCCTACGAATTCAAAGCAAGAGATCAATTGGATATGGTCGCTTCTACATTGAGGCTTATTGAACAAGGAATAGAAAAGAATATTGCCTCCGCAACAAATACGCAATTGTCACCGTTACTTGAACTTGCAGTCGAAGTGGATTACGCCTTTGGACCGAAATTAGTCAGTAAAGCAATATCGCTCAATCTCTTCTATGACTCCGAACACTTGACAACTGCACTACGGTGGTTACGAGATTCCGATGCCCCTGGAGCGGCACTTGCTGCCGTGCAATCCATTTCCATTGAATCGAGTGGCCTATCGGTACTCCAAGAACTATTGGAAATTGGCAAGTTAGCTGAAGACGTAAATTATGTCAGCCGAGTCAGTGATCAAATTCAATTACAAGAAATTGCACGAGAAAAGCTCTATCTACCCGATCCTGTCCTATAGAAATTCAACACACCACCCCTGGATGGGCAGGTGAAATTGCAGAATCATGATGTCTAGACATCTTGAGTGACTGTCTGGGGGACAGATCAAGTAGTCTGGGGTAGGTTTTGATTCATCGAATGCTCGAAATTTCTCAGTTCCTGGTACTTCAATGGTTGGGTAGATGTGCTGGTACTAGCTTCCTGCCCTAACTGCTTGTCGCAACCCATGTACGTCTTGACGATAGAGTCGTGATGAGTTTCTTTGCATTCTTCTCGTCACTTGGAATATTCCACCTTCAGATCTGATTTAGCTTACCAAAAAACTCTCAGCGGGCGCACCAGCAATGGTTCAACTGCAGTTCGTTTGGTGAAATATAAGTCCCATCGGCATCGTATATTTCCTTAGTTTGCAGATCTGTTTTGAATTTGTTTCGTCCAGCTATCCGTTTGATAAATCTTTGTCGAAAAGCATCGATATTCCCCGGTCCAGGAGTGTCCAGCAAACATGGAGTAAAGGGATTCTCAAAGATCCCGAAGTATTGTCAATAGTTTGCACTAGTGCATCAATCTGATAATCTAGAAAGTACGTGACATTTGTATAATTTATCCCCTTGGAAATCAGTGGCTTTCCATACTCAAGGAACTGCAGGAAATAGGCAATATGGGAATTAAGAAGACTATGTTCGCCAGGTTAGGCACGCCTGCTGTTGCAGGAAGCAGCCAGTCAACATTTTGAATAACCGGAACTCGTCCATTAGAAAATTGAACTAGGCTATTCGATGGACTAACTTTTTTCATCTCCTTGTTAATCGATGGATTAGCGAGTCGATTACGTACAGTTTCTAACTAGATCTCTTGGCTAAAATTGCACAAGCATGATCTATATTGGGTGTAGCCATACAGCCCAATCTCTAATGCACATATTTCTCCAGGAGAGTACACCCATTTAGAACTCTTCACCAGCAATAAACTCCTGTCTCAATTGAGACATCATTCTCTCCTTGACTCAACAAACAACACTGCTCAAATAGAGGAAACATCTTTATGAAGTTCAAGACTCTCAATGGTCTGGCGTACCTGGTCGTTGCGTCCTTGGTTGGTTCATCCACACTCCCAATGGGTGCTCTACCCATTGATGTGCTCAAAGACTCAAACCAAACCGACGGAAGGCTAGTACTCACTGCAATCAGTGATGTCTACAACCACGCAGTCTCAATCGACGATGGGATTGATGGAGCAGTGACAGAGATTCAAAACATTGCAGACGATGAAAGTCATCCCAATTTACTACGCGTGAAATCGTTCTTGTCGGTCGCTCACTTGTACTGGAGACACGGTTACTTTGACAAAGCAATTGAGGCTGTTGATGCTGCGGTTTCTTTGGAAGAAACAACCGACGGCACGCTTCTCAAAGCAAGAATTTTGGACGCTAGGGGACATGAAGTTGAAGCTCTAGAGTGGTACAACAAAGCACTAGCTTCGACGGAGTCAGCAGAAGAAAGAGAGTTCATTCAAATCCGACTCGCCATGATCGATGTCGACGAAACAAATGTTGACGCACTTCTAGATTTAGCTCAACAGCGAGATCAAGAATTTCAGAACCGCGCAGCTATTGCTCTAGCCATACTAGGACATGAAGATCGTGCACTCGAACTCTACACCCCCAATGCAGAAGAATCCAAATACTTCCGACAACTGATTCGCCTCACAGAGTGGGCGATTATGGCGGAAGAATTCGACAAAGCAGCAAAGCACTCGTGGCTAGCTTACGATGCAGCCGAATACCGATTTGATCGACTCTATGCACTCAGCTTACTCGATGAATCTTACCGCAAACGAAACGAACTAGACACTCTCATTGCTGCGCTCGAACAAAGGGGTTCCCTGGACGAAGATCTTCGGGATCTCCATATTGATTTACTCACAGATCTTGAAAGATACGACGAAGCTATCGAACTCTATCACTCTTTAGAAATCGATCCAGAAGATATCGAAGCTCGATTCCGACTACTCCAAATCTATGATGTCGCCAACCGAACTGATGAGATGGTTGAAGAGTATCAACGACTCATTGAGGAAGAACCCAACGTGGTCCAGTGGTACACAGGACTCGCCTCCTATTTCGTAGGTGTTGCACAACCTGAACGTGCAGAAATAGTTTGGAATACATTTGAGACCAGCAATGCCCAAGATGTAGGTATCCTAGCTCAAGGGGGTGCAATCATGAGCCAAATGGGTTTTGAACCACTCAGCCTTGCCATGATTCATAGACACGCTGATACCTACGGGGCGACTACTACTGGACAGATCTATTTATTTGAAACTCATTTCTCTAAAGGTAGATTTGACGAAGCCACTACCGCCTTGGACGAACTCATCCAAGTACTACCGAAGACCTCTGGTGATCTACGACTTGTTGCTGATGCCTTTGAGAGACTCCAACAGTTTGATCGAGCCCTGGAAGTATTCCTTGATGTAGAAGAATACGGGGGTGAGCCCTTAGGTTATGACGACCGCATGCGCCTAGCATGGCTTCACAGTGTTATGGGGAACAAAGAAGAATCTCTAGGTCTGTGGCAAGAACTTTGGATCCAAGAAGAAGCCCCTGCTCGACGAAGTTTTGCAGAAAGTCAGTTTTTATTGATTGCATCTGAACTAAACAAGCTAGCAGACATTGCTATCGATCTGGAACAACGCCTATTTGCTGGAACTGCTGACAAGAACGAAGTCAACTTATTAGTCCGAATCTATACCGAAGTCGGCGACGCGTTCAGTGCGGCTGAAGTAGTGAAGGAATTTTCCGAATACAGCGACATTTCAGAAATCGAAAAACTCCGCCAGCTCGCACTCATATACCTGCAACTAGAAGAATATCAGAAATACGACGAAGTACTGCAGCAACTCGAAAAAATCGATCCAGAAAATCGCATTGAGCACATCCAAAACATCGTTTTGAACATGGTAGCTTTCAACATGGCTGCAGCTAGCGATGACAAACTTGAACAGATCTCTCATTGGCTCGCACAACTTCGTGAATTTGACGAAGAAGCTGTGACAGGTGAATTTGAAGCGAGCGTTCTTTCGATGAGTGGCTTCACTGAGCAAGCGATTGAGAGCTATCGTCGAGCTCTGATACAACATCCCACTCATAGCGACAACCTGCTACTCATGGGCGAACTCCTCAAGGAATCAGACCGAGTCGAGGAAGCGGTCTCTCTATTCCAATACGTTGCTGAACACTCTCGATCCGACAACGAGTTTGTGGTCGCTATCGATGGAATACTGAACATGATCGGTCAACGTCGCTTCGGTCAAAGGTTACCCCTCGATGACCAAGCTATTTTCCGTTGGACTCACCGTATTATTCTCGAACGAATCACCGGACGAGATGATAAGTTCTACCTCTACACTTTGCTCAGTGAAATCGCAAACGAAACCAACGATAACGAAGCGGAATTTGTTGCAATTGAAAACTCAATCTCCCAAGCAGGTATTCGACGACTATCTGTTTTGCGAGAACTGGTGACCATGGCGACACAAGATGCTGGATTTTTCTCACTAAGCCAGAAAACGGGTGACCCCGAACGCCAAATCACTTACGGTCGTCGACTCATCCGATTGCAGCAACAACTACCACCCGAGGTTTATGTGAATATCGCAAAAACCTTGCTGGAACAAGATGACACCGTAGCAGCAGAACAGTCTCTTAATCTAGTCAAAGACATCACTGGACTGTTAGACATCAACCAAACCAAAGCGGATCTGTTCCTTGAAGCAGGTTTTGCTAAACAAGCTCTGGGTTACTACAGCCATGCACTTTCTCTAGATCAAGACAACAACGCCCTCTTGTTGAAAACTGCCTCTCTTCGAGAAAATACGGGTAATCGGGACGTGGCTAATGGCCTATATCTCAAAGGTGCACTCAACATCTTGCAAAGCCAAGCGGTTCAATTACACGCTGACGCACCCGAGTTGAGTCGAGGGAATACCAACCAAATTCGATATCTATTGGCGGGAAGTCAGCGAAACACCAGTGTGAATCGAGACTATACCACTTATTTCGAACACTTCGCTCAAGGCTTCATTTCAACCTGGTCTAATGACGACCCAGAAGCAAGTACCAAACTTGCCACCGTTGATGAGTTTTTCCGAGCTGAACTGGAAAACGTTATCAGCTTACGAGGTAATGGTGACAAGCTGCCCCTCCACAGATACACGCGACTGAACCACATCTGTCACTTTATTCGACGAGCGATGGTGGGAATCGACCATGCCGAATATTTGCATGAAATGGATCTCGCTCTTGCTCAAGAATTTCTATCGGATCCACCACCTGAAGAAGCGATGGTTGAACTTCTGGACATGGAAGAATTGGATGAAACGAACGAACATTATGCTAACTTTTCCGCGGTCAATTACATTGCAAAACTTATTCAATCTGAGTACGAAGATCATGGTGTTCAAATCGATGAATCTGTCATGGCACTCATTCCACCATCACTGGTTGAAACTCAAACTGCAGGTACGGCAGATACTCTACTAAACAAAGAAATGAGTTCAGCCATAGAAAGTAGCAATGTCGAACGTGTGGTGCGACTATCGAGCGTGGTAGAAGCAGAAGAACCACTCGACCAAGTATTCCAACAATTCTTAAATGAAGGCAAATATCAAGCTGCCCTTGGCTATGCGAAGCGTATTTTCGGAAGGAATGAATATCTGCGCATGATTCCGTTTGTTGCAGCGGAACTAACCGACAATCCACGAAGACACATTGAACTGATTGTTGAGAGTCCAAACTTCATTCTCTCGATAGAAGAGGACTATGGTCAGTTCTTTGAAACCGCAGATCAATTTATCGAGTTTCTAAGTCAAGTAGAAGTTAAGGAATTTACTGATGCAAATTACTTGTCGTCCATCAATATTTGGGGTTACCTGTCTGAGCTAAGTGACTCCGACCTAATGGCTCAGTACTTTGTGTATCTCACAGAGAATCTCGGTTCTGCTGAAGATCCCTTCTCATTGAACTCACGATATATGATTGATATGCACAAGAGTTTAATGACCCATAAGTTTGACGAAGAGCAACAATCTCATATTGCTTCAGCAAATATAGTTTTTCTAGATTCGTTGGACTTTGGGGACGAGTATCTACTCACGAGTCTGTACCCTATGTTGTTGAACTTTCATGCCAACCCAGGCAATGCGTCCCTGCTCATGGCGGTGATCGATACTGTCGCTGAACGAGTTCAGCTAGATGTTGATGTCAAGGATGTCATGACTCAGTACTTTGAGGGAGATAAACTCGGAGCTTATCGAAACTTGATCAACTCCCAAATCGAT
Organism: Pseudomonadales bacterium; assembly: GCA_965199895.1. Classification (GTDB taxonomy): domain Bacteria; phylum Pseudomonadota; class Gammaproteobacteria; order Pseudomonadales; family Azotimanducaceae; genus Bin55. The sequence continues at coordinate 8,701 of CBDATJ010000007.1, read as the reverse complement.
CCTTTCCATGTCTTTTACATACAGAGAATGATCACTTCGACCTTCCCAGACGAAGCTGTTGCATTCCTAGAGCAGATCATTGCTGGAGAGTGTCCTACTGAAATCCAAGCAAACTTCCTGGTTTCTCAAGGGGCTTATCTACCCACCGTTGGCATTGACACTCCCATGAGTGTGGATCCTAGTGCCATCATGGAGCGCTTTGTTGATTGCTTCCCTGAAGATCAAGCTCACCGGATGCGATTACTAATGTATTCGATTGGACAGGGACATCGTAGCACAATTTCAGAACGCTTAACACAAGAGTATGAGCGCGACAACGCAAACGAGTCCATCCGAACTGCACTATTCCTGTGGAACAAAAAGATCGAAAACTTCGACTCGGCTTTGAAGGTTACACTCGACGGCGAACCTGATTTACGCAATCACCGTATCCTTGATGAAATCTTGTTCCGAAACGATGAATCTCCCTTCAATTTCACCGAACATCCCGATGCCATCCTGCACATGATTCGAGACGTTGAATCCGTAGATGACCGATTGGCAATTCCTGGACCCACACTACCTAAGAGTATATCTCGAGCAGCAAGGGTCATATCAGAACTTAATCCAGAACAACACACAACGTCTGACGCAGCTAAAGCACTCCGATTTTTCTGGCGCCGACTGTCGTATCTGAGCCTCGATCAAGACTCGTTTTACTTCTACAGTGGCGGCCCCGTTCGAATGTTTATGGATTGGCCCAAGGATCAAGAACAAGCAGACAGTATCACTAATAGACTGTTCTACCGTAGTTCAACTACGGCTACTTTGAGCCTTTCAAAATATATCGAAGAAAGTCAATCGGAAGAACCCACTGTCGACGAAAAGTTAATCGATTCGGTGATTCAAGATTTTCCGTTAGGTCGAGACCTTGAACAGCTTCTGACCTCACAAGATCCGCTTGAACGTAGACGTGCTACCGATTGGTACGAGTTGATCGTACAAGCCTATCTCTATCACCCTGAAGATGCTCAACTCAGAGTGGCACAACTCTCGGAACGAATTGTGTCGGGGGAAGCCTACGACCATGAGTTTGGTCTTTGGATCCCACTGTCCAACGCTTTAGACCAACCGATATCCCAAGAACTGAACGCTGCATTTAATGACTGGTTCCTAGCAACTTCTAGACACAGCCACTTGCAACTCATCAATGCGGCCCGTTTCTATGCCCGAACTGACCATCAAGAGGCAGCTCTGGATTGCTACAAACTTCTTCTAGCAAACCTACTGAGGTTCCACGAGTTCGGAAGACAAGCGTTGTATGTTGTAGTCGACCGAAGCCCAGACCCCATCGTTACCGTAGAGGATGTCTTCGCTGACTTACAGGAACGGTTCTCTTCCGAGGTCTCGATGCAGTTTGTCGCTGACGTTCTACCGATGGTTCAAACCCACCACGGATTCATTGAATTGGACTTCCTAGCTGCTGGCTTTGCCTTGAAATCGTTCCAAATCGTTGCTGAGGGTTCACAGGTGATTGAAGCAGCTTCAGCTGTTTCACCAGTACTTGATGAGGTCGTTGCCATCATCGATAGAGACGAAACTCTCCGACCATACGAAACGGCTCCGCTGATTCAATTAGTACGAGCTCACATGCTCAATGGGGAGTGGGAGAGTGCACTAGCTTATCTGAGACAGATATTCGTTCAGAGCAATATTGACTCATCGACAGGTGAGGAATATGACCCCTATGATGCATTGACCCGATTAGTTTCATCTCGCAGCTATAACGTAACCTCCTCTGTCTCCCAATTTATGCGACTTACCGGATACACCGTAGAGGATAGTGAAGCTGATCTCATCTCTCCGATAGTTCCGTCGAGCCTAGCTTTACTCTCTGCCTCTCTGGATGAGATCATTGACTACGGTCGGGAAGATTGGATGAATACCCTGACTGACTCGCTTGCTATCTGGGTGAACGATGACACCTTAGACCATCATGCTGTCGTCACTGCTCTCGGAATCATCGCATATGAATACCAAAAGCAGGGACAGCTCGAAAGATTCAATAACCTAGCTGCGAAAATCAACGAGGCAGTCAACCTCAATTTGGAGAGCTGGGATAGAGAAAACCTCTCTGTGATGGCTACATTAGCTGCAAACACCGACTTTCCTCTCAACGTTGAGATATTTGGTAAATTGGTCGAATACGAACTATTGAATCCAGACACTATCGTCGCGACCCTCGATCAACTCAAACAACAGTCCGAACCCTCTAGTGTCATTGAGGTTCTAGCACCTATGTCGTTGAGTGATTTCTCACTGTCCGCGCTTCGAGAATTGTTGGAGGTCGGTAAATTGGCCAGAAATTCAGAGTTCTCTAATTCAGTAGACGAACTCATCAAGAAGCAAGAAGATTCATTGAGAGAGTTGGAAATCAACGTCTTGTAGTTGTTTGACTACTTCTGATATGGGACTAAACCAGCACCTGTTGCCTGGGCTCTGGACTACCTTGACTGTTGACAGGATACGGAATTTGACGGTCAGGTTTCAGCCTATCAATACCCCATGAATGACCCTGCAGTGTTATAAAATAAAACTGAGCTTTTTCTTGGACTAAATTGATGAACACTAGAACTAACACCATTGGCACTGATGGGTTCGAGTTTGTAGAGTTTTGCTGCAAAGATCCCTCCAATCTAAGACGTACTTTTGAGTCTCTTGGACTGAAGGAAATTGGTAAGCACAAGTCGAAAGACATCTTGCTATTCCGACAGAACGACATTCACTTTATTGTCAACTCTGAGCCTAATAGCCAAGCATCCGAATTTGCTGAAATACACGGAGAATCCGCTAACGCCATGGCGTTTCGCGTTCAAGATATCTCCCATGCGGTAGATTTAGCTACGCAACGGGGGGCAGTCCCGGTTCCCACCGAAGTAGGACCCATGGAGTTATCCATACCTGCCTTTGAAGGAGTCGGAGGCTCCCTGCTCTACTTGGTCAATGGCAAAGGTTCTCCTACCATCTACGACATTGATTTTGATCTTGATCGTGCCAAATCTCAAAATACCAATGGGCCGCTAAAGTTTGTTGATCATTTGACACACAATCTGTTTCGAGGGAATCTTGAAAAATTTGCAAACTTCTATGAAACCGTGTTCGAGTTTCACGAAGCACAGTACTTCCAGATTCAGGGAGTTCATACAGGCTTGGTCTCCAAGGCTATGACGGGACCTTGCGACAAGTTGAGGATCCCCTTGAATGAATCCGCAGACGATGAATCTCAAATCGAAGAGTTTTTGCACCGATACAACGGAGAAGGCATCCAACATATCGCACTTCATACTGATGACATCTTCCATGCTGTCGATGTTTTGCGTGCTAATGGTGTTCAATTCCAAGCTACCCCCGATACCTACTACGATGCAATCGATGAACGAGTGAAGGGTCATGGACAAGAAATTGAATCCATGCGAGAGCGCCGTATCCTGATTGATGGTTCACCCGAGCATGGTTATTTGCTCCAAATCTTCACTCAGGACCTGATTGGACCCATCTTCTTTGAGATTATTCAACGCATGGGTAATAAAGGATTCGGTGAAGGTAATTTTCAAGCCCTGTTTGAAAGCATCGAACGCGACCAAGAATTGAGAGGCGTCCTCAGTGAAACCGTTTAATGCTACTTGGCAACAAGGAGAAACATCCCGACAAGCTCATAGAGACCTCCCAGACGGCAGCTTTGAACGCGAAATAGGTCGAGAGGGATTTGATGGTCCTTCGTCTCGCATCTACCATCAGCGACCTCCCACGAGTTGGTCACACATTGAAGGCGATCTCAGACCTCGAGCCTTTGACTTAAACGATGTGGTAGCAGCAAACTCACCTTGGGATAGTACAACCGTATTACATAACGAATCGGTTCAAATTTCGTTGTGGAACTCCCACGAATCTATGCCTTCGCTCGCCCGAAATGCCGACGGTGACACTCTCTTGTTTGTTCACAACGGCAACGCTGACTTATTCTGTGACTTCGGTCACCTCGAAATCAAACGGGGAGATTACGTCGTTTTACCCAGAGGTACGATGTGGCGACTAGAACAAGCTGAACCCTTGAACCTCCTGTTGATTCAAGCCACTCATTCACAATTCCACCTACCGGATAAAGGGATGCTGGGAACTCATGCGATCTTCGACCCTGCGAAACTTGATACTCCTGAAATCAACGACATGTTTCGAGCACAGCAAGACGAGTCTGAATGGACCGTGAACATCAAAAAGCACGATCGTGTCACCAACGTTGTGTTTCCCTACAACCCATTAGATGCCGTTGGTTGGACAGGTGACTTAGTACCGGTCAGAATTAATGTCCAAGACATACTCCCCTTAAATAGTCATCGCTATCACTTACCACCTTCAGCCCACGCCACTTTTGTTTGTGAACGGTTTATGGTGAGTACCTTTGTACCCAGACCTTTTGAAACCGATGAGAGTGCGATCAAAGTGCCGTTTTTCCACAATAACGAAGACTACGACGAAGTCATCTTCTTTCATGATGGAAATTTCTTCAGCAGAGATCACATTGATACGGGTATGATGACCTACCACCCGGGTGGGATCACCCATGGACCACATCCGAACGCTCTAAAAAGAGTGTTCCATCAACCCAAGACTCATACCGATGAAGTGGCAGTTATGGTGGATGCTCGAGATTCACTCCAGGTCGTTGCAACCAATCATGAAATCCAGGGGTACTCGGACAGTTGGAATACTTGATCCCTAGTTTAGGTTGCGGTCAGTTCAACTCAAACTCGACAACACCCAACCTAGGACCATAGTCGGCTACATACGCCCCGGGTTCTGCGGGGTGCATCCCGCCACACGCTCCAGTGATGACCAGAAATCCATCTTTGAGAACAACTTTTAGTGCTCGGGCAGTGTCGAGTACCCAATCTAGAGCTTGAGAGGGTTCACCGACTGGATCAGCTAAACTGGCTTCGAGCAACGCTGTACCATTGCGATAAAGCCTCACCGTTTCTTCAGAAAAGTTGTCAAACTCGATAAATTCTCCAGTGATGTACCGGTCTGAACCCACATTACAAGCAATCACACTAGATCCCGTTGTGTCTGTGGATGATGCAAAACCTAGACGAGGCAACTCAATGACAGGTCCAGCTTGTATCGGTTCGCCTGTGCACGAAAGTTTGACACCGATTTCACATTCAATAAACACATTGCAAATATTCGTCAGTGAAACACCTGAGGTGTGTTCGCCCGATTGGTATAGGTGTCCCAGTACTGGAGTTGACATGCCAAAAGCCTTCTGGCTTTGGGGTGAAGTTAAGCCTGCTTTGAGACCAGATAGCGAACCATTTGCGACCTCTGCAACAATAACTTTTTGGACTTGATAAGCCTCGTCAACAGTCAGTGAATCAGGAAATGAGGGAAAGGTAGAATTCGTTCGAATCGACTCTACTAATTCTTGAACCCAACCCGACGACATGGACAACTATTCTCTGGATGTTTCTAAAATCGCGTTCAGTCTTTAGCTAGTGGCTCTTGGTGGCAACAATAACTTATTGATTGTAAACTGACCGCTATTCCATCCCAGAATAGTCTGCCAGGATGGTTCGCCAGAAGCATATGTGAGGATGTAAGCAACGAAAAGAAAAATAAAAAATCTCTTGCTGCGATTGTGGGCGATTCCATGGGTATTCGCCCTAGTCAAAGTAATCGTTCAACAATTATCCCACCTGTGGAAATATCCGTTGTGGCTACGGCTGCTATTGGCCTTTCCTTTCATTGCGGGTGGGTGCTTGTTCTTTCTACCCATCCTAGGAATATGGATGCTTCCCATTGGATTAGCACTCTTGGTGTCGTTCGTTCCTTTCATTTATCGTTGGATTTCTCGGAGAATCAACGATTGGATTACAGCCATCAAAGCTGAAGAAAAGAATAGAGAACAATAAACTCCAACTCACAGTGACGATAATTTACAGAATCCACATCGGTGAAACTTATAGGTTTATTCATGAGCATTCGAGAATTCTTTTCCGTACTTAGCGACATACCTACCCTACTTGCAGTCAAAAAAGGCCTGAAACCCAGACCAAACGAAACAAAAGACAGCATCGGACTGCAATTTTCCACTACAGCATCCAAATACCCCACCCAAACTGCGGTGATCTTCGAGAACACCTCCATGACGTGGAAGGAATGGAACACACTCACTAATCGCTATGCTCATGTGTTGCAGGAACGTGGGATTGAAAGAGGAGACGTAGTCAGCATCATGATTACTAACCGACCTGAGTTCATCTGTGCACTGGTTGCAGTCAACAAACTCGGAGCCACCGCTGCCCTGATCAATACTAATTTAGTAGCCGATCCGCTTCGTCACTGTATTCAAGTCACTGGTTCAAAGTTGTGCCTGTTTGGCACCGAAGTGTCTTCTGCGATCAATGGCATTCGAAACGTAGTCGATCTGGATGAACAAGCCTATCTTGCGATACCAGACAGTTCCGACGCAGTTCCTGATTGGGCACACGATTTTTCTCAGTTGAGCACTCAAGCGAGTGCAGAAAATCCACCCAGCCAAGAACAGACCACACTAGGTGAAACGGCGTTTTACGTCTTTACATCAGGGACGACTGGACTACCCAAAGCGGCTATCATGACTAATCGCAGGTTCTTGTTGTCCGCGACGCTCGCACGGATTGCAGGATTGCGGTGTACTCATAAAGATCGAATTTACCTGTGCCTACCCCTGTATCACACCACGGGTCTGGTCGTTGGATTCGGTTCTTCATTGACCTCGGGAGCGGTCTGTTTTATTCGCAGGAGATTTTCGAGTTCTAACTTCTTGAAAGAAATCCGTGAACACAACATTACACACATGATCTATGTGGGAGAGCTGCTTCGCTATCTCATGCAAATCCCAGAACAACCCGAAGATCACAATAGTCCCCTCCACACCATCATGGGAAATGGACTTCGACCTGACTTGTGGGACGACTTCAAAAAGCGCTACGGAATCTATCGAATTACCGAACTGTACGGAGCGAGTGAAGCCAATTTCTCGTTCGCAAACATACTAAACAAGGACCGCACCATCGGTCTCACTGCAACCAAGGTTGCACTCATCAAATACGATGTCGAAAACGATGAAATCATCCGAGACTCCAACAATCTATGTGTCAAAGTTCCGAAAGGAGAAACAGGGCTATGCCTGGGTCACATCAACCCTAATGCAGCTTTTGAAGGATATACCGATAAGAGTGCAACCGAATCCAAGATTCTGCGCAATGTCTTTGAAAAAGGTGATGCTTGGTTTAACACTGGAGATCTACTCAAAACCATTGATGTTGGGTTTGCGCTCAATTTCCCCCACTATCAGTTCGTTGATCGGGTAGGGGATACGTTCCGGTGGAAATCGGAAAATGTGTCAACCAATGAGGTAGCCGAGGTCCTTAACAAGTTTGACGAAGTTGCTATCGCCAACGTGTTTGGAGTGCTAGTTCCAGGATTTGAGGGTCGTGCGGGAATGGCCGCCATCAACCTCAATGACGATATCGAGCAATTAAATGTAGACGCATTCTCAGAATTCGTTAACAAGAATTTACCTTACTTCGCACGTCCTGTTTTTGTTCGAGTTCAACCAGCTCCAGAAATGACCAGCACCTTCAAGGTAATCAAAAACAACCTTCGTGATGAAGGCTACGATGTGGGTAAAGTTGCCGATCCGATCTTTGTGTTACGAAAAGGAACTCATACCTATGCAGCTCTTGATCAAGATTTTTTTGAGGTGATCCAACAAGGCACTGCTGAGTTCTAAGAATCTTTCGACATTTGGTAGACATCGCGACCAGGAACTCTTCTAAATCGCTTGTACTCCCACTGATACTGAGCTGGGTCTCGTCGTATCACTCTCGCAATTTCGTCGTTTAATGCTTGTGTCGCGGCGGCAATATTGTCCTGATAGACTGAGTCAGCGGCAGGCTCTACCCTCGCGATAAAGCCTTTGGGCACACGCTGAACCGTAATCAAAGCAACCGTCGCGTTAGAACGACTTGAGAGCGCATGAATCAAGGATGTCGTCTGTGCTTGCACTCCCATAAATTCAACCAGAACATGATTTCCTCGCGTGGGGACTTGATCCGGTAAGGTCAAGACCAATCCGTTATTCTTGAGTGTATGCATCAATTGACGTAGTCCCTTGGGTGAAATCGGCACCATGGACATCAATCCAAACCGGCTCCTAGACTGGGTGATAAGTGATTCAAATTTTCCAAGTCGTCGTTCATCGTACAGAACCGTAGTTTGGATCCGAGCCCCCAAGATATAGGACAATAATTCCCAATTCCCCCAATGAGGACAAACCACGATGACCGGCCCCTTGGATAGCTGCTGACGCAAATATTCTTCACCCTCAAAGTCTAAAAGTAACTGTTTCAACACAGACTTCCGCCAATACCAAATCCCCGCTGTTTCAAACACCGTACAACCACTATGATTCAGCGATTCTCGTACCAACTTTTTTTGTTCTTCAGGATTTAGCTCGGGATAACAAAGTGAAATATTGGTAGAGGTCGTTCGAGCAGCCCGAGACTTGGTCAGCAATAAAGTTCTACCATACACCAACCCCAACCAGCGTAGGAATGGAAGCGGAAACATCGCAAGAACTCTCAAGAGCAATACCACAAGCTTGGTCGAAAACGAATTCATA
>CBDATJ010000006.1:0-8834 GCA_965199895.1 Pseudomonadales bacterium | reverse complement strand
CGAAGAGTATTTCTCCATTTATTTGCCTCGTGAGATGCTGGTTGAGTTTTCCAAGCATGTACAAAACCTAACCGAAACTAAACAACGTGAAATTTCTGCGGACGAAATACTCAATACTCTAATGTTGGAGTATCGACCTGATCAAGGACCATATTCTTTGCGTAGTCATCGGGTGAGTCAGGTAGAGCGAGGAATTGAGATTCAAGCTAATATCTCAGTAGCAAAAAGTGATCTATCCATTCAGGGGGTTGGCGAGAATTCGACGGAAGCTTTTGTGTTCGCTCTTGAAGAGTCGCTCAATGAACCGTTGCAGTTACTTGACCATCGTGTCCAGGCGTTGGAAGTGTCTAGTGGTCGAACCCAGCACCCAGAGTGTTTGGGCATTGTGACCATTCGATGCTATGGTAAAGTTGTCTTTGGACTGGGTGGTAGTAACGACAAAGAGACTGCGATGCTAAGAGGTGTCCTGTCAGCCTTAAACCGACGTTGGCAGCAATCAGAGGAAGAAGCTAGCTCTAACTAGTGAGTGTTGAACACCACCACCTCTATACCAAGCATCCAAAAGTCAAGATGGAAGTTTGTGTTAGCTACTTGGGTTAGACAGCACCTCCACAACCCCCTTCACACCCTGTGCTACCCAGGTCACCAAACCCTTCCACAGGCTGGGACACCTCAGTTGTTGGGTCGGGGTTTTCTTGTTCGTTTTTTGAATCTGGTTTTCTCTCCCCAAAGTTCCCCGTTGGTATGGGGGCATCTCCTGGTGGAGTGGAATGTTGATGTGAGCGCGGCCGCCCAAAGGTGATCCCAAAGATCTTAAAACTCATTCGCGTTCCTCTCGGTCTTCTTCATCTTCCAATTCAAGATCTAATTCTTGTGGTTCTGGTTCTTCTTTCCGAACTAATATGTTTCGAACTACATTTTCACGTACTTGAAGTGATTGAAATACATAGGTAGCTCGACGGGTTCTGATTCTAATGCTAGTCTTGCCGTCGGGTATGCCTTCCAATTGCTCAAGAAATAGGCCATTGATTGTCCGTGGTCCATTAGTGGGCAGATCCCAGTTCAAATGTTCGTTTAGTTCGCGCAATAGAGTTCTACCATTGATGATCCACGTACCGTCGTTTTGAGGATAGACATCGGCGATGCTAGACTCTATGTTGGTGGTAAATTCACCGACAATTTCCTCTAGGATGTCTTCTAAGGTCACGATACCTAGCACCGTTCCATATTCGTCAACTACCAGTGCGATTCTTGCTTTGTTTTGTTGAAAGTTGATGAGTTGAGTGGATAACGGAGTACCACTGGGGACGAAATATGGTTGTTCCATCTCCTCAAGGAGAGAACTCAATTCAAAGTTGCCACTTTTCAGGAATCGAGCAGAGCGTTTGAGGTGGAGGACACCTTTGACTTTGTTCAAATCTTCCTCAAACACTGGTAGTCTGGTGTGCTGGGCTCGCAAGATGTCCTGGAAGATTTCATCGATAGGTTTGGTTAGATCGATACCCGTGACATCGCGATACGGAATCATGATGTTGTTGACCTTTGCTTTACCGAGATCGAGTATTCCAAGTAGCATTGCTTGGCGCTTTATGTCGATATTGCTGTCACGAGTAACAATAGTCCTAAGTTCATCCAAAGACAGAGCGTCAGAGCTCTCCTCAACGTTTCGGACAAATGGGTCAACTACGAGATGAGAAGCAAAGTTCACCATCGAAACCACAGGAGATAAGATACGCTGTAGTGGATCAAGTATGTAAGTGGACGGGTAAGCGATGGTTTCTGGCCTTGCTGCAGCAATGGTTTTGGGTGCCACTTCTGCAAAGATCAGAACGATCAGTGTTAAACAAGGGACTACGAGCACATTGCCGAGTTCTCCGAAAAGAGTCAGAAAAACATTAGCAGCGATGACAGAGGCACAGATATTTACCAGATTATTCCCGATCAAGATTACGGTGAGCAAACGGTCGGTTTTGCGGAGCAGTTTATTCGCCATTCTCGCTCCCCGATGCCCTTCCAGCATCCTGTGTTTTAATCGATAGGGGTTTAGCTTCATCATGGCTGTTTCAGACCCAGAGAAGTAGGCACTGCAAAACAGTAATAGGATGATGGCTACGATCTGTAAGACTAAAGAAAGATCCATGCTAATAAGATGGGGTTAGTTTGCGAGTCGATAAGGGAGAGAACGAATCGAAGTCCAAGAGCACAAGAGTAGTATCAAGAATGCAGCCAATGAAACTGTAGTGGTTAGACTACCTCGCCAGCAAATTCTCGAGTGACCAATCAGAACACTCGTGTAAATGACCAAGAAATCACTGTGAAAAACACGTGCAGATGGCTGACATGGGAAAATAGGTCCTCGTAATGGAATATTACACCTGTGACCGAAGATACCGTAAATAGTAGCAGTCCGATTTTTAAGCACTATAGAGTAACATCAGCTGAATCCAACGGGGAATAATTTTGGAATGTACCACTAACCCTTCGTAACCGAAGAGCTCGGTTGAGAACTATCAATGGAATTGCTGTCCAGCAGCACAGGTAAGAGTAGCAAACGAGCAAGACTCGCCAGTATGTGGAACAAAAGAACGAGACCTAAAGGAGTGACATAAGACATAAAGAGTTCGTTTGTGGAAGATTGCGATCAATGCAACGGTGAGTCCTACGATCAAGTAGGTGTTCACTGCAATGGGACGAGCTAGTGCGGACTTAGAGAGATGTTCACCCCAAACAATGATGGCTACAAAGAGTGAAACTACGGTCAGAATAGGAAGTAGTGCAATAGCAACACCATAGGTGCTCCAAAATGCAGTGAACGCAAGAGCCGTATACCCAGCTACCGCTAACGTTTCCACTAGATGTGAGAGATCGAACCTACACTTTGTTGGGTGGTTGCGGCTATTGAAAACAAGGTAGGCAGGGATCAGGTACACGAAATGATGACCGCAGGTAATGCGATATCGATGAACTTCATGAGTTCAAATTTGCGAAGAAGTTCGAGCAGTGTGAGGCTTTTCGGAGAGATTATTACCATAATTCCGAATTATCGTACACATTATTGACCTCTACGGTTTCATATACCGACAAAACAGGAGAATAAATTAGCTAATGTTTGAAAACGTCTCACAGAGATTCTCAAATTTACTGGGGTCGATTCGTCATCGTAAGCTCACAGAAGCTAACATCAGGGACGCAGTCAAAGAGGTGAGAAACGCACTGCTTGAAGCTGATGTGTCTTTCAGTGTCGTAGCTGAGTTCGTCGGCCAAATCCAAGCAAAAGCTCTAGGTACCACAGTTTCAAGGCAACTCCAGCCCGGAAATGCGTTCGTGAAGATCATCAACGACGAATTAGTGGAGTTGATGGGAAAAGAAAGCAAAGAACTTGATCTAGGAGGGGGTAATAGACCCAATGTAGTACTCATGGCTGGACTCCAAGGGGTGGGTAAGACTACAACGGTCATCAAGTTAGCCAAACGACTGGTCGATGTCGAAAAGAAACAAGTTTCTGTGGTATCAGCTGACGTTCATCGACCCGCAGCTATCGAACAGTTGCGGGTACTCGCAGGAGCTGCGAATATTCCGTTTATTTCTAGTAGCCAAGATGAAGATCCACGCAAAATTGCAAGATCAGCTTTAGCTCAATCGCGAAAGAACTTCGATGAAGTATTGATTGTGGACACCGCAGGTCGGCTCACCATTGATCAGGAAATGATGCAGGAACTGAAAGAGCTGCATGGTGTATTGAGTCCACGAGAGACTTTGTTTGTGGTTGATTCGATGACCGGTCAAGATGCAGCCAACACAGCTCGAGCGTTCGATCAATCTCTAGCACTCACGGGTGTCATACTTGCAAAAACCGATGGCGATGCCCGCGGGGGTGCTGCCATGTCCGTTCGTGTGGTCACCGGTAAACCCATTAAGTTTTTGGGTACCGGTGAAGGACTGGATAGACTGGAACCATTCCGACCAGACCGAATTGCTTCTCGCATTCTGGGAATGGGTGATGTGTTGTCTCTGGTTGAAGAAGCAGAACGAAAACTTGACAAGAAAAAAGCAGTACGGCTTAGCAAAAAGATTCTCGGTCGTAAACGATTCAACCTCCAAGATATGCGTGATCAGCTGCAACAGATGAAAGACATGGGAGGTCTATCGGAAATGATGAAGAAGTTCCCAGAAGTGGGGCAAATGCAAAGCAAGATGAAAGTTCCGGATGAGGAAGAACTTGATCAGCATTGTGTGATCATAGATTCGATGACTATGCATGAACGCAAATTCCCCTACATTATCGTCAATTCAACCTCCCGAAAACGGAGAATCGCTAATGGGAGTGGCACCAAGGTTCAGGATGTCAGTTTCACGCTACGGAAGTTCAACCAAATGGACAAACAAATGAAGCGTGCGACCAGCCAAAAAACACTGAAAAAATTGTCGAACCTTGATCCAAACAGTCTCAATATGCTGGGAATGTAACTCATGCTCAAGGGCGGTAGGACAGAACGAACCATGAGCATGAAATTCTTGTACCAGTCCCCTGAAACAGGACAATTCGGTTCAATTTGAGTAAAATTCCTCTTCTAATTTAGTCAGTGTTTAGTTTGTTATGGTCGTAGTTCGTTTATCCCGTGCGGGAACCAAGAAAAAGCCTTTTTATCACTTGTCTGTGACTGATCGCAGAAACTCACGTGATGGTAGATTCATTGAGAGAGTTGGCTATTACAACCCCATAGCTCGTGGACAGGCGAAGGATTTTGAAGTCAACCTGGAACGCATCGATTATTGGGAAAGTGTTGGTGCCAAACTGTCTCCCAAAGTTGCGAACATCGTCAAAAAAGCCCGAATCGCTCCGTTTACTCCCGAAGAACCGGTTGCTGCTCCTGCACCTGTTGAAGAAGCCTCACAAGAAGAAGCTGCAGCTGATGAGCTTCAAGCTTCGGAAGAAACTCCTGCTACAGAAGAATCTGCAGGAGTTATTGAAGACCCTGAAGCTTCAACAGATAACGAAACCGAAGCAGAGGATAAACCAGAGGCTGAAGAAACTGACGAACAGTCGTTTGAATCCAAGAGCTAGGTTTTCTAACTCTAGTTCGTATTCTGTGTTGAGTTTAGTGTTGTACCCGAAAAATGGATCACACCGACTCATTTGTAATTGTTGGCAGGGTAGCACGTCCCTTCGGAATTAAGGGTTGGAATCACCTCACTAGCTATACCCAACCTCCCGAAAATCTCGTAAACTACAAACCGTGGGCACTTGGATCCGCGGAAGGGGAATCAGTAACGTGGGAGTTGATCGTGTCCTTCAATACTCAAACGATGAATAAAGGACTAGTAGTCCGAATCAATGAATGCAATAATCGAGATGACGCAGCTGTGTTTGTGAACCGACTCATCGGAACTCCGCGTTCATCGTTACCGGAACCCTCTTCCAATGAACACTATTGGGTCGATTTGGTAGGGTGCGAGGTTGAAAACACGGATGGTGAAACCTTGGGAACAGTACAAGATATTTCATTGAGTAGCGCTCACGAAATCATCCATGTGAGTTCAGAGAACAGTGAAGAGCATTTGATTCCCTTAGTGGATGAGTATGTGGTCAAGATTGAACCTCGAAAGCGATTGATTGTGACCTGGCAAAAGGATTGGAGCTAGGGTCCTCATGAGAGTAGGTATCGTCACCATTTTCCCCGAACTCGTTCATGCTTCTCTACAAGAGGGTGTAGTGGGCAACGCCATCCGTCGGGGTGACATCACCCTTGACATCTATAACCCTCGAGACTACACCCAGAGTGCCTGTGGCAGTATCGATGATCGACCGTTTGGTGGTGGTCCAGGGATGATCATGGAAGCAGAGCCATTAGCAGCATGTGTTCAAGCTGCACGCGATAATTCACCGAAGACTCCACCTACGACAGTGTATATGACTCCACAAGGTAATCGATTCGATCAAGCAACAGCTGAGGAATTTGCAGAAATGGATTGGATACTACTGGTCGCTGGTCGATACGAAGGTGTCGACGAACGCTTCATCGAACGATATGTGGACAGGGAAATTTCGGTTGGAGACTACGTACTGAGTGGTGGTGAACTCGCTGCACTGGTTGTATTAGACGTTGTGGGTCGATTGAAGTCAGGTACTTTGAGTAATCCTGATTCGATTCAAGAGGAATCGTTTAGTGATCGACTATTGGGTTGTCCGCACTATACCAGGCCAAGAGAATTTGAAGGTCTTTCAGTTCCGGACATCTTGTTGTCCGGTGACCACAAAAAAGTCGAACAATGGCGTACTCAGGAACGAATTAAGCGTACGTGGGAACGTCGTCCCGAATTATTGTTGGATCGAGATTGGAGTGAAGAAGAGGAACAAGCTTTGCGTGCATTCCTCTCGTCCAGAGAATTTGAAACGACATCAACAAAGGAGATAGTAGTATGAGAAATAACAAGGTCATTGAACAAATTGAGAACGAACAACTCAAGGATTCCATCCCCGAGTTCAGAGCTGGGGATACTGTTTCAGTTCAAGTAATAGTTCGAGAGGGTTCAAGAGATCGTATTCAAGCCTTTGAAGGTGTAGTCATAGCGATGAGAAATCGAGGTCTAAATTCATCCTTCACAGTGAGAAAAATCTCCCACGGAGTGGGTGTCGAGAGAAGTTTTCAAACCCACAGCCCTTTGATTCGTTCGATTAAGGTTGTGCGTCGTGGAGACGTTCGCCAAGCTAAACTGTATTATTTAAGAGAGAGATCAGGACGATCTGCAAGAATCAAGGAACGAGTCTAAAGATATTCCACTATTGTGGAGGCTGAACGGATGCACGCCAAAGCAAGAAAGACACAGTTGGGGGAAACCAGAGCACCGAGGTCTCTACGCTCCACCAGAAGTTGAACGCTTTATTCAGCATGTCTGGATAGAACGAGGTCTGTCTCGTGTTACCTGCGATGCCTATCAAAGTGATTTGTATCGATTCTTCGATTGGGCTAAAAAACCTCTCGTTCAGTGTCAAGAAGCAACGGTATTGGCGTTCTTAGCCGCTATCATGAATGATGGTTATTCAGCACGATCTACAGCTCGGTTACTTTCTACCCTTAGAAGATTCTTTGACTATACCGTAGATTTAGGTCGTATGCGACAAAATCCCTGTGCACACATACCTAATCCCTCCATTGGCAAGCACCTACCCGATACGTTGACAGAGCAGGAAGTTGAAATACTTTTTGATGCTCCCGAAATCGACGCCAAGCCCAATGAATTTCGTGATCGAGTTATGCTGGAGTTGATGTATGCGACTGGACTACGAGTGTCAGAGATGGTGAACTTACCTCTACATTCGGTCAACATCAATCAAGCGATGGTTCGAGTGATTGGCAAGGGCAACAAGGAACGTATCATTCCATTTGGTGAAGTTGCGCTTGATTGGTTGGAAACATATTTGGTCGAGATTCGTCCTCAGCTCACCAAAGGAAAATCTTGTAATGAACTATTCCCAAGTAACCGAGGTCAAACTATGACGCGCCAGACGTTTTGGTATGCAATAAAACGGTATGCTAAACGAGCTGGAATTACGAAGCCGCTCTCACCGCATTCACTGCGACACGCATTCGCAACACACTTACTGAATCATGGTGCAGATCTACGCACCGTTCAACTGTTGTTGGGGCATGCTTCATTGTCTACAACACAGATTTACACTCACATCGCCACAAAAAGGTTGCATGACATACATGAACAACATCATCCTCGCGGTTAGGAAAGATTTAATCCGCACCAGCCTAGTGACTGTTTTACTCGGACTCTTGATTTCTTTTAGCGCATTTTGGGTTAGTGCGCAAGAGAAAATAGAAAACGAAACAGTAAACGAAACCTCCGAATTCGAAGAAACTAATGACTCAATGTTAGAGCAAGATTTAGGAGGAGTGATGCGCACACTTCAGGGTCTGGGAGTGCGGCCGCTGTCCATTGAGGAAGTCCCAATAAAAGGCCTCAGGGTGGTGGAAACCGATGATAACCAGGTGATCTATATTTCCGACGATGGAAAGTACGTTTTTGGGCCGGAAAGTGAAATTCTTGAAGTTCATGAAGAACAAGGCCGATTAATAAACCTTACCGAGGAGAAGCGGAAAACCATACGAAGTGAAATGCTCATGACTTTGTCTAGCGACGAGACCATTGACTTTGCTCCAGAAGAGGAAGATTCCATTGGTATTGAGTATTACGTTTTTACCGACTATACCTGCGGTTACTGCGCTCTTTTACACAAAGAAATCGATCAATACACGGATGCCGGGATCACGGTCAGGTATCTTGCATATCCACGAGCGGGAGTAGAGTCTGATTCTTATCACAATCTTGTTTCAGCTTGGTGCGCAGATGACCCCAAGGCAGCACTGACTTTACTCAAAAACGGAAAGAACATCAAGACCAAAGATTGTGTGAATCCGGTCGTCGAACACTTGAAATTAGGTAAAAAAATGGGAGTGACCGGAACACCTGCTGGAATACTGTCCGATGGTACCTTTATCAGGGGATACATGGAAGCTGAACGCATCATCGAATACATTCGATCACTCGTTGATTCTTCATAGCAGCTCGGAACTGGCATAAGTTCACTTCACGATGCGAATCGGCATTGCCGGGTTGGGTACGGTTGCCCAGGGATTACTAAGACTTTTAAACCAAAATTCAGAAAGAGTTAATCGACAGGCTTCACAGTCGATCTCTGTTTCACGTCTAGCGAGCCGATCACTTCGTGTTGGAGTAGATCTGTCGGGTACACCCTTTTCGACTTCACTCGATTCCTTAATCAATGATGAAGTGGATGTGGTGGTGGAACTCATAGGTGGAAC
>CBDATJ010000005.1:0-18350 GCA_965199895.1 Pseudomonadales bacterium | reverse complement strand
TTACAGTAAGGTTGCTAAGTGGACTTCAGCTGACCTTGCGAGCGCATTGAGTTCATAACCACCCTCTAGGGTGGAGACGATGCGTCCTTGAGCGGTCGCTTTGGCTAACTCCAGAATCAACTCTGTCACCCATTGGTAGTCTTCTTCGACTAAATTGAGACCTGCAAAGGGGTCGTCACGGTGTGCATCAAACCCCGCAGAGACCAAAATCAGATCCGGTTTGTGCTTCTCCACAGCAGGAATCCAGTCTCTTTCAATCGCTTTGCGAAATGCGTGGCCCGCTGTCCCTTCTGGTAGTGGAGTATTCACTATGTTGGGTGCTTCAAACTCTTGGAAACGATAGGGATACTGTGGATATTGAAAACTAGAGCACACAAGGACTTCCGTACGATCAGCGAAGATCTCCACAGTGCCATTACCGTGATGTACATCAAAGTCCAAGATTGCCACTCTTTCAACATGATCAAGAGCAACATCCGCTGCAACTGCAATACTGTTGAACAAGCAAAATCCCATGAAATCATTGCGTTCTGCGTGATGTCCAGGCGGTCGAACTAAGCAGAATGAGCGAAGATGTTCTCCTTCGATAGCTGATTTCACCGCACTGACGGCGGCTCCAGCCGCTCGCCTTGCAGCTGCGAGAGTTGTGGGACCCATAGCTGTGTCAAAGTCCAAACGAACTAAACCTGCCGAGGGAGAAATTTCTCGAAGAAAATCGATGTGACTCGGTGTGTGAACCCGAGCAAGATCGTCAAAGGAACCGATTTCGGGAGATCGAATTTCGACTTCATCCAGCAGACCGGACTCATTGAACCGATCCCAAACTGCTTGAATTCGACTGGGAGACTCAGGATGTCGAGGAGGGACCTCATGTCTTTCACAGTCGTTGTGTACAAATACAGCAGTCATACTCATAGAAACTTAGTTCTACTCCAAGCCAAAAATTATCCTAATACGACGCAAGTCAAGAAATTAACGTTGAATCTTGAACCATTGAGTGCAGAATAATAGTTTTGGTGCAAAATTCACGTTGAGATTGATAGCATGACCGAATCCACAGGCACCTATCTTGAGTAGCAAGATGATACGGAATAACGAGAGGCTTCTGACACATCACAAGTTACCCAGAGCGGTTGGAAATCAGGTCGCCTCAAACATAACTTTTCCCACATCTAGAGGCACACCATGGCTGATGTAATTCACGCACCCAAAACTGAAGTAAGTAAGAGTTCAGTTTTGCTACTGATGAAGTACTTTCTATACGCCTTTCTTTTGTTTATTCCACTTTTGCTTTTGCTGGGATGGGCGGCTTCGAATTCGGGAGCAGGTAGTGAGTCCGGGGGGGCAGTCAACGCTGCAGAACAATCCATTACTTTAGCTCTCAGCCAGAATCCTCCTGAAATGAACTCCACCAAGTCCACAGACATGGTTTCAGGAATGATTTTGGGACACGTTATGGAGGGCTTGATCAGGTATAGTCCGGACAACGAAACCATTCCCGGAATCGCGGAATCGTGGGAGATGTCAGAATTAGGGGGGACTTTCCACCTTAGGAACGATGCCTATTGGAGCAATGGCACCCAAGTGACCGCTCATGACTTCGTTTTTGCATGGAGAACGGTATTGGAACCTGATACCGTCTCTCAGTACTCTTTTATTCTCTACCCCTTAAAGAATGCTCAAGCCATCAATCAAGGAGAAGCACCGGTTGAATCTCTGGGAGCAACCGCGGTTGATGATTTCACTTTAAGGATTGAACTCGAACAGCCCACACCTTACTTTGTGAAGCTATTAGCTTTCTTTACCTACCTTCCCATCAACCAAGAGTTTTATGAGTCAACTGAAGGAAACTACGGTACCAAGCACGAACACCTCATCTACAACGGACCATTTGTGATTGATAGCTGGGTCCACGACGCGAACCTCTCGTTGAACAAAAACGACTACTATTGGGCCAAGGAAGAAGTGAAACTAGATAGCATCAACTATGCCTACATCACAGCTGATCCTAACACGACCGTCAATCTCTTTGATACTGGCAAGATTGCTTTCGCTGGTCTTAATAATGAAGCTAACCTAGAAAAAGCACTGAAAAATCGCTGGCCTCGAGATATCCACAGAGATGGTTCTGTGTTTTACCTGGGATTCAACCATCGTCCAGAACGACTGACAGCAAATCGAAATTTAAGAAAGGCAATCCAATTCGCATCCGACCCCTCAGAACTGGTGAACAAAGTTCTGAGGTTGCCTGGAAACCTTCCAGGTGAGTCCATATTTCCAGTCTGGCTGAAAGGGGTGTCCGGTTATTTTCGAGACGAATATCCCGCTCCCAAACACATTCCTAGCGAAGAAAAAGCCCGAGAGCATTTAGAACTAGCAATGGCAGAACTTGGACTAGATAGTCCACCAGTACTGGATTTCCTCACTGGAGACAGCCCAGTATCTAGCAAAATGGCTGAATACTACCAGAGTTTGTTTAAGTTAAAACTAGGCATTGATTTAAGAATCAATCAACAAACGTTTGCCCAAAGATTGGAGCTCATGACCTCCGGAGACTATGACATTGTTGGAGCTGGTTGGGGACCAGACTACGACGATGTGCTAACGTTTGGTGATCTGTTTACTTCATGGAATGCCAATAACCGAGGTCAATATCGTAATTCTGAGTTGGACCGAAATGTCCTCATCGCCCAACAATCCAGTGACCCAAAAACGAGAATGGATGCCATGGATCAAGTACAGAAGATTATCTACGAGGATGCAGCGATCATCGTCGAGTATGAACGGGGCAGCATCTACGTTATAGACGAGCGCATCAAGGGTGAGACTCGACGTGCTGTGGGTACAGACCCAGATTTCACACGTGCGTACATTGAAGAATAAAGCTCTGATTTGGAGTAGGACACAGTGACCCGTTATGTAATTTCTCGAATCATTCAGGGAATCATCACAGTTTGGTTTATCGCTACTGCAACCTTTTTTGTGATGCACAGTAATCCAGGAGATCCGCTGAGCGAAGATAAAGCTATTCCTGTAGAAATGATGGAAAAACTCAAAGACAAGTACGGACTGAATGATCCTATTTGGATTCAGTACATCAACTACCTTAGACTTTTAGTACAAGGGGATTTCGGGTTATCGTTCAGGCACGAAAACCGTTCAGTCAATGACATCATCTACGATCACTTCCCAATCTCAGCGACACTGGGTATCCTTGCTTTGGTGATAGCAGGGTTAGGAGGGATTCTATGGGGTGCGCTGACGGCTCTTTTCCGTGATCGTTGGCCAGACTACGTCATCATGATTCTGGTTATATTGGGAATCTCTGTACCTTCGTTTGTCTTCGCTTCTGTAGGCCAACTAGTGCTTGTCAACTTGAACGACTTGTTTGGCTTTGATATTTTGCCTATTGCAGGTTGGGGTACGGTGTGGCATATGTTGATTCCTGCTCTCGTTTTGGGACTCGGAACCATGGCTTTTCTTACCCGACTGATGAGAACTTCCATGCTGGAGATTGTGAATGCGGACTATATTCGTACCGCGCGTGCCAAAGGAGTCCCCATGGCACAAATATTCTCCCGACATCAGCTGCGAAACGCTGTGCTTCCGGTGATCACAGTTCTCGGTCCCTCTATTGCTGGAATTACAACGGGAGGGTTTGTAGTTGAGAATGTCTTCAGTATTCCTGGACTCGCGGAATATTTTGTTTACGCTGTACAGCAAAACGACTACACAGTCATCATGGGGACGACTGTGTTTTACGGAGCGTTTCTAGTTCTCATGGTGATCATCGTCGACCTCCTCTATGCTTGGGTCGATCCGAGGGTTAGACTTACATGAACGAACTCTCTTTCAAACCAGCAGCAATCTCCGCTGACATCGAACAAACTAGTCGACCATCACAGTCCTATTGGCAGGACGCTTGGAGACGACTCAAAGCCAATAAACGAGCGATCACTTCACTCTATGTGATCATTTTTCTACTCTTGTTTGCGTTCTTGGGACCTCTAGTTTGGCGAGTGGATCCCGCTTACCAAAGCTTAGACCAAGTTTCAACACCCCCATGGGCGAGTCGAGGAGCAGTGATCGTACCTAGTGAGGATGTTTGGAATGTTTCCCAATCTGCACCCCCTACCGGCTCTCATACGTCACCGACGTGGATTGAGGTTGCTGGTAGCGCAAGTACTTCCAGAGTGCGGCTTATCTGGGAAGCCGTACCCAATGCGACAGGGTATCGAGTCTATCGCAACGTTATCCAGCCATCAGATGACAGCGATTACGGATTGCTCGTTGGAACAACAGAAGACCCGCTTGATGCCTTTTTTGAGGATCAAACCGGTATCCGACCGAAGATCTATTGGTATTCAGTAGTTGCAATTGATCGAGACTCTAACGAATTTGAAGGCGCAGCCACCCTTGAGGTCAAACCCCAACTCACTCTGACTGCCGCTGAAGCGGTCACTTTGGGTATCGTTGACGATGTCCAATCTGTATCGCCTGGTGATGCAGTCTCACTCCCATGGCAACACCCTCTTGGAACCGACTATCTCGGTAGAGATATGCTTGCTCGACTGATGAAAGGTGCACAAGTATCACTCTTTATTGGCATTTTTGCACCGGTACTTTTTATTGTGCTAGGAGTCGTTTACGGTGCGGTGTCTGGCTATTTTGCCGGAGTCATTGACTCAATCATGATGCGTTTTGCTGACTTTGTGATCGCACTCCCATTCCTGTTGTTCATGATTCTGTTTAAGGTACTGTTTGATCGACTTTCAGGAGATAGTGTCGATACTGCCAGTAGCAATATTTTGCCCATGATCCTAGCTTTAGTCGTGCTTAGTTGGCCAGGGGCTGCTCGCTTGGTACGCGGTGAGATACTCAAGATTCGTGAGGAAGGCTATGTGCAAGCTTCACGGTTGTTGGGTTCCGGTACCGGCCGACTCATTATGCGACACATGATTCCTAATACAGTAGGAGTAGTACTGGTGACGTTTACGTTCGCAGTACCCGCCACTATCTTCACCGAAGCATTTTTGTCCTTTATCGGAATGGGAGTAGTTCCCCCTACTCCGTCGTGGGGGACTATGTGCAACGATGGTATTAAGAGCATGGCACTGACTCCACACGAACTCTTGTTTCCCGCTCTATTCATCAGCCTCACCGTATTGGCCTTCAACCTACTCGGAGACGGATTACGAGATGCACTGGATGCACGAATGAGATCTAGAGAATAGCTATGGCACTGTTACAAGTATCCGATCTACACGTTGAATTTACAACCTTCGGTGGTATCGTCAAAGCAGTACGAGGTGCGAGCTTTCACGTTGATCGAGGTGAGACATTAGCCATCGTAGGTGAATCTGGCTGCGGAAAGTCGGTTGCAGTTCAGAGCATCATGGGTTTAATTCCAATCCCTCCTGGTCGTATCACAAAGGGTGAAGCCATTCTCGATGGGCACGATATTCTCAAGAGTCGGCTCATTGATGGTAAAGACATCCGAGGAAATCGTGTCGGCATGATCTTTCAAGATCCTATGACTTCACTCAATCCCACCATGACCATCGGTAACCAAATTGCTGAACCTCTCAAACTTCATCGCAACCTGTCTTCCTCGGAGAGTTGGAAGCGTGCGGTCGAACTACTGGAAATGTCGAGGATTCCTGAAGCCGAAAAGCGAGCCAAACAATATCCTTTTGAGTTTTCAGGCGGTATGCTCCAACGGGCCATGATTGCTATGGCGATTGCGTGCGAACCTGATCTCCTCATTGCTGACGAACCTAGCACTGCTTTGGATGTGACCATCCAAGCACAAATTCTGGAATTGGTTACGGACCTCCAAAAGGAAACGGGAATGGCGGTCATTCTGATCACCCACGATCTCGGAGTCGTAGCTCGTACTGCACACAGAGTATCTGTGATGTATGCGGGTGAAATAGTCGAATCGGGATCAGTCGATGATGTGTTCTACCGTGCTTCCCATCCCTACACACTAGGTTTATTGAGTGCTATGCCGACAAATCGAAAAGATGTAGAACAGAAACTCATGCCCATACCTGGTAGTCCACCGGATTTGTTCGCACCACCATCGGGCTGCGGATATGCTGCCCGTTGTCCTTATGCAATGGAAGCTTGTATAGAACTCCGGCCCACACAGTTTGAGCTATCGGTTTTCCATCATGCCAAGTGCTGGTTGCACCATCAAGACTGTGATGTCAAAGTAACCGCGGTGAATCACAGATGAATCAACCGCTACTAGCAGTCGAAAACCTTACGAAACACTTTCGTATAGGTCTTGGTCAAGTCGTCCATGCGGTAGACAACGTCTCCTTCACATTGGACGAAAGAGAGATTCTTGGTTTGGTCGGTGAAAGTGGATCGGGCAAATCGACTCTAGGTAAGACCATCATCGGTTTGCACCACAAAACTGGTGGTGTGGTTAGATTCGCTGGTAAAACGTTAAGTTCGTGGTATACATCCCGAGATTACCTGGATCTGGCCACGCGAATGCAAATGATCTTTCAGGATCCCTACTCTTCGCTCAATCCTCGTATGACTGTGGGTGAAATCATTGGGGAAGGCTTACGTATTCACACTCATCAAACAAACGTTGAGATCAAAAAAGAAACAGCCGAATGGTTAAAACGTGTTGGTCTCAATGCGGATCACATGTCCCGATACCCCCACGAGTTTTCAGGTGGACAACGTCAGCGCATTGGAATCGCCCGAGCATTGATTCTCAAACCGGATCTGGTGATCTGTGACGAGCCAATTTCAGCTCTTGATGTATCGGTTCAAGCACAGGTCGTCAACCTGTTGGGAGAACTCAAAGAGTCCATGGGGCTGACCATGTTGTTCATCGCCCACGACTTGTCTATGGTTCGGTATGTTTCAGACCGAATCGCTGTGATGTACCTAGGATCACTAGTGGAGATTGGAACGGCAAATGATGTCTTCTTCAATCCTAAACACCCTTATACCCAAGTACTCGTCGGCTCAAATCCTGAACCAGACCCCAAACACGAACGAGGGCGCGACTCTATGGGTCTCGAGGGAGAAATACCTTCCCCGATCAACATCAAGCCAGGCTGTCGATTCGCCAATCGATGTCCCAAAACGATGGATGTCTGTCGGGTGAAAACTCCGAAGATCAAACCTATTAATAATCAAGAAGCCAGAATGGTAGCTTGTCACTTGTTTGACTAACTGCACTTGATATTTTGGATACCGCGCCATTAGTGACAAGCGCATTTCCTCTTAATATCATACCATAAATATATATAATTTCACGTTCGGTGATGTTGTTAATAAGCGCACCTTGTGTTCTTTTGGCTGAATGCTTGATTGAACGAACCCGAACAGATTACCCAAATCAAGAGGAGTGAGATATGAGTCTCAAACGCTATTTAAAAGCAATTCAGTTGTGCTGTGCTTTCAGCCTGCTACTACCCCTAACCTTTGCAGTTGCTCAAGATGACTCAGATAATGACAGTGAGTCTGCAGATGCTCAAGATGAAGAAATGGAAGAAATCACCGTTGTCGGTTCTCGGAGACTAGACCGATCAGCAGCTGATTCACCAGTACCTGTCGATGTATTACAGGGCGACGAGTTTTTGGCTCAAGGCTCTAACTCAATGGATGACCTACTAGCTTCATTGATTCCTTCCTACAACGTTTCGCTAGAACCTATTAGTGACGCAGCTACCTTTATTCGACCGGCTGTCCTTCGTTCATTGTCGCCGGACTCAACCCTGGTATTGGTGAACGGCAAACGCCGACACCGTGCTGCTGTCATTGCTCTACTTGGTGCAGGTTCTTCTGGTGGAGCTCAATCATCAGACGTTTCAGTCATCCCTGCTGTTGCCATCGAACGAGTCGAAGTACTTCGTGACGGAGCATCCGCTCAGTACGGATCAGACGCAATTGCTGGAATCATGAACTTCGTCCTACGTGAAGATACCGATGGTTTCCTTGTGGATTTCAAAACTGGACAGTATTTCGAGGGAGATGGTTCCCAAGTTTCAATTTCTGGTTTCATGGGATTCCCCCTCAGTGATGTTGGTTTTGCTACCTTTGCAGCAGAGTGGAAAGAACAAGATGCCACCAGCCGGAGTGTGCAACGTGCAGATGCCCAAGCTTTGATTAACGCCGGCAATCGAAGTGTTCGTCAACCCGCTGCCCAAATCTGGGGATCACCCGATATCTACGATGACTTCAAGATCTGGGCAAACGTAGGCTTAGAACTGAACCCGGACACAGATGCATACGCATTTGGAAACTGGGCTGAACGAGAAGTCGTCGGTGGTTTCTACTATCGTAATCCACACACTCGAGGCGGGGTCTTCCGCGGTCCCGTTGTTGATGGCTTCAACACAGTCAAAGTTGCCGACCTAACAGGTGACATGTCTGGTGATTGTCCTGTCGTCAGAATCGTCAATAACGTAGCTGATCCAGATGCACTCGCACAAATCGCTTCAGACCCAGACTGCTATTCCTTAATTGAAAAGTTCCCCGGCGGATTTACCCCTAACTTTGGTGGCAAGATTGCTGACCTCAGTTTCACTAGTGGTGTTCGAGGAACTCTGGAAAATGATTGGAACTGGGACTTGAGTGCATCCATTGGTCGAAGCTATGCTTTGTTCTATATCTATAACACTATCAATCCTCAATTACTGAGCTTGAGAAACGCCATTCCCACCCATTATGAAGCAGGTGCCTACACTGAGACTGACCGCGTGTTTGACTTCAATATGTCCAAGCCTCTCATCATGGAAAACGGAACAATTGTCCACTTTGCATGGGGATTGGAGCAACGTAGTGATTCATTCCGAATTTCCAACGGTGAACCTAACTCATTCTTCATTGACCCGAACCTCGCTCGTCAAGGATTTGGTGTAGGGTCCAACGGATTCCCGGGATTCCCACCCTCTGATGCCGGTATCAGCACGGTAGACTCCTATGCGGGCTTTGTAGACTTGGAAAGTCAACTGACCGATGAGTTACTCGTTGGTGGTGCATTGCGCTATGAGAACTATCCTGACTACGGTGACACCCTCGACGGAAAGTTTGCAGCTCGATACAACATGGACAACAACTTCGCTATTCGTGGTGCCGTGAGTACTGGTTTCCGTGTTCCGACTGCAGGACAAGCTAACCTCAGAAACGTGACTACTGAGTTCAATATGGGAATGCTCTCAGACATCGCTACCTTACCCCCCACGAACCCTATCGCTATCCAGAAAGGCGCACGTGCACTCACTCCTGAAAAATCAGTCAACGTGACCGTGGGTATTACAGGAACAGTGGGTGACATAGACCTTACTATCGACTACTACAACATAGAAGTAGAAGATCGAATTGCGTTTACTAGCCGATTCAATTTAACAGAGGCTGACATCAATGCACTGGTCGCTGCGGGTGTAGCGGATGCTTCAAGTTTTTCTAGCGTACGATTCTTCTCCAACCAGCAAACGATTACCACATCAGGTATTGATGTGGTTGCGACTACCCAGTGGGAAATGGCAGGTGGAGTTTCAAATATAGCACTTGCAGCTAACTTCAATGATGTTGAGCTATCTGCATACAACACAAACTTTACTTCCACAAACAGAAAAACTCAAATCGAAGATGGGCAGCCGGACATGCGTATCACCGCAACCTGGAATCATAGCGTTGATCGGTTGAATTTCATGGTTCGAATGCGTATGTACGGTGAGTACTACGATGCTCCAACTAACGACGGTTCAGTCGCTTACTATCCCGAAGCAGTTTCATTGTTTGATGCTGAACTCAGCTATGATGTATCTGAAGAAATGACCATTACTGGTGGTTTACAAAACTTCACAGACGTTTATCCATCAAACAACCCAGCTGGTGAAGTAGCTGGTCTTATCTACGGTGAGCAATCTCCCTATGGTTTCAACGGCGGATATGCGTACGGTCGAGTAACCTGGAAAAAGTAAACCTCTCTAGTTGACACTTCAACACATTCCGAAGTTGTCTTAGATTCATGTGAAGCGAGGATCTTAAATAGACCCTCGCTTTTTTTCTTGAATTTCAGTGAAACTATAGTGTGTCTGAAGGACCGCTCCTATGCTGTCTCTGAACTCAACCGTTACCGATAATTGCTGAATCAGACACGAATTAGTCCAAAGCTTTACACGCAATGTTCTCGTCAGATATTCGAAGCAATTAGACTCACCCACTCGCATCAGCTCGTGAAGACAATAAGCAGATAGATGTGATCTCATATATGTATACCTAGCTCTTCTTTCTGCTCTGACGACAACCTCGACCTTCTGAAGGTGCCGAACACCGCCCAAAACAGTGTTCGTATTGTCCCAAGTCTCGAGTATGGGTTTTCTGAGAGATTTAAACCCAGGACTGTTTGCTAATCGTTCACAGTCAGGTTTAATAGTTTCGATCTGATACTGTTCACACAATTTTGTTGGAGTCCAGATAGACGTTGTCTCTCATGAAAATAATTCTCAGATCCAGATCACTTTCATTCAAGGCAGTACAAATGAATGAATGGTTTCATCTCAGCAGAGAACCAGCCAATGGTTAGGAGATCATCTTGAACCCATCAGTCACTTGCAGTATTCATCGTACTACGAATAACAAAAGGGTGAGAGCACTGACCTTGACCCTCAACTATCGTCTTCGAACAGGTTTGCTAACTGTTCGGTCATAGCTCCACCCAGTTGTTCTGGTTCAGTAATGGTGATTGAACGTGAGTAATGTTTGGTTACATCGTGCCCGATACCAATAGCCACTAATTGAACTTTTGAGTGACTCTCGATCATCTCGATTGCGTAGGTTAGGTGCTCTTCAAGAAAGTTGCTGGGATTTGCAAGTAAGGTTGAGTTATCGACGGGTAGTCCATCCGATATGACCATCAATATCTTTCTCTGTTCTGGTCTACGAACTAGGCGATTGTGTGCCCAAATGAGTGCTTCACCGTCTATATTTTCCTTAAGCAACTCTTCTTTCATCATCAACCCAAGGTTGCGACGAGATCTACGCCAAGGAATGTCTGCATCTTTATAGATGATGTGTCGGATGTCATTGAGCCTTCCCGGAACGGGCAGTTTTCCCCTGGCTATCCAATCCTCACGACTTCGACCCCCTCTCCAGGTACTGGTAGTAAAGCCTAAGACTTCAACTCTTACACCACATCGCTCAAGAGTACTACCGAGAATATCTCCGCACATGGCTGCGATGATGATAGATCGACCACGCATTGAACCAGAATTGTCAACCAGCATCGACACTACGGTATCTCGGAACTTCATTTCCTTTTCTTGCTTGAAAGCAAGGGGGCTCAGCGGATCGACCACAACTTGGTGCAGTCTCGAAGAATCTAGTATCCCTTCCTCAAGGTCAAATTCCCAAGTTCGTCTTTGCAGAGCCAAGATCTTGCGTTGTAAACGGGCTGCAAGCTTTGCGGTGGTTTGCTTCAACTGAACAAGCTGTTCGTCTAACGATTCCCTTAATCGAATAAGCTCCGATATATCAGCGAGTCTGTCAGCGAATATCACTTGATCGAACCGTGTGGTGTAGATTCGGTAGTTAACATCCGTTCGTATTCGTCCATCTTCGTCCAGTTGCAACGCTGTGACATCCTCAGTGTCTTGTCCTGATTCGACTTGATCAGTGACTTCATCTGCACCTTGAACCGTTGAGGATTCAGCTTCGGCATCTTCACCATCTTCCTCACCCACTTGATCAACTAGCTCTTCAGATTCTTCGTGGCCTAGTTCGGGTTCCTGATTTTGAGACGCAATCTCAGAATGTTCTGAAAGATTGGGCACCAACCCTAAGTCAGCCAAAATATCGTAGCACTTCACTGCAAACGCTTGTTGATCTTGAATGTACGACCGAAGCTCTTCAATATCTTTACCCGCTTGCTCGTTAATGTGTTCACGCCAAAATTTAGCAACATGTTCTGCTGCAGGAGGCAAAGCTCGATTGGTTAGACTCTCCCTAACCACTAATCCAACGGCTACGCCTAGCGGAGCTTCCGCTTCGCTCGTGATTTGATCAAATAGTGCCTCTTTGCATGTTCGTTCAAGAGACGCTTCAAGATTTCTTGCGATACCTTCCAGTCTTGTCGAGCCCAGCGATGCTACCCTAGCATCTTCGACCCACTCAAATAGTTCTTCAGCAGTTCCACCAGCAGGTCGGTTCTGCATATGCACCGTAGAGTCGTGATAACGTAACTTCAACGCGACCTCGTCCCCCATTCCTCGAATCGCACTCAATTCATCTGCAGAGCAACCCACAACGGGTGCGGGGACTCGAACTGTATTGCCTTGAACTAAAGGAGTTC
The DNA here is from genome assembly GCA_965199895.1 of Pseudomonadales bacterium. Lineage (GTDB taxonomy): Bacteria > Pseudomonadota > Gammaproteobacteria > Pseudomonadales > Azotimanducaceae > Bin55. The sequence goes on along the minus strand of CBDATJ010000005.1, from coordinate 6,022 downwards.
CTGCAGCAAAGCTAACGTCGATTTCTACATCTTCTGCAATCGCACGAATCGTAGCAGTAGTCGCACGTTTGAATCGTTCGATAGGACCATCGAACGATTCTTGATGGATGGTCACGAGGAATTCAATGTGATTCCAGCCGATGCGTCTCCCAAATCGGTACCCATGCAGCGCTGGTAATACTCAGCGACGGTTGGTCGTTCGAGTTCATCACACTTATTTAGAAAAGTCACTCGAAACGCATAAGCAATGTCGCCAAATATATCCGCATTTTCTGCCCAGGTGAGCACGGTTCGAGGTGACATGACCACAGAAACATCACCATTGATGAACCCCTTGCGGGTCAGATCTGCAAGACTAACCATATTGGCAATGGTTTGTTTTCCGTTATCTCGCTTTTGCCACGCCCCAGCCTTTCGATAAACGATATCGCGTTCAACATCTGGGTCAAGATAGTTGAGAGTTGCAACAATATTCCAACGGTCCATCTGGCCGTGGTTGATCTGCTGCGTACCGTGATACATGCCCGTTGAATCACCTAGTCCCACCGTATTACTGGTAGCCAATAATCTGAACCATGGATGAGGCGTGATGACTCGGTTTTGGTCTACTAAAGTCAACCTTCCTTCAACTTCCATGACTCGTTGAATGACAAACATGACATCGGGTCGTCCGGCATCGTATTCATCGAAGACCAGGCAGGTTGGATGCTGGAGAGCCCAAGGAAGGATACCCTCTTTAAACGCAGTGACTTGTTTTCCATTTTCTATAACAATCGCATCCTTGCCAACCAGGTCAATACGGCTGATATGACTGTCCAAGTTCACTCGAATACAAGGCCAATTTAACCGTGCTGCAACCTGTTCAATGTGAGTTGACTTCCCTGTTCCGTGGTAGCCTTGAATCATGACCCGGCGATTGTGAGCAAAACCCGCCAGAATAGCTAGTGTAGTGTCAGGGTCAAACTGGTAGTCCGGGTCAAAGGTCGGAACATGGTCAGTAGCTGACCTAAACGCGGGCACTCGGACATCACTCTCGAAACCAAACACTTCACCTACATGAACGGTAACGTCTGGAATCAGATCTGGACTTAGGCTAGACTCGTGTGTCGTCATTCGAGGAAAAAGAGTAAGAGAACGACAAGTTACTCCTCTACGTGAATGACCCACGAATGGGAGTTTGCATTAAATTTTACGAACAATCGAAAATGGATTGAATCAAATCAAATTGGGTGAATTGATGAAGTAAATATCTTAGATGTCTTAAGTCACTGTCTTGTGACAGAACAAGTCGTCTACATTATTGTGTTTGATTCAAATTCTCGAACTCATCAGAAACCATAGATTAAGGATGGGGGGGACATCAGCATTCTTTCCCAGGCTGTTCTCTATCCATCTTCACAACAGGCTTGAGCAGTCTGTAGATCCTTGCTAACTTCACTGTCAGACCAGAAACAGAGCTTGCTTTACGGCTACGTTTGAATTTATCGGTGAATCTTCTCGGAATTTCCCGGAAATAGTCCTATTTTTGGAATTGATTTGGAACACTCCGCAAATCTTAGCACAACCGAAGGACTCAATCTAACTCTTGTTTTCATCACTATAAAAAGTGCTATCGGTTACTATCTTAACGTTGTCTATGTGCGAAAACCTGGACAATTGCTTTAATGTAAGAAGAATCTTGGGAGCACTAAACCGTATAACATTGGCCCAACTGTTGGAATCTACCGAAACTAACACAGTAGTACCTCTACACATCGCACTGCGACAATGTCGCGCTTGTTCTAATGTCAGCGAATACCGTACGGCTCTGAGCAAGGCTCTATTTTGATCTAATCCCCTTAAGAGTCTATCTAAGCTAGTCCATCGTTGACTAGGTCTCGTCAGTGAATCCTTCAGTCTGTAGTATGGGTGATTCAATCGTATTCCCAGTTCTTTTTGTAATTCAGTGAGACTCAAAATGAAATAGTATTCAGAATCATTGAAATCGTGCAGTTTCAATCCCATCTATAGGGGTAGACACCTTCTGATAGTGTACCAATAAAATTTAAACCACCCACCTCAACAAGTCCTCTCCATGTTCACCAAAACAATCCAAAGCGTTTTTGGAAGTCGCAACTCGCGAGAGCTCAAGCGCATGGGCGCATTGGTCAATCGAATTAATCAGTGGACTGATAGGGTAGCCACACTCTCCGATGAACATATGGTCCAAAAAACGGATGAGTTGCGTGATCGATACCAGAAGGGTGAAACCCTAGAAATGCTACTTCCGGAAGCATTTGCCCTAGTCCGGGAAGCAACCCACAGAACTAGCCAAACCCGACACTACGACGTACAGCTCATCGGTGGAATCGCTCTCCATGAAGGCAAGATTGCGGAGATGCGCACTGGTGAGGGAAAGACTCAGGTTGCAACACTCGCTGTTTATCTGAACGCTATTGCGGGTGAAGGAGTTCACATCGTCACAGTGAACGACTACCTAGCTCGTCGAGACGCAGAGTGGATGGGACCCGTCTATCGAGCTCTAGGAATGTCTGTGGGGATTATTCAGTCCCAGCAAGACCAAGAAGCTAAGCGTCTAGCTTACCTGAGTGATATTACATACGGTACCAACAACGAGTTTGGGTTTGATTACCTTCGGGACAACATGGCATTTCGATTGCAAGATCGTTATCAGCGAAAGCTCAATTTCGCCATTGTGGACGAAGTGGACTCAATCCTTATTGATGAAGCTCGTACGCCCCTGATCATTTCAGGTGCTGCGGACGATAACACCGAACTCTATAAGCAAGTGAACAAGATCGCTCCGAGACTCGAACAACAAGCAAAACTCGAAAGCAATCTTCCCTCGGTACTCGGTGGACAACGTCCCGAGGATACAGGTGACTTCTTTATCGATCCAAAAAGTCGTTCAGTTGAACTGACTGAAAAAGGACACAATCGCGTTGAAGAATATCTGGTCAAGGCAGGTCTACTGGAATCAGGTGATAGTCTTTACTCGTCGAGCAATTTACAGCTCTTGCACCACGTGAATGTAGCTCTAAAGGCACACTACGTCTACAAACGCAATGTCGAGTACATGGTCAAAGACCGACAAGTCATCATTATTGATGAACATACGGGACGAGCCATGCCAGGAAGACGCTGGTCAGAGGGGATTCATCAAGCAGTAGAAGCCAAAGAAGGGTTACCGATACGCCATGAAACTCAAACAATGGCCTCGACTACGTTCCAGAATTACTTCCGTTTATATTCAAAACTTGCTGGAATGACGGGTACTGCAGATACGGAAGCATTTGAGTTCAAACAAATCTATGATCTAGAAGTAATCGTCATCCCCACCCACAAAACCATGATCCGGGACGATAGAAACGATCTCATCTTCATGACACTAGACGAGAAATACAACGCAATCGTCGAAGATATCAATGGTAGTGTGGACTCAAACAGGCCTGTGTTGGTGGGAACAACCTCTATCGACTCCTCGGAGAGACTCTCAAAAGAACTCAAGAAACGCAAGATCCCACACAACATTTTGAACGCGAAGCAACATGAACGTGAGGCTGAAATTGTTGCTCATGCAGGACGACCTGGGAAGGTCACCATCGCTACCAATATGGCGGGAAGAGGTACCGATATTGTTCTTGGAGGTAATCTCAAAGCTGATATCGAAGCACTGGGGCCCTCTCCTGTTCCAGACGAAGTCGAAAAACTGACTTCGGATTGGCAGAAACGACATGACTTAGTTGTAGAAAACGGGGGACTACACATCATCGGTACCGAACGACATGAATCTCGTCGAATCGACAATCAATTGCGAGGTCGTTCCGGGCGTCAAGGTGATCCAGGATCCTCTCGATTTTACCTCTCAATGGAAGACGACCTGCTACGCAGATTCGCCTCTGAACGATGGAACAACATGATTCAGTCCTTGGGGTTGGAGAAAGGCGAAGCAATACAAGCCAAAATGGTCAATAATGCCATTGAAAGAGCTCAGCGACGTGTCGAAGGCCACCACTTTGATATCAGAAAGAATCTACTGGAGTTTGATGATGTCGCTAATGACCAAAGGCAAGTCATCTATGCACAACGCAACGAACTGATGGAATTTGATGAAATTAGCGGAACTATCAAGCAAATGCGACAGGAAGTAGTTCGCGACACCGTGGGTTACTTTATTCCTCCCAGTTCGTTGACTGATGAGTGGGATATTGAAGGTCTGGAACATGCCCTAAACCATGAGTTTGGACACGCTCTACCCATTCGAGAATGGGTGGAAAAAGAAAGCGTTCAGTCTGATGAAGCCATCATAGAAAGAGTCCAAGAAGCGTTCATCAAGAGTTATGAAGCCAAACGAGAAAGTTGGGTTGAAAGACAAATCAATTCAGACTTAGTCGAAAAGCAAATCATGCTGTCGATTTTAGACCGAAAATGGAAAGAACATCTCCTTGCAATGGATCACCTCCGACAGGGAATTCATCTTAGAGCATATGCTCAAAAACAACCTAAGCAGGAGTACAAGAAAGAGTCGTTCCACTTATTCCAGGAACTTCTACAGAACATTCAACACGATACCGTTCGATGGTTGTCTCGAATGGAACTCAAAGATGATCGTGCGGAACGTGAAGCAGAAGTGCGTCGACGCAAAGAAGCCATGCAGAAAATGCAGCTTCAACACGGTAACGAACCCGATTCAGCTCGGAAAAAGCAAATGCAGAATAAACAACCATTTGTACGGGAACAACCCAAAGTGGGGAGAAATGCACCCTGCCCATGCGGATCAGGGAAGAAGTACAAACAGTGTTGTGGTGTGGCTGCACACAGCAAAGCAGCTACTTAGCCAAATACTACGATACCGACTACAGCGCTACCAACCGAGTCTTATGTTGAAACGCAGAAGTGCAAAAAACATCCAATGTCGGATGCACCCCCTCCTGGAAATTTTAGACTTACCATAAGGTCTGGTGTACGACCTATAACCTTCACACACCACACGAGAGTTACTCAGCAAGGTGAGTAATAAGAGGTACGAAATCGATGTTCCAGGTTTATTTGAACCAGGTTGTCGGGGGAAGGGATAAGACCGCGCCTTAAAGGCCCCACCCACCTATCCATGGGATACGGGAACTGAGGAGTACGAGAACTCAGTGAATCAAATAAATGAGCTAGACTACTTGAACTGTCGTAGACAGTGACTCAAAATTCCTAATCAGATTACTGTACAAAATTATCTATTTGATCAAACGGCAGATTAAATGACAGCACACTCTGAACCCTAGCATTCTTGAGAATAGTATCACGGGTCAGGATCGTTAGAACTGGTTCTATTCACTGGATCCCCAGGAATCGCACGTCGTTCCTCAATCCACTCGTTTAAGTCGATAAGTTTGCACCGGCGACTACAGAACGGCCGGTAGCTATTTTCCGATGACCAACGAACAAGTTCTTTGCAGGTCGGACATTTAACGATGTGATCACTCATATTGCTGACTGTTGCTGCATCTCAACATGGTATCAAATGCTTAGTCTTTTACAAAAGACTTCTGAATGACACAAGTTCTATCCGTACATCAACCTCATGAGTTCATCGCGATAGAAAAGTACAAAAATCCCACCCGTAGCTAGGAACGGCCCGAAGGGAATACCTTGATCGGTTGCATATTTTTTGCGGATTATTTGGACAAGCCCGTAAATAGAACCCAGTACGAAACTAATCAAGATGACGATGGGTAGAAGATACCAACCTACCCATGCTCCTAATGCAGCAAACAGTTTGAAATCTCCATTGCCCATTCCATCGCGTTTTCGCAGAAGTTTGAATATCGCGTTGATTGACCACAAGCTCAAATATCCACTGAGTGCACCCAGAATGGCTTCCTTTGATGTAGGCAAATTAAGAGAGTCACTGAACACAACTGTGCATAGCAGTCCGGCCCATAATAGCGAGTAATTTAGCTCGTCAAAAAGCAACCCTCGCTCCAAATCAATGACGGCTTGACACACCAACACTGCCACACAGAAACTC
>CBDATJ010000004.1:0-21193 GCA_965199895.1 Pseudomonadales bacterium | reverse complement strand
AACTGAAAATCGACAGCTCAAATTAAGCGAAATCCAACCTTCAAAACTCGCCCTAGAGTTAGCGTCTGAAGTTGAAAAAGACCCAAGAATAGTTGAATTGATCTTACGGGAATCGACCGATATTGTGCGCAAGAAACCCGGAGTTCTCATCACCCGACATAAACTCGGACACGTGTGCGCAAATGCGGGTATCGATCAGTCCAATATCTCCCATCAAGAAGGTGAATCTGCTCTCCTGCTTCCGCAGGATCCAGATGCTTCAGCTCGAAGGTTACAGTCCTACCTCAATGAATCTACTCTATGCAATATTGGAGTGATCATCAGTGATTCCACTAACCGACCCTGGCGACTGGGGAGCATCGGAATAGCTATTGGAGTGGCTAATGTAGAAGTGATAGATGATCGTCGAGGTGAAACCGACTTATTCGGTAGAAAACTTGAGGTCACCGTTTTAAATCAAGCAGATGCGATTGCGAGTGCAGCCACTCTCGTCATGGGCGAAACCATAGAACGAGTCCCTGTTGCGGTAGTTCGAGGGCTGTCTACCTTCACCGATTCAGCTTCCGCTAAAGATAGTCATCGCCCCCTCGCTGAAGACCTTTTTCGATGACCCTTCTCGCCCTAACGGGGGGAGTGGGTGGCGCTAAGCTGGCACTCGGACTCTCCAAAATCCTCAACAAGGACGAAGTCGTGTTTCTGGTCAACACTGGCGACGATTTCGTCCATATGGGTCTCCATATTTCACCTGATGTGGATACCCTCATTTACACACTAGCAGGGAAAGCCGATCCCATTCAAGGATGGGGTCGGCAGGCAGAATCATGGAACTTTCTTGAGACTCTTGAAGAGTTATTAGGCGAAACCTGGTTTCGATTAGGTGATAAAGATCTCGCAGTCCACGTTCTACGGACCCTGCTATTAAACAAAGGTTGGACGCTGACCAGATCCATTTCACGAATAGCCAAAGCACTGGGTGTTGTTCACAAAGTTCTACCGGTCACAAATGATGAGCTGCAAACCATGGTGATCACCGATAGGGGACGTATGCCTTTTCAACACTACTTTGTCAAACACCAATGCGAACCCACTGTTCACGACATTGAATTTTCGGGTGCAACAACGGCAAAACTCAACCCACAACTGGACTTAAACCAAATCACCGCGGTCGTCATTTGTCCCTCTAACCCATATCTTTCCGTTGATCCTCTACTCGCCATAGACGAATTAAAGAGTTTCCTGGCAAACTCCTCTCTCCCCAGGGTGGCCGTTTCGCCGATTGTTCAAGGATCAGCACTCAAAGGCCCCACTGCACAGATAATGAACAGTTTAGGACACCCGGTCTCCAGCATAACAGTCTCAAAACACTACCAAGAACTCATCAATGGCATCATTATCGACCACTCTGACGAAATGCTAAAGGCGGAAATCAAAGAGATGGACTTGCACTGTACAACCCAACAAACTGTCATGAAAACTCTTGAAGACAAAATCAAACTTGCACAAGAAGTCATGAGCTTCTGCGGAGAACTGTCTCAGTAAACCTATGTGGGCCATCGTTCCATTCAAAGGCACTCCAGATAGCAAGAGTCGATTAGCAAGGCAACTCACTGTTCAACAACGCGTCGCTCTGTTGACCGCAATGTTGGACGATGTCCTAGAAGCTCTTTTCAACGCCAAATCAATTGCTGGAATATTGCTGGTTGCAAGAGAAACAGGCACCTTGAATTTTCCGGAAAATCGAGAGGTTGAAGTGTGTTTAGACAAAACCACGAGCCTCGGTGCCGCAGTCAGCGCTGCTTGTCACTATGCAATGACGCACAAAGGCGTGTCATCCACGTTTGTAATTCCCGCCGACGTTCCCATGATTCAAAGCTCTGATATCGACAATGCTGTAGTCCAACACGATAGAATCACTCTGATTCCCGATTCTCGTTTGCTGGGTACCAATGGTGCTATCTGCACCCCTCCAAACGCTCTGGAGTATGTATTCGATGGTTCAAGCTACCAACCACATGTTCAGAATGCCAAGAGGGTTGGCATAATCCCTAAAACTCTTCAGATCCCAGCGTTTGCTCACGACGTGGACTCTCTTGAAGATCTACACCCAGTCATCACATTGGCCCCGGACAGCAAAACAGCGAAAACCATCCCACAATACGCTATATCACTCTAATATTTTTGGCAGTACTTTGTCACCTTAACTGAATATGGATCTCAACTCTCCGCTGACAGGGAAACAAGCTTTGAAACTTGCAGAGATGAGTGATCTCCATCGAATTACCGCGGTCGCTGCAGATCTCCGTGACGAAGGCTTCGGCGAAGTCCTCACCTACTCCAAGAAAGTGTTCATTCCCTTGACACAGTTGTGTCGGGATGTCTGCCACTACTGCACGTTTGCAACCACTCCCAAAAAGCTTGACTCAATTTATCTTTCGATTGACGAAGTACTGGCAACCGCTAAGCAAGGTGCGACTATGGGATGCAAAGAAGCACTGTTTACCCTGGGCGAAAAACCGGAATTACGGTATCGAGTTGCGAAAGAATGGCTAGCATCTGGTGGATGGAGTACCACTATCGAATATCTCGAACATGCAGCCAAAGTAGTGCTCGAAGAAACCGGACTACTCCCCCACCTAAACCCAGGTAACCTTGAGCCAGAAGAACTTTCCCGCCTGCGTACCGTTGCCCCCTCAATGGGAATCATGCTGGAATCCGCATCAGATCGCCTCACAGAAAAAGGAATGCCTCATTACGGTTCCCCAGACAAGATTCCACAACTTCGACTGAATACTCTCAAGCAACTAGGGGAGGCGCGTGTTCCAACTACAACGGGGATCCTCATAGGTATCGGAGAAACACGACTCGAAAGAATCGAATCACTGCTTGCCATACGTGAAATCTACGAGAAATATGGACACATACAAGAAGTCATCATTCAGAATTTTCGTGCTAAACCCAACACAAAAATGCACTCGGCCCCCGAACCCGAACTTGATGAATTGCTTTGGACGATTGCAGTGGCTCGTATATTGTTGGGTAGCTCAATGTCTATCCAAGCTCCTCCCAATCTCAGTCCAGGGGTTCTGGAAAGCATCATCCATGCAGGCATCAATGATTGGGGGGGTGTATCCCCACTCACTCCCGACTTTGTCAATCCAGAAGCTCCATGGCCAAGTCTCACAAAGCTTGAAGAATCTACCGCTGATGCTGGAAAGTTTTTACATGAACGACTGACTGTGTATCCCAATTTCATTCACTCATCAGCTGAATGGATTGAACCGGGTTTACATTCTCGGATTCTGAAATTAGTCGACTCAGAAGGGTATCCTAGAACCGACGATTGGGTACCCGGAATACCCGCTGACAGTGCTCAGACCTTAGTGGCGACCGAAAGAACCATTCCAACGATCAGACCGAACTCCACAGTTGCAACCATTTTGGAAAAAGCAACTGCTCAACAACCGCTCTCGGAACTTGAGATTGAACGACTCTTCAAAACCAGAGGCAAGGAACTGAAGGCAGTCATTCAATGCGCTGATGCAATCAGACACGAAGTAAACGGTGACGAAGTCAGCTATGTGGTCAATCGCAACATCAACTACACCAACATTTGTTACTTCAAGTGCCAGTTCTGCGCATTCTCTAAAGGGAAACTCTCTGAGAACTTAAGGGGGCGACCCTACGATCTTTCCCAAGAGGAAATCCAACGAAGAGTCGTTGAAGCATGGGAGCGAGGTGCCACCGAAGTCTGTATGCAGGGTGGGATTCATCCGGAATATACCGGCGCAAAGTACCTCGATATATTGCAAATGGTGAAAGAAGTAGTTCCCAGGATGCACGTCCACGCTTTTTCTCCTCTCGAGGTGTGGCAGGGAGCGAAAACTCTGGGTTGCTCTTTAAAAGATTTTCTGATTCAACTCAAAGATGCAGGACTAGGAACCCTACCGGGTACAGCAGCTGAAATCCTTGATGATGAGGTTCGCAAAATAATCTGTCCAGACAAGATAAACACTCAGCAGTGGATCGAAGTTGTCGAAACCGCACATGAGGTGGGATTGAACACTACTTCAACCATCATGTTTGGGCATGTCGACCAGCCCATTAACTGGGCTAGGCATCTGATATGCATTCGGAATCTCCAAATCCGGTCTGCAGGGATCACTGAATTCGTCCCCTTGCCCTTCATTCACATGCAAGCCCCCATGTACCTCAAAGGTAAGGCACGCAAAGGACCAACATTCCGAGAAGTGTTGTTGATGCACGCGGTCGCACGCATCGCATTACACCCACACATCACCAATATCCAAGTCAGCTGGGTTAAACTCGGTCTGGAAGGAGTCCGTGCAGCTCTAAACGCAGGTTGCAACGATATGGGGGGTACGCTCATGAATGAAAGTATTTCCAGAGCTGCAGGAAACCAACACGGTCAAGAATTTCCCTCAATGGAGATGGATCAGTTGATTCGCTCAATGAATCGAGTTCCCATTCAAAGAACCACTCTCTATGAACCAGTCAAAGCTGACGTTTTGAAGCGAGGAAGGAATCCATCCCCCCTTCAAGAAATCAAAATGACCCCCGCTCGTAAGTACGAACGAAAGCGAAAACATGAACTGGTTCGCAACGAAATCTCTCCCGTCGAATGAGTCTCATTAGCTTTCATCGAAATCATAGTCGATGCAACTGAGCACCCAAAACTACCACCAAGGTCTCCACGACCTAGGCAATGAAGTTTATGCCTGGTTGCAACCCGACGGAGGCTGGGGTTGGAGCAACGCAGGGCTAATCTGCGATAGCGGACAATCGCTTCTAGTCGACACTCTGTTCGATCTCAATCTAACTGCGAACATGCTCAAAAGCATGAGGAACTCCGTTCCAGCATCTCAGAGTATCGACAAACTTGTAAACACACACGCAAACGCAGACCACTGTAACGGTAATCAACTTACCGACGCTCAAGAAATTATCTCGACACGTGCGACCTATGAAGAGTTGGAACAAGACTCGCCAGAACGATTAACACAACTCATTGAAGTAGCGAGCTCAATCCCCTTGATGAGAGAGTATTTGCAACACTGCTTCGGCCAATTCGATTTCTCTGGTATTAAAAAGACACTGCCTACTCGAACCTTTGAGGATACCCTCAACATCAAGGTAGGAAACAAGCCCCTCCAGCTACATCAAGTTGGGCCGTGTCACACACAGGGTGATTTGCTGGTCTACAGCAAAGAAGACAATCTCATCTTCACTGGTGACATCCTGTTTATCGAATCACATCCCATCATGTGGGAGGGACCAGTTTCCAATTGGATTGCTGCATGTGACTACATGCTTGATTTAGATCTATCGATTGTCGTACCAGGTCATGGCCCCATCACGGATAAACGAGGAATCAGAGCGGTTCGCGACTACTTGATCTACATTCGCAATGAAGCATACCAATGCTTTCAATCTAACCTATCAGTCTACGACGCTGCCATGAATATTGCATTATCAGACTACGATTCCTGGGGAGACGCAGAACGTATCGGAGTGAACGTGCTCACGTTATATCGCGAGTTTGGACACCAAGATGATGTCGGCGCAATCGAAAAGTTCGAGCTAATGGCGAGAATACGTCGTGATCGCCAAGCAAACAAGTAGCAGTAGTCGATTCTCTATCACAGACTAGAACAAAGTGAATCCAAAGTTCACTCAACTATTCAAGCTATGGGCTGCCTTCACACTCGCAGTGGGAACATCGATTCGAACCCATACGAGACCCTGGTTCGACACAGTAACACGCTGGCTTTTCAAAATCGTCAGCTGAGTTGGAACGGAACGACCCCAACGACAGGTTGTGGTTACCGAATCTCATCCATGCATTCCACAGTGGACGAACTGCTACACTAACAAAAGAACGAGACTTAATGCTCATGAGATACATACCCCCTTGTGAGGAATTAATGAAGCGTGTGTCTCTTTTGGATTCACACAAAGTTGTCAGATCAGCTTTTGGCCAATCTTTACGTCTAGAACAAGATTTCCTTGTCCTGCGACCATTATATTATATTATATTGAAATAGATCCATCAAATCAAATGATTGACAGCGCTTCTAATGATCACTAACTTCGAACAAGCTAGTCCAAAATAGTTCCCCAGAAATACAAATTTCTGACGAATTCTTTCAAATTTAGTCGAAAGTGATTTCGAACTAGACTAATGGAGCCGTGTATTGGAAGGGAGCGACCAAATAGTGATCAAGTAACAGTCCAAAGAACAGTACCGCGAGATAAACTATCGAATATCTAAATGATTTAATGGGTAGAGTGGGATCATCAGCCACCAACATCATCACCGAATACCCAACATAGATTGCACCGAGAACTAATGCCGTGACTAGGTAGAGCCATCCACTCATCGCAATGAACACCGGGATGAGAGTGGTTACAAATAACAGTATCGTATATACCAAAATCGACCAACGGGTATATCGATCTCCATGTGTGAGCGGTAACATCGGTACCCCCGCAGACTCGTAGTCCTTGATCCGATCTATCGCTAATGCCCAAAAATGCGGTGGAGTCCACATAAAGATGATAGCTACCAATACCAATGCTTCAGCAGAGATTGAGTTGGTAATAGCCACCCACCCCAATAGTGGGGGTGCTGCGCCAAAAAGACCACCGATAACGATGTTTTGGGAGGTGTTGTGTTTGAGAAAAAGTGAGTAGATCAACCCGTACCCCGCCCAAGAAATCACATTGAGCCACGCAGCAAGGGGGGTGACCAGAAAGAACAGGATCGAAACGCCCACGACCCCAAGAACTCCTGCGAATATCAGTCCTTCTATGGGTCGCACTAACCCGGTAGGTACCGGGCGGCTTTGAGTTCTTGCCATTTGCTCATCGATCCGAACGTCAACCACATGGTTGATAGCGGCTGCACTACCAGCAACCAAAGCGATCCCGAGGAGTCCCCAAACCATGGTAACCAAGGGAAGGACTTCCTGAACGGCTAACAACATACCGACTAAAGCACAGGCCAGCATGAGCAAAACCACGCGGGGCTTGGTCATGTCTAGGAGACCCAAAAGTCGGCTCATGAGGATATTAGCGGAATTTCAGAGGAGCAAACATTTTAAGAAGAATGTCCAACTAAACTCGGTGAACTTATCGTTAACCACACTGAACTCCTGGGTCATTGCACTCTGATGAGTTCTCTCAAAATCCACCTGACCCAACCCACTGAGATCAATTCAGTATTCATCGATAGATTCGTTCGCCGTATTGTTCAAATTTATTCGTATAAATCACTCATCTATTTGAGATGAAATAGCAGCCAAACCGTGTCCTACCGAGCCTCTTGACTGTGTAAAATGCCTGTTTAATTAGGCCTAATAAATAGGTGGGAATGTCGCAGCTGTTAGACTGCACACAATGTGGTATTGACTCTGGACAGTCCAAATGACTCACTACGAATGGTAGATGAACGATGACCGAACTTCGACAAAACCTAGATCAACTCGCTAACAAAGGATCGCGATACCTCCGCAGATTCGCCTTCAAAGAGTCTATGGAAAAGGCTTGGCCTTTCTTAGGCTTTATCTCCCTGATAGTGCCGGTTGTGTATCTCGTTGTACGAGTGTATGAAATGATTGATGGGGGCAGTATTTGGCCACTCGGCTTGCTACTGACCATCGTCATAGCCCTCGCTGTTCCTTTGACCTTTCTTGGGCTCTGGGCACTCATCGGTTTCTCTTTTGGTCACGTTGATCGCAAGACTTCCCTCGCCCTGTTTGATCGCGAGCTCCAACTCAAAGATCGACTACAAGCTGCCGACGAGTACAGTGTGAAAGAACACACCACCACCTTCGAACAAGCTACCGTTCAAGATGCAGCAAAATTTGCCGAAGAGGCCCTGCAAAAAAAGCTGGGCAAGATCGAGATTGCTCGTCCCGCAATGAACTCCATCAATTGGCAACAACTGATTGCAGCACTGGTTATTTTTGCTCTCGCGTTAACAACCAATGCGCTGCAATTCGATCCAGCTGAAGTGGACGAAGTGTACGAAACCGTTGATCCCCAAATGGCTGTGACCCAAGGTGATGAACAACTCGTGGTTCCCGAACGAAGAGATGAAGAGAAAGGAAGCCGAACTTTGTCTCAAAGAGATGTGCGCGACCCCGAAGAGCAGCGTCAAACGAAAGTAGTCGAAGGAGAACAAGCTTCACCTACCGATTCTTCAATTACTGAGGCACAACAAGCAGGAAGTGTCCCGAGAGAATCCATGCAAACTGGCTTGAGCGGTATGGCTTCCCAAGAAAATCAACCGGGTCAAGCAGCTTCGAACATTTCTGGTAAAGGTAATCCCGAAAAGAAGGAAGACGAACAACCCGAAGCCAATGAACGAAGTAACAAGAAGTCCCCAGATCAAAAAGACGCAAAAGAAAACGAGAAAGACGACACTGCTAGCGGTATCGCAGGTGGTAAAGGCTCGGGTTCTGGACGACAGTCTGCCTCAACCGAAATGTTGGAACAACTATCACGCTCCAAACAAGATGATTTTGACGACGATGTCGATCAAGAATCTGACGACGAAGAAGACGAAGAACAGGAGGCAGCTAGCGCTGCTAAACCTATGCTTAACCAACGCAAGGCACCCGTAGATAGACAACTCTCTCCATCGGGTGTCGGTGACGAAGAGAATCCAAACGCTAACGGTAGAGGAGGTCCAGGCGGACTGAAGAAAACCCGAGGCGTTGCAGCAATGCTACTCGGAGTTCCCATGCCGGATAAACTCCGATCCCAACTGAACGTCGGCCGCATCAAAGTTCAACGAGAACGCGCTGTCCCCGTACCCAACGAAGTGGTGAATACTGAAAGTGAAAGCCGGGGTGAAATTGATGAAGTAGTCGGTGTATTCCCTCGACCTCAATTTACTCCGTTTCAACTGGACACCATTGAAAAATACTTCATTGGACTAAGAGAAGAGTCCGATGCACCCCAATCCACCAACAACTAACCCTGTCTAACCAAAAGAGAAAATTACAGCATGGCAGAATACGCAACCACCGGAACTGAAAATCAAGCAGCAGAACAGGCCGCTCACTTTAGGAAGGTATTCAACGACATAAGATCAGAGATCAACAAGATGATGGTCGGACAATCCGATGTCATCGACGGTGTACTCACTGCATTACTCGCAGGCGGACATGTCCTCCTTGAAGGGGTTCCGGGACTCGGAAAGACCATGATCGTACGATGCTTAAGTGAAGCAGTACACCTGGGCTTCTCAAGAATCCAGTTCACGCCAGACATGATGCCAGCCGATATTCAAGGCACCATGGTGTTGTCCGAAACCGCCGGCGGTGGCCACGAGTTGAACTTCCAACAAGGCCCACTCATTAGCAACCTCATTCTGGCTGACGAAATTAACCGAGCTACCCCAAAGACTCAGTCTGCACTGCTTGAAGCCATGCAGGAAAAACAAGTCACTGTGGGTAATCGAACGATCGTACTCGAAGAACCCTACTGTGTGATGGCTACCCAAAACCCCGTCGAACAAGAAGGTACGTACCCACTACCCGAAGCACAACTCGACCGTTTCTTGTTTAAACTCGTCGTCGGTTATCCAGAAGAACATGAGTACACTGACATTGTTGACCGAACCACTGGTACCGCAGATATCGATATTCAACCAGTCACTGATGGTGAGACCATCATGCAACTCCGAGAAGTTGCCCGCGGTGTCGCAGTACCAGCAAACGTGAAGAGTTATGCGGTTCAGCTAGTCATGGCTACGCAACCCGACAGCAAATATGCTCCCGAGCGGGTGAATGAGTTTGTCCTGCTAGGATCCAGCCCTCGTGGAGTACAAGGACTCATGCTTGCTGGAAAGGTCCAAGCACTATTGAACAACCGATATTCGGTGAGCACCGACGATATCAAGACTATAGCTCATGGGGTACTGCGCCACAGAATGATTCTGAACTTCCAAGCGCAAGCGACCAACATCACTACCGATGATCTAATCGACGACATCTTAGGACACGTCAAGACTCCACACTCAGTCAACTAAAGACCAGGAGTAACAGTACGTGCCCGAATTGACGTTCGATGAACTATTCGACGCAGAATTTTTAAGTGCCCTTGAAGTGTTTGATCTACGGATCAAACGCTTCATTCGTCAGGGTAAACACGGTGAGCAATTGTCTCATGATCGGGGATTTGGACAAGAGTTCAAAGACTTTAAGGCTTATGTCCCAGGAGACGATCTTCGATCCGTAGACTGGAATATCTACCGTCGACTGGGGAGACTCTACGTACACATCTTCGAAGAGTACCAAGACCTTCCGCTTTACCTATTGCTGGACCTTTCTAAGAGCATGTTCTTGGAAAGCCCGCCTCGAATTCGAGCCGGGATGCGTTCGGCACTAGCTCTGGCAGCCATTGCAGCACGACAGCATGATCGGGTTTCGGTCTTTTCGTTTTCAGATGAACTCGACATGAATAGCAAGCCTATTTCTTCCAAGCGACAGCTAATATCTTTAGCTCGTCAAATGGCGAATATGCATGAGCTCAGTGGCACGAATCTTTCAGACGTGATCAGTGACTTTTCGAGTCGTAAACTTCGTCGAGGTTTGCTAGTCATTGTGTCCGATTTTTTTGATCCTGCAGGCCTCAGTGCTATTCAAAAGGCTCTCCGTGGCTGCCGACACAAGATTCTGATTCTTCAGCTCACAAAAAAAGAAGATGCCGAGCCGACAACCAACCCCGACATAGTGGGTGATTTAAGGCTTGTCGATTGTGAAACCGACGGTGCTATCGACGTTACTGTCGAACCTCACGTGATACGTGAGTACAAGAGGATTTACCAAGACTTCAGTCAGTCGTTGACAGACTTAGCCCTTTCGATGGGTTCTGGTCTGGTGCAGATTGATGCCGACGAAGATATCCTCGATCAATTGACAACGGTCTTCCAAACTAGAAATCTAATCGTATGAATTTTCTCACTTTCAGTCCCTTCGTATTTGCGGGTGGCTTAGCAGCTCTGGCGGTGGGACTGTATTTGCTCCAGCAACTACGGATCCGATATACCCGACTCCCGGTTCCTACTACTTTGTTCTGGGCCGAAGCAGTTCGCGATGCACCCGTCAGAGTCTTCAGACAAAGTTTCAAACACTGGTGGGCTTATCTCCTCATTCTGCTCATTTGTGCACTTTTATGGCTGGGATTTTCAAACCCCGAAACCCGCGCAAACTTCAATCAAGACTTCAATATTCTGGTACTGGATGGCTCCGCACACGCCGGAGTCGCTGGCCAGTTCGAAGAGTCCAAAAATCAACTCATGAATGATGTCGGGAAGTATCCCAAGCATCATCGAGAAGTTTACTTCTCTGGATCACAGAACCTAAAACTCCTAGCACCCGGTGAAGATACCCTGATATTGGAACGACGACTTGCTGACCGCGAGCCAGTTTCAGCACGATCTACAGTCGAAGACCAGATTCGTCTCCTAGCGAGAGACTCAACCGATGACGAAAGAGAAAGAAACATCATCGTCTATGGGAATGTACCCGTCGCCCAGCAACTGTTAGATGATCTGCCCGACAACATCAATGTGTCTATGCGTACCAATGAAGATCCAGACTTCTCGAATCGTGGAATCGTCGCACTCGGTGTCGGTGAACCAGCATCAGGCGATTGGGATAAAGTAGACGTTCTGGTCCGTGTGCTCAACACAACTGACGAAACGATTTCACCGTCCGATCTCACCATTACTGTCGGCAATATACCCATCGATATCAGCTCGCTCAATTACGTGAATGAGAGTGACTTGGTACTGAAAGATGTTTTGGCAAATGGGTTAGAACTAGTGGTGACCCTAGATGGTGAGGATGATCTTGCATTTGACAATACCGCTAATGTCCTCCTACCCACTCGATCTCAAATCACCGTCGTACTCGGTGCAAACGTACCTCAGTCGCTGATTCCTGCGATAGAAGCAGACGCAGCATTGTTAGTGGTTAACAACCCCCAAAATGCACAAGTGGCAATTCTTGGACCCGGAGACGCGGACAGTACCCTACCCACACTCAGGATCGTGAACATACAGGAGCAAGACTCAGCGTTTTTAATCGGTTACGACGGAGACGAAGATGCTGAATCTGCGTTACGTCAATCACTCGAAACCTTGGGGCTCAACCAGATTGATGCCACAGCCATCGCCGAAGAGATGGAAAGAGAAATTGAAGTGATGCTGGAACTCGGAGACGAACGATTCGTTTCCATCTGGCAACCCATCGTCGAAGACGAGTTCAACTTCAGAGATAGCTTTAGCTTCCCACTGTTTGTGTCCAAAACCATCCGCTTTCTATCTAATGAAGAACCATGGTACGCGTATCTCGCAGCAGGCAAGCGACCTATCGAACAAAGTTCAGGTTCTTCGTTAGTCGACACCGACACGTTGTCGGCGTACGCAGTCGGTACCTATTTCATTCAAAATTTAGCGGGTGAAACTCTCGGAGCCGAAGAAATTCCCGGAGTAGTATCACTACTAGACGAAACTTCGACAACTCAACCCACCACCGCCTCCACAATGATGGAAACAACAGGAGAAGCTTCGATATACCCGCAGTGGGAACTGATCACGTGGTTGTTGCTACTCGCGCTAGCTCTAGTGTTTGCTGAGTGGTACTTCTATCAGCGGAGACTCATGCCTTAAATGAACAATATTTCTTTTACCTATCCGCTCTTCGCTCTTCTGTTCATACTCCTGCCCTTTATATGGCTATTTCCAGGTGGACAAAGACGTATCTCACATCTGGTGCTGAGATCGGCGATCTTAGCATTGGTTACGCTGGGACTGATGCGCCCAGTTTTCATCTCTGAGCTGGATAACAAACACTTTGCCATCATTCTCGATCAGTCCTCAAGTCTCACCGAATCAGCTCAACAAGAAGCAATAGAACGAGCCAGAGAGCTACACTCCCGTTACGAAGCAGAAGGTGAGGTCAGTGTCGTACAAATTGGTGGTGACTCACCAGAATTTGAAGGCGATAACGTCGCCCACATCACAGAAGAACGAACTCCTCTTGGTGATGCGTTGGAATTAGCTGCTCAATCGATACCTGTTGGTGTGAAGGGATCCGTCACTCTGATTTCTGATGGTCTTTCTACAGACCAACATTGGGGACAAGCATTCGATCACCTCACTGATCGCGGTATCCCAGTTCATGCGGTTCAACTTGATCTTCCATCTGATATCTACATCAGCGATGTCAGATCTTACGATACTCGTGCAGGTGATAACGCTAAAGTCTTCGTTGACATTATTGGTAGTGCAACCGACTTCCGTATCCAAGCCATTGATGTTAAAAACGAAGAAGTGCTCATCGACAGCGATCCTTTGTCAAGTGACAATAGATTGACCGCAGAACTGACGTTCCAAGTTGAAAAACCGGGATTCTTTGAGATTGAAGTTTCCCTGATCGTTCCTGAAGATCAAGATCCTGATCCATCAAATAATCGAATGCGCAGAGTCTTGCCCATACAAGACCCCGTCCGCATGCTCTATCTTGGGGAACGACAAGAAGGTGCTCCCGAAAACCTCAAGCAATTGTTAAGTTTTGGTTTCGATATTTACGCACCACAACCTGATCAGTTGACACCAGATATGGACCTCGGCGCGTACGATGTTGTCATGCTGGACGATGTGCCAGTGACCTCCATTGACGATGGTGTATTGCAAAACATCAATGATGCAGTCCGTAGGCAAGGATTAGGACTCATTCATAGTGGCGGAGAAGCAGCCTACGGAGACGGTGGCTATCACGATTCTCCTGTCACCGACCTACTCCCCGTAGACATCCCCGGTGATCAAGACAAGATTGACCCAAGCGTGGGTCTAGCCATCATCCTTGATACCTCTGGTTCCATGGCTGGTAGTCGTATCGAACTCGCTAAACACATCGCACGAATCGCTGTACGTCGAATGCAACCACACGACCGCATTGGAATTGTTGAGTTTTACGGGAATAAGCACTGGGCCATCCCAATGCAACCAGCAACCAACAAGATCGAAATCGACAGAGCGATTGGTCGAATGAAAGCCATTGGTGGGACCGTTCTGTTCCCCGCAGTGCAAGAAGCCTACTACGGCTTGAAGAACGTGAACACTCGATTCAAGCACATCATTCTGATCACGGATGCGGGTGTCGAAGATGCCAACTACGAAGCCATGGTTCGAAGTATCAATCGAGATCGAATTTCAGTCTCTACTATTCTGGTCGGACAAGGCGGACACAACCAAATCATGTCCGATATCGCAAACTGGGGTGGCGGTCGCTTTTACGCAGTCGGAAACCAGTTCCAACTAGTAGAACTCATCTTCAAACAGTCTTCTACCAAGAAATCACCCATGTACAAGCGAGGTTCTTTCCCGCTCGTCGCAACCCCGGGTCGCGGATGGTGGGGTGAAATTGATCCTGAAGCTATCCTACCACTAGACGGATATGTCGAAGTTTCAGCTCGAGACGGTGCGGAAGTTCTTTTGGCCGTCGAAGATACAGAACATCCCGTAGTGGCAACATGGCTCTATGGTCTAGGTCGAGTCACCACAGTTTCAACCGAACCCGTGGGTGAGGGCACTCGAACTTGGTCTGATTGGAAAGATTATCCAGAGTTCCTGGGTCGACTCATCCGTAGAACTGCTCCCGAAGTCAGAGCATTCGAGATTGATGTGAGAAGAAAGTACGGTGTCACCGATATCGTGGCACACAGAGTTGCACGAAATGAAGACCTGACACCCGAACTAAACCTATATACCATTGATTCAAAACCAGAAGACAGTGACCACCCATTCAAAGAAACCGCACCTGGCTTGTTTGAAGCTGAGGTTCGAACCGCTGAAAACGACGACGTTTTCATCGGTATCGGTAGCAACATGAGTGATCGAGAATGGCGAGCCGTCAGCCTCGCTGGAACAGACCAGTCTCAAGAAAACCAGGTTGATCCTCGAAGTGGACTCGACCTCACTAGCCTTGCATTAGAAACAGGTGGAGAACAGATTTCTGATAGTCCTTCCTCGACTGTAGTGCAAAACTTAAGCCCAGGCGAATTGTCATATGGGATCATCGACATACGACCCTGGATGTTCTTGCTTGCGCTATTAGTCTACCTATCTGACCTGGTATATCGACGCTGGCCTAAAGCAAACTAGACTGGTTCGAACCGTGAACTTTCTGTGACTCAGATGTGTCTCGAGCCAGGACTACCATAGACCTTCACGCGACTATGACAATGGGGTCAATCACCCTACGCGAATATTGAATCTCTATTCTCGAAGGTCTCAACATCAACCAGCTTCCTCCCCTTAAAAACCCATCTCCCAATAGAGGGATTTCCCTATGAAACTTTGCATTCCCAAGAGTTTATGCCGATTGAGCACTGGTCTATTACTGGCACTCTTAGCCCTCAACTTAGGTGCGACCCCACTGGATGATCTCCTATCTTCCAACCATGAAACGGGGAGATTGAATCTTGAACTGATCCGAGCAGTTTACGACAATGCTGTCTTGGAATCAGAAAGCATTCAAAGACCTGTCAATATCCTCAAATCAGCAGCAGAAAATACAGAAAACTCCGATAGCTCAAGAGCAAAAAGTTATCTATCGGTTGCACACCTTTACTGGAGATTTGGTGCATTTGACAGTGCGACTGAATCCGTTGATCTAGCTCTGGAACTAGCAGAGAGCATTGATAGTTACCTACTAAAAGCACGCTTACTTGATGCTCAAGGAATCGAAGAAGGTGCTGTTGAATGGTATGCGAAAGCGCTCACCGCTACCGATGTCGACGAAGAACGAGAATTTATCCGAATTCGTTTAGCCATGATCAACGTCGACGAAACTAATGTCCAAGCACTGTACGATCTCGCTCTAGAACAAGATCAAGAGTTCAAAAACCGTGCGGCAATCACACTTGCAGTTTTGGGGCACGCTGAAATCGCACTCGAACTCTACAAACCAAACGAAGACGATCCCAAGTACTTCAGACAACTCATTCGCTATAGCGAGTGGGCTCTCGTAGCAGGCGACTATGAAACTGCACAAGGTTATTCGTGGAAAGCCTACGATGCTACCGAGTTAAGGTTTGATGGTCTCTACGCACTGACCTTGGTCGACGAAGCTTACCGAAAATCAGATTCACTTGATGAGTTGCTTCTGATCCTGGAACGTCGAACTGCAAACCAAGACAACCGCGACTTGGTCGACTTTCACATCGATTTATTGACCGATATGGAGCTCTATGACGACGCTCTTGCACTGTACAGTTCACTTGAGCAAGACTCCACTGATATTGCAGCCCGCCAACGACTGATCCAAATCTATGACATGGCGAGACGTACCGACGAGATGACTCTAGAGTATCAACACCTTATTGACGAAGAACCCAATATCGTTCAATGGTATACCGGACTAGCCTCTCACTATGTCAGCACTGCACAACCGGAGAAAGCAGGTGAAGTTTGGAAGCAACTAGAGGCAAATAACCCCCATGACATCAATGTTCTTGTCATGGGCGCGGACTATATGTCTCAAATGGGCTTCGAACAAGAAAGCATTGACATGATCCAGCGACATGTCGAGGCTCACGGTCCAACCACTACGGGTCAAATTTACTTATTTGAAACACACTACGGTAAAGGTCGAACGGAATTAGCCACTCAAGCAATCGAGGATCTCTTCGCAGCTCTGCCCCCGGATGCTGGTGATATGCGAATCGTCGCAGATGGGTTTGAGCGCTTACAACTCTTTGACCGTGCTTTGGAAGTGTTTGTCAACGTTGAGAAATACCAAGAAGAAAATCTAGCGTATGACGACCGTATGCGGTTGGCATGGCTACACAGTCGAACGGGTAACAAGGAAGACGCTCTGCGAATTTGGCAAGAGATTTGGGTGAGCCAAAACACTCCCGCACGAAGAAAATTTGCGGAAAGCCAGTTCCTTTTGATCGCAGCAGAACTCAACAAACTTGCTGATATTGCGCTTGAGTTGGAGAACAGCCTTTACAACAAAACAGCGAACAAGAACGACATCAATCTACTGGTCCGTATCTACACCGAGATCGGTGATTCCTTCTCAGCAGCAGAAACCGTTGAAGAATACGCTCGCTATTCGGGAATCTCCGAAGTCGAGAGATTGAAACAACTGGGTCTCGTCTATCTGCAATTAGAAGAGTACGACAAATATGACTCAGTATTACGAGAACTCGAAGAAGTAGACCCCGAAAATCGAATCGAACACATTCAAAACATCGTTCTCAACATGGTGGCATACACCGTGTCCGAAGAGGCAGACGATAAATTAGAGGACATCGAACACTGGCTTGAACAGCTTCGAACATTCGACGAAGAAGCTGTCACCGGAGAATTTGAAGCAAGTGTGCTATCAATGAGCGGATTCGACGAAGAAGCCATTGAAAGCTACCGCCGTGCGATGGTGCTTCATCCCACTCACAGCGATAACTTACTACTCATGGGTGAGCTACTCAAAGAGTCCAATCGCACCGATGAAGCCGTTGCAATTTTCCAATATGTAGCCGAACACTCCAACGACGACAATGAATTTGTGGTTGCTATTGATGGCATCCTGAACATGATCGGACAACGTCGATTTGGACAACGGCTACCTGACGAAATCCAAGCTATTTTCCGTTGGACTCACCGAATCATCCTAGAACGAATTACTCGTAAAGAGGACAAGTTCTACCTATACACCCTACTCGGTGAAATCGCGAACGAGACTCTGGACACTGAAGGAGAATTTGTTGCTATTGAAAACTCTGTCTCTCAAGCGGGAATCAGGCGATTGTCAGTGCTGCGTGAATTGGTCACCATGGCAACACAAGATGCTGGGTTCTTTTCACTCGAACAAAAAGCTGGAGATAGTGAACGTCAGCTCACCTACGGGCGACGACTCATCGGATTAAGGCAACAACTCCCGCCCGATGTCTATATCAGCATCGCCAAAACCCTGTTGGATCAAGATTTCACTCTAGGTGCAGAGAAATCCCTAGATCTGATCCAAGATATTACGGGTCAGTTAGATGTAAACCAAACCAAGGCTGACCTATTCCTAGATGCAGGTTTTGTTAAACGAGCACTCTCCTACTACAGCCATGCTTTGTCTTTGAATCAAGACGACAGCACTCTCATCATCAAAACAGCGATGTTGAGAGAAACGAACGGCCAGACTGAAGTGGCCAACACACTATACCTCAAAGGTCTACTGAACATACTTCGCAGTCAACCACAGAAGTTACACGCTGAACCTTCTATGGGTATGGATAACGTGAATCCAATGATGATGATGAGTATGCCCTATAGTTTCGGTGGACAACGCAACACTAGTGTGAATCGCGACTACACCACCTTCTATGAGCCCTACGTACAAGGATTGATTTCAACCTGGCCCACAGACGCGACTGCAGAGGAATCAATTCTTGAAGCAATCAACGAATTGTTCCAAAGTGAGTTTGCTTCTGCTCAATCTCTGAGGGAAGAAGAGGACGATCTCTCTATCACTCGTCTGTCGCGATTGAAGCACCTTTGTCAATTTATCCGACGACTATCACTGTCAATAGATCGAAAAGATATTTCCGATGCCATGGATTACGCACTAGCATCGGAGTTTATCAGCGAAGAATTAGCAGACCAAATCGCTGCATCGCTGTTGATGGGTACTCGCGACCAAGATTCCGAGGAGATTTCTGCAGTCACCGTGTCTACGAATTTCATCTCACACTTGCAGCAACAGTATGAGCTATACGGTGCTTCTCTGCCCAGTGATGTAGTTTCGATGATTCCTCCAGAATTACAGTCGGAAACACAAGACTCGGGTGATGTACTCGTAAGAGGCTTCAACTACGCAATGCAAAGGCGACACATCGAGTTAATTTCAAACCTCACCGCGTTAACCACAACACCACTCACTGAGGAAGAAATCTTCCAATCCTTCATTGATGATGGCGAGTTCCAATTTGGCTTGAGATTTGCGAAGAAATTCTTCCAAGACAACGAATACTTGCGAACTGTGTCTGGTGTGGTCTCTCAACTCAAAGATGATCCAGCCATCTTGTTTGAGATGTTCATCCGAAACACCGACTTCATCTATGAAATTGAAGAAGAGTTCGGACCTTTCTTTGAGACCGCAAGCGAACTGATTGACTTCCTGGAATCCCCGGAAGCTAAGCAACTTCTCAATCAACAGTTCTATAACATCAATTCGATCTGGACCTATGCGAGAAACAGGGACGACATACAGTTTGCACTTGAGTTATTCGAGTATGTGCTCAGTCGACCGCCGCCGCCCAACTATCCCTTCTCGGCGATGAGCTACTATCTGATCGATATGCACACCTATCTACTCGGACTTGAATTGGATAAGAATCAACGAACCCAATTGTCATCGATTTCGTCTGAGTTAATTGGAAAGTTTGACTTTCAAGATGAGTACATAATCGGGAGCATTATTCGACTGGTTCTGAATCTTGGTGCACATCCCGACAACGTCGACATCCTCAAAGACATGGTCGCACAAGTCAATCAAAAAATTGATTTGGGCGTTGATGGTGAAACTTTGTTAGAAGAGTTCTATAACGGCAACCGAAGCAAAGCCTACGACATTCTCGTCAGTGCAGATATAGATCCTAACATGCAGTACATGTTCAACAACATTACCAGTCAGTACTTTCAACAAGAAGAATACCAAAAGACTCTCGCATTCATGACCGGTGATTGTCCCAGTGAGGAAATGGTGGGGCAACTCATGGAGCGGAGCATGTCAGGTTTCGTGAATTCTGTATACGGTGGAGAAGGTGAAGAAGTCATTGATGGTCTGGACATCCTTAAGAGATTGGTCGAATGCTTCCCAGAGAACATGGAACTCAGATACAGTCTACTGACCTTTGTGATTCAACAAAATCATACCCAAGAAGTCAGTGGTCAACTGAAAAATGTCTATGAATTAGACAAAACAAGTGAGCCCATTCGTGCTGCCTACTTCATTTGGAGTAATAAACGAGAAAACTACGCAACTTCCATAGCAGTCACTACGGATGGTGGCCCGGATCTACGAAAACCCGATGTCATCAATGACATCTTCGATAGAAACGACAATTCTCCATTTTTGTATGGAGCTCATCCAGACGCTATATTGCGTTGGATTCGAGATGGCGGGGATTCAATCGGCTTCAGATCCCTATACACCGATAGCATACCCAAGGGGGTCAAACGAGCTGCAGCTTATTTAGCGGATCTAAACGACTCCAATACAGATGTTGAAGCCCGTGAGGGTTTGAGGCGATTTTGGCGCAGTTTGAACATGCAAATGCTCAACCCAGAACCAATGTACTTCATGCCTGGGTCACCCGTAGAACTGTTCCTTCGCTGGCCTGCAGATCAATCAAAACTCGATGAATTAGATTTCTACGGCTATCGTGGTGGATACCGTAGTGGCGGTGTTCAGAGTCTTGTGGGATATGTCCAACAACAAGAATGGGGAGAAGATCCCGAAGAATTTGCATCCATCATGGATGAAATAGTCAAGCGTTTCGATGTGGGGCGGGATCTAGAGACACTGTTGGTTTCACTCCCCCCCTACCAAAGAGATAATGAGACTGATTGGTACACCTTAGTGGTCGATGCTTACGTCAATCATCCCGAATCACTGGCAGTGCGACTCAATGAACTCAACGAACGATTGCAATCGAATAGCGCAAATGACCATGAAGTCAATTTATGGATCTATTTGACCCTCGCAGTTGATCAGGAAATTACCCCCGAGATGTCCGAAGCGTTTACTAATTGGGCAAGTGGAACGAGTTTAGATAACTTAAGAGTCATCCTCACTATTGCTCGAATCTACTCGAAGATTCAAGATTGGGAAACTGCAGGGCAATATTTCTCCTACCTTGTAGCAAGCAACTTTGAAATCGACCAGTGGTCAGGGAGAATCCGCTCCAATTATGGGTATGGTTACGAACCCATGTTTGAGCAATTAGATGAATTGATCGACATTGTCAAAGAAGAATTTCCCATTGAACATAGTCAGCTATTTGTGCGAAACATCTTGGCTATGGATCCGGATTTCGAAAAAACGGAGAAAACTAACTACAAGACTGATGCTTTCGTACTCGACCTACTAAGTCAGGT
>CBDATJ010000003.1:0-156233 GCA_965199895.1 Pseudomonadales bacterium | reverse complement strand
TCTTTTTTAGCAAGATGTTCGATTGTTTGCAAATGCAAATATTCATGGAATAACGGTCGGGCTGCTTCGGTGTGATGCTGATACATACCGCGGGTCTGTCCGCAATTCTGTCGTCTAAGGGTTTTCCAAGGTCGTAAACATCACTGATGAGCGCGGTAATGGAAGATTGACGAAGTTTCTTTGAAATTCGAGTGGACTCTTCCTCATCTCCATCAAGGGGGTCCACTGTGACGTTCTGGGTTCCATTTTCGACTTCGTGAAGAAAGTGTAGTGTGGTCATGTCTTGACCGTCCAGTAACTCAAGTTACCTTCGTAAGGGTGATGCGCATGGCATCTTCCATGGCTTGTAACCACTCAAGAGAGGTTCGGTCATTCGCTGTGGCGTATCCAGCTAACAGCACAAGAGAAACAACAGCTATACCCTAGATGTGTGAATTGGGTATGCGTTCATAGTTCGATAGATACAGTTCGTGCAGCAACCCGAGTGACTGGTAGAGGTGATTCATCCAGGCCTGAGGTAATCTTGTCGTATTCTTCGAGAAAGCTAAATGTTGTTGATGAAGTTCTTCCTTGAACGTCTTGGGGGACAGAGGGGAGGTCGGTATTGGAGTAGTGAAAAACAAAACTAAAGGCAAAGCTAGCCGTAGGCATCGTGTTGACTGGATCTTCAGGAACTTCACCGTTGATGGATGCCATTGCTGCTTGAGGAGATACTGAGGAGGTATCGGTCGTATCTGCGACTGATTCTGTGGAGTTGTCGTTCCACAAGTTTGGTTGAAAGACAAAAACAGCAACCATGAAACTTACGGCTGCTGCTATTCCCCCCAGGCTGAGATAGACTCGCTTTCGTGTTCGTTTGGGATGGAAGGAGATGACGTTATAGTCATCCGAGATTTTCTGTGACAACGCTTCCCAATCTGGTGGAGCTTTCAGTGATGATAGCTCCTCGCGTCGTAGCACCGCGGAAATGGCATGATAGTTTCTCCAGTCGGTTCGCAGTTCCTCGTTCTGGTGCAACTCCTGTAGTATCTTGTTCGAATCCTCCTGATTCAGCTCGCCATCAATGAGCATCGACATGCTGCTCTTCGTTGATTCTGCCATACGGGTTCTAAATCCTCCTACACGATTTCAAACTAGACACTTGAAGCGTTAGACACACTAACAGCCTCCGAGTTGCAATCTTTAATTCTTGATTATGTTCAAAATTTCCTATAACTGATAGTTTTGAGCCTTTGTTTACGCGTCTCTCGTACGAATGCGGTTCGAGATCGACTCTCGGGCTCGGAAAATACGCGAACGAACTGTACCTACTGGACAGTCCATGATTTGTGCAATTTGTTCATAACTTAAGCCAGCATACTCACGCAACGTGATCGCACTACGGAGTTCTGGTTCTAGACGTTGGACAGCATCATTTATGATTTGTTCCAGCTCTTGACTTTCGAGTAAATTCGCTGGATTTTCGGTTTCCTGTAACTCACTAATCTCGTTGATGTAGATTTCTTCATCCATGTCGATATCTTTGTTGACAGGCTTTCTGGCTTTAGCCGACAAATGATTTTTTGCAGTGTTGGTTGCGATGCGGTACAGCCAGGTATAGAACTGACTTTCTCCTCGAAATTTCGGAAGTGCTTTGTAGGCTTTGATAAACGAGTCTTGAAGCACATCTTCAACGTCTTCGTTGTTGTCTAAGAATCGGCTTATGAGTGAATGGATTCGATGCTTGTAACGATCAAAAAGCAAGTCAAAAGCGCTGCTGTCGCCCTCTTGAACACGCTTAACCAATGCAGCGTCTGTATCTGGTTGTGTAGCCACTTGCACATTTCCTCTCGTTCTAGGCAGCCGGTTCGTTTCTACGCACCCCACCAACCTGCACTCAATTTTATTGGCACCCAATTCGCTATCAAGAGTCGAAAGATTTGGTTAGAACCGGAACAAACTATCCTTGAGCGTGGAGTCTTACGAAACAGTTGCTTAAGATTCTGCCAGATTTTAAGATCGAGTTAAAGGTGCCTAGCGACCACTTAATCGCAGATGTCATTGTTGTAGGAACAGGTGCAGCGGGGCTTTGCACCGCGCTGCACCTTGCTCGACATTTCAAAGTGATACTCATATCAAAGGAAAGCTTAAGAAGTACATCCACAAACCGTGCCCAAGGGGGAATTGCAGCAGCAATACACAAAGAAGACTCGACGGACGACCACGTGTGCGATACCATTCGAGCTGGAGCTGGATTGTGTGATGAAGCAGTAGTTCGGCATGTGGTGACGCAAGCCCAGCGTGTAGTCGAAGAACTTGCAGATCTTGGAGTTCCCTTTGACCAAACCGCAGGCGAGTTCAGTCTTGCTAACGAAGGCGCACACAGCTTTCCTCGTGTATTACACGTTGCTGACGCTACCGGACAAGCGATTACGAATACATTGACCGAAAAGGTTCAAGCTGAACCCAATGTCGAACTTCGGACGAATCGATTGGCAATAGATGTGATCACAACGGATAAGCTTGGGTTAGAACAGGGTCGGGTAGCAGGGTTGTACGTCTACAACCGAGATACCAAATCTGTTGAAACCTGGACTGCTCGGTGTGTGGTCCTTGCAACGGGAGGTGCCTCCAAGGTCTACAAATACACCACGAATCCTGATGGAGCGACTGGAGATGGAATTGCGATTGCTGCTAGGGCGGGATGTCGAGTTGCCAACATGGAGTTTAGTCAGTTTCATCCCACTTGCCTCTACCACTCCCAAGCGCGTTCGTTCTTGATTTCTGAAGCAGTCCGAGGAGAAGGTGGAAAACTAATCCTTCCCAATGGTGAACGATTTATGGATCGGTTCGACAGTCGAGGAGAGTTGGCAACACGTGATGTAGTTGCTCGATCCATTGACTTTGAGATGAAAAGGTTAGGGATTTCCAATGTTTATCTCGACGTCACTCGTTTACCTAAAGCTCATCTTCAAGATCGATTTCCGAACATTGATAAGAGATTACAACAATTAGGTATCGATATGTCAGTAGATCCCATTCCGGTCGTTCCCGCTGCGCATTACACCTGTGGCGGGGTGATGGTTGAACTTTCTGGTGCAACCGACGTTGTTGGTTTGTATGCAGTAGGAGAAGTTGCCTGTTCGGGATTGCATGGTGCCAATCGACTCGCAAGCAATTCGCTACTAGAGTGTCTGGTTCTTGCTCGGTCAGCAGCTAACCATGTACGGGGTTATCTCTCTGATGCTGAATCAATTGATCTGCGGATCCCCGATTGGGACGAAAGTCGTGTCACTGAATCAGATGAAGATGTTGTCCTGACCCAAAACTGGTCAGAGCTCAGAAACTTGATGTGGAACTTCGTTGGGATCGTTCGCACCGATAGACGACTACAGAGAGCAGCGAAGCGGATCGAACTATTTAAGCAGGAAGTTCACGATTACTACTCAAACTTTCGAATCAAGGGCGACTTACTTGAGCTCAGAAATCTCACTCATGTAGCTGAGCTGATTGTGCGCTCTGCACAGTGGCGCAAAGAGAGTAGAGGATTGCATTACACACGGGATCATCCGCACACATTAGACGAAGCTGTTCCCAGCATCATTCATCCAGATTGACTTGCTTGTAGTGCAATATATCTTCAATGAGGGATTGGTACTTCGGTTTGACAGCAGGGTCACGAGTGAGATCTAAAATTTCAACATCATCCAAGTCCAATAGCTCATCCAATAGTTGTCGCGATTCCTCGGACAATTGTGGGTAGCATTGTTCGACAAAAGGTCGGAATAGAAGGTCTAACTCCCACATCCCTCGACGTGAACGCCACATGATTCGCTTTTTTAACCTTTCCTCCGCGGTTGATTCCATGGTGATTAATCCGAAGTTGTTCGGTCAGAGGTTGTACCCATGATGAACTCGATTTCGATCATTGAAGTATCTGGCAAGGAAGCCGTTTCTTTCCTTCAGGGTTACCTCACTGGTGACCTGGAACAGATCAAGCTGGAGTCTGCGATCCCTATGGCACTGACTGAAATCAAAGGTCGGGTGATTGCAAATGGCTGGGTATTTGGTTCAGGTGAGCGAGTGTCGATGATAGTGCATACTTCTGTTGTGGACCTTGTTCGAGAACACCTTTCCCGATATATTGTGTTTGCTCGCTGCGAATTGGAAGATGCGAACCAGGATAATCTTGATTTATCGGAGATACCATCGGACTTTCCTGTTGCACTGGCACCGTTTGGTTGGGGATTAACCCAGTCCGATGAAACGAAGACGGAATTGGACCGACTCACCGTTGGTGCGATGTATCCAGTCGTGCGTTCTGTCACCAGTGGGATGTTTCTTCCACAAATGCTGAATTTAACCCAACACGGTGCCGTCAGTTTTACTAAAGGTTGTTATCTTGGTCAAGAAATCATAGCACGAGCTGAGCATCGCGGACAGGTCAAACGACAGTTATTCAAGTCTGAAGTTGATAGTCCGGTAACCGTAGGTGAAACTTATAACTGTCCCAATTACGGCTCTTCGGTTGTGGTTGCAGTCTATGATTCAGAAATACTCGCGGTAGGTAGAGTTGCTAGTTCATCTTAGCATGGATACTACTTGAACAGACAATAGCCCCCTGACCGTTGAAAAGTAAATCGTACCACTAAAGATTAGGAACCGAGTTTGAACACATTTTTTGAAATAGCTCCGGGAATCGTCTTCGTCGTAGTCTATTGGCTACCCATGACAGACATCTACCATGCAACGATTGCACTCATGGTAGCAGTAGCGATTCAGTTCATTCTCTTTTTGCTGTTCAAGAAAAAGATCACCAAGATCATGTGGGTAATCCTAGTGGTCTCGATTATCTCGGGTACACTCACCGTCGCTCTACAGAATCCTATGTTCGTAATGTGGAAACCCACGGTGGTATCCTGGATGATGAGCGCAATCTTGCTGACCAACTACTTCTTTAGCAAAAAGAGTGTCTTGGAGTGGCTATTTGGGGAAGGCGAGTTCAAACTACCTAAGCACTTATGGCGACTGCAGACTTTGGTCCTAGGGCTAGGAACTGGTTTATCCGGTCTCGTGAACGTTGTCGTAGCCTATGGGTATTCTGAAGAAATTTGGGTGTTGTATCGAACCCTTTCACTCTTTATCTGGCCCCTATTGTTCGCCCTCATTATGGGAGTGATTCTGTTCGTACAGATGCAACGAAAATAGAAAACAACCACCGATTCCCCTAGCTTGTGGTCGTGAACACAATACTTTCAGTCAACGTCAACAAGATTGCGTGGTTGCGTAATGCCAGGGAAGGGACTCGCCCTGATGTCGTTGAATGTAGCCGGACCATACTGGATGCGGGTGCAAAGAGTATCACTGTGCATCCACGCTCTGACCTACGACATATTCGACCACAAGATGTGTACGACCTCAGTGGTCTGGTGACCCAACGAAAGGTTGAGTTCAATATTGAAGGAAACCCTGCAATAGGGGCACAGCAGAACGGGTATCCTGGCTTTGTCGAGCTCGTCGTTGCCACCCGTCCCGATCAATGTACTCTCGTTCCTGATGACACCGATCAGCTCACTTCTGACCAGGGCTGGGATCTGTACGTGACTGAAAATTTCAACGCAGTTCGACACTACACTAAAATGTTTCAGTCTGCAGGCTGTCGAGTGAGTATCTTTTTGGATCCCGAACCTGAACAGGTTCAGCTATCAGCGAAAGCGGGTGTGGACCGTATTGAACTGTATACTGGACCATGGGTTGAATCGGTTCAAGAATTTGGCTTGCAGTCGAACAAGACATCCAGTTTGTTAGCTCAGTACACCCACGCATCCCAAACTGCGCGAAGTTTGGGTCTAGGGGTTAATGCTGGACATGATTTGGATCTCAACAACTTGAGTGAGCTGGTAACCCATGTTGATGTCGATGAAGTATCGATAGGTCAAGCGTTTGTTGCGGATGCACTGGATTGGGGGTTAGCTGAAACGACCCGAAAATATCTTGAATGTTTGAAATCAACCCGTTCGTAAAATTGAATGAATCCACCTAGGAGAATGAAATGAAGGTAGTATTCCATAGTGTTTTTGTCTTGAGTCTGTTGTTGGGGTTACCGTTAGCCCTGGTTGCTCAAGAAGACGAAGCGAAACAAGTCGAACTAAACGCAGGGGATGAGTCGCCAGACTTCACACTTCCCGCATCTGATGGCAACGAATACACGCTGTCCGAACTTTTGGAAGAAGGCCCTGTCGTTCTCGCTTGGTTTCCCAAAGCTGATACTCCAGGATGTACTCAAGAATGCAAGTCCATTGCAGAGAACGGCCATCTGATTCGTGAGTTCAATGTGACCTACTTCATGATCAGTGTTGATTCCGAAGAGGACAACAAGAAGTTTGCAGAAAAAACTCATGCAGATTTCCCGATCTTGTCCGACATATCCAAAGAAGTCGCAGAAGCATTCGGTGTGATGTCGGATAGGGATTATCCCTCAAGACACACCTTTTACATTGATACCGATGGCAAGATTCTGAAAGTAGACCGAGATGTGAATCCGGGTACTTCAGCCGAGGACATCGCTGAAAATCTGGAGGAACTTGAAGTCGAGAAGGTCGAAGAGACTAGCTAATTCCTCTTCAAATTCGACTATAGTCTTCCCGGTCATCAGCAAATGGGTGCGGTCGTACTTTAAGGTTCGTCTCTTCGTTCATTCATTAGCAATTGCTGCTGGATTGTCCCTGCTGCTATGGGCCGGGTTGATTGATGCAGAGGAAGTCGAGGATGCAGTTGAAGACCTTGAAGAGGTCGTGGTCACAGCAGTTCCTAACAGCATCCTATCTCGCTCCACTCTCGGTAGTTTCTCCCTAATTGATTCTGAAGATATTGACTTAGTCAAAGCAGCTCATCCGCATGAAATATTTGCTCGAATACCAGGCGTATGGATTGTTCAGAACTCGGGTCAAGAACACTTAGCTGGAATGAGATCGGCAGTCCTCACGGGAGCAGGAGCGTGTGGAGCGTACCTGATCCTAGAAGACAACATACCCGTGCGTCCTACAGGATTCTGTAATGTCAACGGATTGTTTGAGTTGAACACTGAACAAGCTGCCAACATTGAGGTAATGCGTGGACCTTCGAGTTCACTCTACGGTGGAAACGCACTTTTGGGTGCAATCAATGTACAACCTTTCTCTAACTCCAATCATCAAACCAGTTTCAGTATCGGAGGTGGTCGATATGGATATTTCAGTGTTCGTACTCGATGGGATGATGAAAGGATTCGTGCCAAATTGCTCGTAAACTCAACTGATGGGTTTCGGGAGTCCACAGATCACACCAATCAGAAATTGAATGTGTTGATTCCTACCTTGCATGGACTCTGGAGTGCAAGACACTCGGTATCAGTGTCGAATTTAGATCAGGAAACCGGTGGATACATAAGAGGGTTTGAAGCGTATAAGGACAACAATCTCAAAAAATCCAACCCCAATCCTGAAGCCTATCGCAAAGCTAGCTCACTCAGAGTGAGCAGTCAGTGGTTTCGAGCTAATGCTAACAGTGATACTCAATTCGCGACTTACCTACGCAATTCAGAAATGAAGTTCTTGCAGCATTTCCTGCCTGGTCAGCCTACCGAAGAAAACGGGCAAACCAGTATCGGTTCAGTATTGGTTTGGTCGAAACCCATCAACCGAGGCGAATGGTCTATCGGGACTCAAGTGGACTTCATGACCGCTGAGCTAAGCCAAACTCAAGAGTCACCCACGGTTGGCTCACCGTTTTTGGTTGCTACTCGCCCGGTCGGAACCCACTATGACTATAGTGTGGGTGCGACGACCGCATCAGTGTTTGAACGCTCTCAACTTTCTCTCGGAACTCAACATGAAATTCAGCAGGAGTTGCAAGTTGAACTATCAACGTATCGATACGACAATCACCATTTGAACGGGAATACCCGAGATGATGGGAGTCACTGTGGGTTCGGGGGATGTCTCTACATTCGCCCAGGAGATAGATCAGATACCTTTGTGAACTTGGCAGGTCGACTTGGCTACACCTATACCCTATCAGATGATGTGACAGTCTGGAGTGTCGCAGGATTAAGTTACCGTCCTCCACAGACTACAGAATTGTATCGTTTGCAGAGTGGACAGGAAGTTGCAGATTTGCAAAGCGAATATTTGACTTCAATAGAACTCGGATTGAGCGCACAATTCGATCAACTCACGGTACAACTTGCTGGATACAAGGGTTCAAACTCTAATGTCATCTTCAGGGATGCAGAAGGCTTCAATGTCGATGATGGATCCACACAATCCATAGGCATGGAGTGGGAATTAACTTGGGTACTCAACGATTGGCACTCGATAGCTGCAGTAGGTACGTTTGCGAAGCATGAATACGGATTTACCCGTAGAGTCTCTCGAGGAGAATCCATCGTAGACGGAAATGAAGTTGACACCGCGCCCAGGACTATCGCAAATTTGCGTTGGCAGTTTCGATTATCTGCAACGGTTACTGGAGAATTGGAAGCTAACCACATTAGTAAACACTACGTCAATGCTGCTAATTCAGCAGAATACGAGGGTCATACCGTGATGAACTTCAGAACTCGCTTAGAAGTTTCTAATCGATGGAACACGTTTCTCAGGATTCACAACCTTCTTGATGTAGATTACGCCAATCGTGCAGACTTTGCATTTGGTCACTACCGCTACTTTCCCGGCGAACCGAGACGAGCGTTCTTGGGCATTGAGTGGCAACTCTGATGAGGATTGAGTTCTGATGTCTTACTCTCGAATGTTTGCAGTAGCGCGGGCCCAGTGGCTCATTTGCAAGTCTCGTGTTCGATTCTGGATCATTGCGATCATACTCGCATTGTTTGCGCTTATTGGGTATCTTCAAGCATGCGTGTTTCAAACACTGACGGCTCCGTATTCTCCATCATTCAGTCTGACAGAACCGATGCACTTGCTGACAAACGTAGATCCATTGGTGTTTGTAGCGTTTCAGATCGCGGCGGTATTTCTAGCCTTCGATGTCCGTGAGTTGCACCAACGAGAACGTGTTCAAGCCGTGGTGGAGTCTCACTATCTGACTAACTTTGAATACCTACTGGGAAGTGTATTAGGACCCACTGCACTCCTATTTTCTGTTGCACTAATAACGGTCTTGGGTCTCCAGACCATCGGCTACACTTGCAATATTGCGGGATGGATGTGGGGCGATATATTTGAGACCACGTCTGTATTCAATCTCCTAGTCATTGATGCATTTCCCTTACTGTTCCTGTGGTGTGCGGTCGCACTCGCACTGACTTGTATTTTCCGTTCTCGATTGATGGGAGCATTCGTATCGGTCTCTCTGATTCTTGGCTGCTACGTCCTTAACTTACTCGTTCCATTCTCACTGCTCTCGGTAGTTTCGCCATTGTCCAACGACAGTTTAATTACATCCGAACTCTTGCCCGATTTAGCTCCTCTGTCAATCATCTCTATTCGTTTGTGCACGGTCATCGGTGCACTAGGACTACTGCTTTTTGCCTCTGCAATGATGAAACGCTGGGATCGACAACAGAAGATCTGGACTGCACCGCTGGGTGTGGTGCTCTCTCTCGGGAGTGTTGCAACATTCACAGGGTTGAGCTTAGCGCTGGTGAGTGACTACTACAAGCCCGATGAATGGCTAATGTTCCACGTGGAACATTCTTGGAACAGCAAGATTGATCTGCAAACCATGGAAGGGAATCTCGACATAGATCCGGGTAAATCGCTTGCACTTGATTTGACCTATCAGTTTCAAATTCAAGACCATGACTCCAATACAGGTTTGTTGTTTACCCTAAATCCTGGTATGCAAATCGAATCAGTCCAACTCAACGGCAACGAAGTATCGTTTGGGTTTGATCAAGGACTGCTGGTTGTCGATACGCCGTCAGAGCTGAAGCAAGAACAAGTTCATCAGTTTTCAGTCAAAGCAAAAGGGCAACCTGATTCTAGATTTTCCTACATTGATAGCCCTATCGACTACTTCAGGGATCGAAATGTCTCACGCAGAGTTGTCCAGCTGTTTGGACATGAGGGTTCGATTTTTGAAGAGTCTTATGTTGCGTTAATGCCGGGGTCGTATTGGTATCCTGTACCTGGTCCGCGCAGTCGTGAGTCGAGATACCGACAGGGTGAGATCGATTTCTTCCATGTCAACGTGTCTGCTTCAGTTCCCGATTCATCCTGGTTGGTTGTGAGTACAGATACCTCTGGGGTGAGTGACTCCGAGGGTAGATTTGAGGTGCAGCCACAGCAAGCCATTTCTGAAGTTGCGATTTTTGCTACAGAGTTCGAGAAGTTCTCGCTGGAAGCCTCTGAGATATCTTTTGACTTGTACTTGCACAAAACTCATACCCAGAATGTTGAATTTTTGAGTGATTCCCAGGAGCGTCTTCAAGAGGAGATTGAAGAGTTACTTGAGCCTTTTGAAGAGAGTGGCATGACCTATCCCTTCCAACGACTTTCATTAATAGAGGTTCCCAACCGACTACGAACCTTAAATGGAGGGTTCTTCACGGAGAGTGTTCAAGTCCTACCAGGGATGTTTCTGCTCAAGGAACGCGGCTTTCCACTGGTACGGTTTAATATTCGGGTCAAGCGCATTGAACGATGGGAGGACAATCCCGAAAACTATCCCCAACACAAAGTCGGAGCTCTCAGAAGATACTACCGTGATGCGGTAGCGACAGACAACTTATGGACTGGGTTTCCTAACCTGTTTTGGACACAAGTTACGTCCGCAGAAGGAGAACATGCGCTAGTCTTAAATCGGTTGATTCTGGATTTGATTGTCAGGGTTGCGGATGCACCCGATACATGGTTCTCACCCTATTCGACCTATCACGTCGCCAACATGACTCAAATGTCGCTCCCGACCGTAGAGTGGGCGGTAGAGGAAGGAAGTGGAGGCGATACTGCAGATTGGACTGGAGATATTGCTCAGGAATACTTGGAGCGCATGTCAATTTGGAGCACTATTGAAACACAATCTTTGCTTGATATTTCAATAGAAAATCCCCATCAAAGTGACCTGGAGGTCATGCTTGCAAAATGTCGAGTCATTGCTGCAGCTATTACACATGCTAATGGTGAAGATAGGGTCTTTGAGTGGTTGAGCGCCATTCGCGAACAATATGCGGGCACAAGCTTCACGCTTGATGATTTCACGCGGTTAGCAGCAGAAAAGGGTATTACCGTCGAACCGTTCTTGAGTACATGGCTAGAAGGAACTGGACTACCCGGCTACCTCGTTTCAGAACTCCTCATTGACCGCCCTGTAGACGATGAAGAAGGGAACCCTCGATATCAAACGTCCTTCCATGTATTCAACAATCAATCGACCGAGGGTGTATTTTGGTTTGCATATCCCCGAGAGAATAACCGCAGAGGTCGCTGGCCGCGGTCAGATGCCGTGTTTGTGGACGGTGATTCTTCGGTAAGAGTGAACCTGACTACCACCTACCCAATAAACTACATCTACTTTATCCCAAGTTTGTCTTTAAATCGTACCCCGCTTAGTATCACGCCGCTTGAATCAGTTGCATGGGAGTCTAGAGTACCCGCTGGTGAACCCAGGCCTTTTGTCGAGCCAAGTGACTGGAGACCTAGTGATGAAGGAATCGTAATTGATGATTTAGATCCTGGATTTCTCGCCGATCAACCCCCCGACTTTAAGCAGTCTTCGACTATCGGTCCGTTGGGCTGGTTCCGGTTACCTCGGCTTGAGGCAGATAACGATCAAGGTCTACCGGTACGAGAGGGCTACATTTACCGATCAGGGCCTGGACGGTGGGGGCGATACATTGATGAAAATTCGTTTGGTCGCTATCGGAGAACTGGAGTCATTGCGGTCAATCATGAAGATTTGCATCCAGTGAGATTTTCCACGGAGATACCCGAAACCTCCCGATGGCGTTTGGAGTACTTCATCAACACCTATGACTTTGAACGTTGGCAGAGAAAGGGAGATTTCCTTTTGGAAATCGAAAATACCGGAGGTTCAAAGCCCTCAGCGGTCACCTTCGAAAATGCCGAGTATGGATGGAACATCGTCGGAGAATTTGAGCTTCTTGAGGGTGATGTCAGAGTCAGTGTAGTCGGAGCGTCAAAGGACACCAACTGGATTTACGCCGATGCCATTCGTTGGGTTGAACCCAACTGACGTTCAGAGAGGCTGGTGGTGGAGGCGGCGGGAGTCGAACCCGCGTCCGCCAGTACTCCTTCTTCGGATCTACATGCTTAGTCCCGGCTTTTTATTTGATTCTATACTGGCCTGTCGGGACTAGGCTATATAGAACGAGCCCTAATGTTTAATGTTGATTGGTCGGGCAGTCAACCAACACGATCTCACTGAAATGATCCCGGTTGTCCTACGTGAGCACTGAGAAAACAAGGACTAACGGCTCTAAGCCGCTAGAGCGTAGTTGTCGTCGTTGGCAACTAAATTTATTGTGAAACAATTGATTTACGAGAGCTATTTCTCTCTCGGCATGCACCTGAGTTCTTGTATCCGTCGTCGAATCCAAATCGCCCCCAAGCACTTGAATGATGTGCCACATT
Source organism: Pseudomonadales bacterium (assembly GCA_965199895.1). Taxonomy (GTDB): domain Bacteria; phylum Pseudomonadota; class Gammaproteobacteria; order Pseudomonadales; family Azotimanducaceae; genus Bin55. Next base: position 143,661 of record CBDATJ010000003.1, on the reverse strand, counting down.
ATACTCCACTGTATGAGACTATGGATCGACACTTTTACTGCTTTTGACCATTACCTCAACGAAAACCCACTGTTTTGAATCAAGATCGTCGCCTAACTCAAACCGTCTACGATGCCTTTGGGGAAATCGTTGCTTCCGGTTCACCCAACATTCGACCCGGAAATATTGCTGAATATATGAGAGTCAAGAATCAACCCCTAGGGACGTGGGAGATTCTCGGTGTGTTTTATCACTTAGAGCGTGCGGGAAAGATTCGACTAGATGAAGCTGAAGCATGCTGGGGTCTCGTAGAGGAACCAGAAAAAGCTGCCCATTCAAAATAGGCAAAAACTTAGTTGCTTCGGTGGACACACCGCTTAGCTAATTCAGCCACGAGCGACATATCACCGGGGACATCTCCCATCAATTCTAATGCACTTTTGAGCTGTCGTTCAGACTCTCGTTGAGCATTCTCGACACCAAGAAACGCGATTGAATTTCTTTTACCGATTTTTAGGTCCACACCAGTGGGTTTACCCATGCAATTGGACTGTCCGATAGTGTCAAGAACATCGTCTTTCAGTTGAAATGCGATGCCCAGGTGGACACCCACTTGCTGTAGTACGATAAATGTCTCTGAACTTTTCATGTGTCCTGCTGCAATGGATCCAAGTTCTAACGACGCTTTAAATAAAGCACCAGTTTTAGCCTGATTTAATGCTTGATGTTGTTCGAGGGTGGGTTCATCCTCAGACATCAGTTCCATATCCATTGCTTGTCCACCCATCATGCCATTCCAACCACTCGCATGTGCTAAAACTGAACTGCATTCAACTTTCTGTTCGGCAGACAAACCTTGAGCGTCCGCAACCAATTCAAACGCAAGAGCATGGATTGCATCTCCCGCCAAAATCGCCATGAAGTTGCCGAATTGGATATGGCAACTGGGCTTCCCTCGGCGTGTGTCCGAATCATCCATATCCGGTAGATCGTCGTGAATAAGTGAGAACGCATGGATAAGCTCAATAGAACTCGCAGGAGCCAGAGCAGACTGTGGTTCTCCACCCAATCCGGTCGCCGTCGCATAGGTCAAGCACCCTCGGAGTCTCTTTCCTCGACCCAGGATCGAGTATCGCATGGATTCGACGAGAGCAGGAGACAACTGGGAAGTCAGATCTAACCGTTGTTCCAACTCATTGTCAATGGTTTGCTTCAGCGTGGATAAATTCATCGGCATGGCACTTGAGACGTTAGTCGTCAGAGGATGCGAGGTTCATTTTTTTCATGAGCTTGTTTACGCGTCCTTCCGCTTCCGTGAGAGACGATTGGCACTCTCGTGCGAGTTTCACACCTTTCTCGAAAGCCATTAATGACTGTTCCAATGTCAACTCTCCGCTTTCCATTTCCTTCACCAATGCTTCCAGGCTAGCAATACTAGCTTCAAAGTCTACTTTTTGTTCCGTTTCTTCCATGTTTTCCTCTTAGTAGAAATAATGATATACGCAGTAGGTCAACCCGCAAGCAATGAGCCCCGCAGCTACATCATCCAGCAATATTCCGTAAGGTCCGGAAAGTGACTCGTCCATCCACCTGATAGGCCATGGTTTTGCGATATCAAAGAGTCGAAAAATAATGAACGCAACGACATACAACCACCAAATTTTTGGTACCCATATGAGAGCAAACCCCATGCCGACGATCTCGTCGATCACAATAGGTTTAGCATCTTCGTATCCGTATTTTAGGATCAGTGCGTGAAGCAGCCATCTCGCTAGGATCAGGCTCACGACACAAGCGAGAGCATGGATGGGCCAAGCATTTATCGGCAAGAACCACCAGACTATGCCTGCAACCAACGCTGCAGCGGTTCCCGGAGCAATGGGAACCCATCCCAAACCTAGACCAGTCGATAGGATGACAAGGGGATCCTTGTTCCAATTAAGGCGTAGTGCTGATACTACATCAGCACGAACAGATTGGTCCTGATCAGAAATGAGAGTATCCTGAGCTTGGCTTGAACACTTGATTGTCCAACAAAAAAGTCGTTCCGGGTTCACAGGTTACTTTTCCAATCCGAGTGACCTGGGTATGAGTCGCTTCAGCAATTGCCTTTACCCATCCTCTAAAACTCTTTCCAATCGAGAATAGCAGTTCATAGTTGTCATCCTGTCCGATTGCTTTGTCGATATCTGCTCCATTCCAGATCGGTAATTGGTCAACATTAATGTTTATCCCAACTAAACTTCCCTTGATCATGTCTTCCAATTCGACCACTAGACCATCGCTGACATCCGTCATAGTTGTCGCATGTTCTCTCACTGCGATTGCGAAATCGGTATGGATGGGCGGAGTAAAAAATCGTGAGGTGGGGTTTGAGTCTCGATTCTTGAACATTTCCGATAGGGGTTGAAAGTCCCACTTTTCTTCAGCTAGTGCTAGAACGGACGCACCTATCTTTCCCGTCAACCAGATATCGTTACTCAGTGCTGTGGGACCACGAACCATTGCTTTGCCTTTGGGTACCGAACCGATAGCCGTTATCGTAACACTATGGGGGCCCCTTGCCAGGTTCCCGCCGATAACCCGAAGATTTGCAGCATGACATGCAGCCCTCAAACCGTCAGCAAAACTTTTCAACCATTCATCTTCATTGTCTTCAATGATGTGAGCGATGATCAGAAAGTGTGGTTTTGCTCCCATCGCGATCACGTCGGAAATACTAGCAATGGCACTACGGTAACCTACAAGTTCTCCAGGACACCCATGAGGGAAGTGTGTACCTTCTATGGCGGTGTCTACAGTGACGACAATCTCTTCATCGGGTTTAAACGTAATGACTGCTGCATCGTCTCCTGGACCAATTTCGATCTCTTGACCTTCAATTGTGTCACCTAGTTTTTCAAGCAGCTGCTCAATCAGTTCATTCTCTTTCGTGATTTTCCTCCCGGATAGTTCGACAAACTGCATCAAGGACTGCATTGACATAGCGATAGCTGTCCTGAGCACCAAATATCTTGGCTAATTCAACCCACTCGTTGATCACAACGACTGGAGGGATGTCTTCTCGTTCCAATAGTTCATAGGTTCCTGCTCTCAAACAGGCTAACTCTATTCGAGTTAACTCTTCCAATGGACGATCAAGATGCAGGGAAAACGATTGGTCGAGCTTTTGGGTGTTTGAGGTTATTTGTTGTAGACACTGACTAAAGAAGGCTTTGTCGGATTTTTGCAAAGCACCTTCCTCTGTCATAAATCGATGAACGTCTTCTTCACTGATGTGTTGAAAATCCCATTGATAGAGAGCTTGTAACAGCGCTCTGCGGCTCCTTCGTCGGTGACTACGAGAATATTTCATTGGAAGCCTCTGTAGTCGATTCACGAGTGATCACGACTCGAATATCTGGGCCACATGGTGTGATGGATTGAACCGTTCCAACACTGGACTGTGAGAGTGTCTCAATACTAAATTCTGCTAACGGGTGCGCTGCGATTCCTAGCAACTTAGGTGCGACATACAGAATCAGCTCATCCCATTGATTACTTTGCAGATAGCTACCGGTGAGTTTAGCACCTGCCTCGACAAGTAGTTCATTCACACCCCAATCCGCAAGACGTTGATGTACTTCATTTAAATCTGCTTTGTCTTTGGTGTGCTCCCACCGGGTAACCCGCTCAGGTAGACTGGCTTGTTTGTTGCAAACCACTATGACATCACCTTCTTGTTGGAGTATTTCAGCAGATTCGGGGAGTCGACCCTGGGTATCCAGAATGACTCGAATCGGTGTGCTAGGGCTAAATTTGGGTTCTCGAACCGTAAGTCTCGGATCGTCTTTCAGGATAGTATTGATACCCGTGAGGATTGCGCCACTACGGGCTCGAAATTGCTGTGCGTCTCTTCTTGACAGATTGCTGGTAATCCATTGACTTTCACCAGTGGACAATGCTGTCCTACCATCTAGGGAGATCGCTGATTTCACTCTAATGTATGGCCGTGAATACTTGATGCGATTATGAAATCCCGGGTTAACCAAGCGTGCTTCGGGCAGATTGAGAACGGTTACATCGACACCCTTGTCGGATAGTTGTTGGATCCCTTTTCCTAGAACTGATGGGTTGGGATCGAGTTCTCCCACTACGACACGTCGGATACGGCTCTCCAATAGAGCTTCAGTGCATGGAGGTGTTCTCCCGTGGACACAGCACGGCTCAAGATTCACATAAGCAGTACTGTCTTTGGGATCTTCGGTTGCGTGATTGATAGCATCAACTTCAGCATGTTCTGCACCATCTTTACGGTGGAATCCTCGAGCAATCACCCGACCCTCTTTAACCAGGACACAACCTACTCGTGGGTTATTTCGGGTGACGCTGTACAACCCCTTTTCAGCTAATCTGATCGCTTGCAACATATACAGTCGATCTAGCTTGGAACCAGACACAGAGGTCATCTAGTTGGGGAGTAGTAAGCTAAAGAGCCTATCAGAGGAAATAGGTTCGTTGCGTTGAACTCAATCAATCAACAGAGGGATCACTGAGTGTAGACAGGGAACTGTTCACACAGCTCCTGAACTTTATGGTTGACTGACATAATCATGTTGTCGTTGGCTAGATCGTCGAGTACATCACATATCCAGGTTGTGACCAGCTTACATTCCTTTTCGCCCAATCCTCTACGTGTGACTGCTGCGGTTCCTATTCTCAAACCACTAGTAACGAATGGGGATCTTAGGTCACCTGGAACCGTGTTTTTGTTGACTGTGATATTCGCTTTGTTCAATGCTTCATCTGCGTCTTTACCTGTTATGCCACGGTCGATCAAGTCGATGAGGAACAAGTGATTATCGGTTCCACCAGATACTACTTTGTAGTTGCGACGCATGAACTCTGCAGCCATAGTGCGTGCGTTAGAGACGACACGGTTTTGATATTCTTTGAAGGCGGGTTCCATTGCTTCCTTGAAACAGACTGCTTTCGCGGCAACAACGTGCATAAGAGGGCCGCCTTGCATGCCTGGGAAGAGCGCAGAATTGAGTTTCTTTTCGACTTCTGGGTTTGTTCTAGCGAGAATCAATCCCCCTCTAGGTCCTGCGAGTGTCTTGTGCGTGGTAGTCGTGACCACATCCGCGTGAGGAACTGGATTGGGGTAGTGTCCGGTGGCAACGAGTCCAGCAACGTGTGCCATATCGACCAACAAATAAGCACCGACTGAGTCAGAGATTTCTCTAAATTTCGACCAATCCAATTGGCGACTGTACGCAGAAAAGCCGGCTATGACCATCTTGGGTTTGTGTTCGTTTGCTAAATTTTGTATTGTGTCATAGTCAACTAATCCACTATCAGCTCTGACTCCATACTGCACGGCCTGGTAGAGTTTCCCGGAAAAACTTACCGGAGAACCATGGGTTAAGTGACCTCCCTCAGAAAGACTCATTCCCAAGACGACATCGTGGGGTTTCAGCAGCGCAAGGTATGCGGCTGCATTCGCTTGGCTTCCAGAGTGTGGTTGGACATTGGCGTAATCTGCACCAAAGAGTTGTTTTGCACGCTCAATGGCGAGCATTTCGACTTGATCAACGTAATCACATCCACCATAGTAGCGCTTGCCCGGATAACCTTCTGCGTATTTGTTGGTCATGACACAGCCTTGAGCTTCTAAAACTGCTGGAGATACGTAGTTCTCCGATGCAATAAGTTCAATGTGTTCTTCTTGCCGATCTAATTCTCGGGTGATCGAAGACCATATTTCGGTATCAGATTCGCTGAGTGGGAGTTTATTTTTGACCGTGATCATAGTAATTTGGTAACTTAGTGAGCCTATAGCTATTTTAGGCTTCTAACTATTGGATAGCTTTCTGAGTCAATGAGATGACATGATGTCGTTGATCGTGTCGAGAGCCACGGTTAGCGATTGAACGTGAGCGAGTTCTATCCCTGCAGTCGGTTTCTTTGCTCGATTTGCAGAAGGAATGACAGCGCGAGTGAACCCATGCTTTTGGACTTCTCGAAGTCGTTCTTGACCATTGGGGACAGGTCGAATTTCACCCGTTAATCCTAATTCACCAAAAACCACCAGATCTCTCGGTAATGGTCGATTTCTAAAGCTTGAATATACCGCAACCAGAGTTGCAAGGTCCACGGCAGTCTCGGCGGCTCGAACTCCTCCGGTGACGTTAACAAATACATCTTGATCAGCTAAAGAAATACCACAGTGCCTGTGGAGGATCGCCAAGTGCATGGCTAATCGCTGTGAGTCTAATCCCACAGCAACCCGTCGAGGATAACCGCTTTGTACGTCATCAACTAGGGCTTGGATCTCAACTAGCAAAGGACGAGTACCTTCCCAAGTCACGGTCACCACACTACCAGCAGCTGGTTCATTTGAACGTTCCAGAAAGATAGCAGAGGGATTCGCCACTTCACGAAGACCATTGTCGGTCATAGCGAAGACTCCGAGCTCGTTCACTGCACCAAATCGATTTTTGATTCCACGTAGAGTTCTAAATCTGCTTCCTACGGGTGCATCAAGCATGATGAAACAATCAATCATGTGCTCCAGCACCTTAGGTCCTGCGAGGTTGCCTTCTTTGGTGACATGACCGACGAGTACAAACGTAGTGCCCGTTTGTTTCGCTAAACGTGTCAAACGTGCAGCACATTCTCGTACTTGACTCACGCTTCCCGGTACACTCTCGATATCGTCTGCAGTCATAACCTGTATCGAATCAATGATGACAACAGAAGGTTTCATTTGTTGAACGATGTCTGTGATCTGTTCAACGTTCGTGAGCGAAGCGAGTTGGGTATTGCTATCGGCAATTCCGAGTCGAATGGCTCGACTAGCGATTTGTTGAACCGACTCTTCACCACTCACATAAAGGCACGTTCCATCTTGAGCGATGTTGTGTGCAACCTGAATGAGGAGGGTTGATTTACCCGCGCCAGGCTCACCACCGATCAAAACGACCGAGCCATGAACCAGACCACCCCCGAGGACTCTATCGAGTTCTTGGATTGCAGTGGGTATGCGAGCAGTCGCCTCAAATTTTATGTCTGCAACGCGATTGATTGCCGGAGGTGCTCCGGCATAGCTCACCTTGCTTATGGCGGAACCTCGGGAGATACTCATCTCTTCTAGACAATTCCATTCCCCACAAACCGAGCACTGTCCTTGCCACTTTGGATGTGTTGCTCCGCACTTACAGCAGGTGTACATTAACTTTGCTTTCATCGATTGCGTTGGTGCTTAGGACTGCACACGATTAAACGAATGAAGATTATACTGATATTTAGTACATTTAAAATAATGGTGAGCAGGAATGTTGCAATTTTTGTCTGTTGGGATCAGAAGCGCTTTCTAGAACGGATCGTCAGCCTCATCGGTTTCGTCGCTTTGATCGCTATTGCTGCTATAGCTAACAGCAGCTCGGTAAGACACCTCACCCTCATTACAGAACTTCATGATATAGTCTTGGAAGTCTAGGGTGATTTCTCCCAGCGGACCGTTTCGGTGTTTACTAATGATGATGTCAGCTTTACCCTTTTGAGCGGATTGATCATCGTAGACCTCATCACGATAAATGAAGAGAATCAGATCTGCGTCTTGTTCGATTTCCCCACTATCTCGTAGGTCAGACATTCTTGGTCTCTTGTTCTCGCGATTTTCTAGATTTCGATTCAATTGAGCAACACTAACGACTGGAATGTTGAATTCCTTTGCCAAAGCCTTGAGAGATCGTGAAATTTCACCCAATTCGATCACTCTACTGTTGTATTCTCGAGAAGGACGGACCAGTTGTAGGTAGTCGATCACAACCATTGCGAGGTTTTCTGCATCCGATTCTTCCGAGGGAGCTGATTTCAGCTCTCGATTGATACGACGAATGTGTGAGCGCATGGAATCGACGTTAACATTGGGTTGATCTACGATAAAGAACTCTCGCTGCGAAAGGCTGAGTCGTGCACTTTCCAATTGTTGCCAATCTTGGGTGGAAAGGTTTTCACCACGGTCGAGTTTTGAATAAGACACACCAGCAACCGAAGCAAGCATTCGGCGAATAAGTTGTTCTCGATCTTGTTCTAGTGAAAAGAATAAAACGGGTTTTGAAGTATTGAGTAAGATGTTCGTGCAAATGTTGAGTGTCAGCGCGGTTTTACCCATTCCTGGTCTTGCTGCTACGATAATCAGATCGTTATCTCTAAAACCGGAAGTTAGCTCATCTAGCTGACGGAAGCCTGATTCCAATCCAGGTATTCGACCTCCGGCTTCCGCGATATTTCTTATGTATTCGATCGTTGGGCCAATGGAGTCTTTGAGTCTACTGACCAGTGAATCAGAGTCACCTTGATCACCTACCTGCAACACCTGGCCTTCTGACTCAGAGAGCAGTTCGGGCAAGGTGCGATCCATAGGGTGGGTGGCTATCGAACGAATGTGGTCAGATGCTTGAATGAGCGCACGACGTATGGTGGTCGCACGCACCATTTCCTTGTAGTCGATCAGTCGTCGAGGATCGTACAGTGATGTGTCAACTTCCAGTAGGTACCTTCTACCGCCAATTGAGGCCAGAAGATCAGCATCTTTCAGGGCTGCTTGAACTGAGATTTGGTCGATGTGGTGGTTCTGAATAGCTAGAGCACGAATGACCCTAAAAATCTTTCGATTCTTGACATCGGAGAAATCTGTTTCGTTAATCAGACCAGTCAATCGATCCCACGCACTGTCGTCATTCATCATGCAGGCAAGAATAGCTCGCTCTGCGTCGGTATTAGTTAGTGCGTCGTGGAGTGATAAACCAGTACTAACGAACTGAGATTCTTCAATGGAAGGGGTTTGAATGTCGTCGCCGGAATCTGCAGGCATAGTTGTGAGGTCTCGATGGCTGAACTAAACCAATATTAGACTTCACAACGGCTCGATTTGGTACCCCAAAACGAGACTATTCGATTAGTTGAGGCTAGATTCTCAGGTTATCAAGTATTGTGTCTGATAGGTGCGTGGATAACGTGTGAATAACTCCGGGTAACTAGGAAGCTACAACGATGACCTGAATGGTCCTTGAAACATCTGCGTGAATCTGAATCTCCACTTCAAATTCACCGGTTTCCCTAATCGATCCCAAAGGCATTTTGATTTCGCTTTTGTGGACTTCGATGCCTAATTGCTGGAGCGTTCGAGCAACTTCAATGGGTCCTACCGAACCATAGAGTCGTCCTTCGCCTAGTGAGCGTTGAAGAATGGTGATCGTCAAGTCTTCTAGCTGAGCAGCTCGTTTTTCAGCACCTTCCAATTTTTCAATTGCGCTAGCGCGAAGTTCAGCTTCTCGTGCAGCAAATTCATTGCGATTTTCTTCCGTAGCTCGCAGTGCTAGTCCTTGTGGGATGAGATAATTGCGTGCGTAGCCACTTTTGACCCGTACTTCATCCCCGATATCACCTAAGTTGGTTACTCGATCTAATAGTAGTATGTTCATACAGTTTCTCTCCTAAGCTTGTTGGTCGGTGTACGGTAGCAGAGCCAAATAGCGTGCTCGCTTGATTGCTCGGGATAGCTGACGTTGGTATCGAGCTTTGGTACCCATCATCCGTGCGGGAATGATTTTGCCTGTTTCTGTAATGTACTGCTTGAGGGTGTTGAGATCCTTGTAATCGATTTCTTTGACACCCTCTGCAGTAAATCTACACACTCGTCGTCGCCGAATATTTCTAGCCATTGATGTTGCTCCTATTCCTGGGTATTAGTGCTCTTGTGGGGTTTGGGTTCGTCATCTGTTTCTTCAGTGGCGGTTTCAGCTTCATCTGCTTTAGCTTCTGTTTCGGTTGCTTTGGCTTCGGCTTTTTCTTCAGAAGATTCAGGGTCGGAAGTCTCGGTTTCGTTCGTCTTAGGTTCGACTGATTCTTCGGCTTTAGCCTCTACCTCATCACGTGGAGCGGAATCTGCTACCTCAGTTTGTTCGGATTCTTTTTCTACTGTTGCTTCGTTGTCTTCAGTCGCAGCAGCTGGTTCTTCAGTCTTGGCTTTTGCTGCTTCTTTAGCAGCTGCTTTTTCTGCGGCTTCTTTCTCCTCAGCTGCGCGTGCAGTGCGTCGAGCTTCCATATCTGCAGTACGCTGTGCGTCTCGTTTCTTCTCACGCTCTTGCTCTTTGAGTTCCTCTTCGTAGATGATGGAACGTTCGGTCACTGCTTCTTTTCTTGAAAGAACGAGGTTACGCAATATGGCATCGTTAAAACGGAACCCAGTTTCGAGTTCTTCGAGAGTCTCAGCAGAGACTTCAACGTTCATGAGCACATAGTGGCCTTTATGAATCTTTGCGATGGGATAGGCGAGTGCTCTTCGTCCCCAATCTTCACAACGATGAATTTTTCCACCGTCGCGTTCGATCATAGCCTTGTGTCGTTCGATCATCCCTGGAACCTGTTCGGACTGGTCAGGGTGAACGATGTATACGATCTCGTAGTGTCGCATTATTTGCTCCCTTCGGCAAAAGCCTCCAACCATTCTCGGTGTGTGTCGTGAGGCAAGGAGTGAATGAGTACTGTGAATCAGCCACAGTTGAGTGCGTTATTTTAGCCCATAGTGTTTAACTGCGACTTCTCACTGCCTCAAAGAGTAATACTCCGGTTGCAACCGAGACATTCAAGCTCGAGACTTGACCCAAAGTAGGAATGGAAACCACTTGGTTGCATGAATCCAGAGTCAATCGGCGGAGACCCTTATCTTCCGCTCCGACAACAAGTACTGTGCCACGATTAAAGTCTGCTTGAGTGTAGAGTTCGCTGGCTTCATTATCTGTGCCGATTATCCAGCATCCTTCTTCACTCAGATGTTTGAGCGTACGTGCGAGATTGGAAACCTGTGCGATGAACTGTGATGCTACCGCTCCGGAAGATGTTCGGTGTACGACCTCTGTTAGCGGTGCACAGCGGTTTTTTCCGATGATCACAGCATTGACTCCTGCACACTCTGCGGTGCGCAGACATGCCCCTAAATTGCGTGGATCTTGTATGGAGTCCAAAGCCAAGATCAGTGGTTTTTCCCATCCATTCAAGCTCTCTAACAGCTCTCGCTCGGTTTTGGGTCGAAATCGTTCAATCTCAAGGATGACACCTTGGTGAGGTATCCCTTTGGCAATTCGACCCAACATTGGGCGAGGAACAACTTTGGTCTTGACTCCTAGCTCTCGTGCCAGGAGACGAACTTCGTTAAGCCGCTTACCATGAAAATTCTCTGCAAATAGCACTCTTCTGACTTTTTGGGGAGACTCTCGAAGCATGCCAAGAGTACTGTGAATCCCGCATACTCGGTCAAGGTTCTGTTCCTCAAATTCTCTCATTTATTGTTTCCTAGGTTTGCGGTATTGAGTGGTGTGGGGCTCGTTTTGAGGTCGCTGTTCCACCAAGTCAACCAAGCCTTTCTCGACACTCACAGCAACGACAACCACCTGGATTCGATCACCTAGATGATATTGTGTGCCCGTCTTGGTTCCTTCAAGAGATGATCCATAACGAACAAAGTAGTCTTGACCCAAATCAGAAATATGAATGAGTCCGGATAGGTAGTAGTGGTCTAACTCGACAAAGACTCCAAAGTCTTCTATCCCCGTGATATAGCCAACGAACGATTGGCCGATCATTTTTTTCAACATGACACATTTCAGCCAGGTGGAAACTTTGCGTGAAACGGTATCTGCTCGGCGTTCACATTCAGATAAATCTTCTGCCAATTGTGTTCGTTGCTGTTGGCTTCCTACAGGTTCTCCGGTCCCTTTAAATGTCGACTTGATGAGTCTGTGTAAGTAGAGGTCGGCGTATCTGCGGATAGGTGAAGTGAAATGCGAGTATTCTGACAGTGCGAGTCCAAAGTGTCCTTGGGTATCAAAAGAGTAGGTCGCTTGGTGCATCGAACGTAATACCTGAATCTCCCAAATCCACGGGGTTTGAGTACGAGAACGGATATGTTCTAGTAACTGTTGGATCACACGAGGAGATTCAGCAGAGACCATGTCTTCATAGATTCCACATTGATTGAGGGTTTGATGAAGTGCAAGCAGAGCTTCGTAGTCTGGTTTAGGGTGAGCTCGATACAGAGGGAGAAGTTTGTGTGATTTCAAGTATCTAGCTGCGCATCGATTTGCGACGATCATGGCTTCTTCGATCATACCGTTTGCATCGTTCCGAGTTTCTGCTATCACGGAGATGGGACTACCATCGGCAACACGAACTACAGAACTGTGAGGTTCAAAATCTAATGCACCCCGTAGCTCACGTTCGGTGCGGAGTGCTCGGTACAGCTCAAGGAACGCTTTCAAGGACTCATTGATAATTTTGGAACGACCCTTTAGTGAACCTCGGGTGATTTGGTTGGTTTCAGCGTAGGTGAGTCGGCCTGCAGATTTAATGACTGCATCATAGAACTTGAAACTTTCGATGAGCGCTTTATTTGAAAGTTGAATATCGCAACAAACGACTAATCGTTGTTGTTCAGGTACGAGGGAACAAATTCCATTGGAGATTTGTGGTGGCAACATGGGAATCACCCGATCGGGGAGATAGATGGAGTTTCCTCTGCGCCGAGCTTCTTGATCTAGGGGAGTGTTGGGTTTAACGTAGTGTGAGACATCCGCGATAGCCACTCTTAATCGCCAACCGTTAGTGTTTTTTTCTACCAATATAGCGTCGTCGAAGTCTTTGGCTGACTCACCATCTATGGTCACGAATGGAAGACTTCTTAAGTCAACTCGCTTCTGGATCTCATCGTCATTGAACGAGTCATCGATCTCGGCGGATAGGAAGATTTTTGATTCCTTGTGCGGGATCTCAAAGGCTGTGAGCAGTGCTTGGGAAGCGCGAGTAGCTTCGTTTTCGGACTTCAGGACTTTGAGCAGAGTCGCTTGTTGGCTCTTTCTCTCCGGTTGAGGCAGTCTGACGACGACGATGTCACCAGCGGTGACATTCTTATTTCGTTTGAGCTGAACCGCATCTTTGAACTGGGGGGTCAGAGAGTCAACATACCAATGGTGTTTTTCTCTGAAAACCACGCCGGTAATTGTGTTTGGTTGTTTTGTGGTCTTCTCAGAGTGACGATGAGTTTGTGGTACGACTTTCAATGGATGTTCTGTGTAATAGTGTTGAGTGTTAGAGTGAGTGATTCTGAATCGATCCTTACTTCCTGTCCGTTGGGTGGTGCTTGTAGTGAAAACATAAAATGCTCTATTCTTGCTACGGTGAAACTCACCGTAGTGCAGCAAGCGACTGACTGAACTCAATACTCAAATGCGCTTGCCGAGGTGGTGAAATGGTAGACACGCCAGCTTCAGGTGCTGGTGGGGGCAACCCCGTGGAGGTTCGAGTCCTCTCCTCGGCACCAAACTCGTTTGTGTTACGGCTGTGCCCGCAGTCCTCCAGAAACGCCTTTAGCGACCATGGAAACCGCATTATGTGCGTGTAGACTCTCGAAGTGTTCTACTCGAACGACATAGTCAGAAACTTCGTCCATGTGGTTGAGACAGTTTTGTAATCGACGACAAGCATCTTCACAAAACATGGGATTTTGTCCGTTTAGCATGGCAAACTCCTGTTCGTCTTCACGTTTTACTGCTGTCTGAACGGGAGTCCTCAAGGATTGTTCGATTTGATCGACGAGTGAAGTGATGAGAAATGCGTTTTGTTCATCAGAGATGCGGACGACTACCCGAGCTTCACTACGTTGTCCATGGGGAGTCGCTACGATCCCTTTATCGGATCCAAGCCATTGATGCACCAACTCAGTGTTCATCTCATCAACCATACTGAATTCACTGTTGAACTGCTGTTGTATCGATTGCCTTGCTAATGCTGCAGATGCTGGACAGGTACTCGAGTAGTGGACGGTAACTTCTAGCTCGGTGTAGTACTGACCACCTAGTTTGAGTCCTCTGATTTTCACAGGATATCCACTCCAACCTTGATGCTCAGATACCAGAGCTTTTCGGCGTATGTGGTGCTCAAACGATGCTTCAAAGTAAACGTTTTTTGATGTAGACGGCTGTGAGTCCAGTAATGTATCCAGAAACTGGGTTAAAGAGTTCGGTCCCAGCTGAGTTTTAGTAGACGCTTCATCTAATAACACGTACAAGCGCGACATGTGAATGCCTTTTGCGAATCGATCACTCAAATCCACATAGAGTTGAACCGAGCATGCGACTCTTGTGGAGCTAGAACCATCTTGTATCTGTAGTGGTAAGCGGATATCACGCATACCCACCCAGTCTAGGCATCCCTGGGCTTGGTCCAGAGTGCGCATGGCAATATCAGGCATTGATTCCTGATCGGTACAAGAGTAGGTCAAAAGATTAAACTCGATGGTTCAGGTTGAATCTCCGCAGAAAACGGAGATGACTAACTGTTTGTAGATTTGAGTTCGTTTGCGGTCAGTTGACGAGCCCTTTCAGCGACCATAATGGGGATACCATCGTGGATAGGATAAGCAAGCTTAGCGTCATGAGACCACAGTTCATCCTTGTCTTTGTGGTAATCCAGTTCCGACTTGGTGAGTGGACAAACTAGTAGCTCAAGCAATTTTGGGTCAATCATGTGTCAATTCTAAGGAAAGAGTGTCAGCATATCGTTATTGGGACTTCAGACTATCAGCGGTCAACTCGAATGAATGAATCTCGATTTGCACCAACGGAGATACCAAACACTTCAACATTCACCAATTCTTCGATTCGAGCAACATATTGTCGAGCTGCTTTGGGTAGATCCTCAAGACTTTGAGCAGAAGTCGTACCGGACTTCCAACCATTAAGTGTTTCGTAAATGGGTTTGGTTTGATTGTTTGGACCATAGTCGGGGTCATCGTCTTGGGTTTCGTAACCGACGCAAATCTTGATTTCATCCAGACTATCTAGTACGTCTAGCTTGGTCAAGAATAGTTTCGAGACGGTATTGATTTGGACAGCACGGCGTATTGCAATCGCATCGAACCATCCACATCGTCGTGGTCGTCCTGTGGTTGACCCAAATTCATTGCCTTGTTCGGCTAATCTAGTACCTATATTGTCGTGAAGTTCGGTTGGGAACGGTCCGGCACCGACTCGAGTTGTGTACGCCTTAGCGACACCAACGATTTCATCAATTGCGAGTGGCCCGAGTCCCGAACCAACCGTAGCAGCACCCGCCAGAGTATTGGAGGAGGTCACATAGGGGTAGGTGCCTTGGTCGATATCCAGGAGTGTGCCTTGTGCGCCCTCCAACAGTATGGATTGTTTTTTCGAACGTAGTGTGTTGAGTAGATCCGCTGCATCACAGATGAAAGGCTGAATTTCCGGTGCAAACTCTGCGAGTTCATCTTGGACGGGTTTGATGTCGATACCTGGCTGTTGGTAGTAGTTCATCAGAATGAAGTTGTGATAGTCATAAATGTCCTGTAGTCGGTCATTGCGGTAGGATTCGTTTGTTAAATCTCCGATTCGTAAGCTTCTTCGAGCGACTTTATCTTCGTAAGCAGGACCGATTCCACGCAGAGTAGTACCGATTTCCCGCGCGCCAAGAGATTGTTCTCTAGCTTGATCTACAGCGACGTGGCAGGAAAGTACCAAGGGGCATTCACGACTAATTCTTAAGCGATCTCTCACAGAGATCCCTCGTTCTTTTAATGAGTTAATTTCGGTCAGTAATGATGAAGGGGCAACGACCACACCGTTTCCGATTACATTGATCACCTTATCGCGTAATACACCTGAGGGTAGTAAGTGTAATACCGTTTTTTCGCCATTGACGACTAGGGTGTGCCCAGCATTGTGGCCACCTTGAAAACGGACGACTGCTGATGCTTGTGCCGAGAGCAGATCGACGATTTTCCCTTTCCCTTCGTCTCCCCATTGAAGGCCGATAACGATGGTAGTTTGACTCATGGTTGAACGAGTTTAGACTGCGGGCTTACAGCGACTCACCAAAGCAGGAATCATGGTTCTAGGGAAGCACCCAGTGGGTACGTTGAGGTTAGAACACTAACCTCAACGATGAATCAGTGGTGTATCCTCAATAGGAGAATTAGTCTCCCGTGACACTCTTAAGGTATTTGAAGAAATCACTGGATGGGTCAATGACCATGAGTGAATTTCCATCTTGAAATACAGATACGTAGGCGTTAATGCTTCGGTAAAACTCGTAGAACTCGGGGTTCCTGCCAAAAGCTTCAGCATAGATTCGAGCAGCTTCAGCGTCGCCTTCACCACGTATTTGTTCTGCGTCTCGGTAAGCTTCAGCTTCAATGATGACTTTTTGTCTGTCTGCATCAGCACGAATCGTCAAGCTCTGTTCTTCACCTTCAGCTCGAAACTGGTTAGCTTCGATTTGACGCTCAGACTCCATACGTTCATAGACCTGATTAGCTACTTCTGTTGGCAGGTCAATCTTCTTGACTCGAACGTCAATCACCACAATGCCCAATTCAACATTCACTTTGTTGTTCAGGTCTGTGGTCAGCTCTTCCATGAGTTCGTCTCGTTCACCGGATACAACTTGGTACATGGTTCGACGACCGATTTGGTTTCTCAATCCTTCATCTACCCGAGTACGTAGTCGGTCAATGGCATTTTGTTCGATTCCTTGGGTGGATTCGTAATACTTAGTGGTGTTTAATATCCTCCATTTGACAAAGGAATCCACGATCAATGGTTTCTGTTCTGATGAATAAAACCGTTCAGCAGCAGCATCAAGTGTCAACACTCGACCATCGAAGTATTCCACAGTATCGATGAATGGGATTTTCAGATTAAAACCTTTTAATTCCCCATCATGGATCACGACTTGTCCAAAACGTTTTTGGATAGCTCTTTGCCTGTCGTCAACAATAAAGAACGAGTCGAGTGCTACTGCTCCGATCAGAACGAGAACGACGACGAGAATAATAGTCTTAAGGTTCATATTCTTTTCCTCCTAAATTAGTTCGACGAACGGGTTTGTGATCCCGTTGTGTCATTAGAGCTTGAACCACCTGAAGGGAAGAGATTAGAAGACGAAGTATTCGTAGACGCGTTACCTCTCAATTGATCAAGTGGCAAGAATAGGAGGTTGTTTCCGCTTTCAATATCAACCATTACTTTTGTGGTAGATTGGAGAACTGATTCAACTGCTTGGATATAAAGTCGATCTTGAGTCACTTCGGGTGCCGCTTCAAACTCTGAGAGTAGTTTGAGGAATCGTTCAGCTTCACCCGTAGCTTTAGCAATGATCTCGCCTGTGTACGCATTTGCTTTTTCGATTTCTTGTGCGGCGAGACCTCTAGCTTCTGGAAGGATTTGCTGTCGATAGGCCTCTGCTTGGTTCTCAAATCTAGCTTTATCTTCTTTTGCTCGTTGAACCTCGTCAAAAGCATCTTGAACTGCACTCGGAGGTCCAACACTGTTAACGATCACCTTGCTCACATTGATCCCAGTGAAGTATTCCTCCATGCGGTCGTCTAATCTTGCTTTCACCTCAATGGCAAGCGACTCTCGTCCGGTAGTAATAACATCGTTCAAAGTAGAACTACCGACAACGTGACGCAACGCACTTTCTGCAGCATGAGCTAAGCTTTGTACTGGATCACGAATTTCTACGACGTTCATTTTTGCATCTTCGACTCGATACTGTACTTCCATGTCGATAACGACCAAATTTTCGTCTTCAGTCAACATCAGGGAGTTTTGGTCGATCTGGTTGATTTGAGTCACGTTGACGATGACCCATCTGTCAATGATGGGGGGATTCCACTTTAGACCGGGACCTCTCGTATTTTCTAGAGCTTGACCCAGCCTCAAGACTACCGCTTGTTCCTGCTGATCGACTTGATAGAAGCCAAATGCTCCATAGACTCCAGCCAAAATGAGAAACGCGATGACGAAGACCATCGGAGACAGCCGAAACGGCTTTTTCCCGCTCTTCGAACCCGAACCGGAGTCACCTCCTCCGCCTCCAGAAAACATATTGGTAAATTGTCCTTTTATTTTGCGAAACGCATCGTCCAAATCAGGAGGGCTTTGGTTTCCGGCACCTTTGTCACCCCAGGGATCTGGTTTACGTCCGTCGTTATCACTCCATGCCATAGTAAATTCCAAGTTAGTGAGCTATTGATTTTATGTTGAATGGTTAACCATGCAACCTTAGACCGAGGTTGAGAGTGAGCTCTCTTTGGTGTTGAGACGATAGCGCCACGGTCATTTCGATACCACCGTCGTTTTGATGTTCTTCGTTTTCAACGACGTTCATACTGTATAGTAATGAACGCATCTTACCATCTTCCGGTCTGAGCGAGACATGAAATCGTCGCTTACTTCCCGACAAGATCGCACCAATTTGCGGTTTGAGATTCTCGAAGCCAGTCATCTGCAGTGCACTGACTCTGATTGTATTTTTGCGGTTAATTTGGTAGTCTTCAACAAGATCGATCTTGTTGACCACAGTGATGGTTGGTATTCCTTTAGCTCCTATATCAGCGAGCGTTGATTCCACCGTTAAACTAGCTTCTAGGTGTCTGGGATCTGATGCGTCGACTACATGCAGCAAGAGGTCTGCTTCTACAACTTCATCTAGAGTAGAACGGAAAGCAGCGACCAATTCTACCGGTAAATCTCGAATGAATCCTACCGTATCAGTCAGCAATATTTGGTTGCCATCAGGTAGAGAAACGGTTCTGGTCGTCGGATCAAGTGTTGCAAACAACCGATCATCTGCGTATGCGTTGGCATCAGTTAGTGCATTGAATAGTGTCGATTTGCCAACGTTTGTGTAGCCCACTAGGGCGACTTGAGGGATACGGCTTCGAGTTCTATTTCGACGTTGTGTTGTACGACGTTGCTGTACTTGTTGAAGTCTGTCTTTGGTTACCTGAATCCGTTTACGTAGCAATCGTTTGTCAATAGTCAGCTGAGTTTCACCAACCCCTCTTAGTCCAATCCCTCCACGCTGTCGATCTAAGTGAGTCCATCCTCGAACAAGCCGCGACTGGGCATGGGATAGTTGTGCAAGTTCCACTTGTAGTTTACCTTCGTGAGTTCGAGCACGTTCATTGAATAAACACAAGATGAGTTCGGTTCGAGTCATCACTCGAACTTTGAGAGTTTGTTCTAACTTTCGTTGTTGAGAGGGAGTAATGTCCTTATCAAGGATCAACAAACCAATATCGTTGAACTGGATCTGATGGCTGAGTTCTTCAACTTTGCCTTTACCGATGTAGGTGGCAGAATGTGGTGCTCTGAGTTGTACTTTTTCAACAGCTTCGACACTGAAACCGGCTGAATGCGCTAACTCAACTAGTTCATCAGTGCACGGTGAAACCTCACCAAGATGTTGAAGATGGACTGAAACTAGTAGTGTTTTGAGCCCTACTTCAGGGCGATCAAAGAACATGCAGTGAGAGGATGTCATTCCTAAGCATCATGATAGCGATTGAAATGTGGTTTGTTCCAAAATCTGCATCACTTGCTTGAGTGGGTTCTGAGACTTGATCTCAGTGAGGTTGGGTAAATCAGACCAGCTACGCATCCATGTTAGTTGGCGTCGAGCCAGTTGACGTGTCACGGCAACCACGGAGTGCTTGGTTTCTTCGTCGATAGGTTCGTTGGGATGACCGATGAGTCGGTCCCAAAGTTGTTGGTATCCGGCCGCTTTCATTGAGACAGAGTTGCGTTCGAGTCCAGGCCTGTTCATTAACTCCTGAACTTCTTTTACGAAACCGTTGTTGAGCATTTGGTGGAATCGTGTTTCAATTCGTTGGTGTATTTCCTCTCGGTCATGATGCAACAAAAAAAGTGAACGATGAGTGCAGTTAAGTCGTGAATCTACCGGTACACCCGGATGCTCGGTGAGCAGACTCGTCATACTACGACCCGTAATCGCATGTACCTCTAAAGCACGTTCTATTCTGCTATAGTTATTGGGGTGAATCTGAGAGCACGCTTGAGGATCGATTTTCTGTAGTTTTTCATACAAAGCGGCAGTACCGACTTCGGATCTCCTACGTTTTAGTTCAGCACGAAACTCCAAATCTCGACTTGGTAGCTGTGCAATGCCTTCTCGGAACGCTTTGAAATATAGCATTGAGCCACCTACCAGGAGAGGAATACACCCATTCTCAAAGCTCTGATTTACTGCATCATCCGCACCAGAGACAAAGTCGCTGACTGAGAAAGCTGTTTCCGGCTCGACTATATCCACGAGAGCGTGGGGGTATTGTTGGAGTGACTTGGGCGACGGCTTTGAGGTGCCGACATTCAGCCCACGGTAGACCATAGCAGAATCCACACTGATCAGAGCAACGTTGAACCGTTCAGCGATTTCTAGTGCAAGTTCAGTCTTGCCTGTCGCCGTGGGTCCGATCAGACTGAAGACAGGTCTGTCTTCGATCTTCATAGCACTTTCTTAGGGAAGTTGGTTATCTATCTTCCTCGCAGGAACTGTGAGTCGAGGAACTTCATGGATTGGACTCGAAATGTAGGTCTCCCATGATTGCACTGACCGGCGTTTTCGGTTTGTTCCATTTCCCTCAACAGTGCGTTCATTTCGGATAATTGCAGTTTACGGTTGAACCGAATCGCGCTGTGACAAGCCATGGATGCGAGCACTTCGTTCTCTCGTGCACGAATCGAATCGATCGTACCGTATTCTCGGACTTCATCTAAAACATCGAGGATGAGTCGTTTTGCATCAGAACTTTCTAACACAGAGGGTAACTCTTTAACTGTGATTGCATTAGCATCTGAAACTTCGATCAATAGTCCAATCGTCGCAAACAAATCTTGATGCAATCGTGCAGTGTCAGCATCGGCGGAACTCACACTAAATTCGATTGGTACCAAAAGTCGTTGAGCAATGACATCGTTTTCGTCCCTCGCTTTTTTCATTTTTTCATAGATCACACGTTCGTGAGCAGCATGCATGTCAACGATCACTAGTCCCTCAGCGTTTTCTGCAAGGATATAGGCTCCGTGAAGTTGTGCTAGGGCATAGCCCATCGGAGGCAAGTCTTTAGGTTTGATTTCATCATGGACTACTTCAGCTGTTGATTTGGGACTGGAGGAAGGGAGTACAGCGGTGCTTGGTGGTGCTGGTGGAATCGGTAGATTCAGAGGAATGATTGGGATAGACTCTGAGGGTGGAGTTGGACTGGATTTTGGCTGTTTATTGGTAGGGTCAAACTCCAAATGAGTCGGTGATTTCGTACCCACATTCTTGAGTTCGTGATACATCGCAGACATGAGAAAATCGTGGACTCTGCGAGGTTCTCGAAATCGTACTTCACGTTTAGTAGGGTGAACATTGACATCAACATCTCCCGACGGCATCAGCAAGTTGAGCACAAAGACTGGGTGTCTACCGTGAAACATCACATCGCGATACCCCTGTCGAACCGCGTGTCCCACGAGTCGATCATTCACATAGCGTCCGTTGACAAAGAAATATTGCCGATTAGCTGAGGTACGAGTGTGGGTAGGTAGCCCTACCCAACCTTGAAGAGACATTTCATCTCTTTGGACATCGATTGGTACGGATTCATCAATAAATGACATTCCCAACACTCGGGCGATTCGTTCTGCAGGTGAGCGAGTGACAGGGAGTTTCTCTACCGCTCTACCGTCATTCGACAGTGCAAACTCGACATCTGCGTGCATGATGGAGAGGATGCGAATGCAATCCGAGACATGTCCCATTTCAGTTCGAGGTTGTTTGAGAAACTTCCGTCTCACCGGAGTGTTGTAGAACAAATCCACGACATCAACGGTCGTGCCTTGGTCGCGGACGGCAGGGCTGAAATCCTTTTGTTTTCCACCTTCGACTGTCAGTTTCCAAGCGGAATCAGCATTAGCGATTCTTGAATTGATTTCAAGTTTGGAAACCGCAGCGATGCTCGCAAGAGCTTCACCACGAAATCCCATGGTGTTGATGACAGAGAGATCTTCTGCAGTGGAGATCTTGCTGGTTGCGTGTCTCTGAACTGCTAATTTAAGGTCGTCGGAAGCAATTCCACTGCCATCATCAGTGACTCGAATTCGCCTTAGCCCGCCTTTTTCGACTTCTACTCTAATCATGGTGCTGTCAGCATCAATGCTGTTTTCGACCACTTCCTTAACGATGGATGAAGGTCTTTCAACTACCTCACCCGCTGAAATTTGGTTGGCTACATGCTGGTCAAGAAGTCGTATCCGAGGTTGAGCCATTAATTCCCGGTTCCTGGTATAGGAATAGTCAATAGTTGGTCCGCGTATATCATTTCGGGCCGAACAATCGCGTTAGCTCGTTGGATCGATTTCACAGAGACTCGGTGCGCCAGTGCAATCTCAGAGAGTGTATCACCCTTTTGAACTCGGTAAAGTGCGACGGTGTTGTTGAAGTTACATTCCACTAAACCTTCACTGAGCCGGGTGTGCCACGGTGGATTATCGCAGAAGTATTTCAGTATGCCTTGGGCAATCGCTCTACCAATGCGAGCTTGATATTCCGGGGTAGCTAATAGCTTAGCTTCTTCGGGATTAGACAAAAATCCGGTTTCGACCAATATCGAAGGGACTTGGGTTGACTTAAGGACTTTGAAACCAGCATCCGTGACGAGAAATTCATTGTTCTTGCCTAGTGACTTTTGGTGAAGCCTGGTCACGAGAGACAGGCTTTCTAATACGGATTTACCTAGGTCGACAGAGTGATCAAGGACTGCATCGGAGGCTAAGTCGTTCAAGAAGCGATATTGCTCGGGATCATCGAAGCACTTTGAGTTCACCCAAGATGAAACCCCCCCTTGCCAGTCGGATCGATTTTCGTTTTCTTCCGCCCAATTATCGAGTTCGGTTTGTGCACGACTGTTATCAAGCACGAAGACACTAGCACCACGTGGACCTGGTCGAGTAAATGAGTCTGCATGAATGGATGCAAACAGGTGAGCACGTTCACGCAAAGCGTGATTGCGTCGCGAATCCAGAGTGACTTCATAGTCTCCATGACGAGTCATGATGACCTTGAAACCGTCTTGTGCTTCGAGTGTCGCTTTAGTAGTCTTTGTGATTGAAAGGGCGACTCGTTTTTCGAGAACGTTATTGACCCCGACAGCACCTGGATCTTCTCCACCATGTCCCGCATCCAATACGATGACTACATCGTCGTGAGGTTCAGTGTCGGTGGAACAGTCTTCTACTTCTGCTCCACTGGGAAGGTCGATGACCAGCCTATGTCCATAAGGTCCATAGGGTTCCAAATAAAAGACGTTTGGTTCAACTAATCCGAAGAGATCAAGCACGACTCGATGGGTATTTCCACTCTGTTGTGCGTGTCTTATTCCCTTCAAGATTCGAGAGTCACTGACAGCGATTTGAAGGGGCTGTGGAAGTGTAGTGTTTTTGAGATCGAGATAGATTCGGTGTGGGTCGGTTAATTCACCGTAAGTGAAATCCGGAATCTGAGATAAATCTAAAACGATTCGTGTATTGTTTGGACCTTCGTTCCAACGCACGCCTCGGAGTTCGTTCGCATGGGCAATCGTTGTCAACACTCCGAATAGCAAACAAAGTAGAAGGACTTTCATCGCACTATTTGAGATAGAACTGTAATTAATCATTGATTTTTTCTACAGTTGCCTGTCGTCCCGATTCGTGGTAGCTGAGGTCAATCACGAAGTTTGGACTAGGTAACCGTCCACGTCCATGTTCTGGCCACTCGATAAATTGTAGATGAGTCTCTTCCAATTGCTCCATCAGATCAATATAGTCAAGTTCTCTTTGCTTCTCGATTCGGTAGAGATCAATGTGCAGGATTTGTTTTCCCTTGATCTCGTAAGGCTCAATAATCGTGTAGGTGGGGCTCTTCACATGGTCTGTATGACCTAGACCTCTCAGCCATCCACGGACCAATGTAGTCTTTCCTGCGCCCAACGGACCAATCAAAAATACCAAACCTTCTTTCATAGTCCGTGCAAGCGTTTCCCCCAATTTTTCTGTCTCCTGTTGGCAGGAGAGGATGATTGGGTGGTTCCATGAGTCAGTCATGAGAGTCGGATACCCTCTATGACATCGCTCGCGATAACAGATTTCCCTTTCGTTTGACTTGCAGCTTGCTTTCCTGCCTCACCGTGTAGATGGATGCCAGCCTTTGCAGCTTCAAATGAATCTTTGAGTTGTGCATATGCGGTGGCAACGATACCTGTGAACACATCACCACTACCAGCAGTTGCCAATGCAGGATTTACATTTTCTGAAACATATCGCAATTCTCCTTCAGCGGCGACTAGACTACCAGGACCTTTAAGAATAGCAACACAATCAAATCTTTGTGAGAGTTCTTTTACCCAGTGGGGTCGGTTTCTTTCGATCTCCTTAGAACTCACCCCCAGCAAATAGCCTGCTTCTCCAGAATGTGGAGTGAGTATGGTGTTATTGGGTAAATTGAGACCAAGATCTCTAGTCAATCGCAAACCGTCAGCATCAATAACAGTCGCGATATCTTTTGTCGAAAGAACTATTTTGAGAATATTCATACCCCACTCATCAGTACCCAATCCCGGACCTACTGCAACCACATCGGCGCGTTGGAGAAGGTTGGAAACAGAGTCCTTATTTTTGGGATCAACGGTCATGACTTCCGGTCGTCTTGCAAGGATGGTGTTGATGTGTGACTCTCGGGTCATCACAGTTACCAATCCTGCACCGGTTCGTAGAGCTGCCTCCGCTGCCAAAATGACAGCACCACCCGTACCGTGATCGCCACCAGCGATCACTACATGGCCAAACTGGTATTTGTGACCAACTGGATCTCTAGGAGGGAGTACAGGGTGATCGATCATGCGTTCCAAGATGGGGATGCCGGGAATTTTGTCATATACTTCGGCCGGAATGCCGATGTCAATCACCTCCGTAGTACCTCTAAACCGAATACCTGGTCCGGTATAGAGTCCTAGTTTTGCACCTCCGAACATGCAGGTCACATCTGCCACTATCGGATCGTATACTTCAGCAGATCCCGTAGTAGCATCTACCCCACTGGGTACGTCCAGAGAGAGTACATGGGGGCGGCTCAGATTGACTTGATCAATGGCCTGTTGATAGTTTGTTCGTGCTTCGTTTCCTAGCCCCGTACCCAATAGTGCATCAACAACGGTATCAGCATTCCTGAACTCCATCCCCCAAGGTACTTTACTCGCTTGCATTGCATTCCACGCGGTGAGTGCGTCACCTTTTAATTTGTTCGGATCACCTACTTGTTGAACGAATAGATCCAACCCCGCTTTGTGTGCTAATTCAGCGAGCACATAACCATCACCAGCATTGTTTCCAGACCCTGCAACCACAGTAACGGTTTGACATTGAGGCCAATTTTTCTGTAGACAGTCAAAGGCACCCTTGCCAGCAGACTGCATCAGAGTGAAACTGGGAATACCATAATCGTGTATGGCTGATTGATCCATTGCACGGCATTCGCTTGCGGTATAGACTCGATCTAGCAAAGTCATGGTTAAATTTTAGGATATGGATTTAGGCGCGCTCGCCCAAAAAGTCCGACAATGGACAAACGAATTAGGGTTTGATGAGATGGGTATTACTGATACGGATTTATCTCATGTGTCCAGTGATTATCGACAGTGGTTGCGTCATCGCTTTCATGGTGAGATGTCCTATATGAATCGGAACATTGAAAAGAGACTTGATCCTCAAAAGTTACTCCCCAGCACCGTTCGAATTATTAGTGCAAGAATGAACTATGACCCTATTGCGTTTCCCCAGGCTTTGAAAGATCCTTCGATTGCTTACATTTCCAGGTACGCATTGGGTCGCGATTATCACAAGGTTGTGCGAAGACGGCTAGCTAAAGTTGCGGCTCGACTGAGAGAAGCTGCAGGGGGAACCCATCGAGCGTTTGTCGATTCCGCACCAGTCCTGGAAAAACCTATTGCAGCGAAAGCGGGCCTAGGGTGGGTGGGTAAGAATACATTGATTTTGAATGAGCAAGCGGGTTCCTACTTCTTTCTGGGTGAAATTTTTACCGACATTCCCTTGCCGGTAACCGAACAGCCAGTTAAGGAGCAGTGTGGCTCATGCAGAGCGTGTATGACTAAGTGTCCGACTGGTGCAATCGTAGGACCGAAAGAACTGGATGCACGTCAGTGCATTTCTTATCTGACTATTGAGCACAAGGGAGAGATACCAAGAAACTTACGGAAGATGATGGGCAATCGCATCTTCGGATGCGATGATTGCCAGATTGTGTGTCCATGGAATCGATTTGTACCGAAGACAAAGGTTGAAGAATTTAGCCCGCGACACCAGTTGGATCAGCTCTCCATTGAGACTTTGTTGTCTTGGGACGAAGAGACGTTTATGGATAAGACGGAAGGTATGGCAATTCGTCGGATTTCGTATGAGCAGTGGGTGCGTAATCTAGCGGTAGCAGCTGGGAATGCACCGACTTCTCCTAGTTTGGTTCGAGCGGTCAGAGAAAAGCGGGTCGAAATGAACGATATAGGTAATGAGTTATGCCTGGAGCATCTTGATTGGGCACTTGAGCAATTAAAGATTCCCGCTTAGCTTCGTCTGGCCTTGAAATCACTTGTTGCTCAATTTGATTTATCGGAATCAAGAGTCATCGTAGGACCATAAGCTGGATTAATGAAGTGTTGTCGATAGAACTGAAGTTCACGAATCGACTCTTGAATATCGTCGAGTGCACGGTGTTTGTTGTGCTTGGTGATCTGTTTTCTCAGCTCGGGTGCCCACCGAAAAACCAATTCCTTGATCGAACTAACGTCAATGTTGCGATAATGGAGGTGGGCTTCCAACGTCTGCATGTACTGCTTCAAGAAACTTCGATCTAGTCCTACGGAGTTTCCACATAGTGGACTCTTTCGCTCTTTTGTGTGACGTGATACATAGTCGTAAACCACAGCTTCGGCTTCTTCGATAGAAATCTCTGAAGCTCGTACTTGATTTATCAGACCGGACTCACTATGGTGTTTGATGTTCCAAGCATCCATTGCATCCAGATGCTCGTCGTCCTGAAAAATAACGAGAGACAAACCCTCGCCCAGTACATTAAGATCAGGATCAGTCACCAGAGCTGCGATCTCCAATATGACATTGCTTGTTGGGTTCAGTCCCGACATTTCTAAGTCGATCCAGACTAAGTTTGAGTTCATGGTTTATGGCTGTAGTTTTGATTTAAAGTTGATAGATCCAAGCTAAACAGCTCTTGCGTCTGATCATATTCGGTCATTCGGAAACGCCATGACTGATTGAATGTTGTCTGTTCGCAGAGCGAGTGCAATCAAACGATCTAATCCGACTGCGACCCCAGCACATTTGGGTAAGCCATGTTGCATTGCGACTAAAAGTTTTTCATCGTGTTTCACTGCTTTGTAACCCAACCGGTCTCTCATTCTCGATTCATCGTTCATTCGTGATTGCATCGTATCGGCATCAGTGAGTTCATAGTAGCCATTGGCTATTTCAACACCGTCAATGATGAGTTCGAATCGGTCTGCGACCGTGCCTTGATCCGTTTCACGAACTTCTGCTAGAGCGCACATTTCAGCGGGGAAATCTACGACAATCATTCGACCTTTATTTTGGTTGTGCAGTGTGAACGCATAGAGAAAATTCAGAGAATCCACTTTTGAATTGATCTGCGATAGACCCGTGTCTTTTGCTGCAGCATGAATTTCGGGTTCGACAGCTTCAAACACATTGATTCCAACCCCCTCTAAGAGCAATTGTTCAAACGTGATTGTTGTGTATTGATTCACGCCGAGAACCTGATCAACCAGAACGGATACCTCTTTGTGCAGTTCAGCACTATCGTAACCCACTCGATACCACTCCAGCATCAGAAACTCTGGGTTATGCCATGGTCCTGATTCGCCCTTGCGAAACACGGGACTGATTTGATAGCAAGAACTCAAACCCGCTGCAAGCAAACGTTTCATGAAATATTCAGGTGAGGTTTGCAGGAAGTGTTCGGGCCCTACCGCAAACGACTCAATGTTCACATCGGTGACAGTGCGTGTTCCGAGAACAGGAGTGTGAACCTCAATGAGCCCCCGTTCATTGAAAAACTCTCGTATTCGCCAAACGATCTCAGATCTTTGGGTTAAAAGTTCCGTTGTGGCACTAGGATGCCACAATTCGTTTGTCAATCTTTGCTACGGCTCACGTACTGACCGGTACGAGTGTCAACTTTCACGACATCGCCTTCTTCGATGAACAGAGGCACGCGGATGGATGCCCCTGTGGTGAGGATTGCAGGTTTGTTTCCACCTGCAGCAGTATCGCCGCGCAACCCAGGATCAGTTTCTTTGACTTCCAGAAACACAAAATTAGGAGGAACCACTGATATGGGGTTATCGTTCCAAAGTGTAACGCTGCATTTATTCTGTTCCGTCAGCCATTGTTTTGCATTCCCAACCACATCAGAGCTAGCTGCGAATTGCTCGAAAGTTTCGTCTGTTCTCATGAAATGCCATTCGTAGCCGTCCGAATAGAGGTATTCCATTTCCAGTTCAATGACCGCTGCACTTTCCATGGTTTCACCACTTCTGAGTGTTCTTTCCCACACCCTACCTGTGACTAAATTACGAAACTTTGCACGTGTAAACGCTTGTCCTTTACCTGGTTTCACAAACTCAGCTTCAAGTATTGCACAAGGTTCACCTTCGAGCAACACTTTTAGCCCCGGTTTGAAGTCGCTTGTAGAATAGGTCGGCATGGTATTTCGTGTTCCTTGGCTAGGGCTATGATACTTCCTCGCTCGGTTCCTTGGGGTGAAGAAGATTGGAAGACGATTCTACGAGAAGCAGTTCGTACCGTCTCCGAACTCCGCGCAATTCTTGGATTGTCTGAGGATGAATTAGACTGGCTTGAACCCAAGGACTTTGAAGTTCTAGTACCGCGTCCATTTCTCGCTCGGATGCACACAGGTGATCCTGAAGATCCGCTCTTGTTGCAGGTTGCACCTTTGCAACAAGAGAATGTCTCTCCCGCACACTATAGTGAAAATCCCCTTCAGGAAAGTGAATTTGTGGTGAAAGAAGGTGTACTCAAAAAATACGCTAACCGCGTATTGGTGATCACAACCGCTGCGTGTCCCGTACATTGTCGCTACTGCTTTAGACGACACTTTGATTATCGAAGTAACCAGCTCAAATCACAGGATTCTTTATTGCATGTCGTCCGCAGTGACCAAACTATAAACGAAGTCATCTTATCGGGTGGAGATCCACTGACTCTTTCGGATCAATCACTCGGTGAACTGATTCATGAGCTTGAACTCATTGACCACGTTCGCACTCTGCGGATTCATACTCGATTTCCTATCGTTGTACCCCAGCGAATGACTAACCAACTATTGCAGAGATTTGCCAAAACATCCCTCAATGTGGTAGTGGTGATTCATGCCAATCACCCACAGGAAATTGATTACGATGTTTCTGTGGCTTTAGAAGCTCTGAGCAGTGCGGGTGTCCGAATCTTCAATCAAAGTGTATTACTCAATGGTGTCAACGATTCCGCTACTGTGCTGACTCAGCTTTCTCGTCAACTGTTCGATTACGGTGTAACACCCTACTACCTCCACATGCTAGATCCTGTCGCCGGTTCAGCAGGATTTGAGGTGGATGAAGTGAGTGCACTACAGATTTTTGAGCAAACTCGAAACCAATTACCAGGATACTTGGTTCCCAAATTAGTGAGGGAAACACCTCATGAGAAAGCAAAGACTTTAGTCCAAGCTTAGACTAACTCTAGCGAATCTACCTGACTATAGCCGCGGGGTAATTTGTGCCCCATTCGTCCTCGTGAGCCAATGTACTCTGATAGTTTCTTGTGATTCAAGGTGAGCTTTCGCTTCCCGGAAGTGATGAGAACTTTTGTCTTCGGTGCGACGCAGACTACCTCTTTGAGACTGTCCGCCGTCTTGTCTGGAGTACGAAGGGACAACCCCACTAATCGTACTCCCTTGCCTCTGCGACGTTGAGGGATGTCACCCACAGAAAGAACCAAGATTCGGCTGGTTTTGGTGATTAGGACTATCAATCCCTGGGGGTGTACGATACTGGGGTGAAGTAAGACTTGATCTTCTTCCATCACCATGACAGTCTTGCCGGCTCGGATATTGGTGACTGCTGCTTCTACAGGTAATCTGAAACCTATACCGCCACTGTTTGCAAGGATCACTTCACCAGCATTCGCGGGAACGAGTCCAACAAATCGAGCTCCAGCGGGAGGTGTCAGTGTACTGGTTAGTGGCTCGCCTTGTCTCCGTGCAGAGGGTAAATTAACAATGGGAGCTGAATAGCTTCTACCAGTAGAGTCAAAGAAGATACAAGCATCGTTTCTTCGTGCATGCGACGAGGTCAGATATTCATCTCCTTCTCGATAGTTCAAGCTGGTGGGATCAACAATGGAGTGTCCCTTGGCAACTCTAATCCATCCTTTTTGGGACAAAATGAGAGTTACAGGTTCGTTAGAAACCAGATCAGATTCGGAAAACGCTTCGGCTACCTCTGCGTGGGTATCAATTTCAGTTCTTCTCTGATCTCCATAGGTATCAGCAATCGCTTGCAGTTCCTTGCGTATCAGATGATTGAGTGCACGAGTGGAGTTAAGTATTCGAGTGAGTTCTTCTAGTTCAGCATTGAGAGTAGATAGTTCTGCGGTGAGCTTGGAGTGTTCCAATCGCGAAAGTTGACGAATCCGTAGCTCGAGAATGGACGTTGCTTGTAATTCTGTGATTTCAAAAGTTTCTTGCAACACAGCTTTGGGTTTGTCTTCTTCTCGAACGATGCGAATAACCTCATCAATATTCAAATGAGCGATCACTAAGCCCTCCACCACCTCCAATCGGTATTCGATTTGACTGACTCGGTGCTGTAGTCGACGATATACAATTGTTTTCCGAAACGTAAGCCAGTCTTTCAGTAGCTTATTGAGAGCATAGACGCGAGGCTTACTGTCAAGTCCGATGACGTTGAGATTGAGTCGACAGGTTCGTTCTAGGTCAGTCGTCGCATATAGGTGTTGCATCAGTCTTTCGGAATCGACTCGATTGGATCTAGGTACCAGCACTAGTCGCACTGGACTTTCATGGTCTGATTCATCGCGCAGATCCACCAGCATAGGAAGTCTCTTAGCGTGCATTTGTTCTGCGATCTGTTCCAGAATCCGCGATGGTGAACTCATATAGGGGATTTGTGTGATGATGATGTTGCCGTCTTCATGCTCAAAGCGCGCTCGACTTCGTAGAGTTCCCTGTCCGGTTTCATAGATGCGTTTGAGTTCATCAGAAGTGACAGAGATGATCCCTCCGGTTGGGAAATCTGGTCCTTTGACGACTTCGAGTAGATCTTCAACTTTAGCGGATGCGTTACTCAGCATCAACATGCATGCGTTG
Organism: Pseudomonadales bacterium; assembly: GCA_965199895.1. Classification (GTDB taxonomy): domain Bacteria; phylum Pseudomonadota; class Gammaproteobacteria; order Pseudomonadales; family Azotimanducaceae; genus Bin55. The sequence continues at coordinate 112,305 of CBDATJ010000003.1, read as the reverse complement.
ACGATTTCTTTCAGATTGTGCGGTAGTACATCAGTAGCCATACCTACTGCTATCCCCATACTACCATTGAGTAGCAAAAACGGAACTTTGGATGGGAAACACACTGGTTCCTTGATCGTCCCGTCAAAGTTCGGTGTGAAATCGACGGTGCCCTGATTCAGTTCATCGTAGAGTAGGGTAGCTTCACGAGTGAGTCTAGCTTCGGTATATCGTTGGGCCGCAAACGACTTCGGATCATCGGGTGATCCCCAATTTCCCTGTCCGTCGATAAGTGGGTAACGGAACGAGAATGGTTGGGCCATGAGCACCATAGATTCGTAACACGCCTGTTCACCGTGTGGATGGTATTTACCGATCACATCGCCAACTGTTCGTGCACTTTTTGCATACTTTGCTTGATGGGTGATACCCAGTTGTTGCATTGCATAAATGATGCGACGTTGAACTGGCTTTAGTCCATCGCCCAAAAAGGGAACTGCGCGATCATGGATAACGTAGAGAGAGTAGTCTAGGTATGCCTGCGACGTGTACTTGTGCAGGTCAAGGCTCTCTGCAGGGAGGTCGTGATGGGTCACTCAGACTTCACCGAAGGCTAGTTCCAAGTTTCCACTGCTACCGGTTCCTTATTCTCAAATCGTAGAACTTCAGTTTGGTCTCCGTTGGCTTCCAACCATTCCCGTCGATCACGAGAACGTTTTCGGGCGAGCAACATATCCATGACATCGTGAGTGATCTTGGGTTGATCGATGGTCAACTGCACTAATCTGCGAGCTTTTACCGATATAGTAGTTTCCCGAAGTTGCAAAGGGTTCATCTCTCCGAGACCTTTAAATCTCTGAACGACTGGTTCACCTCTAACTTTCTCTCGCTTGAGACGATCCAGCAAAGCAACTCGCTCTGCATCGTCGATGGTATAGAAAACCTGTTTACCCACATCAATCCGATAGAGTGGGGGCATTGCCACAAAAATGTGTCCTTTATCAACCAGATCTGGGAAATGCTTGAGAAATAGGGCACAAAGGAGTGTGGCTATGTGTGCACCATCAGAGTCTGCATCCGCGAGAATGCAAATCTTCCCATATCGAAGTCGATTGCAATCTTGTGCTCCGGGCTCAACCCCAATCGCTTGAGCAATGTCAACGACGGTTTGGGAGTTCATGACTAATTTTGAGTCGATTTCCCAGGTATTCATGATTTTCCCTCGCAAAGGGAGTACAGCTTGAAATTCTCGATCTCGTGCTTGAACTGCGGTCCCTCCAGCGGAGTCGCCCTCAACCAGAAAGAGTTCAGTTTGTTCGGGGTCTTGAGAAGTGCAATCAGCGAGCTTGCCTGGTAGAGTTGGGCCGGCTGCGTAGGTTTTGCGTTTGACTTTTTTGCTGCTTTGGATTCGCTCTTGGGCTTGAGCGATAGCCCCTTCTGCGATTTTTGTTCCGTCAGTGGGGTGTTCGTTCAACCACAAGCTAAACGAGTCTTTGGTGGCGCTGCTTATGAAGGTGGTCGCTTCTCTTGACGACAACCGTTCTTTAGTTTGTCCACTGAACTGGGGTTCTTGCATCATGGCAGAGAGCACGAAAGAGCATCCTTTCATCGCATCATCTGCGGTCAGCTTGACACCTCGTGGTAGCAGATTTCTAAATTCACAAAACTCTCTCAGAGCTTCAGCGATACCCGAGCGCATCCCGTTGACGTGTGATCCACCTAGCGGAGTGGGGATGAGATTGACATAGCTTTCGCTGAGTTGCTCTGTGGGGTCACTGACCCAGGTCCATGCAACTGCGAGCGATTCACGTTCGCCCGTAGAGCTGTGGTAAAACGGTTGTATGGGCACTCGCTCACTCTTGGTTTCTTCGATTAGGTATTGGCTTAGCCCATCTTCATATTGCCATTGCTCAGTGAGTTCGCGATTGTTTTCTAGATAAGTCAAAGAGACTTCAAGTCCCTTGCAAAGTATGGCTTTAGCTCGAAGTAGATGTCGGGTTCGTTGGAGTGCGATTTTGTCAACTTCAAAGAACTGTCCGTCTGGTTCAAAAGTGACTACCGTTCCCGTGTTTTTCTTCCCAACCGTACCGACTACTTCGAGAGATGTGACCGGTTGTCCCTCCTCAAATCGTTGTTTATAGATTTGACCGCCTTGTTTGACTTCTACCTCTACCCATTTGGACAAGGCATTCACGACAGAGACTCCGACTCCGTGGAGTCCACCAGCAAATCGATACGACTCGTTATCGAATTTCGCACCGGCATGAAGAGTGGTCATGATGAGTTCCACTCCGGTGGTACCATGAACGGGGTGAACATCGACAGGCATACCCCGTCCGTTGTCTGCTACTCGAACCGACCTATCCGCATTGAGACTCACACTGATGCAGCTAGCAAAACCTGCTAGCACTTCGTCTACGCAGTTGTCAACGACTTCTTGAAGGAGATGGTTAGGTCTGCTGGTGTCTGTGTACATTCCCGGTCGGCGACGGACAGGGTTGAGCCCTTCTAAAACAAGGATAGAAGAAGAGGTGTAATCCTCACGCGTCGGCATGAACGTACCACTCGGGTTGTTTTGATTTCAATCGATAGGTTTGTGTGTAGAGTGAGCCGTCTTGCCCGAGTTCAAACCACCTCCAGCCAGGGAGAGCGGTGTCAAACGCAAACCCTTCTCTTTGTTTTGCAAACTGCCAACATGTCGAGGGTGTGGAAATTTGTCTGAGTCCGTCTATAGTGCGATCCGTTTCCATGTGAACGTGTCCGCATACATAGGCTTTGATTTTTGAGTCCTGGGTGAGCAATTTCCGAATGATATCGGGGTTGCTCACTTGATGAGCATCTAGCCAATTGACCTCCACATTTGCGATAGGGTGGTGTCCGGTCACTAAAACGGATGCGGTTGTCTCGGTCACTCGTTGGAAGAGTTGGTCTATGGTTGAAGAAGCCACATACCCTTCCAACTTCCCATCCACATGGGTGTCAATTGCAAAAATGTTCCATTCATCTAACTCAACAAACTCTCTCTCAAAATGCTTTCGAAATGGAGCTTCAACATCGTGATTACCCGGCAAAACTAGAACATTCGATGTGGTTGCAACCGAGAGTATGTTCTTTAAGTGACTGTAGGTCTCACTAGTGGGTTCATGGGCGACATCTCCACTCACAATGACTGCGTCAGCAGCCTGCTGCGACAACGCAGCATCAACCACAGCTTTCAACGAATAGAAAGGACGAATGCGATTTTTGACTGCTTCTTTATCCTCGTAGAGGTGGCAGTCCGTGATGTGGAGTACGAAACTACTACTCATCTCAATTTTATCGTTCTTGCTCTTCCGTGAGGTGAACTTGAGAATCAGCTACATGCTGTTCAGCATGCCATCAGACGCGGTATTTCTCGAACCACAGTTCCGGCCCCTAGGCAAAGTTCTAGCATTTCTCCGAGTAGCCGGTTGTTTTGCATCTTTTCGTCTGGTGTCCGCATTGCCTCATTGGGATAGTCGTAACGGGCGGTGTCGTCGCTGTGACCTTGAAAACTCAAGACTTCGCTACAGCACACGTCGTGGTAAGCACGAACCTTCAACACCAGATCGTCTAGAGAACCAGGCATCTGTTGAACAATGGTAATTTGTGAGGTATAGCGAGTGCTTTCGGTGATGTAGAAGGAAATGTTTTCAAGATGTTGATCGAGAGTAACGGATACTGACTCGAAGTCCTTCGAATCCTCTTTATAGAGTAAGGCTGACAAGCGAACATAGTTTTGGTCGCATTGTGCTAGATACTCAAATAGATTAAAGCGGTATCGCTTCCGCACGGATAACTCGCATATCAATCGTCTTTACCATGCATGATTGTAAACCTAAGTTCGAATCACCCTATCGAAGGGGATGGTTGACACCGGGCACGATGGCTCGAGTGCCTCCTGGGAAATCAGAACTTAAGCGGTGGCTTGCAAGGTTTCGATTTGATTTCTAGCAACGACTAAGCTCGCATGACGAGACACCCACCGAAGCCGGATTAACAAGAGAACTGAAGCAGAAATCAAGCCTAGGACAAAACCGATCCAAAATCCGCTGACTCCCCAGCCTTCGAAATCTCCCCATCCAAAGGCAAAGAACAGTCCAACAGGCATTCCGAGTAACCAATAGGAAGTGATCGCCAAAACCGCTGGAATGGAGGTATCCTTGAAGCCACGCAATAAACCCAGTGCTGTGATTTGACTGGCATCAAAGAGTTGAAACAACGCACACATCAATAGCAAGGAAGCTGCCAGTGGGATGACTGCTGGATCATCGGTATACAACCCAACGATGGGAAATCTTGCCGTGAGTAGTGTGAGTGCAATCAGCATGGCGATGACGAAAGAACTGACTATGGCGACTGCGATGGTTCGATTGGCTGCATGGAACCGCGAGGCACCCACATTCGTCCCGACACGAATCGTGCTAGCCATACTGAGTGCGAGAGGAATCATGAAACCAATGCTTCCTACATTGATAGCAATCACATGAGATGCAACTGCATTGATGCCGAGCTTACCTACAAGCAGTCCTACCGTCGCAAAGAACCCAACTTCCACAAAAATAGTGAATCCCATTGGAAATCCGATTTTTATGAGATTGCCCATAGTCTTGAGATCAGGAGGTTCCATACTTGAAAAGACACCCGATTTTCTAATACGAGTAATCATGATGGCGATGATCACACAGACCAGTTGAAACCACATGATGATCGCAGTTGCGACACCGCAGCCGATTCCACCCATCCCCTCAATCTCACCTAGGCCAAAGACCAACGAATAACTGAGTGGAATCTTCAATAAGAATGCACATACTAGAATCACCATGCTTGGGAGGGTCATTCCCAAACCTTCACAGAGATTCTTGAGTGCGAGATATCCTGCAATAGCAAATATTCCGTAACTTTGAGCTTTGAGGAAACCCGCCGCAATAGGAACAGCTTGAGGATCCACTCCAATCCATCGATACACGGGTTCCATGTTTTGCATGATGAGGAACAAGAGTATCGATAGAACGAGAGCAAGCCAAAGTGCTTGGCGTACCACTCGTCCCGTTTGGTGAGTTTGTCTTGCGCCGTGGAGTTGAGCCACAGTAGGAGTCACTGCTAACAATATTCCGGTCATCAGGAGTGTGAGCGGCCAAAACATACTGGTGCCCAGGGCGACCCCAGCTTGATCAACGGTACCATATCGTCCAGTGATGACTACATCGATAACCCCCATCCCCATTTGTGATACTTGAGCGACCATGAGAGGTGCAGCGAGCAACCCAAGACGGGTAAATTCGCGACCATAGCTCTTTCTAAACATGCTCACTAGACTCTCAATTCAATTGACAAAACGGTGTATTGTCTGCACGATCACTTAGACATCATCTATTTAAACGATAGAAAAAAGCAATTTTGTTGTTGGTTTTGCTCTCTATAATTTTTTTTCACACTCACCCCCGCAAACGTTCAAAAGGAGTAAAACGAATGACGGTTCTAAGCAACAGCAAGACGCTGCAAAACCTAAAAGACGCATTTTCTGGTGAATCTCAAGCCAATCGGCGTTATTTGTACTTCGCGGCAAAAGCAGACATTGAAGGTGAAAACGATGTAGCTGCAGTGTTTCGATCTACAGCCGAAGGCGAGACCGGACATGCTCATGGTCATCTTGAGTACATGGAAGATGTTGGCGACCCAGCAACAGGTCTACCCATCGGTACAACCTCAGACAATCTGAAAGCTGCTATTGCTGGTGAAACGCACGAGTACACCGATATGTACCCAGGAATGGCTAAAACCGCACGAGACGAAGGTTTCGACGAAATTGCCGACTGGTTCGACACACTCGCAAGAGCGGAGCGATCTCACGCAAATCGTTTTCAGAAGTCTCTAGACTCAATGGGTGCTTGAGCACAGTTCAGTTGGAAACAGCTGACCAACTTCAAGACAAATTCCAACGTAGCATGCAGTACTCGGAATTTTAGTTCGAGTGCTGTATTGCTGATTTCTCCCATCTCAATTCCTACACCGAATAGGTAGTGCCCAGTGGACAACCGCGAAGGAAACTTAGAAGCACCACGTCGAGAACCCCTTGATTGGCAGTCCCCGTCGTTTTATGATCGGGACGATCTCAACAAGGAACTCGAACGCGTATTCGACATCTGTCATGGATGTCGGCGATGCGTGAGTTTGTGCAAATCATTTCCGACGTTGTTTGATTTAGTCGATGAATCAGAGACCATGGAAGTGGATAGTGTTGACAAACAAGACTATATCAAGGTAGTCGATGAGTGTTTTCTGTGTGACTTGTGTGCAGAAACCAAGTGTCCTTATTTGCCACCCCATCCCTGGGCAGTGGATTTCCCACATTTGATGTTGAGAAGCAAAGCCCAGAAATTCAGAGAGGGGAAAACCAAGTTTAGAGATAAGCTCATCGCAAGTACCGATACCTATTTCCCTCTCGTTTCAACACCAGGGATTGCGGGCATCACCAATGCAGTGGCAAAGAGTCAACCACTCCGCAAATTAGCCAACACTGTTTTCTCACTGCACCCAGATGCACCCTTACCGGCATTTGAAAGCAAAACTGCGCTGAAGAGACTGAAAGCGCTAGACGCTCCTCAGTCAGATAAGAAAGTGGCAATTTATGTGACCTGTTATGGTAACTCGGTTGCTCCTTCAGTGGTTGAAGCGCTGGTCAACGTATTGATGCACAACCGGGTTGATTGTGTAGTGATTAAAGACATGGCCTGCTGTGGTGTCCCCAAATTGGAGATTGGAGATTTGCGTGGAGTGAAAAAACTCAAAGAAAAGAACATTCCCTTACTGTTGAATTCAGTAGAAGACGGCCGCAAGATCATGTCTATTGTTCCTTCGTGTACTTGGATGTATCGAATGGAGATGCCCTTGCTTTATCCTGATGATGCTGATGTCAAGAAAGTGAGTGAGGCGATGGTGAGTCCATTCGAGTATTTGCTAGAGCTCAACAAAGAAGGACATCTCAAGACCGATTTCAAAACTGAACTAGGCAAAGTCACCTATCACGCTGCTTGTCACCAAAGAACACAGAACATCGGTCCAAAGACTCGTGAGTTTTTGGCAATGATTCCAGGCAGTGAAGTGACTCAAATTGAACGCTGTTCCGGCCACGATGGGTCGTATGCGTTTCGTTCAGAGACCTACGATCATGCAAAGAAAATTAGTGCACCTGTGGTCCGCAAAGTGAAGTCTTCCCAGCCCGACACTTGGGGATCAGATTGTCCGATGGCGAGCAACCTCATTGAACAAGGATTGGAAGGTGAAATTACCGCAGAGCACCCTATCGAAATGGTCGCTCGTGCCTATGGATTGAATTGATGAAGAAATTAACCCGCGAAGATCTTTGGAGCTTGGAGGAGTACTCCAGTCGTCGTGAAGAGTTTCGTAAGCAAGCAATGCAACATAAACGGAATCGAAGGATGAGTCTCACGGAACATGCGACGTTGCACTTTGAAGATCGACTGTCCATGCACTACCAGATTCAAGAAATGCTGCGAGCGGAGAGAATTTTTGAATCAGCAGAGATACAAGATGAACTCGACACCTACAACATGTTGATTCCAGACGACGATAACTGGAAGGCGACCCTAATGTTTGAGTACGAAGATCCGGCGGAACGAGCAGTGGCTTTGCACCGTATGCCTGGAATAGAACATCACTTATTTGTACAAGTCGGTGATGGTGAACCCATCGAAGCGATTGCAAACGAAGATTTAGATCGAAGTGAACGCAACAAGACAGCTGCTGTGCACTTTGTTCGTTATCAGTTTGACGACAGTAGTCTAGAAAGATTGAAATCAAATGCGCTCGTTTGGGTAGGCATAGTCCATCCCGAAATGCCTTGTCGAGTGCAGCTCACAGATTCGCTTCGCGAAGAATTAGTTAGAGACTTAGCGAGCTGAACCCATAGCTTCCCCGTAGTCTAACAGGGGGACTTGAGTACAACTTGATAAAATTTGTGCGAGTTCTTGAATTACGGCAGTTCGGTGTGAATCTCTCGGCCGTAATAATGCAATCTCTCTACTCGGTACTTCACCACGAAACGGCAGATGGGTCACACCGTGTGAATCTCTGGTAGCCAGAGCAGGGAGGAGGGTTACACCCATGTTTTCGGCTACCATTTGGCGGATGGTCTCTAGACTAGCAGCACGCACATTCATATTGGGGTGGGCGTTGTTTGAGTTGCATAAATCCAAAGCTTGCGTTCGAAGGCAGTGGCCTTCATCAAGTAACAATACTTCTTCGTTTTTGAGTTCTTGAATAGTCACAAAATCTCGATCCGCTTTGGGATGATCTGGATGTACGGTGAGTAGAAACGGTTCGCGATAAAGAAATTCTTGATCGAGGACAGAATCTTGAATCGGTAATGCCATCACTCCAGCATCAAGTACGCCAGAGTTGAGATTATTTACCAATGTTGAAGTTTGGTTCTCGAAGATATGGAGTCGCAACTCGGGTAGTCTTTGTCTGATTGTTGGCAAGACCATAGGCAGCAAATAAGGAGCGATTGTGGGGATTAAGCCTAAACCTAGGTTTCCACCCAATGGATTGACATTACTTTGTGCTATGTGGATGAGAGACTTGTGCTCTCGAAGCACCACTCTAGCTTGATCGGCAATAGCCTTTCCTGCTGCGGTCAACCGTACCCCTCGAACTCTTCGATCAACCAGAATTAATCCCAATCGTTGTTCGAGTTTGCGAACTTGTAAAGAGAGTGTTGGCTGGCTCACAGAACAGGAAAAAGAGGCTTTTGCAAAACTGTTGTGCTTGGAGAGTGCGACCAAGTATTCCAGTTGACGAAGGGTCACAGACATGGGTAGTCTCCACTCAGTCCATTCATGTGCGTTCTAGTTGTGAGTGAATCGGAAGCAATCAAACCAAGAATAGATAGAGTCTCATGGGACTTTACTCAGCTTCGGTTGAGTCTCCTATCTCTCCGGGTTCAAGAGCAGCGAGCATGTAGTCAACGGCGTTAGCAAGTTCTATTTCGGTACAGTTGGAACACAGACCCATCTTGGGCATACCAGGGGGCATACCTTCTCTGACATTGGTTATGAGTTCATCTCGATCTCTTGCTTCCAGTCGTTCAGACCAAGCTTCAACATCTCCGAGCTTGGGAGAGTTCGCAACCCCACCTTGATGGCAATTGAGACAATATTTGCGATAAATGGCTTCCCCAGTTCTAGCTTCTTTGACTGGTTTTTCACCATCAACTGATTTTCCTCCTGAACCACCACATCCGGAGAATGCGACCAAACCAATTGCTAGCACAATGCTGCACATTGCACCCAAAATCAACCTTTTTGCCATGACACTTGATTCCAAATCAGAGACGTGCAAATTCTAGTGTAGAGGGATTGGCATTGAAGCGATTTCTCCTTGTACGGGTACCAGTCTAAAATTTCTTATCCTAAACGAAGAGGTCAGGAGCACCGTAATTCAAGTAAGAGTTGAACATGCCAGATTACAAAGTTGCTGACATTTCATTAGCCGAGTTCGGTAATCGTGAGATCGATCTCGCCGAGTACGAGATGCCAGCCCTCATGACACTGAGGCATAAGCATGGTCAAACCAAACCATTAAAAGGTGCTCGGATCGTTGGCTGCATTCACATGACTGTTCAGACCGCAGTACTCATTCGCACTCTCCGAGCATTAGGTGCGGAAGTAAGGTGGTCATCATGCAACATATTTTCTACCCAAGATCATGCGGCGGCGGCGATGGCTGAAGACGGGGTTCCAGTTTTTGCTTGGAAGGGTGAAACTGAAGAAGAATACTTTTGGTGTATCGAACAAACCTTGTTGGTTGACGGTAAGCTTTGGGATGCGAATTTGCTATTGGACGACGGCGGCGATCTCACGCAGATGGTCCACGACAAATATCCTGAGTTGTTGCACAACATTCACGGAATTAGCGAAGAGACGACAACGGGAGTGCATCGACTGAAGGAGATGCTAAAGGAAAACACTCTAAAGGTCCCAGCAGTAGATGTCAATGCCTCGGTATCCAAGAGCAAGAACGACAATCGTTATGGGTGTCGACACAGTTTAAGCGATGCAATCAAACGAGCAACGGATGTATTGCTAGCGGGTAAGAAAGCGCTCATTATGGGTTATGGAGATGTAGGTAAAGGTTCAGTAGCTAGCTTACGCCAGGAAGGAATGATTGTTCGTGTAGCGGAGATCGATCCGCTTTGTGCGATGCAAGCTTGTATGGATGGCTTTGAAGTGGTTTCTCCCTATGTCAACGGTCTCAATACCGGTAAGTTGGAAGATACGAATGTTCGTGTGCTTGGAGAGACCGATGTATTGGTTACCTGCACAGGTAACGTCAACGCCTGTGACTCTGCAATGCTCCATCGGCTGAAATCAGGTTGTATTGTTTGCAACATAGGACACTTCGATAATGAGATCGATACTGCATACATGCGCAAAAACTGGGTGTGGGTGGAGGTCAAGGATCAAGTCCATCGTGTGATTCGTAGTGATCGCAGCGATGACTACTTGATGTTGTTGTCAGAAGGTAGGTTAGTCAACCTGGGCAACGCGACGGGACATCCTTCACGAGTCATGGATGGATCTTTTGCCAATCAGGTATTAGCTCAGATGCACTTGTATGAACAACGATGGGCGGATCAACCAGCGAACCAACGAGCACCAGTGAGCATTGAAGTGATCCCCAGAAAGCTCGATGAAGAAGTTGCTCAACTCATGGTCGAAGGATTTGGAGGTACGCTCACACGACTCACCCAAGAGCAAGCAGACTATATTGATGTAGCCGTCAACGGCCCGTTCAAACCAGACGATTACCGTTATTGATTCCTAGACAATTCGAGAGTCTTGAGTTTCCCAGTACTCGTCGCGAAGGTATCGCTTTGCGAGCTTACCAGTGGGAAGTCGCGGTAGGCTGTCTCGGAAGTCTAAACTTTTTGGACATTTGTAGTGAGCGATTCGCTCTCGGGTCCAGGATAGAATTTCCGAAGCTAGTTCCTCTGTAGGTTGCACCCCTTCTTGGAGTTGTACCACCGCTTTTACTTGTTCACCCATTTCTTTGTTGGGTACACCAATCACGGCAACATCGACAACCGAATCGTGTAGGATGATGGTGTCTTCTATTTCCTGTGGGTAGATATTGACGCCCCCGGAGATAATCATGAAAGTGGCACGATCGGTTAGATACAGAAATCCTTGTGCATCCAAATATCCCATGTCTCCCAGGGTGGTCCACAGGGGCTGTTCTGGATGCACAGCTTCGGACATTTTCTTGTCATCGTTGTAATAACTGAAAGTGATTTGGGGCAGTTCAAAGTACACTATGCCGGTGGCACCAGTAGGCAGTTCTTGTCCCTGTTCATCACAGATGTGAACCGTCCCGAGCAGTGGTTTACCTACTGTACCCGGGTGGTCTAACCAGTCTTGTGGGCTCACGTAGGTGAAACCATTCATTTCTGTACCTGCGTAGTACTCGTGAATGATGGGTCCCCACCAGTCCATCATTTGAATCTTCACTTCCTTTGGACATGGGGCAGCAGCATGTATGGCGACCTGTTGAGATGACAAGTCGTACTGATAGCGTACCTCTTTGGGTAACTTTAACATTCGAGTGAACATGGTTGGCACCCACTGACTGTGAGTGACCTTATAGGTTTGAATGTGTTCCAGTACGGAAACAGGATCAAAACCACGCATGATGATCACAGTTGCCCCCACTGCTTGTACACCGATACAAAACTGACTGGGTGCAGAGTGATACAAAGGCGCGGGTGAAAGGTAAACCGAGGATTCGTTAATCTGCCACAACGCCCTGATCTGGGTATTGAAAGGCGAATCTTCTTCACCGGCGAAGGTTTCTGGAAGTGGTCTGAAGATGCCTTTGGGTTTACCAGTTGTACCCGAACTATAGTGCATGAACGAACCAGTAGGCTCATTCTCTAGTGGTGTGTTGGGAAACTCGCCAATAGTCTCATAGAAATCATCGAATCCTGGAATGTCTCCATCTACCGATAGCCAATGGTGGCAGTTCGGACACTTCTCGGGTATTTCTGCGGACACATTCGAGACTTCCTGCGTAGTCACCAGTGCTTTAGCTTGCGAGTCATTGATCACATAAGCAGCTTCATCTGCAGTTAAGTGACTGTTAACCGCGACCACATATAACCCGGATCGCAAACCAGCCCAAGATGCAACAAAGAATGCAAGGTTGTTTTCCATAAAGACCGCAAATTTATCGCCACGCTTAAACCCTTTGTCGTACAAATACTGCACGAATTGGTTAGAGCGAGCATCAAGTTCCTGATAGCTGATGGATTGCTCACGAGTCGCATCAATCGCTGCAAGTTTGTTTGGGATTCTTTTTGACCACGTTCCTGGATACATGTCATTACCTGTTAGGGTGTAGTTCAACCTAATCGCAAATTATCTATCCAAACCAGACTTTGGGGTGCAATATATTTAGATTTGTGGAGTGTTAATATGAATTCTCCCTCAAGAGCACAGATTCCAGACGTACCCAATGATCAAGGCTATTTATAAAATTATTCTCCCCTATTTTGGGGTAAGGGTGGCTGAGCCTATATGTAATTCAATTTAGGAACCAGCCTGAAAATCTATTGATCAGGAGCTTTCATTGAATCTAACGCCGAATGAGTGGTTAGACCGATACGAAGCCCTTTATCGTCAACAAAGTGGAGATGGTAAGTGGTTGGAGCAGTTGGTTTGTGATATTGGCGGTCAAGTTGCTTCGTGGGACTTGCACAAGGTTGTACATTGGAATGAGTGGGGTGATCGGGAGAAGTACTATCCGGGGAAGTCTGCCAAAGACATAGGGATAGACAATGTCGGCGTTCGCAAAGACGGTTCACTCGTTGCGATTCAATGCAAAGCCCGTAAACCCCAGGCAGAACTCACCAAAGCTGATGTCGACAGTTTTGGTTCGGAAGCTCGTAGACTAAAGATTTGGAAAGAGCGATGGGTAGTCACCAATGCAGAGTTCAATTCCAAATTAAAGGAACAGAACCGATCGGAAGCTGACTATCCGCTCAAACAGATTGATTTTGTTGAACCCCTACGTGTTCTTGCAGGAGTTGGGTCAGCTGGTCGTCCTGATGATCCTGCGCTCAACGCCGTTCAAGATGATTGCATTGAAGCGATATTGAAACGGTTACCAGAGCATGAGGGTAGGAATGGTTGGCGTGAGGGAGAAAGCCGTTGCCAAATTGTTCTACCTTGTGGAACCGGCAAGACGAGAGTCGCCTATCGGGCAATGAAAGAGCTCGTTAGTACAGGAGAAATCGCCATTGTTTTGGTACCTTCCATAGCCTTGGTTTCCCAAATCAAGGGACAGTTTCAACATTTGGCGCATCGGGATGCATTGGAGATGCAGACTATCGCGGTGTGCAGTGATAAGACTGCGGGTCAGACCCGTACTAGTGAAGGAAAGAGTTTAGCTGACCATCCAACCCTAGATGTCAGTCACACAGCGACCTATGAGGTGATTGGAGACACAGCATCGACCCCGAAGGATCTGATAGATTGGTTAAGGGAGCGGCAAGGCGGTCATTCTATTTTGGCGATCTTTTCCACCTATCAATCCGCACATCACACGGCGACCGCAATGAGGGAATTGCATCTGACTGCGAAACTGACCATCATGGATGAAGCACATCGCACTGCTGGGATGCGACGTATCAAAGCGGGTGAGGATCACGTTCGTAATTTTGTATTGTGCCATGACAGTGAACGGTTTCCGAGTAAGTATCGCATCTATCAGACCGCCACCCCAAAAATCTACAACGTTACTAGAGGCGGCAGCAAGTCTTCATTGGGATTTGAAGAGTTGGACGATACGGAATGGGATGTCAAGTCTATGAACCATATTCCTACGTTTGGTCCTGAAGTCTATCGTTTGTCCTACAAAGATGCGGTTGAGGGTCATCTGCTGTCTGATTACCACATTATTGCTTTTGCGATCAGTGAAGAGGAGATAGATGAGGTTAGCTGGGAGGCCGATGTTAAACCCGAGGTGTCTGCCTTAGCGTTGACGGCACTATTGAGTGGAGTGGTCAAAGAAGCCAAGGTGAAGAGCGTCATTGCATTTCACAATACTATTGCGAAGTCCAAGAAAATGGCTGCTGCGATAGGGACTGAGCCCGTGAAACGTTGGGTCCGAGGGCAAAAGCATAAAGCAGGCCATGCTGCGCGGACGGAATACACGGTGGAGCACATCGATGCTAGCAGTTCGAGTTCTAAGCGTCGTGAAGCCCTTCATCGTCTTGCGGATGCGACGATAGAGAACCCGCATTGCATATCGAATGTTGGAATATTCGGTGAGGGTACAGATTCACCCGACTTGTCTGCTGTTGCATTTTTGGAACCACGGAAATCAGCAGTGGATGTGATCCAAGCGGTGGGTCGAGCGATGCGGAAATCTCCGAACAAAGACAAGGGGTACATCTTTGTCCCGGTACGTATTCCTGCAGGTGAGGATGCGGAGAATTTTTTGGCCCGAACCGACGAAAGTAGTTGGAAGGAACTGGGTCAGATTCTCAAAGCGTTGCGCTGTCATGATGGAAGGATTGAAGACAACTTACAAGACTTGATGAGTTACTACTGCCCCCCTGAGCCCAAAGAGCGTCCTTATCAAAACTATCTCTATGTTGTCCATGAACCATACAAATCTGCAGAGGTCTATGATCTCCATACCCGCAACTACGATCCTATTTTGATTGTGCAGCCCTGGGATGAAGAAGATGCATCGACGCTGAAAGAGCGCCTGGAACGCAATGAGGGCAGTTTGACGCACATAGTAAATCCCGCGACGGACTTGTATGAGAATCGACCACCGCACAAATTGGTGGTGGTTCAGCGTCAGGTGAGTAACAGAGAAAACCAAGCCATAGTAGACCGGGCCGAAGAGTTTAAGACGATAGAACGACCTCCTTCCGCGAGGGGGGGGGGGGCAGATTCGTGGTTACCTGTTGAGACCATAGATCGCGCAAAAAAGCACATTAATCGGGACAAAACTCGAACTCCCGAAAAGCGCACGATGCGGGAATTACGCCCGCGAAAAACCAAAGACGAGCAAGCTTATGAATTAGGGCGTCGTTTTGTCCATCAGGGCGATTTAGGTGAAAATCGCATCACCCTGAATTTGCTACAGAAGTCAGGTATTCTGGGTGGAGCAAGACGTGATGTGAATTTGCTCCGTAGTACGGTGGCCCGCATGGCTCGAGATTTGCGCGGTGAAGGTCTAGAAGAATTGTTAGCTGAACGGTTGGAGATGACGCACATTCAGCGAGTGGGCAAGGATAAGGCAGACGCTTGTACGGTTGCTGCGTTGATTTGGCTACAAGCTGCGATCATGCATGCGCGACTAGAAAAGCACGATTTTCGACAGTTGCGACGAGAACGCTCAATAGAGGAGGCTATTTCCGACCCTGAGCCGGCGACAGCGTTGATGCAAAGCTGGCAAGCCATCTTACAAAAGGATTATGTTCCAATTTTTGGGATTGCTCTGCGATTGTTGACGGATGCTACCCAACAACGCGGACGGCAAAAGTTGAGTACGGCTTTGAATCAGATGGCGAAAGATGCAGTACATATTGCCGGCACTTATGCCCAGCTGGGTATGGATCATGCGGGCGAGCTGTTTAACAGCATGATGGGGGATCAGCGAAGTGACGGGGCATTTTTTACGATGCCGTTGTCCGCGACGATGCTGACCGAATTGTCATTAGAAGCCTATGGTCCAGTGGACTGGTTGGACGAGAACGAATGGGAGAAATTACGGACTTTTGATCCTGCCTGTGGCTCCGGCACGATTTTGGTCGCCATGCTCACTAGCATGAAGGAACGCTTATTGAGAGCGGGTGCGGATTCAGAAACAATACGGCGGTTTCATAAATTTGCAGTTGAAGAACTTATCGTGGGTGCGGACATTCATCCCGTATCGTTGCAATTAGCTGGGAGTCAACTGACACTTGGCGATGAGTCCGTGGGATCCTACGATCAGATGAATTTGCATGAGATGCCGTATGGGGTGGAATCGGATGCAGAGAATGCTCCTGCCATAGCGGGGACTGCGGAATTGCTACTGGACGACAAGTTTACTGTAAGAAAGAGAGGTGATTTGGGCCTAGCAACAGTCAAGTCGAGGCAGCTGGATCCCAAGCTAGGCTATAAAGACAGCGAGATTAGCGAAATTCTGGGCGAAAAGGGGGGATTGCCCGCGTTTGTACTGATGAACCCTCCTTACACCAAATGGAAAGATGTTGGAGAGAAGTTCAGTACGTCTGTGCAAGCTAAACTCCGCAAACGCTTGACGGCGATTTGGGACGATGCCAAAACCAGAGATTCGATGTTGGATCAGAAGAAGACTAGCGTTGCGATACTCTTTGAAGCGCTCGCCCTCAATCTCATTGAGTTGAGTGAAGGGGTGATGGGGTGTGTGTGCGCGGGAACTTTTCTGACCGCAGCAAACAGCAGCAGCCGCCGCCGCCTATTCGCTACCCGGGCGCACATTGACTATGTTCTCACGAGTTTTGATCCGCGCATGTCAAACATGTCATGGGATACATCGATCAACGAGTGTTTGATCGTGATGTCGAAGCGACCGCAGAATGCGAAGAAACCGACCCGGTTCATCAATCTACATCGGTATCCTGCTGATATGCAGGAAGCACGTTCCATCATTCACAAGGCGATGATCGGCGAGATCTTTGCAGGGAGCACGATTGAATGGGACTACGAACATATGAAGCAAGGAGATTGGTGGCCAGCTGCGTTTACTGAGAATATCTTGGCAGAGAAGTTACATCAAGCGATTAGTGGGGCAGAACGCTTACGGACAGACTTGATTGGATCGAGTTCACGACAATCATCTAGCGTCCCCCCCCCCCCCCCTCGCAAACGATGGCGCGTTGGACGGTTCGATATCTAGAAGTGCTTCTGAGTTCACAGTTAATTTACAAGGCGGCGACTGGCGCAAATCAGGGATCGGAATGAAAAAGTACAAGCATCATCTAGAACCTACACTTGATTGCGAGCCGTGCATAGCAGGTAGTTCTAGTGAAGATCAAACGCAGCTCTGCGGAAATACCAACCGTTGGATCGAATTAGCGAGAAATAACCAAGAAAGCGATGATGAATATCAGAAGCGTCGTGCTGAAGACAAAAAAGTAATGGAGTCATTTAGATCCCACCTGTTGGTACTTAAAACGTACGACACAGGTTCCGGTAGATTGTGTGCTGTAGCCACCAAAGAAAAACGTATCGGTTACTCATGGATGCCAGTATTAGAGAACGCAAAGGACAATGAACTAGTGTTTCAAGTAGCAGGAGCTTTAGCAATTCAATTCAATTGCTCTCTTGGTCGATCTTGGATGCGGAAAAATACCGGTAGGAAGATGTCTTGGCCTCAATTCAATCCTGTTGCTTTTTACGGAATCCCATTACCTGATATTGACAACCCTGACACGTTGCAAACACTATTTGCATGCTACCAGGAAACCTGCGAGGAAATCGTCCCACAATTTAGAGACGGTCGCACACCGATTCGCGAAACGTGGGACGATGCAGTAGCGCTAGCCTGTGGGATTGACCGCAATCTGATTGCAGAATGTGCTGAACTCTTAGCGCGAGATGCGTTTGTCAGCAAGGAACGGTTTTACGAGCATCAGTGAAATAAAGGTCTTCACGAAGGGTTTCTCTAATTTTGCGGAGTGCCATTTGATGAGAACTCGAAGAACATTCACGCTTTAGCGGGAAGCCGTAACGTTAGCCCTTATTGGTGATCGTGGACGGAAATTTGTAAGGATCTTAAGATTGGCCTGGTTTTGGTAGATGGTTCTAGTAACATCAGGCTGACCGACACCGTCCATAAGCTATGCGACGACTTATACTAAAAACTGATAAATATACAGTTACCCAAGCTACTTCCTGTGCAAAACCCACCAGTCTCCCTTATTCACTATTTCCTGTAGATAATCTTATCTTAGTTACTAACTTGGGAGACCCTGACCTATGCAAACACGCGCAGCAGTCGCTTATGAAGCTGGAAAACCACTTGAGATTGAGAACGTACAACTAGATGGACCCCGAGAAGGCGAAGTACTCGTAGAAATACGCGCCACGGGTGTATGTCACACTGATGCGTACACTCTCTCCGGCAGTGATCCGGAAGGACTGTTCCCCACCGTGCTCGGGCACGAAGGAGCCGGAGTCGTAGTAGAGATCGGAGAGGGTGTGACCAGTGTTGAACCCGGAGATCATGTAATACCTTTGTATACACCAGAGTGTAGACAGTGTAAGTTCTGCTTATCGGGAAAAACCAATTTGTGTGGAGCAATTCGAGCAACCCAGGGTCGAGGGTTGATGCCAGATGAAACGTCTCGATTTTCAATCGGTGGTCAAACTCTGTACCACTACATGGGAACTTCTACCTTTTCCAATTTCACAGTCTTGCCAGAGATCGCGTTAGCCAAAATCCGCAAAGATGCTCCGTTTGACAAAGTTTGTTATATCGGTTGTGGAGTAACGACCGGTTTGGGTGCAGTAACCAATACAGCCAAGGTTCAACCTGGTTCTACTGTAGCAGTCTTTGGACTTGGTGGTATTGGATTAAACGTGATTCAAGGAGCACGTATGGTTGGAGCTGATTTAATCATTGGTGTTGATCTGAATCCATCTAAGAGACAATTGGCAGAGGATTTTGGCATGACTGACTATATCAATCCCAATGAATCCAATGATGTGGTGCAAGAAATTATTGACTTGACTGACGGTGGAGTAGATTACTCGTTTGAGTGCATTGGCAATGTAGAAGTAATGCGACAGGCATTGGAATGTTGTCATAAAGGTTGGGGGGAGAGCACCATTATTGGTGTTGCAGGCGCAGGTCAAGAAATCAGCACTCGACCCTTTCAATTAGTAACTGGTCGTGTTTGGCGTGGTACTGCTTTTGGTGGTTCACGGGGTCGAACCGAAGTGCCGCAGATAGTAGATTGGTATATGAACGGGAAGATCAATATTGATGACCTCATCACCCACACGATGCCTTTAGAACAGATCAATGATGCGTTTGACATGATGCACGCTGGGGAATCGATTCGATCTGTAGTGACTTTTTGAGCCCAGTTCTAGTATCGAGTCTCGCACCATTGAGATAACTTATTTGCCCAAACGTGGCAAAGCAAGTGTTTACCAGAATGAATGGAAAAGAACGAATTTTGATTAGCCAGACTCTGATTTCGAACTCACAAGGACAAACAGTCGAAGAAGTTTTTGTTTGTGCTTGCAATTTGGACTGATGGTTTCAACATCACTTCTTGTCCATCAAGGGGATCTGAGATACCCGAATGGATCCAGAGCAGATGAAAGAAAAAGAATAGATGAGGTGGGCTTGCAACCTATTTTTTGAGTTTGATACCGACGATGACGATAGTCTATCGCTGATGAATTTAAGCCAGCTCCGATTTAATTGAGATGGAGAGTAATTGAGGTGGATTTCTCGGGCGTACCGGGTTCAGAAGAATTATGAGAAATGATGGAACTATAGAGCCAATATGAGCAGAAGATGAGCTCTTCCAAACTCCTTTTACGATTTGGAGGATTATCTCTTGAAGAGGTGACTGACCGCGCGATGGAAGTTCTGAACTGAAACTATGTTGGAATTAACAGAAGTGATGAATGCAGACTGAGTGTCCGGAAGACGCACAAGATAAAGTGCGCTGAAGAAGAGTCACTACATCCTAAGTCTTCAGCTTGTGGATGGGGACTAAGCGAAATATCAGCCAATATGAGCAGATTCGTACATCCTATAGACTCCTGACGGCAAGCAAGTTAGCCGTCCTCGCACAGTAAATTGATGCAATCTATTGTTATCTGTGACACAGATAACGTAGTCGATGATCGATGCAACTATAGTTGCTCAATGTTGTCTAAGTTCGAACTGACGGGCTACAGATTGAAGTCAATTTTCGACTTATAATTTAAGCCTAACTTCATACCAACAAGGAGAAAGAGATGAAGAAGTATTTGTTTGTACCTGCAATCCTTGGACTTGTGGTTTCAGGATCACTGACAGCCCAACAAGGCGGATTTGAGATGCCCGAAATGACCCCAGAGCAGATGAAAGAAATGATGAGGATGGCCATGCAACCTATGTTCGATCAATTTGATGCTGATGATGACGATAGTCTGTCGCTTGATGAATTTAAGTCTGCCACCGATGAAAATCGAGATGGAGAGTATTCGAGTGAAGAGATGTTGGGCATACCGGGAGCAGAAGAATTAATGGGAGAAGATGGAACCATTGAAGCCACTGATGAAGAGATAGATGAGGTCTTCAAAACGGCCTTCAACGATATGGACGCTGACGATGATGATGGAATCTCTTTCGATGAGATGCTAGACTCTGCCATAGAAGCAATGGAAGAAATGGTCGGCGCAACAAACGAAGACTCCGAGGCAGAAGCGGAAGCGGAGGTAGAAGAGTAGCCATTACATCCGTGACGATAGTCAGACATTCTCGTAAGTGGTGTTTGAGTCCGAGCTCTTGAACAAAATGGACTAACCCAGTGTACTAAAAGGCTATCATCCACTCGTATTACAACTTCAGGGGCCAGGCGCTGGAAAGATCCTGGTTTTTTTGTAAACTGTGATGTGAATTATTCGGTCAATCCTCCGTCTCGTATTAGCAGGAAATCACTGCTCCTGTCGTATATTTAAGTGTAGAATGATGTAATTTGGCATTGTTATCGAGCGATGCCCTAACTTGGGATAATTTTGGAGGAATTACCATGAAAAGAACACATTTGTTTACAGTTGCACTGATGGGCTCGTTAGCGATAACAGTTTCTGGTCTAGCTCAAACTGGGGGTCAAGGTGGTCAATGGGGCGGTGGTCAAGGTGGTCAATGGAGTGGCGAATTTGACATGGAAGCTATCAAAGAACGGATGGCTGAAAGATTGATGAACCAACACGATTCAGATTCGGACGGTGAACTGACTATGGATGAATACACCTCGATGTGGTCAGATCTGCAACGTTGGTTTCCAGAAGACGAAGAAGATGAAGCTGCTGACGGTGAATCAGAAGGAGAAGCGACAACTGCTGAATCCGCTGAATCAGAGTCTGAAGACGGAGACGCTGAGGAAATGAGCGAAGAAGAAATGCTCGAACAGCGTCAAGAAGAAATGTTCGCTGAAACAGACGCTGATGATGATGGAGTGCTGACACTAGAAGAGCTAGTAGCTTCATTCCCAGAAATTGACTTCCAGGCAATGGGAGAACGCCGTAGAAATCAAGATGGGAATCAAGGTTCACGTAATGCTTCTCCATCAGGACGTCCGTAAAGACTAAGAAATAACAGTTCGAGGCCTAATCAGCGTTAAGGCCTCGACTGTTAGGTTTCATTTCGGGTTCAAATTCCCGAGTACCTTTTTAGCTCCGAATTTAAAAATCGGACGGTGTGCACACTAGTTTTTGATGCTAGAGAGTACACAAACCTCGCAGACGGCAACAGCTAGCTCCGTGAAATTCACACCACACAGTACCAATCACTACCAAGCTCGGTTCGGAGAACTGCCTACCATAAGGCACAAACAAGAGCTCTTCAGCCCGCGTGAACGACAGGAGTTCAACCCTCTATCGAGGGACGGTTCAGGATCGTTGAATGGCGGAGAGGGAGGGATTCGAACCCTCGATGAGTTTCTGCCCATACTCCCTTAGCAGGGGAGCGCCTTCAACCACTCGGCCACCTCTCCAGTTTTCTGATTCGTCTCGACGACGACAATGGCGCGCCCGACAGGATTCGAACCTGTACTCGTCAGTTTCGTAGACTGGTGCCTTATCCAATTTGGCCACGGGCGCAATGGTTACAAATCGGTACCAATTCACTGTGATGCATTCAGTTCAACCATTGATTCACTTATCGGACAAGTCAGTCTTGGACTTTTGCTTCTTTTGCTCCAGGACTTCCTTCCTGTGAACGATCACATCACGAGGAGCAGCTATACCAATTCGAACCTGACTACCCCGAGTGTCTAAAACAGTAATTTCTATCTTGTCGTCAATGACTAGTGACTCGTTGATGCGTCGCGTGAGGATAAGCATCGTCACCTCCCTCCATGAATGGTACTCACTTCGACCCTTAACAAGGGCAAAGCTCCTCTCGTACTATTCTGCTATTTTACAGTATTTAAGCCTTTGATCAGAGAGTGACAAATCAGCAGCAGTAGTGAGAGTTCAAGATGTTTAGACCGAGTCTCGGTGCCTATAGTTCTGTTTTTTACTCAGTTTCTAGTCCGAAGGCAGCGTGTAAAACTCGAACGGCAAGCTCGCAGAAGTCTTCGTGAATGACAACAGAGATTTTTATTTCAGAGGTTGAGATCATTTGAATGTTGATTCCATAACTGGCTAGAGTTTCGAACATTTTCCGAGCTACACCTGCATGAGATCTCATTCCGAGTCCAACTGCTGTGACCTTTGCAATCGTGTCATCGCCCATGACTTCCATAGGTAAATCTTGCTCTTCAGTAGTTTCAGTCTTCAATTCCTGAATGCTATTGTCCACGATTTCTAGGCTCTTTTCATAGTCTATTCTTTGTACGGTGAAGGTTAAGTCAGTGAGGTTCTCAGAACTTGCGTTTTGAACGATCATGTCTACAGAAATTCCTGCATCTGCGATGGGTCCCAGAAGTTTAAACGCGATCCCGGGTACGTCCTGTACCCGCATGACTGTGATTTTCGCTTCTTTCTTGTCGTAGGTGATGGCAGAAACCTCGGGTTTCTCCATAGATTCTTCTCCTTCTTCGATTATGAGTGTGCCGGGTCCTTCTTCAAAGCTGGATAGAACCTTCAGTCGCATTGAATGTCTTCTCGCATACTCAACACAGCGTAGGTGTAAAACTTTAGCCCCTAAAGAGGCAAGTTCTAACATTTCTTCAAAAGAAATGCAGTCTATTCGGTTTGCGTTTTCTACAATTCGCGGATCAGCTGTGTAAACACCATCTACATCTGTGTAGATGCGACATTCTGCTGCATCTAGAGCGACAGCGACTGCCACTGCACTAGTATCTGATCCGCCTCTGCCGATGGTCGTAACGTCTCCGTCGGAGCATAATCCTTGAAAGCCAGCAACGACTGGGATTTCTCCTCTATTCACTGACTCCATGAGGTGCTTGGTACCAACCTGTTCAATGCGAGCACGAGAGTGGTGTTCGTCAGTGAGGATGGGAACCTGACTTCCCAAAAACGACCGAGAAGCTATCCCATGGTTTTGAATAGCCATTGCCACTAATGCGATAGAAACCTGCTCACCCGTAGACACCAAAACGTCCATTTCCCTAGGATTGGGTTTATCGCATACAGATTGTCCGAGTTCAAATAGTTTATCGGTTTCTCCTGCCATAGCAGATACTACCACCACTACTTGGTAACCTGCACGGTACGTACTAGAGACTAGCTGTGAGATAACTTGGATGCGTTCGATACTACCTAATGAGGTTCCACCAAATTTTGCGACTACCAAACTCATCCTTCGGTGAGACTAAAGGATTTTTTGACCCAATCAACTACCGAGTCTAATGCTGAATTGAGTTCTGATGCACTGGCTACACCACCGGATCGTGCTAACTCTTTATTTCCGCCACCACGAGTCCCGATTTGGTCACCGATGTATTGAATCAAATCATTAGCGTGGAGTTTCTGCGAAAGATCCCGAGAGACTCCACAAACCATATTGATTTTTTCGTTGGACAACACTGCAAGTACTACCACTCGGTTAGTCAGACGGGAACACACTTCGTCATACACAGACATCATTGATTTTGGGTCCCCTTCAATCAAGGCAGAGACGATGCTGACTCCGTTGAACATTACAGCTGATTGTGCGAGTTGTTGGCCTACACTGAGTTCACTTGCCTTGATTAGTTTATTGAGACGCTGAGCAGATGCTTGGTTCTCGTTGAGTAACACTTGGACTCTACTTGTGATCTCAGGGACAGGCACCTTTAATAGCTGTGCGATGTCGTTCAGGGAACGGTCGTTTTGTCGAGCGAAAGTGATTGCGCCTCTTCCTGTGACCGCTTCAATCCTTCGCACTCCAGCAGCGACACTACTCTGGGTAGTGATTTTGAAAAGTCCTATTTCTCCGGTATAAGGTACGTGAGTTCCCCCACAGAGTTCAACCGAAAAACCATTCCCAACATTCAATACTCGGACTTGATCATCGTACTTCTCTCCCAAGAGTGAAACCGCTCCTGATTGAATCGCGTCGTCATAAGACATCAACTCGGTCGTCACTTTGCTATTCAAAGCAATCTCTTCATTAACCAGACAGCCAATTTGATCGAGTTCATTAGAAGTCACCGGTGAAGGGTGAGAAAAATCAAACCTTAATCGATCAGGACCGACCCAAGAACCCTTTTGTAGTACATGGTTACCCAGTACTGTTTTAAGAGCAGCATGAAGTAAGTGAGTGGCGGTGTGATTACGAGCAATATCTTGTCTTCGTATGTGATCAACTACCGTATGGACGTTGTCTCCCTTGTTGATACTGCCGTGCGCAACCGTTCCTATGTGAAGAAATTGCTGGTCCATACGTTGGGTGTCGGTCACTCGGAAAGTCGCAGTGGCAGTGGAGATCTTTCCAGTATCACCCACTTGACCTCCGGCTTCTCCGTAGAACTCAGTCCTATCTAAAACAATGACACCCGATTCTCCCTTACTGAGTGTTTGAGCAGATTCTTGTCCGGCATCTTGTGTTCTATACACATCAAGTACCGTAGCAGTCCCCGAAAGACTGTGGTAACCTTTGAAGTCAATAGTGGTATCAAACTTGAGTTTGTCTGCTAAGCTTGGATCAAATTGACTTGCTGTACGGCCACGACTCCTCTGTTCTTCCATGAGCTGATCAAAGCCTTGTCGGTCGATGGATAGTTCTCGCTCCCTCGCAATGTCTTCAGTCACATCAAAAGGAAATCCGTAGGTGTCGTACAGTTTGAAAACAAACTCACCACTGAGCGCGTTTCCAGATAGATCATCGATTTCTCTTTCTAGGATGTTCATTCCTTGCTTGAGAGTACTACCAAAACGCTCTTCTTCTTGGAGAAGTGTTTCATGAATAGTGTGGCGATTCGATATAAGATCGTTATAGGTTTCACCCATCACATCAATGAGAGGCTTGGTGAGCTGATGGAGAAAGGGATCGTGAATACCCAACTTGTGACCATGCCTGAGTGCACGTCGAATGATACGTCGTAATACATAACCTTGACCATCGCTGCTGGGAGTGGTGCCTTCTGCAATCAAGAATGCGCTCGAACGTATGTGATCTGCAATCACTTTAAGTGAAGGGTTGGTTGTGATTTGTGCCTCATCACTGATAAGGGCTAACTTTGCAGTTGCATAAATGAGCTCACGAAAAATGTCGATAGCGTAGTTGCTGTGCCATCCCTGTAGTAAGGCTGCTGTTCGCTCTAAACCTAGTCCCGTATCGATACCGGGAGCATCTAATAGTTTGAGTTCACCGTCTGGTTGACGGTTAAACTGTGGGAAGACTAGATTCCAGAACTCAATAAAGCGGTCACCTTCTTCATCGGCACTTCCAGGTGGTCCGCCTGATATTTTGGGTCCTTGATCAAAAAATATCTCAGTGTTGGGTCCACAAGGTCCCGTATCACCCATTTCCCAAAAATTGTCATGGTGATCAATGACCCGAGAGGTATCAAGACCGATTTTCTTTTCCCAAATCTGACGTGCTTCTTGGTCGGTGGGATGAACCGTAATCCAGATTCGATCTTGATCAAATTTGAGGTGATCTTTGACGAACGTCCAAGCCCAAGAGATAGCCTCTTCTTTGAAGTAGTCTCCAAAACTGAAATTACCCAGCATTTCAAACAGAGTGTGATGTCTTGCAGTATAGCCAACGTTTTCTAAGTCGTTGTGTTTTCCTCCAGCTCGCAAGCAGAGTTGGCAGGAAGCAGCTCTTGGAACTTCTGGAGTTTTTGCTCCCAATAACTGATCTTTGAATTGAACCATACCCGCAACAGTGAATAGCACACTAGCGTCATCCTTGGGGACAAGCGGAGCAGAGGAGTATATCTTGTGATCGAGCTCCTTGAAGTAGTCCAAATACAGCCTTCGTAATTGGTTAGTGTGCATTCAATCTTGAGTGTGGTATAAGGGGTGGAAATCGATCCGTGAATTTTAGGCGGGCGTGCTCAAGGCAATTTTTCTTTTGGAAGATCTACGATCCTCCGAATGACATTCATAGGGTAACCTCGTGTCTGCAGTGATCGAGAACGCACTACTTTTGCCTCATGCAAATGAGCCTTAGATTTTGTGATTTTCCTCTTCTTTCGAGTCTTTTGATCAATCTCAAGTGCTCTCTCAAACCAGAATTCATCGTCACTAGGTAAGTGTTTGTTAACGATGGAATCACTCACTCCGTGAACGAGAAGATACCCTCGAATCTTGAACGGTCCATCACCACGCATCAACCTAGATCGGACAGCTACTTCAGCATAGCGTTCATCCGACAAATAGTTGTTAGCAATTAACTCATTAAGTGTGGACTCAATCTCGCTGACATCAAACTTACGTTTGATGAGTTTTTGGTGTAATTCTTGGGTAGAGTGCTCACGAGCGGCCAGCATATGCAAAGCCACTTCTCTGACATTCGATTGTCCGGAATCGTTCTTTTGGTTGTCCACAAACTCACAAGCTAGTACCCCAAACGTAGTGTTATAGTGTACTAGCCAGTCGGGTGTGTTTAGGTTTCTTTATTCCGACCACCCAGCAATGTGTTGCGAAGCTTAGTTTCGAGTTCTGCCGTGAACTCGGCATTCTCACGCAACCACTGTTCGGCCTGTCGTCGACCTTGGCCAATGCGTTCATCTCCGTGGGAGTACCACGCTCCAGCTTTCTCGATGAAACCTTGTTCTACTGCGCCATCTAAGATCTCACCCATACGGTTGATGCCAACGTTGTACAAGATCTGAAATTCAGCTTGCCTGAACGGTGGTGCGACCTTGTTTTTGAGAACTTTAACTCGAGTTTGGTTGCCTTGAACTTGATCGCCTTCTTTGACTTGACCGATGCGTCGGATATCTAGTCGAACCGAAGCATAGAACTTAAGAGCATTTCCACCCGTCGTTGTCTCTGGGGAACCGAACATCACACCGATTTTGGATCTGATCTGGTTGATGAATACAACCAATGTATTGGAGTTTTTGATGTTTGCAGTCATCTTTCTGAGAGCTTGACTCATGAGTCGAGCTTGTAGACCGACGTGGGAATCACCCATCTCACCTTCGATTTCCGCTTTTGGGGTCAGTGCTGCAACTGAATCAATGACGATGACATCTACTGCTCCAGAACGAACAAGCATGTCACAAATTTCTAGAGCTTGTTCACCGGTATCGGGTTGGGATACCAACAAATCTTCTGTGTTCACACCTAGCTTCTTTGCATACACGGGATCCATGGCGTGTTCTGCGTCGATGAATGCACATGTCCCACCTAATCTTTGTGCTTCAGCCACTACGTGCAAAGTGAGTGTGGTTTTGCCTGAAGATTCAGGTCCGTAGATTTCTACTACACGACCTCTGGGTAGCCCACCGACTCCCAGTGCTACATCAAGAAACAGTGAACCTGTTGAGATGACCGGAATGTCCTTGTGGTCCTGGTCTCCCAAGCGCATCATCGAACCTTTACCGAATTGCTTTTCTATTTGTGAGAGCGCAGCTTCGAGAGCTTTGCCCTTAACTTCTTGTGCCATTTTTTTCTCCTTTATGGAAGTATCCTTATTACTGTAATTAAAATCAGTCAAAAGTCAAGGCTTTTTGGAAAAAATTTTCGATTGGTGATGTGTTTTCCTCTTGCGCCAATATGCGCTTAATTGAGCTCAATTTGAAGACTGTTCGCTCACTTCGAATGGGTGTCACTTACCATTCAGGAAAATAGAATCCTGTTATCTTTCAATCCTCGCATCTCTACACTCAGCTCATTCACCATGTCTAAGTCTCCGCAAACATCCATGATGCAGCAGTACTTGACCATCAAAGCGGAATATCCCGAACACCTTCTGTTCTATCGGATGGGAGATTTTTACGAATTGTTCTATGACGATGCCATTGAAGCAGCTGAGATATTAGAGATTACGCTTACTTCCCGAAGTAAGAAAGATCCTAGTCCCGTTCCCATGTGTGGAGTCCCCCATCACTCTGCTGAATCCTACCTGAGTAAATTGGTGTCTCATGGTAAGACCGTTGCTATTTGTGAACAGGTAGGAGACCCAAGCACTAGCAAAGGGCCTGTTGCACGGGAAGTAGTTCGGTTGGTTACTCCCGGAACCATCACTGATGAAGCTCTGATTAAACCCGAACAAGAGAGCATCCTGATGGCGATCAATCGGGTGAAAGGAAGAGGGAAGAGAACAGGGCTGTCATGGATAAATTTGTCAACGGGATATTTTGCTGTCGCAGAGACTAAAGATAGTGAGGATCTGCGAGGATTAGTCGAGCAAATCAATCCCAGTGAGATATTAGTCCCCCACCGTGTTGAACTTGATCTCGGTGATCGAGAATTGCGTGAGCTAGATGCACTAAGTTTCGACGAAGTATTGGGATTGCGTGTATTAATCAATCATTTTCAGGTACGAGACTTGAGTGGTTTTGGTATCGACAACGAAGGTCACATGATTGGTGCGGCGGCTGCGGCTCTGTGCTACGCTCAATCTGCACATCAGCAGTCATTGGACTTCATTGAGTCGTTGCAACGATTTTCACATCAACTTACCTTGCAAATGGATGCTCCCACTCGAAGAAATTTAGAGATCGATACCAAGATTTGGTCAGATGCAACCGGCGGGACACTGTTCGATACAGTCAATTTCTCATCAACACCCGCTGGAGCAAGGTTGTTACGCAACTGGCTCAACGAACCATGCACTGACTTAACCGTCGTTCTTAACCGCCTTGACGTTGTAGGAGCCATTGATGAGCACAACTCAGCGGATGTATTTGCGGCACTGCTCAAACCCCTGGGAGATGTTCAACGTTCGGTGACCCGAGTAGCCCTTCGCACTGCAACGCCCCGAGATTTAGTACGCATTGAGACAGCAATTCGTACGTTTTATGAGCTCCAAACGAAGATCGAGCAGCTGGGAGTGGAGTCAGAAATCAACTACTTTGCGACCGTGCCGCATCTCACCAAGTTGTCAGATTTGATCGGTGCAGGTATCGTGGACAACCCACCGGTATCGACTCGAGAGGGTGGAGTCATCGAGGATGGATTTGATCAAGAGTTAGATGAACTTCGAAAGGTAGGCCGCAGCGAAGCTCACTTTTTACAAGAACTAGAAAATGAAGAAAGAGAACGTTCTGGTATTTCAACTTTGAGGGTAGGGTTTAATCGAGTCCACGGTTACTACATTGAAACTTCCAGAGCTCTGAGCTCACAAGTTCCCGATCACTACGTCCGTAGACAAACCCTAAAGAATGTCGAACGGTTTGTAACTCCCAAGCTCAGGGAATTTGAAGAAAGATATTTGCTGAGTGAGTCACAGACCTTAGAACGTGAAAAGGAGTTATACGAACAGATCCTTAACCAAGTCTCAGGGTTGTCCTCTGAACTGCGCAAATTAGCAGATATCTTGGCTCGTGTGGATGTGCTGACTGGATTTGCGCTTGCGAAACGCGAGTACGGTTGGGTTAGACCACAGTTCACCGATCGAAGCTTACTCGAAATTGAAGAGGGAAAACATCCTGTCATGGCAGCAAAAGCCAACCACGCATTTGTACCCAACTCAATCAAGTTCGACGAGTTTTCACGGATGTTGGTGATAACTGGGCCCAATATGGGGGGTAAGTCGACTTACATGAGACAGATAGCGCTGATAGTGGTCTTGGCTTATGCGGGTTGTTTTGTTTCTGCCCAATCTGCACTCATTGGTCCCATCGACCGCATTTTCACTCGAATTGGTGCAGCTGATGACTTGATGGGTGGTCGGTCGACCTTTATGGTTGAAATGACAGAGACTGCAAACATCTTGCACAACGCAACCAACCAGAGTTTGGTTCTGTTAGACGAGGTGGGTCGTGGCACGAGCACCTATGACGGCTTAGCCTTGGCAAGTGCGGTGACCCAATCGATGGCAACAGATGTTCAAGCATTAACCTTGTTTTCGACACACTATCTTGAGCTCACCGCACTGGCTAGAGAATTACAGGGTGTCGCTAACGTACATCTGGGTGTTTTGGAACACAATCGTAAGATCGTATTCTTGCACACGGTACAAAGTGGGGCTGCATCACAGAGCTACGGTATTCATGTTGCGCGACTTGCTGGGATTCCTGGGAAAATCATTCAAAATGCACGCAATATGCTACACCAACTTGAACAGTCAGCCGTCCGTGGAAGCGATACGAACTATTCGGATTTATTTGAACGCGAACAGCAAGTGATACCCTATGATCATCCTGCAGTACAACGATTACGAGACATGGAATTAGAAGAGATTTCACCGAAATCTGCGTTGGATTTGCTTTATGAACTGGCGAAACTGGTGCAACAGGAAGATCGTTTAAACAAACCCCATGAGATGACTGATATATCGAAAACAAAATGAATTCGGTAGGAGGATTCTTTCGATCTGGACAGATGGATCAGCAGTAGGCTTCAACCAATATTGGTAAAATATGTCCTGTGAACAATCTGTACGCTTACCAATCCAAGTGTACATTAGCGTCCCTGTGTTGATACCTCACTCGGACGCATTTTCTTGCATTTCTACAAATCGTCAGTGCTACAACACACTAATCTATCTCTCTGATTTATCCATGACTTTCGTAATTGGACAAGCCTGTATCAAGTGTAAGCTCACAGACTGTGTTGAAGTTTGTCCTGTAGATTGCTTCTATGAAGGGCCGAACATGTTGGTTATCCATCCCGACGAGTGCATCGACTGTGCCTTGTGTGAACCGGAGTGTCCAGTCGACGCGATCTATCCCGACGATGAGCTACCCGAAGAGCAGCAAGAGTTCTTGAAAATCAATGCTGAACTTGCTGAAGTATGGCCCAACATAGTAGAAGCCAAGGATCCTCCAGAAGATGAGGCTCAGTGGCGTGATGTACCCAACAAAGTCAAGTATTTAGAACGTTAGATGGAGAGTTTCCTAACCACCTGAAATCAGATTGTTGGGATTTTGGGGCACACCTTTCTTCCAAATACCAAAGAATACACTTCGATATTGATCCTCATCATCACTGGCATTATCTTCACCGCGCCGGATCTGTATGAGTGTGTCTCCTTTGTTAACTGTATCGTTTTCTTTGGCGGTTAGTTCGGTATTGAAGTCATACTGAACCACATAGCCGTCAGAAGTCTTGATCAAAATCATGTGTTTGTAGTCGCTGAGAGCAACACCGGCATAGGTGATTTTGCCAGACACAGCAGCCACGACTTCATTTCCTACGTTTAGGAAGTATTCGAGACCATCATCGTTCTCAAACTTATTGGTCGGTTTTCCAGAAGTCGGCCACATCCATCCGTCTGTGGGAGGGATGAGACTACTGGGTTTACTCATGCTGACTTCCTCTTTATTGGGTTGAGCGGTTGCTACGGGTTGGGTTGGTGTCAGTTGATGTGAGCTGCTAGGAGCAGGGTTTTGAGCATGGGTAGCTACCGTTGTGGGTTTTGGCTTCGGTTGAGGTTTAGCCGCAGGAGCAGGTGATTTAGGTTTGGTTGAAGCCGTCTGCGTTGATGTTTTTTTCCTAGTCGGTTGAGTCCGACTAATGGCAACACGATTGCCATTTGCATGGTTGTTCGTCGTCGCTTGATTGGGTGTGGAGGACGATACATTTGCAACGAGTCTGGGATCAACGATCAATACCTGATCGACTTGAATTAAATCCGGAGACTTGATCCGGTTCATTTTCACAATCTGATCCACTGTCAGACCGTGTAACTTTGAAATAGCAAACAAAGTATCCCCCGTTTTCACGACATAGCGATAGGTGCGATGGCTATCACTATTCATCAAGGGATCTCTATCTGCTGTGGGAGCTCTAATAATCGGGGCGCAGCTTGTCAACGTCAGTGCTAACAAGGCTAGCCCGATGATGCTAATGGTTATCTTTTGTATATACATGAGTTATTACCACCACGAGTACTAGTCCTAAGATCATCAATGAAACAGCCATGAACCACTGGGGTCCACCGTCGTATTGATGAGGGGGAATTGGGACACCTGCTTCAGATTGCCAGGGCCAAAGAACCCTCAGGGAACCAGCAAGTAAACCCGAAAAGGTCGCCATGAGCGCAGTGCGATAGCGACCAAGAAAGATTTTCACGGGATTAGAAAATATGAGCCAACCAGTGGCTATTCCCGCGCCGAAAGTGAGAAGCTTTAGCGCTTCGAATGAAACGATTGCTTGCATCATCGTGCTCCACACACCGAGAATCAACAGCACGAATGACCCGGAGATACCAGGGAGAATCCAAGCACCAAACGCTAAAGTAGCACCCACATAAATGAGAGGATAGGTTGCTGTGGTCTCATGAGCAGGAATCAAACCGATCCCAAGAGAGACCAGTAAAGATGGAATAAAAAACCACATCAACTGCTTGGCAGTCGAAGACCGCCAAGTGAAGTAGACTGCACCGACTACGATCCCGAAGATAAAAGACCACACTACTAGAGGGTGTTCTTTAATCAAGTGTGTAATAGTATAGGTTGCTATGACTGCGCCCACAAGCATGCCCGCAATTAACGGCACCATCGTCTTTAAAGGATCGATCACTTGCTTTAGGTTTGACCATTGTCTTGTCACTAGATTTTTTGCGAAAATGGCTAATTCAGCTAATGCAGCAACCATGCGGTCATAGATCCCGACTAATAGCGCGATAGTCCCGCCAGAAATTCCAGGTAATACTTCAGTCACACCCATGACTAATCCACGGACAAACAGACCCAGAATTGAAAGTACGCTACTGATTGCAGGCATGGTGTTTGGCTAGAGTGCGTCTGCAAAGGATGATTCCGTACCGGGTAACAAAGGCACAAAGGAGACTTTTTCGATGTGTTGTTCTCTCCACCGACCATTGATGTGATCTCTGACCACCAAATCTTGGTGGTCTTCACTACCTCTAGGAAAGACCATTCGACCATTCGGTGCGAGTTGAGCTTCTAGTTCTCTTGGGAGGGTGTGAGAAGCTGCTGCAATGACGATAGCATCAAAGGGGGCCTGCTCGCGCCAGCCAGCGATACCGTCACCGTACTTCAGGGTGACATTGTCATACTTGAGCCGACGCATGCGTTGACGAGCTTGATACGACAAATGTTGGATACGTTCTACCGAATAGACCTCGGGGATCAATAGAGATAAAACGGCAGCTTGGTATCCACAACCGGTACCAACCTCTAGTACCCTGTCCACTTGGGGCAATTCCATGACTAATTGGCTCATCAGTGCCACCACATAGGGTTGGGTAATAGTTTGGCTGTTACCAATCGGAAGCGAGACATCGTCGTATGCAAATCGTTCTAGTGACAGTTGCACGAACTGGTGTCGAGGCACACTCTCAATAGCGTTCAAGACACGATCATCGACGATGCCTTGTTCTTTTAGTCGGTCAATCAGCCGTCGACGCGTTCGGATGGATGTCATACCCACACCTTGCTGTTGTTGTGCTTGGTTCACGAAGAAACCACCTCCAATTGGAAATATTCGTTCAATACTGTAGTGGCGTACGAACCCTTGTTTAGAGAAAAGTTGAGTTGTGCGCTATCGCCGTCTACTCGAACTTTCTTGTCTCTGGGTCGAACGGCAAGGGGTCGTCTCGTCTGTTTCAAACCGACCCATTCAAGAGCTTCAGAAACCTTGGGATGCCTTGTTCGGATTGACTCTTCGTAATCGCGAGCGACACCGGTTGTTTTTAGTGTTCCTCGTCCCCACAATGGTCCAGTCGGAAATCCACCTCTCAAGATGTCACCGTTTTTTGGCTCACACCAGGTGTTGTCCCGAATCCGAAGATTGAGCACTTCGTTAAACAAAAATGCTCGTAGGGTAGATAGGTTGCGAGAACGGTGATGTCTGGGAATGTGTGGACGATTTTCGTCTACCCAAGACAGAGCTCGCCGCAGATTGTTGGAGTAGTTTCCAAATCGCTGAGGTCCGAAGTAGTTGGGGCACGGTTTACCGAAATTTCTGAGTTGAACCGGGTTCTCGGATAGGTTTCGAACAGTGATTTGAAATTGGTTTTCCAGCAGTTCTCCCCTTCTCAATTTTTTCTTGTGGCGAACTGTTTTCAAGACGATGTAGTTTTCGTGATGAGGCAATTCTGTGTGTGTGTTGGGTGGCAACATGACAGAGAACCATTGCCTAGCGATAGCTCGTTTATCCTTTTGACCTGAATAAGACACGTCGTTTCGAGCTACTTTGTAGTGATCGGCCAGCGTTCTTTGAACGTCGTCTGTGTTGATATCCCGTTTTTCAATGAACAGATACAGGTGGTTGCCAGAGTCAGCTAGACTGCGGCCTAGGATTTCGGTTACCCGAAAGTCTTCAATATTTTCCCGTAGCAGCCCAGTTGGAAAAGGGCCTGACTGGGCTCTAGTCCAATCGAGTGTCGGACTCGGTGATGAGGTAGAAAACTTCATCCTCGGCAATCATCCCTAATTCACGTCTTGCGATCTCTTCAATGCGATCACGGTTTGATCGAAGCTCGGAAATTTCTTTCCGAAGTCCTAAATTTCGTTCAAGAATCGAGAGATTAAATTCACGTTGGAGCTCTATCTCGTAGTGGAGTTGCTGCAACGCAAAGTACCCGTTAGGGCCGAACCAGTACGTATATTGAAACGCACCGAGGATAAATAATGCTATGCAGAAGAGTACCCGCATGGGTCTTCACACTCCTTGTGATTTTGTATCTCTTCGAGGCCACGAAAATCCATGTGACCTTGTTGTGCTTGTATGCGTAGTAACTGATTATACTTCGAGGTGCGCTCTGATCGACACATCGATCCTGTTTTGATTTGACCCGCACCGGTTCCTACTGCCAAATCTGCTATGAAAGAATCTTCGGTGTCACCTGATCGGTGTGAGACCACTGTGTTGTATCCTGCGTCTTTAGCCATTTGAATCACATCTAACGATTCAGTGAGCGTTCCGATCTGATTGACCTTAACCAGAATTGCGTTTGCAATCCCTTCGTTGATGCCTCGTTGTAGAAATTTGGGATTGGTGACAAATACATCATCACCCACCAGTTGAACCTCGGAGCGTAGTGAGTCCGATAACAGTTTCCACGAAGACCAATCGGATTCTGCTACCCCGTCTTCTAGAGAACAGATAGGATATTCTCTGACAAGATCTTTGAGGTAGTTACAGTAATCTGCACCGTTGTAGCTCAATCCTTGTCCCTCTAGTTGGTACTGTCCATGGTGAAAGTACTCAGTTGCAGCACAGTCCAGAGCTAGCATCACCTCGGATCCGATCTGATATCCTGCTTCACCGACGGCATGGACTAGAAAATCTAGAGCTTCTCGATCTGATTTGAGGTTGGGTGCAAATCCTCCTTCATCACCCACGGCGGTAGAGTGTCTCGCCTCCGATAGAGAGACTTTCAAGCTCTGAAAGATTTCAGCTGCACAACGCACTGCTGAAGCAATGTCTGAAAATCCCACAGGAACAATCATGAATTCCTGGATATCGAGATTATTGTTTGCGTGTGCGCCACCGTTCAAGATGTTGATCATGGGTACTGGCATGCGTGTGTCATTCTCACCACACAAATCAGCAATGTGCTGATAGAGAGGGATTTCACGTTCCATAGCTTGAGCACGAGCGAATGCGAGAGACACACTCAAAATAGCGTTTGCTCCCAATCTCGACTTATTCGGAGTACCATCGAGATCGATCATGGCTTGATCCAGGGATCGCTGGTCCACTTCACCGAGTTTGGGTACTAATGAACCGATCTCGTCAAGAAACGACGAAAGTACTTTTGCTACGCCCTTGCCTCGATATCTAGATGCGTTGACATCTCTGAGTTCTAGAGCTTCGTGGGTACCTACTGAGGCACCTGATGGGACTAGAAAGCTACCTTCAGCACCACTAGTTAATCGCACACAAGCTTCAACAGTTGGATTGCCTCTGGAGTCTAGCAACTCTAGAGTTCTAACAGATGCGATGATGCCCACTAGACTGATTGTTCGAGATAGGGTCGCGATTTAACGACCTGATCGATATTGCGCAACTCGGTGAGTAGGGCCTCCATAAGATGGAGCGGCCATGAATTAGGTCCATCTGATTTCGCTTCATCAGGGTTGGGGTGAGTTTCAGCAAAGAGTCCGTCGACACCCACTGCAGTAGCAGCACGAGCAAGCACGGGGACCATTTCTCGTTTACCATCAGACTTAGGCCCTAGTCCTCCGGGCATTTGCACCGAGTGGGTCGCATCGAAGACTACAGGACACTCAGTTTTCCGCATGATCGCAAGTGAACGCATGTCTGAAACTAGGTTGTGGTAACCGAAACTTGCCCCCCGTTCACACACCATGATCTGGTCATTACCTGTTGCTCTTGCTTTGTTGACGACGTGAATCATGTCTTCAGGAGCGAGAAATTGACCTTTCTTGATGTTCACAGGTAGGTTTTGATTGCAGACGTTTTGAATGAAGTCGGTTTGTCGGCACAAGAATGCGGGAGTCTGAAGAACCGAAACTACCTCAGCGACTTCTTTCATTGGGGTATATTCGTGAACGTCGGTAAGAACAGGTACTTGAATTTTTTCCCGAACGCTTTGCAGAATGCGGAGCCCCTGTTCAAAACCAAGTCCGCGATAGCTATCAATCGATGATCGATTAGCCTTGTCAAACGAACTCTTGAAGATAAAAGGGATCTCGAGTGTCGACGTAATCTCTTTGAGTGTTCCCGCTACATCCATTGCTAACTGTTCGGATTCGATGACGCAAGGTCCTGAAATCAAAAAGAACGGGTGTCCGTCACCTACCTCAAAGTCACAGAGTTTCACTAGCTACTCGCGCTCGCGTAATCGTTGGCTGCTGAGATGAATCCATTGAACAAGGGGTGTCCGTCTCGAGGGGAAGAGGTAAACTCTGGATGAAATTGACACGCCATAAACCAGTCAGCTTTAGGAATTTCAATCATCTCAACGAGGTTGTCACTTTTGCTCATACCACTGATTTTCATACCTGCTGATTCGATTGCATCAACATAGTGGTTGTTGAGTTCATATCGATGTCGATGACGTTCATAAACCACCGGTTGTTGATAGGTTCGATATGCGAGCGAGTCTTCGGTCAAATGACACGCTTGGGCTCCTAGTCGCATAGTTCCCCCCATATCGCCATTAGTCAACACGTTTTCGCTTTGATCATCGTTTTTAGACCACTCGGTGATCAGACCAATAACGGGATGTTCAGTGTCGGGTTCGATTTCAGTAGAGTGAGCGTTGGTCAATCCTAGTACATTTCGAGTGTATTCGATGACTGCAGCGTGGAGACCGTAGCAAATGCCTAGGTAGGGGATATTGTTTTCCCGTGCAAATTTCGCCGCTGAAATCTTACCTTCAAATCCTCGTTGGCCAAATCCACCGGGAACCAAGATGGCGTGCAGCTTGGAGAGCACATCGATGCCGTTATTTTCTAGCTCTTCAGCGTCTATGAAATCAATTTCCACTTTAGTTTGAGTGTGCAACCCCGCATGACCCAAGGCCTCTATTAGGGACAAATACGAGTCGAGCAAGCCAAAGTACTTTCCTACCATTCCAATGCGAATGGTCTGTTTGGGTGCTTGAATTCTTTGATTGACGTTTTGCCATTCAGAGAGGTTAGCTTCGTCGCTCTGTAAATTCAGTCGCTCGATCACAAATTCATCGAGTCCCTGTTCATTCAAAACCAAAGGAACTTGATAGATGCTCTCGACATCCTTAAGCGAAATGACCGCCCGTTCAGCCACGTTGGTGAACAGAGCAATCTTGCTCCGGGCATCATCGGGTAAATTCTGTTGGTCGGTTCGGCAGATCAAGACATCCGGTTGGAGTCCAATCGAACGGAGTTCTTTCACCGAGTGTTGAGTGGGTTTGGTTTTGAACTCTCTTGAGGAAGCGACAAATGGCACCAAGGTGACGTGGATGCTCAGTGTTTGACCCGGTCCTTCTTCGAGTCGCATCTGTCTGATAGCTTCTAAGAAGGGTTGGCTTTCGATATCACCGACTGTACCGCCTGTTTCAGTGATGACCACATCGAAATGACCGTCTTCACCGACATTTCTAATGCGGTTTTGAATTTCGTCGGTGATGTGCGGAATCACTTGTACCGTACTGCCGAGATAGTCACCTCTACGTTCGCGTCGGATGACAGCTTCGTACACACTTCCTGTGGTGAAATTGTTGAACTGTGACATTCGTAGACGAATGAAACGCTCGTAATGACCAAGATCTAGATCGGTTTCAGCACCATCTTCTGTCACGTACACCTCACCATGTTGGATGGGATTCATCGTCCCGGGATCCACATTGATATAGGGGTCCATCTTGATGACGGTCACTTTCAGGTTGCGTGCTTCAAGTACAGCAGCGAGCGACGCGGTGACGACCCCTTTACCCACAGAAGAAACGACTCCACCGGTAACAAAGATATAGCGCGTCATGATTGAGAGAAACGCGTCAAATCAGGAAAAATCGTGAGGGCACCCCATACTAGGTATGGGAATGAGAGGGGTAAATCGTGTAACGCCACGGACGAACATTTTAATTGAGATTGGCGAACGGCACCCACTATTCAGCTTAGTGGGGTCGTTTTGCAGGTCAGATTGAATTAAGATGATCTCGTGGGTGTCCAAATCGGAAGGAAACCGGAAGTTTTTGAGTCAAGTTTGGTTTCGTCCAACGCCAGATTGGGCACACATACGACTGCAGATTGATCGTGCAAGATAGGCCAATGTTGTCTCAACCAGGGCAGAACACGGTTTTCCTGGAAAAGATTGGAAATTTTCTTGGTCATACCATTGGTACGAATCGAACGTTCAGTCTCAGGAAGATGCTCACGGTTCGTGCACTGTAGTTTTTGTCTGGCTTGAAAACCTTGCTCTGTTTTCTCCCATGTCAACCGTCCACCATCAAGGGTAACCTTCTCACCTACCAGGATATTGGTGGGTTTGAAACCTTCCGATTGCTTGACTACATAGAGTTTACCATCATATCGTCGCACAAACTGATGGGATGAAACTTGGATTTCAGGGTTGGCATCTTCTTTCGCTTGGGACTGGGAGATGATTTCTTCGATCACTCTTCCAGGAGGATTGAGGTTGTACGACAGTAACCATGCTCTAATTTCGACGCTAGTCAGGGAAGTTTCCAAGTGATCAATTTCAAAAGGATGTTTTCCTGAAGGTTGTAGATGAGACTCAAGAGGTTGTCCCAAACGTTCACTTGCATCAGGAAACCGGATTTCCATAGTCGGTAAGAGTATCTGTCGAATCCAGTTTCGGTCTACATTCAAATCTAGATTGCTATTGTCATCTACCCACTTCAAACCCTCTTGTTCAGCATAGCTGCCAATTTCTTGTCTGGAAACATCCAATAATGGTCTCAAAACCTTACCCATACCCAGACTTCGAGAAGTAGGGATGCCTATGGGTGCACGACCGGTCAATAGTTGCCAGAGCACTGTTTCTGCAACATCATTCTTGTGATGAGCAGTAAGCAACACATGATCCTCCTCTAAACATTGTTGGAACTGTTCATATCGACGCAGTCTAGACTGCAGTTCCACGTTCCCTTCAGCAACTTGTACGGTGACC
Organism: Pseudomonadales bacterium; assembly: GCA_965199895.1. Classification (GTDB taxonomy): domain Bacteria; phylum Pseudomonadota; class Gammaproteobacteria; order Pseudomonadales; family Azotimanducaceae; genus Bin55. Next base: position 72,457 of record CBDATJ010000003.1, on the reverse strand, counting down.
ACCTTCAAAGATATTCCCAACTGTTTTGCAAACTCAGTGCAATGTTCTACCCACGCAGAAGCGAACTGATTAAGCTGATGGTTAACGTGAATAGCGTTGAGTTGACCAGGATCGAACACCTTTGAAGCACCATGTAGCAAAACCGTCGAGTCGATGCCACCGCTATAGCCCACCCAAACAGTGGAGGAAGATTTCACGGGTAACGCCGAAATGCGCTCTAGAATCAAGTTTTGGGTCATCAGAGTCTATGTTGAGGGGTAGGATACTCGAACATAACGGCTGCCAAACAACTGTTCGAGTTCATCGATCAACTCTGGTGCAGGTCGAACTCTCCATCGATCACCTAATTCCATAATCACGTTGTATTCACCTGCGCGATAGGTGAGATGAATGGGACTGCCTTTGTGCTTCCACGTACCGAGAATCGAATTGAGTTCACGCAGTAAATCACTTTTTTGGCCACAGTTTCCCATGTCTATCTGGACACAAGCATGGTGTTTGATCCGAACGGTGTCCAGAGCGGCGATTCCTCGAGTTTGAACTCTCCGTTCCTTGGTTTCTTTGTCGCGAGTAGTCTGACATCGAGCAACTACGATGCTACCGGGCACAACCGACTTTGGGAAATGTTCGTCTTCTTCGAACATCACCAGCTCTCGGCTACCGTGTTCGTCCTCAAGATAGATGCGAGTCAACCTACGCCCATTCCGAGTCTCTGTATTTTTGCAACTCTTCACCAAACCCGCAACGGTGAATTCTTTGTCCAGGGAAACGGTTTCCAATTTTGTGAGATCGTGGTAGGTACAGAGTTGTTTCAGCTCTTCACGATAACTCTCTATCGGATGTCCACTAATGTAAAAGCCCAATAAGTCACCTTCTTTGAGCAGCATCGTGTGTAAACGAATCGGTGCGACGTTCTTTGCAGAGAGTTCATTGTTTTCTGTTTCATCCGAACCAAACAAATCGAGGGTTTGGTCACTTTCACGTTGGCTCTGTTGTTCCGCTTGATGAGTGACCGTTTTGGCTAGAGAAAGGAACTCCGCTCGGGATTGTTGAATCGGCTTTCCGTTAGAGCACAAACAATCTAAGGCACCACACCAAATGAGCTTTTCTAGAGAAGGTTGATGTCTTCGAAATAACTTGGCTCGGGTACAGAGATCTTGAATGGATGAGAAAGGTCCGTCTTTTCGCGCTCTTTCGATGCGCGTGGCATCATCGTGTGGGAATCCCTTAATGGCGCAATATCCCACAATCATCCCCTTGCCTTTGCCGATACATCCCCAACCACTTTCGTTGATGGACGGTCTTTTGACGGTAAGTTGTAGTCGCTTGGCTTCTTCAACGTAAAATTTGATGGACTCTTTGTCGTCGGAGTTTGCTAGTGCGGACAAAAATTCACTGGGATAGTACGTTCTCAAATATGCAGTTTGGTAAGCAACAATAGCGTAACCGACTGCATGAGCTCGGTTAAAGGCATAACCTGCAAACTTTCGCATGTCCTCAAAGATCTCATTTGCAATCTGCTCACTGATGTTGTTGTTCGAACAACCATCCACAAACTTCGATTGCAGCTCAATCATGATTTCTTCATTTTTCTTACCCATAGCTGAACGCAAGGTGTCTGCTTCTCCCATAGAAAACCCAGCTAGCTCGCGAGCAAGATTCATGACATCTTCTTGATACACCATCAAACCATAGGTCTTTGCAAGTACTTTCTCATGGATAGGATGGTAGTAACTCACGGTTTCATCACCGTGTTTACGACGGATATATCGGTCGGTCACACCCGTATCAAGGGGCCCGGGTCGGAACAATGCGACGAGAGCAATCAAATCTTCGAGGCACGTGGGTCGAAGTTCTCTTAGTTTTTGTCGCATTCCGAACGATTCCAACTGAAAGACTCCCGTAGTGTCCCCATTGTGGAGACTCTGGAATACCTTAGCGTCGTCCAAAGGAATGGTGAGCGGGTCTACCTTGGATTTACCGTTGGCATCTGCATTGATGCTTTCACAGGCAGAGGCGATGACGGTGACCGTTTTCAGACCGAGAAAGTCGAATTTGACCAGTCCCAGAGCCTCAACGTCGGTTTTGTCCAATTGGGTGATCACTTCACCACTGTTTGATTCAGTGTAAATCGGGACGTAGGCATCTAACGTGGTGGGAGCAATCACCACTCCACCAGCATGTCGTCCACGATTTCGGATTAATCCTTCCACTGCCAGCGATTTCTCTGTCAACTCTGCTACTTCTGGGTCGGATTCGACCAGTGCTTTGAATTCAGGAACTTCGCTGAGTGCTTCGCTGAGTGGTAAGGGAGCGGCACCTCTATTAGGTATCAGACGTGCGATTCGTTCTCCTTGTGAGTAAGTTTTTCCCAAGGTTCTTGCAACATCCCTAACCGCCATCTTCGAGCCGAGGGTGTTAAAGGAAATGATTTGAGCAACGGTGTCGGTTCCATACAGCTGGGTGACATATTCGATGACCTCATTACGACGGTTCATACAAAAGTCGATATCAAAATCGGGCATTGAGACGCGTTCGGGATTCAACAGTCGCTCAAACATCAAATCATGTTCGATAGGATCAATATCGGTTATTCCTAGGGCAAAGGCTACAAGGGATGCGGATCCTGAACCACGTCCTGGTCCGACAGGTATTCCATGACGCTTTGCCCACGAGACAAAATCCCCAACGATCAAAAAATAGCCAGCAAAACCCATGTCATTGATGACTGCCAGTTCTTTCTTCAGTCGTTCTTGATATTGTTTGCGGTCAACCCTCTTTGCGTGAGATGCGGAGTACTGCTCTAGTTTCTTTTCGAATAACTCGTGAGCGACGCTTTCAATGATCTGTTCTGGAGTCTCTTCTCGCTGCGTTTGGAACTTGGGCAAATAACGCTTGGATGAGATCTCCACGGTACACCGCTTAGCGATTTCACAGGCATTGGTGATGGAATCCGGATAGTCTGCGAACAGCTTTTGCATTTCTGCTGGAGAGCGTAGGTATTGTTTCTTGGTGTAGAACTTATTGTGACTGTTGTCACCGACCATTTTCTTATTTGCGATACAGTAACGAATTTCGTGTATATCGAATTCATCTTCGTTCAAAAACCGAACGTCGTTGGTGGCAACTACTGGGACACTGAGTTCATGAGCGAGTACGACAGCATTTTCGATGTATTTTTCTTCGCCGTCCAAGCCTACACGGGTCAGTTCGATATAGAAGCGATCTCCCAGTAGAGCCTGGAAAGTGTTAATCGTTGAACGTGTGAGTGCTTCATTGTCATTGAGTATGGCTTGACCTAATGTACTGTGGATTCCTCCAGAGAGAGCAATGAGGCCTTCGGATTGACTTTGCAGATGTTCCAAACTGATACAGCCATGAATTTTGGATTCGGTGTAGGCGAGGGTCATCAGCCGTCTCAGACTGTTCATTCCTTCGTTGTTTTGGGCAAGCAAGATGAGACGATTTCGAGTCTGTTCATCCTCAGTGACCTGCATGTCGACACCAAATATAGGTTTCACGCCTTCGTCACGTAAGTGGGACTGAAACTTCCAGTGTCCAAACAAGTTTGCATCATCGGTAAGTGCAACAGCGGTAATTCCTTTGGATTTAGCTGCACGTGCCAGTTCTTTGATGCGAACGATACTGTCGATGATTGAGTATTCGGTATGAACACTCAAGTGCGCAAATTCACTCATATCTCGTGTTCACTCGTAGTAAATCGCAGACGGGACGAAACGTTCGTCGATGAATTTCACACGGACCAAATTTTTGCAGTGCGTTCACGTGTTTTTTTGCGTAGTAACCTCTGTTGCTGTTAAATCCATACATGGGATATTCTTGGTGATACTGATCCATGATTTCATCGCGCTCCACTTTCGCCAGAATGCTAGCAGCACCGATAGATACTATTTTTGAGTCCCCCTTAATGACTGTTTCGGTTTTGCAACCTAGAGGGGGAGCTCGATTGCCATCGATTTGTGCTAATGAAACAGATACATGTAGTTGCTCAAATGCTCGTTTCATTGCCATCATCGTTGCTTGTAAGATATTGATTTCGTCGATTTCGGTGTGATCGGACCGTCCCATCCCCCAAGCAATAGCTTCCTCTTTGATTTGTACAGAAAGTGATTCTCTGAGAGAGGGGGTCAACTGTTTGGAGTCAGTGATTCCACGAACGTTGTGAACAGAAGGTAAAACCACAGCTGCGGCGATCACCGGTCCGGCCAGCGGACCGCGACCGGCTTCATCGATACCGCAGGAAAATTCCAGAGGGATAGATTCGTCGCACTCAAAAAGATGAGTGTCACCGCTCACAATGTACTCCGTAATTCGACTAGATTAAGCACTGCCTTCGCGGCACATTTTGAAGCATCTTTGTGTAATGCGCGGTGAATACGCTCGTGTTCACTAAAGTAGTTAGGATCCTCTCTGGATTCTCTGAGTACATTCCACAGTGCTCGAGCGAGCGTCTCAGGATTCGCTTGGCTTTGTAGGAATTCGGGTACTAATTCTTTACCTGCTAACAGATTGGGTAGTGCAACTCGTGAGGTATGGAGAACCGAACGCACCATCGCAAACGTTAACCAACCAATCCGGTATGCAACGACCATAGGTTTACGCAGCAGGAATGCTTCTAGTGCCCCGGTTCCTGACTTCACCAAGGCAGTATTGCTCGCTGCTAGCACCGTTCTTGAGTTGACTGATGTAGTTTGAACATCAACATGAGGCAGTAATTTTGCTTCATTTTCCACAAGCTCTCTTGAATTTTCTTGATTGCACGGTACCACAAATTGCACGCCCACCTTTGAGTCGACTAGAGATTGAAATCGTGCTGCTGCATTGAGGAACAGTCGAGTGTGAAATTTAACCTCTGAATATCGGCTACCCGGAAGGAGCGCAACGACTAGGGAGTCCTGGCTCAGATTGAGTTCCTTCCTCGCTTGCTGTTGGGTTGCTAGGAAATCTTGATCTGGATTGATTTCGTCAGCCATGGGGTGGCCCACAAACTCAACCTGCACCTTGGTATGAGCATAGTATTGTGCTTCAAAGGGGTAGAGAGACAACAATACATCCGCTGATTTCTCGAGACGGTCAGCTCTACCTTTACGCCAAGCATAGACGGATGGGCTCACGTAGTGCACCGTCGGAACAGAGAGCGCTTTGAGTCGTTTTTCCAATGACAGGTTAAAGACATTAAAGTCCACACCTACCATCACATCGACTTCTGCCAGGTGGTGTGTCAACTGTTCGATGAGTCGAAGTAACTCTGACATTTTGAGCATTGGCTTTAAGAACCCGTGGATAGACAGTTGATTGTTGTTCTCTAATGCCACCAATCCAGCGGATTGCATCTGTTCTCCACCCACACCCACAAACTCAACGTGTGGCACCAATTCTCGAAGCGAATTCATGAGTTGAGCTCCGAGTAGGTCTCCGGACAGCTCTCCCGCAACGATGCCAACTTTCATGGTGTGATTTTGCCCAAATTCCGAATAGAGGGAACCTAGGCGTTCACTGGTTAGGTTTTGCGAGCTGCCACCAAGAGTTCAGTCGTGCAAACTAGGTTGTCGTCAACGTAAGCGTTGCACTTGAATTTCATCATATCCATTCGTTCGTTGGTAGCTTCAGAAACAAGTTTGAGTCTGTCTCCTGGAACTACCGGATGTTTGAATTTTGTCTTGTCCATACCAGCCAAATAAGACAGATACCCGCTATTCATTGGTTTGATATTCTTGATCACATAAGCCAAAATTCCAGAAGTCTGAGCTAATGCTTCGACAATCAGTACCCCGGGCATGATTGGTTTGGTTGGAAAGTGTCCATTGAAGTATGGCTCGTTAATGGTGACGTTTTTGATTCCAACGATGCAACGGGCTTCAGTATCGCACTCTAGGATGCGATCTACCAGAAGGAAAGGATAACGATGCGGTAGATATTCTTTGATATCTAGCATTTCAATCATGAGACTGTCTCATAGGACTAACTCTCTTCTTTAGTTGCGGCACTTCTTTCTAGTTTAGACACTCGTTTCACTAATTCGTCGAGTTCAAGCGTTCGGATTGCATTTCTTTTCCATTCAGCGATGGGCATGTGTAGGCTAGCTCCTTGGTACATCCCAGGTTTGTCAATAGAACGACTCACATAGGTCATGGCACCTACTTGCACTCCACTAGCAATATTGAGTGGTCCTGTACCTGCTACTCCAACGCCTCCAGCCAGGACACAGTGAGGTCCTATCGTAACGCTACCGCCTAATCCAGTACATCCACAGAGCATGGAGTGCGCTCCCACGATGCAATTGTGCCCAATATGTACTTGGTCGTCGAGTTTGACACCATCTTCAATAATCGTGTCGTCGATAGCTCCGCAATCAATGGTGGATGAAGCACCCACAACGACATCATTGCCAATTTGGACTCCACCGAGTTGATTGATGCTAGCTATTTCACCGGAGTCGGTGGGCACAAATCCAAAACCATCTGCTCCAATCACAACGTTTGAATGAACCACACAGCGTTCACCGATGTGAACATCTTCGTAAATGGAAACGTTACTCTGCACACAAGAGTCTGATCCAATCGTACTGCGAGCACGGATAGTTGTGTTTGCCCCAATTTCAACGCCAGTCCCTATGTGAACTTCTGGTCCGATGCAGACAAAGGGTCCGATGCGGACGTTATCTCCTATTGTGGCAGAGGGATGAATCTCGGTTCGATCATTGATTCCAAGGAGCTCAGGCACTCGCCTATGAAATAAATGCGACGCACGTGCATAACATAGGATCGGGTTATCAACCACCAAGGCGTTGACCGGACAGTTTGCTGCATATTCCTTAACTAGGATGACTGCAGATGCCTGTGTGCTGCAGAGAAAACTTTTGTAGCGAGTGCTGGATAGGTGGGTTAATTCACCTTCCCTTGCATTCATTATGGTACCCACATTTCGGATTGAAACGTGAGGATCGCCGATTAGGGTAGCATGAATGTGCTCGGCAATTTCACCAAGAGAATACACCGAGTTATTCTGAAGTCTCGGACTCCCCCTCTACTGTTTCGGTCTCTTGAGCTGGGGCAATCATATCGTCGTCTGAGGTCTCATTGATTAGTTCTGTGACCTTTCGAGTGATAACGTGCTTGGTGTTCACATATAGTGTGATCGTCGGATCTTCGCTCAACACCATGTCATAGCCTTCAATCTCAATCAAGTCATTGAGAACTTTCTGGAATTTCGGAGCGATTTCACGGGAGATTTGTTGACTCTTGGTCTGAATCTCGTTTTGTAACCGGGTGCTGCGGTACTGCAAGTCTTCTCGCTTAGCGTTGTACTCAGTTTGTAACTCTTGGAGTTCAACTTGAGAGAGGATATCAGCATCTTTTCGAATTCGATCTTCCATTGCGACGAGTTCTTCTTGAAGAGCGGCGAGTGCATCTTGTTCAGGTTTCTTGTTGAGATTGAACAAGTCGACTTGAACTTTAGCTTGTTCTGTTTCAAAGATCGCTTCCTGAACATTGACTACAGCAATCTTAAGCTGTGCGGTTGCACTGAAAGCAAATGTGATAACCAGGAAAACGCTAATATGACGAAAGATTCGAGATATCATGGACACTCCAATTGATTCAAAGGGGAGAACACGCTCAGGTACGGTTGACTGGGTGCCTCCGAATGCTGATAAATTATAGGTAGAGTAACGAACACCTTAGAGCTCGTGAAAATCGTGAGAGTCAATCAGTTCTAGAACGATTGACCAATTTCAAAGGCAAAGGTCTCGACTTCGTCAAATTCCTCATCATTGAAAGGTATGGATAAGGAGAATGACATCGGACCCATTCGAGTTAACCAGGAGACTCCCACACCCGCGGAATATCTCAGGTGGTCTGCGCTAGGTTCAAAACAACCGATGGTATCCTCTACACAAGAGGTACTAAAAACATTGCCGGCATCTATGAAGGCGACGGAGCGGACTTGTCCGATATTTTCAAGGAATGGGAGCGGGAAGACCAACTCAAGGGAGGTTTCAAACTTTACATTCCCCCCGAACGGTCGACCTTGAGGGTAATTGACTGCATCTCGGCCGCTAGGTGTGCTTCGGGGTCCTAGTGTGTGTTGTTCATATCCTCTCACGGATCCAAAGCCACCAGCATGGTAGTGCTCAAAAAATGGGTACTGTTCCGAATCGCCATAAGCTTGTCCATATCCGAGCTCTGTACGAAAGTGCCACGCCCAGTCATCTTTGTTACGAAATGGGAAATACCAATCCGCTTGATAAGTAGTTTGAAAAAACTGAAGATCACTACCGGGAAGTGAAACTTTAAACGCAACTAAATGCTTGTTACCTCTAGTCGCAAAAATAGGTGAGTTGAGTCTGTTGTGCGACCACAATACTTCGACTTTGTAATTTAAAAACTTAGAGCCCGCAAGGTCAACAAAGGAACTAATTTGTTGTGCTTCGTTATAGCCATGCGTGATGTCGGTCCATTCCACTACCCCTGAGAACTGCATCCGTTTGTAGATTCCTAGTGGGAAACCTAAGTTGAGACCTCCACCAAACGAACCTGTCGAGAATCGTGTAAACCTTTCGATTCCACTGTAATCGGTGTCGTTGAAATAAACACCAACTCCAAGACTGACTCCCTCATCAGTGTAGTAGGGGTTTAGGTAATTGAAACTGAGGCTCTTAGAGTACTGGCTGTAGTTGAGTGCAGTGCTCAAACTGTTTCCGGTACCACCGATATTGGTTTGTTCGAAGGAACCTCCGATGAGCAAGCCACCTTGTTTTTGATAACCGAAGGTTGCACCTATGGTTCCGGTGGGCTGTTCCGAGACGTTGACTTTGACATCAATTTGGTCGTCTGAACCAACGACTGCAGGTGTTTCGATGTTGACCGTCTCAAAGTATCCCAACTGTTCAAGTCGACGTTTGGAGTTCTCTACCGCATTTGTGGAAGCTCGTGCCCCTTCAATTTGCAGCATTTCCCGTCTCAAGACTCCATCTTGGGTCACAATATTGCCGGTGAAATCGATCCTTCGGACATAGACACGCCTGCCGGAGGTAACCAAAAATTGGAGGTCTACGGTCCCGTCTTCATTGATGGTGGGGATACCCGAAATCGAAGCAAAGGTATAACCATTGGCATTGTAGTAGAGGGTTAAATATTCTTCAGTTGCCGTTACCCGTGCGCTAGAAAAGATCTCTCCCTCTTCTATAAGGATCTGCTCCGCAAGGTAGTCGGGATCAATCTCTCCAAAATCCCCCAATAAATCTATCTGATTGATCTTGTACTTCTCACCTTCCGAAAGGGCTATAGTGAGATAGACCTGTTTCCGATCAGGAGTCATGCTGACATCAGTGGACAGTATTTGAAACTGCACGTGCCCGCGATCCCGATAGTAGGCTTGTAGTGACTCGAGATCTCCTTGGAGTTTCTGACGCGAATACTGACTGTTTCCTCTGATAAAACCAAAAAGAGTGGGTTCACTCAGTTCCATCGCTCCCAGCAGTTCAGATTTCGGATAGGATTCGTTACCGACAAATTCGATTTGTCGAATACCTGATTTCTTGCCTTCGTCAATCACGATGCCGATTCCGACTCGATTCCGAGGTAGCTCTTCTATGTTTGCTTCAATTGCAGCTGTGTATTGACCTTGTGCGACGTACTGTCTTTGCAACTCAATACGGACTCTGTCTAGGGTCGCTTGCTTGAAGATTTCCCCTTCTCTTAGACCTTGACTAGCTAATCCTTCTAGTAGATCATCTGTTTGAATCGCTTTATTTCCTTCGATGCTTATGGAGTCAATGGCGGGTCGTTCTTTCACTTCAATCACGACAACATTGTCGTCCCGAGATACTTTGATGTCGTCGAAGTAGCCGGTGTCGAAAAGCTCTCGAATTAACGTTCGAATCGCTAAAGCGTCTACTTCGTCATCTACCTGTATCGAGATTTCGTTGAACACAGTTCCCGCAGAGACTCGCATCAATCCTTGTAAACGAATGTCTTCGACGACGAAGTTGAAAGCAGCAGTTGTGGGGATAGCCAGTAGCAGCACGATTACGGTACCGATCCACAACCGGATAAATTGGGTATGGGACATCATGGTGGTCACGGAATGATTCCTTGGAAATTGTTTATCAATGTATTGAATGGATTGTGATGGAGTTCTCTGATTGAACGGATTCCTACCGTTATCCCGCAGCTAGACGCGCAATGTCGTTGTACAACACCAGGACGAATAATCCTCCCAAAAGAGCTAATCCTGTCGCTGTTGCGATGCGCTGTAATTTCACGGAAACAGGTTTTCGGGTGATCGCTTGGATGAGTGCGTAGACGATGTGTCCACCATCCAAAACCGGTATCGGTAGTAGGTTAATCAAACACAGACTAATCGACAGCATCGCCAAGAACGTCAAATAGTTGTGGAAACCACTTTGGGCTAAAGATCCAGCGATGTTCGCAATCGATACGGGTCCTGCTAAGTTTGACGCATTCATCTCCCCGAAAATCATCTTTTTGATAGACACTACAGTCAGGGTTACAAAGTTCCATGTTTCTGAAACTGCGTACTGCAAGCCACCAATCAACCCCCAGCCGACTTTGCGAGTAGGATGTCCCTGGGTGACTCCCAGTACACCATACGCAGTACCATCTGGTGCGACTTCAATCTTGGGAGCGACAATAACCAAGAAAGGAACTTCATCTCTTTGGAATTGGATGGACATGCGAGTTCCGGGTGAAGCTCTGATGAGGGTGACTAATTCATCCCACTGATTGATTGAGACCGCATCTACTGCGGTGATGCGATCTCCAGATTGGAGTCCGGCTGCATCGGCAGGAGATCCCGGTGATACCTGATTCACTACAGGGAGGATACCTGGTGTGAATCCAATTTCTTGCAATACGTCGGGATCACGTTGATTCGAGAGCCAATTGGAGATAGGAATCGAATAGTTTTTTTCGCCATCTTGTGTCTCCGTGGTGAGTGCGAGAAAGCCCGTATCACCTACGCGCCGAATTGCGATACTCACGAAATCCATCCACTTAGTCACCGGTTGACCGTCGAGAGCGACAATTTCTTCCCCGCTTTGTAGGTTGGCTTGGTCTGCTAGAGATCCTTCGGTGACGGTACCTACGTAGGGGATGGGAGCGGTGACACCGCCGAGGGCAACGAACCAAAGTAAAACCATAGCCAAGACCAAGTTGGCAAGTGGTCCGGATGCAGCGATGATGATTTGCTTCCAAGGTGTTACCTTGTCGAAAGCCATGTGTTGCTCTTCAGCGGGAACATGTTCTTCATTTCGAGTATCCAGCATGGATATGTAGCCACCGAGAGGAATGGTGGCTAGAACGAAGTCTGTATTGGACTTTGACCTCCATTTGAATAAGGCGGGTCCGAATCCAATAGAGAAACGTTTCACCGCGACACCCATTCCTCGAGCAGCAATGAAGTGGCCTAGCTCATGAATGGACACAAGCAGCAGAAATGCACCTACTATGGCAAAGATGTAACTCAATAATTGCAGAACTTAGTTCCTTGGAGATTCGACCGTGCTCAATTCAATGGTTATGAGCCAAAGTTATGACAGTGATTATGGGTATTTGTTCCTAATAGACTCTGGGTTATCCATTAAAGTTAGTAGAGAAGTAAGCGAAGGGAGTAAACGCAAGTATAGAGTCCAGTCGGTCTAGAAAACCACCGTGACCGGGAAGGACATTACCTGAGTCCTTGATATTAGCCACTCGCTTGACTGCACTCTCAAACAGATCGCCGTAGATGGTGAATCCAATAAGAACAGGAATGAGCCAATAGGAGTTCAGTGGGAACCAGCCCATTTGGTCAACAAATACCAAGCAGAGACAACCCGCGACGATCCCTGCTACAGTACCTTCCCAAGTCTTATTTGGGCTCACCTCGGTATGCAGTTTATTTTGTCCTAGAAAGTTGCCAACAAGGTATGCAAAGGTGTCAGTAAACGCCACGACACCCATCATTGCGATGAGAGCCCATCCTGAGTTCCCTGTGTTGAAAAAACTCAAGATTGCAGCAAGGGATACCACGAATCCAAAGGTTAGCAAAAACCATTTCTTTCCTATGAGTCCTCGAAGTGTTTTGAAAAACACCACACAGATAACCCCAAAGCACCAAAGGACCGCAGCAGAACCAATCACGTACTCGGTGACGGCATAAGGAATAGCTGGGATCCTAAAGCAAAGTGCGATGACTACCCCTGCACCTGCATAGATTCTGCTATACCACGGATTCTTTATTCGAGCTAGATAGCTCCACTCCAGGAGCAATGCAAAAAGAATCAGACAAAAAATTGGATACAGCCAATCCCGAGCCAAAAATGCACCTGCTATGACAACCGGCACCAAAATTGCCATGGTGATCAGTCGCGGGATTAAAGATTTTGGAAGTTTAGAGCGTGGCACGGATAGCTGTGTCTTGAGAACGAGTTCCAAATCGCCGATGCCGTTGGCTGTAGTCGAGGAACGCAATCTCTAAATCGTTTTTACTAAAGTCCGGCCAATAGGTCTCGGTGAAATGGAGTTCAGTATACGCGAGGTTCCACAACAGGAAGTTACTCAGCCGTTGATCCCCACCTGTTCTTATACAGAGATCGGGGTCTGGAATTCCATCCATAGACAGGTAGGATCGAAATTGTTCCTCGTCGAGTTCGTTTGGACGGATTCCGGTATGGATGGCTTCTTGCGCTATTTTGCTCGCAGCGTTTAGTAATTCCCATCGACCCCCATAGTCTAGAGCAATGAATAATCGAAGATTTTGGTTGTGTTCTGTACGTGATTCGCAATGGTAGATCTGATTCAGTAGATCTTTAGGTAAACGATTTCTTTTTCCTACAAAGAACAGGCGAGCGTCTCGGTCATGAAGTGCGTCCAGATCACGTTTGAGAGTCTCGGAAATCAGCTGAAAGATTAAATCGATTTCACGTTTAGGTCGATTCCAATTCTCGGTACTAAATGCAAACAGAGTAAGAACGCTCACGCCTTCATCTGCACACGCCTCGATTACCGGACGTACATTGTTGGCACCGCGTCGATGGCCGATACCACCGGTTAAGCCATTTTGCCTAGCCCAACGGTGATTTCCGTCCATAATGATGGCTAGGTGGTGAGGTACTTTCTTCTTTACTTCCATGTAAAGATCTCCAGGTCGCACTCTTTGATATTCGGTTGATTAAAACGGGATGAGAGTAGAGACACCCTTTAAAAGTCTAGTAGGTCATGGACCTTTTCTTCCAGTAACCCGTCGATTGTTTTCATGTATTCATCGGTGACGGTTTGAAAATTATTCTCTGCTCGATGTCCATCATCTTCGCTGATGAGTTTTTCTTTGACTAATTCTCTCACGTCGGCAATGCCGTCTCGACGAATGTTTCGGATCGCCACACGTGAATTTTCAGCTTCCTGTTTCGCCTGTCGTACTAGATTGCGACGATTTTCCTCGGTGAGAGGTGGTAGAGGTAGTCGAATGACTTCACCGTTGTTGTTGGGAGTCAGTCCAATGTTACTGTGAAGGATGGCTTTTTCCACTTCACTGAGGAGAGATTTCTCCCAAGGTGCGACTACCAGAGTGCGTCCTTCTTCTACCGTTATCGAAGCTATTTGCTTGATAGCCGACTGAGAACCGTAATAGTCCAAGGTTACCGAGTCCAACAGCGATGGGTGAGCACGGCCAGTACGGATACGAGCAAAAGTTCTAGTTAACGATTCACACGTCTTTTGCATGCGCTCTCGTGCATCATCTACTAGCTCGTCGAACATGGTTAGGTACCTTCTGTAGTATTGTCGATGAGTGTACCCAATTTTTCACCCTCAGTGATTCTGATCAGGGCATTCGGTGAATTATGATCGTAAACTATGATAGGTACATTGTTCTCTTGACACAACGAAAACGCAAACATATCCATTACTTTTATTCCTCGGCTTAACGCTTCATCGAATCCAAGAGTCTCAAACTTGTGTGCGTTAGCGATGGTTGCAGGATCTTGATCGTATACTCCATCGACAGTCGAAGCCTTAAGAATCACCTCTGAACTGAGTTCAATTGCTCGCAATGCAGCAGCAGTGTCTGTGGTTACCAAAGGATTGCCCGTGCCCCCTGCACAAACTACTACGCTACCTGCCTTGAGCGCCTCCAGAGCATCGTAACGTGAGTATCCGTGAGTCAGTCCACTCATTTTGTGGGGGCTGAAGACCGTGCACTTGAGGTTTGCGTCAGCAAGAGTATCTCGCAACAATAGGGCATTCATCACTGTTGCTAACATACCAATGTGATCTGCAGTGACGGCCCGAATACCCAACCGCTTTGCTTCTTGGGACAAATCTCGACCTCGAAAGACATTACCTCCACCCGGAACAATAGCGATTTGCACCCCTAACCTGACTAGTTCTGCGAGTTGCTCAACAAGAGATTGAACGCTTTCGGCACTCAGGAGTCTACCATCTTGGGGTCCCAACGCTTCTCCCGATAGTTTTAAGACTATGCGCTGGTATTTCACGAAATCACCTGCTATGGACTCATCCGCACAACTGGTGGGAATTAGTTGAGACTTTCTCCCACTTGATAGCGGAAAAAACCTTCACAAGTTGCGCCTTGAGCTTGTAATAGCCCGCCGACCGTTTGTTTGCGATCCCAGATATAAGATTGTTCGTTGAGACAAGATTCGCTTTTGAATTTCTTGAGTTTACCTCGGACGATACCTTCGACAATATGCTCGGGTTTGTCCATCTGTTCTGCTTGAGAACGAAAGATATCTTCTTCACGTTTCAAAATGTCTCCAGGTATCTCTGACGCATGAACTACAAGCGGATTGTCTGCGGTGATGTGCATGGCGATATTCTTGTTGAGCTCACCCGTGTCTTTGCTTAATTCGACTATTGCACCAACCGTACCGTTAGAGTGCAAATAACCCGAAACAATGCCATGTTCAGATTGCAATCGAGCCACTCTGCGGATGGAAATATTTTCACCGATTGCAGCTACCAACTCATTCTTTTCGCCTTCCAACATTTCGATGGTATCTGATCCGTGTTCCAATGCCACGTCGATGACTCGTTCGCAGAATTGCACAAAACGTTCGTTTCGAGCTGCGAAGTCGGTTTCTGAATTGATTTCCGCGATTGCTCCCACCGATCCTTCAGCAGAAACCTTCATAGCTAGTCTGCCTTCTGATGCACTTCGGTCTGCTTTTTTGGCTGCTTTGACAGCACTTTGTTTACGAATAATGTCTAGGGCTTCTTCGACTTCCCAATTTGCTTGCTCAAGAGCTTTCTTGCAATCACCGAATCCAACGCCTGTTCGTTCGCGCACTTCTTTGATTTTGGCCATGTCAGCCATGCTTATTCTCCTGCGTTAAGTATCTTGATTTATCTCAGCTTCAACTTCACCGGACTCGGTTTCGGCTGATTCTCTTACATCGGCTGCTTCGAGTTCTGTGTCCTCATGGGTGTCTTGTGATGCTTCGAATTCTTCTACGCTTACTCCGCCTTCTGCAATTTGTTTACCGACCAATATTTGATCCGCTATGGCAGTGACATAAAGACGAACAGCTCGAATAGCGTCATCGTTTCCGGGGATCACCCAGTCAATGCCTTCGGGGTCACTATTGGTGTCAACTACACCGACGATGGGGATACCTAGTTTTTGTGCTTCGACCACAGCGATTTTTTCATGCATGACATCAACGACAAACAAAGCATCGGGTAGTCCACCCATTTCCTTAATCCCCCCTAAGCCACGATGTAATCGATCCATCATGCGTCGCTTTTGCAGAGCTTCTTTTTTTGTCAACAGTTCGAACACACCACGCTCTTCTTGAGCCTCTAGTTCAGTCAATTTGCGGATTGATTGACGTATGGTCTTGTAATTGGTTAACATCCCGCCAAGCCAACGCTGGTCTACATAGGGCATGCCGATGCGTTCTGCTTGTTCTTTAATGGCACTTCGTGCAGCTCGTTTGGTTCCGACGAATAGGATTTTCTGTTTCTGTGCAGCCATGCGTCGAATTGCGGTCAGCGCTTCATTCATGGCCGTTAGCGTACGGTCCAAATGAATGATGTGTACACGGTTTCGTACTCCAAAGATGTAGGGTGCCATCTTCGGGTTCCAGTATCGTGCTTGATGGCCAAAGTGTACTCCAGCCGCAAGCATATCTTTGATGCTAATTTCGCTCATGTTATCTCCGGGTTGTTAGGCACTGATGTGCTTTAAGATAGCCTAGCATTGAATCCGTCGCATCTAGCATTGACTAGTACGACCACCCGCAATGGCCTCGGAAGCTATCCGTTTCTGATTCCCCCTTCACTGAAGAGGTCTTGTGTTCTATTTTAATGGTTTGGAGTCGGTTCAGAGTAGATTAAACCCTGTTCTAGAGCAATCACTTTGCAATCGAGTAGCAAAATATCGTAGAATGAAGATACTGCTCAAACAACATTCGTGAACTTAGATGATTCCCATACCAGCGAATCAAGAGCAGAGGAGGGGAGTTTGAGGCAATGATGTAGCCTCGAATGGTCGCATTCAGCAAGAACTCAGCTAGGGTGTATCGAAACAAACACTTTAGTATTTCGTCATAGGATTTGGACTAGGACTATCTATGCGTCACCGTACTATCATTCAAAGGGTACAAAGACAGTTGAGCGTTTGTCCACTGATAGGACTCCTTGGTGCACGGGGTTCGGGTAAGACTACGTTTTCCAAACACGTTCTTCAGGAAGTTTCGTTAGTTTCTGAGCAGGATGCGTTGAGTCCGATGCAGCGATACTTTGATCTAGAGCGAGAGCCAGAACGAAGACGTTTTCGTGATAGCTGGAATGACATTCTTGCTACCCGTTCATTGATTGTGTTAGACGAAATTCAACACTATCGTCGGTTGAGTCAGCGACTGCTGCAAGCGATCAAGAAAAATCCCAGTCAAAACGGTCGGTTCTTGCTAACCGGGTCTACATCCATGGCATTGACCAAAGAAGATCGAACCACGCTGAACGGCAGACTGTCTACGATTGAGTTCAGCCCATTTTCGTTGACCGAATTGGATGCCAGGGAGCTATCAGATTTGTGGTTCTATGGAGGTTATCCTTCTGGTGGAGTATCTATGCGGGCAACTTTTCCAGATTGGGTCACGCCATATCTTCTGTCTGCGGTTCACGCCGAGCAATCTGTTAGCGATTCATTAAAGGCACCCGAAAACACGGATAGACTCAATCGATTGCTTGCAATTTGGCACGGTCGACCATTAAGAGCATTACAAGGTGGTCGTGGAGGTACGGATTTCCCTCAAAAGACAGTGGAAAAATATGTTGACTTTCTTGAGAAGAGCTATCTGCTACGCCGTCTACCCTCATGTTCCAAGCCGATCCAGAGACGGACGGTGAGAAGTACTAAGGTTTATTGGCGTGATTCGGGTATCCTGCATGCCTTATTGAAAATAGATTCACCCCGCAAACTGCTCGACCATCTTGCAGTGGGTTCGAGTTGGGAAGGGTTTGTTATTGAGCAAACTCTGTCGACCTGTGCTTTGCTGGGGCTTCATGTCAAAGCAAGTCACCTATCTACAGCAGATGGTCAGGAAGTGGACTTGGTGCTCCAATTTCATAGAGAGATCTGGGCAGTCACTACATCGGTGATAGCGAATCCAAGCGATGATCAACTCCGTACCTTTAATGATCTAGCCCAAGGGTTGCGTGCACGAAGAAGATATCTCATCAGTGTTCAAGATCAGGATCGACAAGTTGGGAGATGCCGGATCTGCAGTCTGGATATGTTTCTGTCTGAACTCAGTGAATTGGCATGATCTCATGGCATTAACCTGACCTAGTTATGGAACAGACAACTGCACCCTTTGTGTTCGAATTAACTATAGGTTCCAAGTCTTGAGTACCTTTCCCACGCTCAATCTAGAGGAACAGGATCGGATGCGTACAGCTGGTCGTTTAGCAGCAAGCGTTCTTGATATGATTGGTGAACACGTACGACCTGGTGTAACTACCGAGCATCTGGATACCCTGTGTCACCAGTACATCGTGGATGAATTGGGTTGTATTCCCGCTCCGCTCAATTACACAACCGGACCAGACCAGCCACCCTTTCCGAAATCGATTTGTACCTCGGTGAATCATGTAGTTTGCCACGGTATCCCTTCAGCTACTCGTGTCTTGAAGATTGGCGACACACTGAACATTGATGTCACCGTGATCAAGGATGGCTTTCACGGAGATACTAGCAAGATGTACTTTGTCGGTGATCCTAAACCACACACCGAGAGATTGGTACGAGTGACCCAAGAGTGTCTGTACCGGGCGATTGACTTAGTGAAACCTGGGCTAAAGCTGGGGGACATTGGACATGCAATTCAGTCTCACGCGCAGTCTCATCGCTACTCAGTGGTAAGGGAGTTCTGTGGACATGGAATTGGTAGAAAGTTTCACAATGCTCCCCAGGTATTACACTACGGGAAACCCAATACAGGTCAAGAATTGATTGAAGGTATGGCATTTACTATCGAGCCGATGATCAATCTCGGCCGTCGTCAAGTTCGGCTCATGCCTGACCATTGGACTGTGATTACCCAAGATCGAAAACTGTCCGCCCAATGGGAGCACACGATTTTGGTAACCTCTGATGGTCGTGAAGTACTCACTCTGCGAGACGAAGAGTCATTGAATCGGACGCGTTAACCCCTCTCTACCTCAGACAGATCATTGAAAAGCCGGGTCCAAGCAAACTTCATCCCATGAAACTACGGTGGTATCTGCTGATTAGTGGGGTAGCGTTTCTCATCGTACTGATCGTCATGATCCCATCGAGAGCGTTTGCTCTTCATGTTGAGAGGTACGGAATTCATCTTTTGAAGACCCAAGGTACGGTTTGGAACGGTTCGGGCGAAGTGTCTGTTGAAGGCAAATCACTAGGTAGGTTGAATTGGAAGTTAAGGCCAATAGCACTGGTTCAAGGTCGATTAACTTACGCGATTTCGGTGAAAAATGAAGAACTGAGACTTAATGCAGAGTTAGAATGCGGTTTTTCGAGTGTAGGACTCGTAGGTGAAGCCAGTGTTTCACAGTCACTAATCAACTCTGTTTTCCAAACCTACGAGATAGCAGTGGAAGGTGATCTTCAATTTGATAACCTAGAGTTGAGAATGTCTCACAGACGAGATATCATAGCTTTAAATGGATCATTGAACTGGTCGGGAGGAACCGGTCGATATCGTGCTCAAGGTGAAACCAAAGTGATAGATATACCATCTATTTCAGCATTACTCTTCGAACGAGAAGGCGACGCTGTGCTCTCTTCTAAAGACAACTCGGTTGATATTCTTTTAGGAGAAGCTAGATTTGAAGTTGATAAAGGGTGGGTTCACATCGCTCTAACACGCCATATGATGGATATTTCGGAGGTTCCGTGGAATGTCAGCGTAGAATCAGACGAGGTTGTATTAGAAGTTTCTCGACAGTTGTACTAAATGGGGTCACCTTAATGAAAGATGAAGAGGTAATAGAACAATGACCAATTTAGGTTTCATCGACAAATTGATGATTCCCGTGCGAGTCTTAATCGTACTTGCATTGGCGTATTCGATTGCCATGACCATTCTCTTCATGTTCTTTGGTTCCAATCAAGACTCTGACACAGATTCGGGTACTGTACCCCCCCACCAGCCGATGACCCCTGCGATAACGCCCGCAGATATCACCTCGGCAAACCTTTTTGGCAGCTTACCTGAGGAACTAGAAGCTCCATTAAAAGAAACTACATTGAACCTCAAGCTTCAAGGCGTGTTCTTCAACGAGAGTAACCCCGCAGAATCATCGGCAGTGATCGTAGATCGCTCTAACGGTAAATCGACACTTTACCGAACAGGTGAACGGGTAGGCGGAGTAGCTGAAGTTTCAGAAATCCAATCCGATAGGGTTATCCTAACTCGAGCGGGTCAACGAGAACTGTTGACGTTCGATCCACCCGCTGATCCAATCTTTGAGTTAGTCAGAGAAAGTTCACAAATTTTCACTCCCGATGGAACAGACGGGTTTTTACCCCAATCCGCTTTAGCTTCGGCTGATGATGAGTCGAGTTGGTTGGGACAGTTCTATCGGAACTTTGGGGAACGATTGGTTAATGCTCCGGAAGAAGTATTCGATGAATGGGGGATCACTCCGGTGTCGCAGAACTCTGCAGAAGGCTATCATGTAAGCAGCGTTCTTGCAGAACGCACGGGTGGACTCGGGCTTCGTAGTGGAGATATTGTGACATCTGTCAACGGACATCAGGTAGGTGATATCGCCCAGGATCTATCAGAATTTCGTCGTAACTTGAACACCGAAGAACTTGAACTAGAAATCCAACGTGGCGAAACGACACTCAAAATTAGCTTGAAATCAGATCCAAACTATGACTAATCATTTCCAAATCATAAATCGATACTTCATACCTTTATTGGCATCGGTTGTCATTTCGATTTCCTTTGCAGCACAAGCTGACGAGTATTCCTTAAATCTCGATAGCATGGATTTAATCCAGCTGATCGAAGAAGTAGGAGAAATTACCGGGAGGACTTTCATATTTGACGAATCCAGAGTGAGAGGTGAAGTCACGGTAATCACTCAGAAACCTCTACCCGTAGAGGGGATTTTTGCACTCTTTGAAACCATCATGCGCGCTCGTGGCTTTACCATCATTGATGATGGTGAGATTTCGACTATTGTTCCATCAACTGAAGCCCGTTATCTATCAAGAACTGATCAAGAAGCTTTGGAACTAAACCAGGCTTTTATTGCTCAAGTGGTTCACTTAGAGAACATTGAATCGAGTGAGGCTACCAGAGTACTGCGACAGCTAGTTTCCAACTATGGTCATTTGGTACCAATCGTAAATCCAAACGCATTGATTATTGCCGATCATGCAAAACACGTCAGAAGCATCATAGGACTTCTCAATGAGCTCGACAAACCTAGCATCCAACAAAGTTTGATCATTTCACTAGAGCATGCTCTGGTTTCCGATATAGCAGCTTCATTGGAACAAATATTGCCCAACATACGGAATACTATAAGAGGGGGCGAAACACAAAACTACAGGATCACTGCGTTCGCAAACGAGAACAACAACACACTGTTTGTGCGAGGAACCGACGAACAACTTGCTTTAGTCGTCGATACCGTAGATAAGCTGGATCAACCATACACAGTGTCGAACAATACTCGAATCTTTTACCTCCAACATGCTGAGAGCAAGAACGTTCAAACTATTTTGGATTCTCTATTATCGAGTGGTGGTGGGATTGCAGGTGGTGTGGGTAGCGAGACAGGACAAGGCTCAAGAGACTATTCAATTCAGGAAGATGAAACCAATAATGCGATCCTAGTGCGGGCCAATCCTTCGCTAATGGTGGAAATTCAAAACATCATTGAACAGATTGATGTGCCTCGCATGCAAGTTCTGATCGAAGCTGCGATAGTGGAAGTGACCGTAGAAGACAAAAGGACTATTGGAACCGAGTTGGCTGGAACCGACGGATCTGAAGACAGTGTCCCGCTAGTATCAACATCAGTGCAGGGATTATTATCTGGTCTTCTCACTTCTATAGTTGGGGAAACCGTAGAACCCGATAGGGATACCTCACTGGGACCTACAGCATCCCTATTGGGCGGATCAGACAACCCCACTTTAGCTATTGCTAAACTTGATCCAGAAGGGGTCTCTTTTGGAGCCATCATTTCTGCCATTGAGACTAATTCAAACTCAAACCTACTGTCCACCCCCCACGTGATTTCACTGGATAACGTTGCATCACGTATCTTCGTGGGTCAGGAAGTTCCTATACGGACTGGTTCCATTACTTCAACCCCTCAAAGCGGACCTGAGCCAATCCAGACTGTCGAACGAATAGATGTTGGGGTATCACTTGATGTCACACCAAAAATCCGTCCAGACAAGAGCGTGCTGCTGATTGTTGCAAGTGAAAACGGTGCAGTGGTTGCCCCCACTCTCGGAATCGGGGATACTGGGTTTAGTGATGTAGTCACCAACAAGCGAGAAGTTCGGACTACCATCGTTGCTAAAGATCGTCAAACCATTGTTCTTGGTGGTCTTATAACAGACGGAGTAAACAGAACCATGCGAAAAGTTCCGTTCTTGGGTAGTATCCCTCTATTGGGTCGTGTATTTAGATCTCAATCGACTACTCAAACTAAGACACATCTTCTTATTTTCTTACGACCGACTGTGTTAGAGAATGAGGAAGAAATGCAAGCAGTGTTTGATCGCAAGATGGGCAAGATCTGGCAGTTGCAATTAGACAGAGATACTGGTGGTGTAGACGAAGAAACCCCACCCACTGACGCTTTCTACGATGGACGCCCTTAGTCTTGGATCTCCTCCTCTTCAGCAAGACTACTTAGTAAAACTCGCCCAGCCCTTAGTTCGGTGGGTGTTACGTCCCACCATCAAGCATGGCTCCACAGATCACGGTGTCGGTGTGGTTTATGTGACTCATCGACGGTCCAGACTTGATAGAGCTGTGCTAGTGGAATGTTTGCGTAAGCACTCAGATTCCCAACAGATTCAAACAAGCTATTTGCTTCGAGCAGAAGGCTGGAAACGACGATTCATGCAACTTCGGTTCTGCAAGACGCTGACTGCAATGCAACAACAGCTGTTGGAGTCAAGAGATAGTCCACAACTTGTCATTCCGGTATCAGTACTCTGGGGTCGCGCTGCTCATCGACATAAGTCTCTGCTTCGGAGTATGCTCTCGGAGCGTCGAGGTCACACCCTAGCTCTGCGTCGGGTTTTGTGTTTCATCTTTTCTCGCCGAGACATTCTCGTGGATTTCGGAGATCCCATTGAATGGCATCGAATTACCGATGTAAACAAACCTTTGGAATGGAACCTACGCCACTTGAGTATGCGACTCAGAAAATCCATCCGAGGAGCCCGGTACTCAGCACTTGGACCAGAGCTGGTCAAACGAGACTATGTGATTGAGAGAATTGGTAGAGAACTAAAAGCGGGTCTAGATGGAAGACTGACCGAGCAGTCGAGTTCAATATCGAAAAGTACCATAAGGTCCGTAAAGAAGATGGCAGCTCGACGCTCATATGTCATCATCATGTTCGCGAGGAAAATCCTTAAGTGGTATTTTCGACGATGTTACGACCAAGTAGATTTTTTGAAGATTGAAAGGCTACACGAGCTTTCCAAAACGCACGCGATCATCTATGCACCCAATCATCGATCTCAGCTTGATTACCTGGTACTCAACTATCTGTTGTTCGAGCATGGATTAGCTACTCCTCAAGTCGCAGCGGGTGATAACCTTGACTACCCCGTGGTGGGTCCAATCTTGCGACGATTAGGAGCGTTCTACATTAGGCGTAGTTTTCGAGATGATCCGTTGTATGAGACCATATTGGACATCTATCTTCGCATTTGTTTGGAACGAGGAGACAATCTGGAGTTCTTTGTAGAGGGGGGACGGAGTAGAACTGGATTAACTCTTGCTCCAAGGTTTGGGTTACTTAGCTCGGTTCTGGAAAATAGACAACTGGGTACAGTCCGACCAATAGCGATAGTGCCCCTGTACATCAGCTATGAGTCGCTACCAGACTTTGTCTCTTATGTCAACGAACTAGCAGGCAAGCCCAAGACTTCAGAATCAGTGGGTGAACTCGTTCGACAGCTAAAGCCAGCACGTATTCGTCGAGGGAAAATCCTAGTACACATCGCTGAACCTGTCAAACTCGATCAATTTGTCAGTACTCAGGATCTCAAAGCAGAAACGCAACGACTGGGTAACCAACTGACGCGCAATATCAATCAATCCGCAGTGATTTCTTCCGTGAATGTCATAGCCTTGGCACTCTGCTCGGAGTTCAGTAGTCGGGTGTCGCGGATCAAATTGACTCAAAATCTAGAGTGTCTATTGAATGTGTTAATGTTAGCCCTACCTGACAGAGATTTTGTGTTAGCAGATACAAACGTTGAAGCAATCATTGTTCGCTGTCTTTCACTGGGAGCGATCAAACAAGAGGAAACTGAATCCGGTGTTGAATTTTCTGTGGATGCTTTGTGGTCCAAAAAGTTGCTTTGGTTCAGGAATAACGTACTCCATGTTGTCGCAATTCCGTCTCTGATTTCAGCGATTGTTGCTGCACAAACTTCCGCGATTTCTCAAAGAGAGCTCATTGGCTGGATTGGATTTATGATTCCGTTCTTAGAGCGCAACCTCAGTATTGAGTTGACCTTAAGAGATCCTATTCGGTGGGTTGACAGACTAGAACGACTTGGACTAATAAAAGCTCACGACAGCCATTTCCGTGCTCCAGCGGTGCATACTCCAGAGCTGCGTCAGCTACGATTATTGAGTAGTGTCATCAAGCCTCTTCTATTACGCTATTTCCTAGTTCTTAATAGTCTTACGGCCAATCATCAGACCCAATTGACGACTCGGTTATTGGCGGAGAGAGTCAATCAATCGTGTCTGCAGCTAGTTCAAAATCAGGACCTTAAACTCATTGGATTCGTAGACAAAGCGTTTACTAAGACCACGGTAGAGACTGTTGTTGAAGAGCAGGTTGTTGCAGAGTCTCAGGAAGGGTATCTGACTGCAAATTCGATTTGCTTTGAGATCATGCAACGAGCCGAACCAATCTTTCCGGAAGAAGAAAGAAGAATAGTTCGGGATGCTATCTTGCACTAGTTGAGTAGACATCGAACCGTACGGTTCGTCCCTTGATTTCCCAATGGGGAGTATCAATAAGAGGGGGAGATTTTCGACGATTCTTGATGACGATTCGGTTTCTTGCACGTACTGCAGCGAATCCAAAAATTCTCTCAATATCAGCAACTTGTCCGGCAATTTGCTCCAATACTTGCATGCGTCTTGAGGGCTTTGCATTCTTGGGATGTGGTGGGAAGAACGGATCAAGGTAAATCACATCAAAGCACTTGGAGGTGTGTTGCAAGTAATCTAAGACATCCACATTGAAGAACTCTACGTGGATTCCAGTTTCAATAGACAATGCTCTGGCAAGGGTCCAAACTTCCATATTGATTTCAGTCATGGTGACTTCGCACCCCACAGAAGCAAGTACTAGGCTATCGATGCCCCATCCACCCATTGCGTCCAAGACTTGTAGCCCTGGTCGTGCTCGACACGCACGAGTAATGTCCGACTGCTTGGCTTGGCCTATGCGCGTTCTTATATCGTGTTCCGAAAGGGTTAGGGGAAGTTGTTGATTATGGCACAGAGCTATCTTTCCCTTTGAAGTACCCAAATACCAATCTTTAGGAGTGGGTTGATTGCGGCGGACCTCTATGTTTAAACTCTCAATCAAGACAAAGTCGATCATATCCTCATCACTCAAGTAAACCGGAATCCGATCATTGGTCGAGTGGGTTTTGTTTGAATCAGGGATTTGAATGACCGCGCTGAGCAATCAAACCATCAAGCAGTATGACTGTGCATCCTGCACTACAGTTTAGCTAGCTCGAACTTAAAACTGTTGTCTACTGCATCAACAATGACTGTACTTCCGGAGTGGAAGCTCTCATCCAATAGCTTCTTAGCTAAAGGATTTTCGATATAGTGCTGAATCGCTCGTTTGAGTGGTCGTGCTCCGTACATTAAGTCAGATCCTGCCTGAGTGATCAGATCAAGTGTGGAGTCTCGAACCACAATCTCGAATCCTTGATTCCTCAATCGGTCTTCTAGATGTTTGAACTGAATGGTTGCAATTTCCCGAATGTGTTCCAGTTGCAGTGAGTGGAAGACTACCATTTCGTCGATTCGATTCAAAAATTCAGGTCGAAAATGTTGTCGTACGACTTGAAACACTCTTTCACACATTTGATGGTGTGATTGACCCATATGTGATTGAATCTCTTCAGATCCAAGATTGGATGTCATCACTACGACAGTATTGCGAAAATCGACAGTTCTTCCCTGTCCGTCTGTGAGTCTACCATCTTCTAACACTTGTAGGAGCGTATTGAAGACATCCGGATGTGCTTTTTCGACTTCATCAAGTAGTAATACCGAATAGGGTTTACGGCGAACTCGTTCGGTCAGATATCCACCT
Organism: Pseudomonadales bacterium; assembly: GCA_965199895.1. Lineage (GTDB taxonomy): Bacteria > Pseudomonadota > Gammaproteobacteria > Pseudomonadales > Azotimanducaceae > Bin55. Next base: position 46,358 of record CBDATJ010000003.1, on the reverse strand, counting down.
TGGTCATAGCCAACATATCCTGGAGGTGCACCAATCATGCGTGCTACGGAGTGTTTCTCCATGAATTCCGACATATCTAACCTGATCAGAGCGTTCTCTGAATCAAAAAGCTGTTCTGCTAAAGCTTTGCAGAGTTCAGTCTTACCTACTCCTGTTGGGCCCAAGAATAAAAATGAGCCATTGGGACGATTTTCATCAGCTAGTCCCGTCCGACTGCGACGAATCGCATCAGAAACTACATTGACAGCTTCATTTTGCCCTACGACTCTTTTGTGTAATTCTTCTTCAAGAAGAAGTAGTTTGTCTCTTTCACCTTCCAACATTCTTGAAACTGGAATTCCAGTCCAGGAGGAAACCACTTCTGCGATTTCTTCATCATTGACTTTCGTTCGTAACAGAGTGAGAGTACCGTTCGTTTCCTCATCAGAAATCGAAGAGGTTGCGTGTTTTTCCAACTCCGGGATCCGACCATATCGAAGCTCAGACATGCGTGCTAAATCACCTCGACGTTCCGCAGCTTCGTATTCCAGACGTGCAGCTTCGAGTTGCTCTTTCACCTGATGGGTACTGGAGACCAATTCTTTCTCTGTTTGTAAGACTTTGTTCAATTTCTCTAACTCAGTCTCTACGGTCTCGATGGCTTCGTTGAGTTCGCTGAGTCGTTTTGTGGAGGCTTCATCTTTTTCCGCTTTGAGAGACTCTCGTTCCATTTGCATTTGGATCAAGCGTCGATCGAGTCGATCAATTGTCTCAGGTTTTGAGTCAATCTCCATGCGTATGCGACTAGCCGCTTCATCGACCAAGTCAATTGCTTTATCCGGAAGCTGGCGATCTGAGATATACCTGTGCGAGAGCTTAGCTGCAGCAACAAGTGCAGGGTCAGTAATTTCTACTCCATGATGTACTTCATATCTTTCGTTTAACCCTCGAAGGATGGCGATAGTGTCTTCTACACTTGGTTCATCGAGCTGAACCTTCTGGAATCGTCGTTCTAGTGCAGCGTTCTTTTCAATATGTTGCCGGTACTCATCCAGAGTCGTCGCTCCGACACATCGTAGTTCCCCTCGGGCAAGAGGTGGTTTCAGCATATTGCCTGCATCCATTGAACCTTCAGCAGAGCCAGCTCCGACCAGAGTGTGAAGTTCATCAATGAACAAGATCACCGAACCATCTTCGTGTGCCACATCATTGAGCAGCGCTTTCATGCGCTCTTCAAACTCACCGCGAAACTTAGTTCCTGCGACGAGAGCTCCCATGTCTAGAGCCAAAACTCGCATGGCTTTCATGCTATCAGGAACGGTCTTGTTGACGATTCTTTGGGCGATCCCCTCCACCACAGCGGTTTTACCTACCCCAGGTTCACCGATCAAAACAGGATTGTTTTTGGTTCTCCGCTGGAGTACTTGGAGTGTTCGGCGAATTTCATCATCTCTACCGACCACCGGATCTAGTTTTCCGGACTCCGCACTTTCGGTTAGGTCTATGGTGTATTTCTTGAGAGCGTCGCGGTTTCCTTCAGCTGAAGGGTCAATCACTTTCGCCCCCTTTCTTATACTGTTAATTGCAGACTCAAGTGAGTCGCGGTTCACACCATTTTTCAACAGAATGTCAGCGCACTGATCCTTGATCTCAATCAGGGCGAGGAGGAAAAGTTCGCTAGCAACATAGGTATCTTCGTTTTGTTGCGCGAGTTTGTCTGTGGTATTGAGTGCCTTTTGTAGTGCTCTACTTGGGACGAGCTGACCATCCCCACCATTGACTTGTGGAAATTTCTCTAGTGTTTCTTCTAGTGCCTGCTTAATCGGTTTGACATTTCCATCGGCAACGGCTACGATGCTAGGGATCGTTCCGTCTTGTTTGTTGAGCATGGCTAATAGGACATGGTTAGGTTCCATGACCTGGTGGTTGTGTTTGAGAGCTAAGCTCTGTGCATCTTGTAGGGCTTGCTGAAACCCGATGGTGAGTCGATCAAATCTCATTGTGTGAGCCTCTCTAATTTGTCTCTATAGAAAACCTAAGGTCAAACAATGAGAAAATCAAGTGCGCTTCTAGTTAACCCACTCGGAGTCGGGAAGAACCGACCCTGTCGCGACAATGAACTAGATTAGGAGGTTTGAGTAACTGACTGAACAAACCGAGTAGTGGTTTGATGGGAGTATCCGATAGAACTAACGTTAGATCGGCTCAATTTCAAGGACTGTTCCTTTACCTCCAACGACCTGAACCGTGGTTCCTTTTGCTATCGCAACCTTTGATACAACCGCCCAACGAGTGTCGTTAATCTGCGTTCGAATCTGCCCCGGCACTTTGAGTGCGTCTTGCAACTCAAACTGTGTACCCTTCATGTTTTGAACGTTGTTGTGTAGTTCTTTGTTTTTTCTTGGATCAATGGTTCGGAAGAACGTGAAATAAACCCAAGATGCAATCACTGCACAGACTGAAAACACAACCACTTGTGTGGTTATCGACATACCTGAATAAATAAAGGTAGCGAGTGCCATACCAGCAGCAGCAACAGCAAGCCCCACAAGGAACCCCCCTGCGCCCAATACTTCAGCAATACCCAGTAAGAGTGCGATTCCTAACCAAATTAATGCCCAATATTGTTCCATTATCTGTTTCCTTGTTCCTCATTAGAGTCTGAAGAAATGTCTTTAACCAGTTCAGTGATCCCAGCTATCGACCCAATCACTCCCGAAGCTTCTAGAGGGATCATCATGATTTTGTTGTTTTGTGACTCAGCGAGCGTACCTAGGGCATCGACATATTTTTGGGCGACAAAGTAATTGATGGCACGGGGATCACCCTGGGCAATAGCCTCCGAGACCATACGCGTTGCGTTCGCTTCAGCTTCAGCAAGTCGTTCTCGTGCTTCTGCGTCTCGTATTGAGGCTTGTAGCTCACCCTCAGCTTCTAGGATAGCTGATTCTTTTTGACCTTCGGCTACGGCAATAGCAGCTTCTCTTTCACCTTGCGCTTCAAGAATCTGTGCTCTCTTGAGTCGTTCTGCTTTCATCTGTTGAGCCATAGCATCAACCAAATCTTGTGGCGGAGTCACATCTCTAATCTCGATTCGAGTGACCTTGGTACCCCAAGGATCTGTTGCGGTATCTACTTTCTTCAGTAGTTCAACATTAATTTTGTCTCGGTTAGACAGGATTTCGTCTAGTTCCATTGATCCCAGAACCGCACGAATATTGGTCATCACTAAGTTCCTCATGGCTAATTCCAAATGTGCGATCTGGTAAGCTGCGTTGTGAGCTTCTAGAACCTGGAAGAAACAAATCGCATCGCACCTGACCAACGCATTGTCTGAAGAGATCACATCTTGGGCGGGTATATCTAGCACCTGCTCCATCATGTTGAACTTTCGGCCAACACTTTCAATGATGGGGGTCAGTAAGTTTAGCCCTGGCGTGATGGTCCGTGTGTACTTACCGAACCTTTCAACCGTCCAGTGGAAACCTTGTGGGACTACTCGAATAGAACGTAGAACCAATATGACTGCGAACAGTGCCACTAATGCAAGAATAATAAAAAGGATGACACCGCCTACATTCTCAGTAACCATGAATTTTCTCCCTAGGTATGTTTGAAATTTGTGGTGAGTTCAAAATGAGAAGCAAGGGCTTCCTATGGTTCGTTTGACTCAATCGTTTGGGCTGGTGGGAACTTGGCTAAAGGGGATGCCTTTATCGACCCGTATGTCTTGGGGTAAGCCCAACACACGCTCTGCCAAAATGTTGAGCATGATTTCGTCAGATCCTCCTGCGATTCGAGCCCCGGGTGAGTTCAAGAACGACTGAAAATATCGAGCATCGTCGACATCTTCGAGTGCACCGCACATTTCCATCAGATCGAGAGCGAAAGAGGCCATTTCTTGAGATTTTGGTGCACCGACCAACTTACCTATTGAGTTTTCTGGTCCGGGTATCTCACCCCGAGAGAGAGCAGTCAGTGATCGATAACCAGTATATCGCAACCCAGACTCTTGGCAGTACCAGTTTGCTAGCATTGCACGCACGTGAGCGTTTTCGATCGCTGGACGATCATCTAAGTTGAGGTTTTGAACTAGTCGTAGGAGTCGTTCAAAATTCACCCCACCGACAGTACCCGATATGACAGCTCGTTCGTTCATTAATGTTGTGATTGATACCTTCCAACCATCACCGACCTTACCCAACCGATAGCTGTCCGGTATGCGCACATCAGTGAAAAAGACTTCGTTGAAGTATGCTGCACCAGAGATTTGTTTAATCTGTCTCACCTCTATTCCAGGTGTTTTCATATCAACCATGAAATAAGTAAGACCTTGGTGTTTGGGTACTTCGGGGTCGGTACGAACAACGAGGATTCCGTAGTTGCTAAAGTGTGCGCCAGAAGTCCAAATTTTTTGTCCATTGACGACCCAATCATCGCCGTCTCGTTCCGCTTTCGTTCTCAAGCCAGCTAAATCAGAACCTGCTACAGGTTCACTGAATAGTTGACACCAAATGTGTTCACCCGAAGCCAGTGGTGGAAGGTATTTTTGCTTTTGTTCTTCAGTGCCCCAGGCCATCAGGGTCGGGCCCGCCATTCCCTGACCAATTTCAAACACACCAGCGGGAACCGGGTGCTTGGATTCCTCTTGATTCCAAATCACGCTTTCGATGGCGGAGGCTCCGCGCCCCCCGTATTCTTCTGGCCATCGAATACAAGCCCAATTGGCATCATATTTACGTTTCTGCCATAGCTTGCATCGTTCAATATCGTTGCTTTGAGCAAGTAATTCCTCACGAGTGGGTACGTTCTGTTCCAGCCACTTTCGGGCTTCCAATCTGAATCTCTGTTCTTCGGGAGTGTCGCTAAAGTCCATATCTACAAGTATCCGATCGAGTGGAATCTATGCTGCTTTGTTACTCTGTTCGTACGCGCAGACCAGTCGTTCTTGCCACCACAGTTCACTGCCAACGTTGACAGCAAGGCATTTTGCTCGACGGTAGAAAAGTTGGCAATCAAACTCCCAGGTGAATCCCATTCCACCATGAATTTGAATATTTTCTTTTGAGGAATAGTAATAGGCCTGAATGCTACTCACTCTTGCGGTAGCCGCAGCTAGTGGTAATTCGGGTTCATTTCCAGCTAGTGCCCATGTCCCGTAGTAACAGTTCGAGCGAGCTAATGTGAGTTTCACATACATGTTTGCGAGTTTGTGCTTGATAGCTTGAAACCCCCCAATCGGTCGTCCGAATGCATAGCGATTGAGGGAGTATTCCCGAGCGTTTTGTAGTGCAGCATCGGTACCACCGACTTGTTCCCAAGCAAACAATACTGCTGCTCTGTCAAAGATTCGGTTCGTCCATTCCCAACCCATGCCATCACTTCCTATCAACTCACAGTCTGCTTCTTCAAAGGTGATTCGCGCATGAGAACGAGAGGGGTCGATGACATCCATGGTTTCTCGTGAGGCGTTTTCGAGTTCAACGAGATATAAGGTGGCACCGTCACCACGGTCTGATCGAACAACAACAATAGCGAAATCAGCAACATCACCATCGGGTACAGCAATCTTCGTGCCATTAAGCTTAGTTCCACTTACTGCAGCGTTCAGACTTCGTGGTGAAGGTCTTCCCGCAGACTCTGCAAGAGCGAAGGTACCGATGGCATCTCCACTTGCTAGCAGAGGTAACCATTTTTGTTTCTGTTCTCTGCTCCCAGCCAGCAACAAAGCTTCTGTTGCCAAGTAAACGGATGAGGAAAAAGGCACAGGTGCTAGGGCTCGTCCCATTTCTTCAGCTATAACTGCTAGCTCTAGATAACTAAGTCCTAAACCGTCAAATTCTTCTGGAATGACAGTCGCCACCCAGCCCAGCTCGACGATTTTTTTCCACAAATCTCGGTCAAAAGGTTCGTCCCCTTCTAAAATTCTCCGTGGCGATGTGATAGGACAATGTTCTGAAAGGAACCCTTGCGCTTGTTCTCGTAGCAGTTCTTGTTCCCTCGAAAACTCGAAATTCATTATCCTCTCCTATGCACCGCTTGAAAGGTATGTTCGATATCGATTTTAATGTTTGAATGACACAATTTCATGCTTGATTCCAGTATTAACTACAGTCAGTTAGGTTATATGCGTATAGGTGCGGTCGCACCCTGCGTTCAGATAGCAGATCCACACGAGAATGCCAAGATCTTGATCGGGCACTATCAGGATTTTCTAGACCAAGACTGCTCTATCGTGCTCACCCCGGAATTGTCACTGACAGGGTACAGTTGCGAAGATCTGTTCTACGGAAATCAACTACGACAAGAAACCGAAAAGGCACTACTTGTGATTGCTGCCAACACAGGAGAACAGCCTTTGGTAGTCGGTGCACCGATCACTGCTCCCTCTACCAAGCAATTGTTCAATTGTGGAGTGGTGTGTGTCAATGGAACCATAGTGGGAGCAGTACCCAAATCCGCGCTTCCCAATCATGGTGAATACTACGAACAACGATGGTTTAGCTCAGGAGTAGGCATACACCTCCCTGGCCGTGTCGGAGATCACGAATTCATGATTAGTGATGTACAAACCTTTATCGTTGGAGATTCCTGTCGGTTTGGTTTGGAGATCTGTGAAGATCTTTGGATTTCAAACCCTCCATCGAATCGCCATTGCGCTCACGGTGCAGATGTCATTTTGAACTTGTCAGCGAGCAATGAACTAGTCACCAAGGCTCAATACCGCAGAGAACTCGTCAAATTGCAGAGTGCAAAAAATCTATGTGCCTACGTACTTGCAAGTGCTAGCTGTTATGAATCGACCAAAGATACGGTCTATGGTGGTCAGCTGATTGCGTGCGAAAGTGGCAGTGTTCTAGCTGCATCCGAGCGATTATCGCTTGAAACCACTCGTCTCATAGTGGACATCGATCTTCAAAAACTCTCTTACGAGAGAGCTCAAGCAACTACTATGCCCGGACAAGCTTATCGTCCTTTACCTGCATCTAAAGCGGGTTCAGTCCGAAATTTGAAATCTACAGTTCGTGCGATTGATCCGTCTCCTTTCGTTCCCAGTGATCAGCAAGATCTATCGGAACGGGTTAGAGATGTCATGAAGATACAATCGATAGGGTTGGCACGACGGTTTGTGTCAACTGATTTAAAACGTTTGGTATTGGGACTCTCGGGTGGACTAGATTCCACACTTGCCTACCTTGTGTGTTTGCAAACACTGGAACTTCTTAAGCTTCCCAAATCAGCTCTGATGGCGGTAACCATGCCTGGGTTCGGAACCTCTACCCACACACTGCAATCAGCCAGCACACTTGCCAAAGCAACAGGTGTGGAACTCATTGAAGTAGACATTGGAGAGATGGTTTCTGCACACCTGAAACAACTCAACCATGATGGTGGTCCGGATGTAACCTACGAGAACGCTCAATCGAGAGAACGAGCACAGTATTTATTTGACCTAGCTAATATGCAATCTGCACTGGTAGTGGGAACCAGTGATTTATCTGAGATTGCCCTAGGCTGGAGCACCTACAACGGCGACCACATGAGTTCTTATAATGTCAATGTTGGAGTTCCTAAGACTTTAGTTCGATCTATTGTTCAGTGGTGCGCTAAAAATCAAGCTGATCCTGAATTACGCTCGGTGTTGGAGCGAATCATCGAAACTCCCATTTCACCAGAGCTGATTCAGTCTCAAGATAAAGGGATTGAACAACAGACTGAAGCATTACTAGGACCCTTCGAAATACACGACTTCTTCCTGTATCATTTCTTACGAACGGGTGCCTCGGTGGAAAAGCTGTTCTACTTGGCGATGTTTGCATTCGAAGGAAAATATTCCAAGTCGACCATTAAAGATACGCTGACTACGTTTGTGGGCCGATTCTTCAAAAACCAATTCAAGCGAACTGTGCTTCCACCTGGACCAAAGGTAGGGACCGTCAGTCTCTCCCCTAGAGCAGATTGGCGTATACCAGATGAAGTGGATACAAAAAACATGCTCAAGACCATTGCGCTACTCTAGCCTATTCGTTCTGATTGGGGCCATTGGGTTGCAACTGAGTCCCATAGATTTCGGGGAAGTTCATGGGCAAACCGTAGCCAATGGACCCCCTTATTGTGGAACGCAAGGTGTGTGGATTCAAACTTTAGGGTCGGGTGATCTGAATCTAGACAACCAGCGAGCTACTGAGAGTTATCTAGTCTGGATAGACAACGTTGCTGTTCTACTAGTCAATGCAGGCCAAGGGACAGCATTACGATTCGATCAGAGTGGAGCTGATTTCAGTGATCTTGATGCGATTCTATTAAGCCAAACAGGTATTTCAGAGACATCGGACATACCCGCTCTGCTGGGTAGTTCTAAAAGAGCGTATCGGGAAGAACCGTTAGTGGTGTTGGGACCGAGTGGCGACGAGGATTATGTATCAATCACCGACCTTCTTACTCGATTGTTTTCGGAGGACGGTGCATATCCGGAACTTGCTGGACTATTCAAAGCAAGAAATTACTACGGATATACCCTGCGTCCTCGTGACATTCTTGCAAAGGGGAGGTCACGTTGGGCAGAATTTGCGACAGACCAGTATGAACTATCTGCTATTCCCGTGAGTCACGGGGACGTTCCGACACTAGCCTGGAAAGTTAAACTCGAAGAGTACTCTATCGTTTTTGCTCTAGCTTTCAGTAATCGAAGTGGTTTGATGAAAGAGTTTGCTGACGAGGCAGATGTGATCGTGTTCACCCATGCTCTGCCATTAGGAACTATGGGTTCGTCACTTGAAGAACATGTGCTCCCAGGAGACATAGGAACTATTTCAAAGGAATCTTCAGCGCGATTCATCATCTTGGGTGGCCGTGGCTGGCGAACTGTGAGGCGTGAAGAGCAAACACTCACGATTATCCAAGAAGAGTATGATGGAAGAGTCATCTTCCCAGCTGATTTAGAATGCTGGGGACTGTAGGCGTAGAAATTTAGGATATTAGGAGGAGGAAATGGGTAAAGGAGATCTGAGAACCCGTCGTGGGAAGATCATTCGTGGTACCAACGGCAACAAGCGGCCACGAAAGCAGAAAACCTCTAGTACAAGAGAGTCAAATTGACAGGTAAGTAATCCAGAGGTGTTTATCAGATAAACCCAGTCCAGACTATTATTCGGTAGCTAATGTTCCACAATAGATAACGAAAGTGGAACACGATGTGTTTATTGTGATATTGTTCAACACAACAGATCACTACTGAATTTGGTTAGTGGGAGTAACCATGACTAAACGATACCTTTCCACCTAATTTTTCTACTCTTTATGGATTTTCAGTCGCGAAATTTGTTGTCCTCAAACTTTGGACTCTGAAGGCGTTCACAGAAAGTTGCTCCATAATCCCGAATCTCAAGAATTGTGGAACCAGGTTCAAAGATTGAGAAAATAGTGTTTGCGTTGACACTCGAGCACATCATTTCTCAGCCAAGTTGACCGGTTTCATACACACAGTTTGAGATTTTGTCAGGTTTGAGTTGATTAACTAGTGGACAAGATACGGGGAATCGGTTAGATGTACTACACTTTACACCACCATCCGATGAAGATAGAGTAGCCGGCAAACTTACTCTTTTGCAACCTTCACGTGGCTAGTGACAATCTAGCTTACAGCATGGGGTGTGAAACTGGCTCATTTCTACTTGGGAGTTCAACTACCTACCGGAGTCCACTATATCAAATGGCGAATCTGGCTGTGATAGCGACTATTTGGGCACTGAACATCCTAGTGAGGGTTTGCGCTAAGATTTACGAGTTTCAATGAGACAACGACTCTACAAAATTCCCGCGGTCTCTTGGTGAGATGTCGCAGGCAGCATGGATTCATGAAGATTTATGGTATGCCCGTGTTTCTCATTCACGGATGGCGTTCTAACGACCCTGTAGGGTACGAACTTAGACTGCCATCCCAAAGCTGGATCAGATGATGGAGTGAACCCTTAGTCTCTTTTATGATTGCAGAACTATGGCGACGGCAAACCAAAAAGTACAAGCGCGATGATTAGGTTAGAGCTTGTGTCTGTTTACTGAGTGTCATCGTAACTCGAAATAATTTTCTCTTAAGATGTGGTCAATCAGCCAGCTTGGTATTCGGATTTCCTGATGTATGCATCAGTAGGGTGAAGGTTGTTCGTTGAGTTCATCCAACTCAAAGGTGATGGTGCTCTCAACCTCATTGGTTTGGACAGGAACACCGTTGAAGCGAGCAGGACTAAATAACCAAGTCTTTACGAATCTAATCGCTTCAGCGTCGAAAATCTCTTCAGGTTGAGAGTCCACAGTCGTCACATTGTCGACAGAGCCGTCGATCAGGATATCATATTTCACGGTTACCCAACCAGTAATTAACCTATCTTTGGCTTCTTGTGGATAGAGCATTTCACCCGTTGAAAGCAAGTAAAAGGGTTTTGAAGAAGATGAAATGCACGAGGCTTGCAGTATTCCCAATGCTGCTAATACAATACAACAGTATAGAACTTTGTTTCTAGTCACATCTATTCCTTGAACAGTCAGTCGAAGACTGATCCTGCATATCGCTTGCTCTACCTCGAACACTCGGCTCCACGAACTCTTCGATCACCACTCTCATATCCCGTAATTTGGTAGCAAGATCCAATTGTTGACGAGCACGAACAAGATTGTCACCGTGTCTCTCGACCCGGAAATATTGATCTCCTCGGTAGTGATCTGTGAGAAATCGGATTCCCAACATCATGCTCATATAACTTGGAGCGAGAGAATATTCACTCGTTGCAAGTTTATTGCTCCTAGGTGTGAATTCTTGAAAAAACCCCTCAGTGGTCTGTACGATTCTAGTTTCTAGGATTTCTCTCCATTGTGTCGTGCGAGCCGAACCTGCGGCAACCGATCGAATGAGGTCACCATAGTCCCACGCAGGATGACCATACATTACCGTGTCCAGATCAAGTATCCGTAGGACTGAAGAAGACTCAGAGTTGAACAGCAAATTGTTCACTTTACAGTCTCCGTGGATAGTTTGAATCTCTCGAGCATAGTTTGGCATGTCATAGTAGGTTTCGAATATCATCTTCCACTCTGGTGAGTTTGCCTGTGAAGAACGGAACTCTTCTAGTTCCTCTAGGTACTTTCCTAGATTGTGAAATCGTTCTATACTCGGTCGAAGAGTGAGTTCAAACGTCTGCGTTCGAGTAAGAAACTGACCAAAAGCACTGCCAGCTGTTCGACACAATGAATCGGGTAGCTCTTCGTAGGTGTGTCCTTCATAGTAGTCACACAGTCGCCAGAGGTGCCCCTCGTCGTCTAGTAAGCTATGACCTCCATCTATAGTGGGTTGTAGATTGGGTACCAGATCTGGCAAAATAGCCAATATCTTGAGATGATTGTCAATAGTTGCTTTGGGATCTGTGAACACAGAAGAGTTAACCCTTTGCAGGACAAAACAATCATCAACACGAAATGTGTCGTTGATGAGTCCGTTTCCAAGTCTGATGGCTGGACCCTTCAAATTCCAGCCACCTAATACTTCTTTAGGTATCTTCACGGAAAGCGAGTGCTACCGGCAATAGGTATTCCCCAAAAGGCCCGAGGAGTCGATCTTCGAAAGGAGAGACTCCCTCTGCGACATTTGCTAATTCCGCAAGCGCAGCTGAAGCCTGTCTCAGTTCTTCTAAATTCGGAAAATTTGACACACATTCATCAAAAATCTGCGCTTGTTCTTTCCAGCCACGCAACCAAGCAGATATATCTTTTTCTTGTTTCCAGGCATCGATAAAGCGAATAGTTGACAAGCTCTCTGGTGGTAATCGGTCGACTACCCGATTCAATGGTGTGTGCACGTTGTAAGGTCGTTCGGTATACGATCCCTCTGATAAACCTTTTGCTCTTGCGCGAACCAGATCCATCGATAGTAGACGAGCATACCACTTGACGGGTTCCAACATTTCAAAAAGTGGCATCAACTCGACACACTCATGAATCGACTGATAGTCCACAACACGAGGGAATCCTATCTTCGGAAGATGCTCTAGATGTGTCCATAAACGGTTGTAGACATCATCTTTCCTTTCAGCCCCATTCCAGTATCGTTCAGCAATAGCGGGTGTGCGGGTCCAAACTCGGGTGTGCAATAATTCGTCGGTGACTAGTTCACTCCACATACACGCTTCACCACCGACAATCTCCCCCTTCAACCCCTGATTTGACCACTCGGAGTCTCCCATGTTCAGATGCCAACGCACTCCATCTTGAACATGTTCGAGTGACGGATCTGACATTACCTGGTCATCTGCAGCGAACCATTCTTTCGTAGACATATCCGGCCAGTAGCTGTGATGGATACGAGCTGGATAGTGTAAATCCAGGTAGTAGGGTGAAGAAACGATGGTAGCATGCCCAGAATCGACGGCTCGATCTCTGGGAGAACTCCCACGCCACGCTTGCACTGTCACCCATTCCGGAAGATCTTCGTGGAGTGCTTCATCCCACACGATCGGTCTTTTACTTTGCTGACGAAGTGATTTGCACACAGAGTGGGTGAAGTGTGACTGAATAGCTCGTGTGTCTTTGAGTCCTAATTTGCTAGCCCAGTTCTGAACCTTCTCTGACTCTTCCCACCAAGTTTGGTCCACTTCGTCTCCTCCAGTGTGTATGTAGTCGTCCGGAAATGTTTCAGCAACTTCTTCAAAGATCGTGGTGATATCCTTGACGACTTCGGGGTTTGAGGGATCTAGACACTCCGAGTGTGCACCAAATAAGCTGGTAGAAGAACTATCCGCAGGTTGGGTTCCCCATTCAGGGTGAGCGAGCAGCCAAGAACTGGTGTGTCCTGGAACATCGATTTCAGGTACCACTCTGATAGCCCGATCAGCAGCGAACGCTATTAACTCAGCTAACTCCGATTTAGTGTAGTAAGAGTCTGAGACTAACTCCTCAAATTGCTCTGTTCCAAAACGAAATGCTTGATCGTCGGTCAAATGCAGGTGCAAAACATTCATCTTGAAGTAGTGCATGAATTCGCACGTACGTTTCAGAGTGGGAAGGGTGATGAAATGTCTTGCTGTGTCGATCATCAACCCTCGCCACGGATAAGTCGGTGCATCAGTGATGGTGCAGTAGGGTAAGTTATCTGAGTAAAGGAGTAGAAGTTGAGTGAGAGTACTGACCGCGGTGATAGCCCCCCACTCTTCAGGAGACCGTATCGTGATCCCTTGATCATCTATCACCATGGTGTAGGAACAATCGCTTTCCATACACGGCACCCTTGTTCCCAGTCTATGGTTGATGTGACAGTAGAGATCTGCTTCACCAAAGTCAAGGGGTTGAATCAATCTCCGTACACGATCTGATCCACACTCTCGAATCAGCAATGAGCCATCTGAAATCTGTAGACACCCTTCATATATCTCAACCGATTTGGGATAGGGCATCAATCCCATAGTGAGTGATGACTCAGAACTAATTTCTTCGAGGGATCCGTTGGGTTCTATGTGGTCAGGAAACAGAGCTTGAACACTCAGGTTTCACTACAGAGTAGCGCTGGTACATGCTGTTTTTCCATTCAATCATCTCTAATGCAGCTACCGCAAATTCAATCCCTTTATTAAATTCATCATGTTGAGTTCGAGCTTGAATCTGTTCGATACTGTTTGCGGGAACTATTCCATTGATGATCACTAAGTCGTTGGCTATGGAGATTTCGCTGAGACGGTCAACTGCAGTGTTCACGATGACCTTGTCGTGCTCAGTATCACCTTTTAGCACCACACTCATACAGATGAGTACATCGATGTCATCAACGAGCTTTGAAACTATCGAAGCGGCAATGGGAAATTCAAAGGTACCGGAGACAATATCTGTTTGAACTTCTGCTCCATGATCTCTTAAGACTTGTTCACATACAGAAACCATGCGATTGACATACTCTCTGTGCCACTTCGATGCGAGAATGAGAACTTTGGATCCCTTGATGTAGGGTAATTCTTCCGTATTTACTAATTGCATGGTCATAGTGTTGAATCACTCATTCTGGAGTTAGTTCCAGCAAATACCGGTTCTCGTTCAGTTCAGAAAAACCGATTTCTGTCAAGAAATGAGCAATAGGTCCGGTGAGTCTAGCATGAACTTTGCGCCCTCCTCTCGATTCAATGAGCCCTACTGCGTGGAGAACCATCCAATTTTCCAGACCTAAGTTCTGGTATTGGGTCAAGACTGCCAAGTCGAGTAATTCAAAGTCAATAGGTGTGGATTTTTTGATTCGGTAGGCTGCGATAACTGCGTCTTGATGCTTTGCGATTCTAATATCATCAAGTTGATGTTCCGTCTCAATCTCAACCTGCAGTAGTTGGGTAGGTCGCTCATGCCAGTGTGGACGAAAGATTGGAAATTGCCGTGGATGCTGTGAACTGAGCGACCTCTTATTGCAATGCACCACGGAGCGTCATCACCCTGTACTGAAGCTTGGACAGTTCTACATCCTCCGCTTCTACTGGTTCAGCTAAAGCGACTTCTAGTTTGGACCATAGTTTCATTGATCCTTTCCACAATCCATCACCGTGGTGAGTAAATTTAGAACCCCACAATCCACGCAGAGCTGCAGGGATCACCGGTACCGGAGAACTTTCAAGGATCTTTAGGACTCCAGACCTGAACTCTTTAATTTCACCATCAGGTGTTAATCTCCCCTCTGGGAAGATACAGAGTAAATCTCCATTCTCGAGTGCTTCTTGAATTTCTCCGAATGCTTCTTCGTAGGCATCGGGATCGGCTTTCTTAGGTGTGATGGGGATAGTTCTACAGGCCTTAAACAAATAGTTCATAACCCGGGTCTCGTAGACATCTTTAGACATCACGAAGCGTATCGGTCTACGAACTGCACCTGCCAACACTAGTGCATCAATGTAGCTAACGTGGTTGCAAACAATTAAAGCACCACCCCTTTCGGGTACGAGATCTATGCCTTGGTGCCGTACTCGGTACAAAGAGTGAGATAGTATCCAAACCACGAACCGCAATGTGAATTCCGGTACTTGCAAAAATATGTAGATTGAGACTACAGCATTGAAGCATGTAAAAAACAGAAGCAAGGTTGGGAGATTCCAACCTATCACTTCGATCCAAAGTAGAGAAAACATAATCCCTACAGCAATGATTGCAGCATTGAGAATGTTGTTAGCTGCAATCACTCTAGCACGACGATCTACGGGAGTACGCGCTTGAATGAGAGACTGGAGGGGTACGAAGTAAAGCCCTAGAGCGAAACCAATGATGAACAGGTCCAAAAGAATACGATAAGAAGTCCATTCAGAGAAAAACTGCCCTAACGTACGTAATCCTTCTCCCCCCATGGTACTCACCGCGGTGACAGCAAAGTAAAAGTCCAATCCGATTACGCTGACAAATATGGCACCAATCGGGACCAGTCCCATCTCAACGCGTTTTCTTGAAAGTAGTTCGCACGCTACTGAACCGAAAGCGATTGCAAGCGTCACCAAACACAACAGAAAGACATAGACCTCGGGCTTACCAAACAGGTAAGATTCAGTCAGTTTGGGAAGCTGTGTAAGGTAAACCGCTCCTAAAGTCCAAAACCAGGATACTCCAAATACAGACTGGAACACTGCTTTACGTTCACTGGCAATGACGAAAAGTCGGAACGTCTCCATGATGGGGTTCCACTTAGGGGTACCTTGGTAGTGTGAGGGTGCTTTCGGAATCCTATACGACGAAATGAGTCCTACGATGGCCACAATCATGATCAAAATTGCTAGTTCAAAGGGAACCGTTTCCCGTAATTCATTGATCCAGGTGAAAAATCCACCATTCCCGGATGCAGCTCCGTCTACAGTACCATGAAGCTCGCTAACGTTTCCATGACGAGCCATGGCAGTTCCCAGGATGGTTCCTAAAAGAATTGCAACGAGAGTGCCTCCTCCTATGAGGGCATTACCTCCTACTAACTCAGTTTCTTTCAAATGTTGGGGGATGATAGAGAACTTGAGAGGTCCAAAAAATGCTGATTGCGTCCCTAGAAGAAATATCACCACCAACATGAACCACGGGGTACGGGTGATAAATGCCACAACGATCAGTACTGCAATCAGCAGTTCGCCAATCTTCACATATTGAATCAGTCTCGACTTTTCATAGTAATCCGCAAGAGTTCCTGCAGTCGAAGAAAATAGGAAAAATGGGGAGGACAGTAGTAGGGTAGCTAGATTTGCATATAGAGATTCACGATCTTCAGCAACAAGAGTTGTGTATGTGAATAGAGCTAAGAGTCCAGCTTTGTAAAGGTTATCGTTGAATGCACCCATGAATTGGGTGATAAACAGCGGTAGAAACCGCCGTTGTCCCATCAATCGAAATTGCGAAGACTCACTCATTCTTGAGGTAGAAAATTACTGAAGCGTTGGTCCGAGAATGGATGAGCTCGTGGAAATGAATCCTTAGAAGACTCAAGCTATTATAGATTGTGATGATTTCAGGAAGCGAGTGAAAACTCACTTAATCGCAGCTGTTTCTGGCACCGTAGCAAGACAAATGAATCAAATTGAGCGGGAACTATGATAGAATCTTCAGTTAATGAGAGACTTCAGTTCAATTTTTGAAGTCCACCCTGCGTTTGGAGTTCTTAAATGAAATTACCCACCCTCAAATTTGTTGCAGCAAGCTTTTCTTGTGTAGTTTTGGGTAGTGTCTTGCTTGCACAAACAGCCACATCATCTGGGGTCTACATTGCAGATGGTGCTGTCCTAGCAGCAGAGCAAGCTGCAGCCGATTACGAAGCATCAGCTATGTACCAGTGGCAGAATCGTAGCAGAGAAATCTCTGAGATGCGTGAAGGTACTGAGAAGTCTTTCAACATACTAGACGAAGACGAGAACGGCACCATCAGTTTAGATGAAATTCTCTTTGAATATCCACCACAGAATGAAAGTGAAGAACAACCTAATTGGGCTTCAGAAGAGATGCAACTATTGAGTCAGAGATATATGTTGGTGCAGACGATTTTTAATCGCTGGGAAGAGGACGTTGATCGCTACGACGTAGCAGATACCAACAAAGACGGTATGGTCGACCGAGAGGAGTTCGATGCTCAGCACGTTAGTTTGCGGCATCATATGCTGGAAATTGGCTTCAACGAGCTGGATACCAATGGTAGTGGATCTGTTGAACTAGTCGAATACAGTGCTCACCTTGATATCGCACAAGAGTACGACGAAAACGGTGATGGATCTTTGTCTCAAGCTGAAATTTCCAAGATCGAAGACCTCGCGGTTATGAGAAGACTCTCGCAAGAGTTATGGCAAAGCTGGGATCAGAATTGGCACTACCTTCCTACCGCCGAAGGAGCGGACAGTACGACGACTAATCAATAGTAGCGTGTCAATTTGCTGATTCAAAATGCTCAGCAGTATGAAAACACCAGTGCCAGGGCTCGTAGATCACGCCCAAGTCATTACCTGGAGGATAACTCAACTTAAATTGATGCTCACCTGCAAACTGAGTGAGCCATTGGAACGCTGCTGAATCCTCAAATTCCTGTTCCAAATCCCTATAGTGTGGGGTCGTCAGGTCGACAGCACAACCACTTTGGTGCTCACTATAACCCGGTGCAGCAACTCGTGTCAAAATATCCTCGATAGTCTGCTTCTTTTCGAGTAGCCGACGGATGACCTGTGCTTGGTATTCAATTGACCGAAATGCAGAAACCAGTTGTAAGGTTACGTCATCGCGCTTAGCGTGAGTTTGCATCGTGAACCATGCTGCTGCAGCATCTTTGCGGAGTTGTTGCGGACGACCGTACACGTCTAGACCCACAGATACCAGATCGATAGGTGTTTCGCGATATTGCGTTAGCTTTGTCGTCCGATGATAGTCTTCGTGGATTCCTAACTCAGCATAGATTGAATCGACAGAGATTTCCACTAACAAAAAAACCTAACCGAATCATTCATAGTTTACGCAGCAATTTGTTTGGATCGTGCCACATCTTGGTTGGGATTGTGTGCCGAGATAAAGCGTTTGGCAACTTCGAGCCACGAATGGTGCAGAGATTCTTGTCGAATTCGTTCCCGATCCAACTTCAGTGCACCGATGACTGCCTCAATCAATTGCTCTGATAACACCCCCGTTATCGCTGGTTTGATGACATCTCGCGGACCCGTGACCGGGTAAGCAGCTACCGGAGTGCCACAGGCCATCGCTTCGACAATGGTTAAGCCAAACGTATCAGTTCTAGACGGAAACACCAGACAATCTGCTTGAGCGTATTCTTCCACTAATTCTTCCCCGAAACGATAACCAAGAAACTGTGAATCGGGATGGATCTCCTGTAATCTTAGCCGATCAGGACCATCTCCGACGACAACTTTGTCTGCTTCAATAGGTAGTTTGAGAAAGTCTTCGACACTCTTCTCTTTACTCACTCGACCGACAAAAAGTAATCTGGGTTTAGTCCCTTCAGTGCGTGTCTTGGGGCAAAACAGATCGGTGTCAACCCCCCCTCCCACCACTGATAGATGGTGAAAACCTTTCTGTGTCAGTTCATCGTGTTGACTTGCCGACTGCAGAACTGTGGTCATAGCAGGTTTGTGAAACCAGCGTAGAAATAGATACCCCAATTCGGACGGGATTCCTGCAAGAATTTTGGCATATTCTGGGAACTTGGTGTGCACTGCTGTAGAAAAAGGGATGTTGCGGTTTAGGCACAGTATGCGAGCAGCAAATCCTAGCGTGCCTTCAGTAGGGATGTGAACTACATCCATTGAGTGAAAGTCAACAAAGTCTCTCATTCGCCAAGGAGTCGTCGCAAGTTCAATCTCGGGGTATTGAGGTAGAGACTTCCGAGGAAACAGCCCAGGCTGAATCACTTCGACATGGTGTCCCAGTTTGATTAAGGCTTTGCGTAGTGAGTCAAGATAGACTACGACACCATTGGTTTGGGGATACCAGGCATCGGTAACTAGTAGAAAATTCAGAAATTCTCCCAATCCCTAAATCAGGGTTGGCTGCTCCGTAATCGTTCTCTCATTGCCTCGTTTTCTTTACGCATCTGTTTTTTGTTGACACGTTCAGGTTTGGTGGGTGGGTTAGGGTCAGTGTGGAGGAAAATTTTCCCGGATTCATCCTCTAATAGTGCGGTGCAACTATCCACCCAATCACCACAGTTGAAATATTCAACATCTCCGATACGGGTAACTTCTGCTTTGTGGATGTGTCCACAAACCACACCATCAAATTGATTCATCTTGCACTCTTTAGCAACCAAAGATTCAAAATTACTCACGTGGTTGACCGCCTTTTTGACCTTTCCTTTAGCCCATGCTGCCAGAGACCAGTAACCAAATCCAAAACGCTCTCGAAACCAGTTAAGGATACGCCCAAGACCCAGCAGAATCGAATAAGCGATGTCGCCTAATTTAGCCACCCATTGGTGATGAATGGTGACCACATCGAATTGATCTCCATGGAGGACTAACAGTTGACGGCCATCTGCTGTATGGTGTACTGTTTCATCAATGAGTCGGAGGTTTCCGAAGTCCAAACTAGAATATCGCCTCAAGAATTCGTCGTGGTTTCCTGTTACATAAATGACCTCGGTACCTTCTTTCATCTTGTCCAGCACTTCACACATCACATTAGTGTGAGTTTGAGGCCAGTAAAAGCTGGATTTCATACGCCATCCGTCGATGATATCACCCACAAGATAGAGTTGATCGCACGAATGGGATTTGAGGAAGTTTAGTAACCTAGATGCTTGACATCCCTTAGTTCCCAAGTGGGTGTCTGAGATGAAGATAGTGCGGTAATGGCGAGGAGTTTTTTCCTGAATAACGTCTGTCAAGACTCTCTCACCCAATAGTCAACTTTGAACGCAATAGTAGTTAATCCTTGTGTAGTTCTGGTTTGAAGTCTTTGCACACAGCGACAACCATACAATGTGTTCGATTGTACACGAACGCGTCTGTTATCTCATTTTTTCGAGTTTTACAATACTCTGTTAGCATGAGAGGTGCGTAATTCAACAGATGAGTGACATCGAACGCGAACCAATCAAGATTGATATTTTCAAGGAATCACTGCACTTTTCGTGTGCCCATTTCACCATTTTTTCGCACGAATACCGTGAGAATCTCCATGGACACAACTATCGAGTTCGTGCGAGCGTCTGGAGCGAGATTGGTTCCTCCGGACTGTGCTTTGATTACAACCAACTCAAGATATTATTACAAGAGCTTTGTGATCAGCTCGACGAAACCACGCTATTGCCTGCACAATCCCCTTTTCTCAAGTATGAGGAGACAGACAACAGTTGGGTTGTCACCTTCAACGACGAAGTCATGACTTTCTTAAAACGCGATGTCTTCATGATAGAGATTCGGAATGTAACTGTCGAAGAGTTAACACAATGGTTTCTCAAAAGGTTACTGCAAGATTCTAGATTTAAGCAGTTACCGATCAATCGAATGTCTCTATCGATATTGTCTGGTCCCAGTGAGTCAGCTAGTGTGTGTTGGACTCCACAATGAAACATGCGATTGTCACCGGAGCGAGCGCAGGAATTGGTTTAGCTACTGCGCGACGATTTCTAGAAGAAGGCTTTGAAGTCATCTGTTTTGCACGACGATTGTGTCCAGAGGAGGGAGTAAAGAGTTACTCGATAGATCTTGCCAAGGATGATCTCCAAAATCAAGTTCAAAAGGCTTTGGATGAGATCTTTCACACTCAATCAAGAATTGAAATACACTTGATTCACAATGCTGCTTTAATGCTAAAAGACGAAGCTGCGTCAATGGCTGATGAAGACTTCAAGCGAGTGATGCAGATAAACGTCTTTGCGGCAAATACACTCAATCGATTGTTGATTCCCAGGATGGGGGAGGGTTCGAGTGTCGTGTTTGTCGGTTCCACGCTTGCTACCAAAGCGGTCGCGGGGACGTTTAGTTATGTGACCTCAAAACACGCTCAGGTGGGTATGATGCGCGCTCTGTGTCAAGATCTTGCGGGACTCGGGATACACACTGCTTCCATTTGTCCGGGATTTACCGATACTGAAATGCTCCGTACTCACGTCGATGAAGCCGAACTTACTGCGATAGCAAAAATGACTGCCTTTAACCGCATCATCAGCGCTGAAGAGGTAGCAGCAACTATTTATTGGGCGACGCTCAATCCGGTCATCAATGGCAGTGTGATTCATGCTAATCTAGGACAGTTAGAGAGTTAGAACATGGACCAAACTGAAAAGTATCGCATAAGACGACAACGAGTATTCCTGGTACTTTCGGGTGTCTTTCTTGGGACGCTCGCAATGCTCAATATTGTTGGTATTAGTCGTTTCATCGATTTTTCTTTTACGATCTTTGGCTTGCATATTCCCATGAAACTTGCAGTGGGAGTTCTACCCTATCCTGTGACATTCCTCTGTACAGACTTAATTAGTGAACTGTATGGTCGGAAACGAGCAACGGACATGGTTTGGGTTGGATTGTTGGTCAATATTTGGATCGTCTTCTTCCTCTGGCTCGGTGGGGTTCTTCCCGGTACCGAAATTTTGGATGACGCTGGACAAGTTGCAACCGATGCAGCTGGACGCTTACCTGTGTTCTATGAAATTCAAACTTTAGCTTTTGGTATCGTGGCTGCATCCATGATTGCTTATCTGACAGCCCAATACTGTGATGTCCGATTATTTCATTTTTGGAAACGATTAACCAAGGGTAAGCATTTGTGGCTCAGAAACAACGCATCAACTTTAGTGAGTCAGCTGATTGACACTACAGCGGTGATACTCATCACTCACTTTTGGGCACAATCTCTACCGATTGATGCAGATAGCTCCGTGGCGACACAGTTGTTTGTCTTAATTGCTTCGGGGTATGTGTTTAAGTTGACAGTAGCATTGGTAGATACTGGGCCTGCCTACCTGCTAGTTTCAGTCCTGCGCCCCTATTTGGGTCTTGAACGCAACGAAGAAGTGGATCCGGGTGATTTTGGTGGTACTCAAGAGACGATACTAGCTAACAAGTCCTAAATGAGTCACTGTGCAAGTTTGAGCTCTTAATTCTATCACATTTACAATGAGTTGTGGCATGCATATTGCTTACATAGGTGCATGCAATACCGAGGTTCATTGTGGTGAAGTGCATGGGCCGACACGAGAGGTAAGAACCCGATGAATCTTCAAGTTATTTGGGCACTAGCGTTAGCTGAAATCAAGATCTGTTGTCGGTTGGTACGATCCTGGGTGTTCATTGTGGTAGCACTCTTGATCTCAACTTTGGGTTACGTTGTGTATTGCTTCGCACACATACTCAACTCTTTCCTTGAATCCGGCCGTGGTGTAGCACCACGGTATGGTATCGCACTTCTCGCTTACTTTTTCGTCATGATCTATACAGTCGGGGTCATCTTTCTCGCGTTTGATGTACGCAGTCGGGATGTTAGAAACAAGATTAGCGAAATCATTGATTCTCGACCCGCAACTAATCTTGATGTAGTCACGGGCAGACTCAGCGGGATGCTGATTCTGCTTTTCATCCCCATGTTTGCTTTCATCGTTCTCGTAGTTCTGTGGGGACTCATAGCAGGCTTGTTCAATATCGGTTTTGGTGAGCCAATTGAACTTTGGAGCGTACTCTCTAGCATGATTTGGGACATCCTACCCAAACTAGCCTTCTTTGGCGCGCTGACGATGTTCCTGTCGGTGTTCCTCCGATTTCGTCTACTTGCAGTTGTGATTGCGTTAGGGGTACAAGTATTTCTGTTTTATCTCAATTCAATCATCCCACAGAGCTTAAATGGTCCTATTACCCTATTTGTTGGTGGCTTCGTTCATGCTTCTGAAATCACACCGACCTTTGTGACTGGAGAGATCGTGTTGAGCCGAGTGTCATTTTTGCTGTTTACCGTAGCTTTATTGTTGGGTGCAGCAGCTGTCATTCCTCGAGTAACACCCACGAGGAAACTTTACGGTGTATTTTCTGTTGTTGCACTCGCCCTTGGGTCAGTGGTAATGGCAAGCGGTTTCGGACTTGCGAATCAGGAAAGGTCTCGTATCACGACATGGTTAGAGGAACATCAGCAACTTCATTCAGATACCTTTCCTGATGTCACTCATATGAGTGGGACTGTTGATATTGCACCAGGAAAATCCATAGAACTCGATTTGCAATTGGACTTTCAATTTACAAATGTTGGAGCGGACTCGGTTGTCTTTTCACTCAATCCCGGATACGAGATCATCAGTGTTGAAATTCAAGACCAAGGGGTTGAAAACTATGAATTTCAGTATGGGATCCTGAGTATTCCCTTTAACCTGGTGTCCGCTGGAGAAAACACACTTCGGATACGAGCAAAGGGAGTGCCTGATGAATCGTTTGCTTACTTGGATCGAGCAGACGTACTTTTGAACCACAGAGGTTCAGCGATGAGCTTCGTTTCAGCGGGTCACGAAAACTACCTGTTTCGGTCTAACTATGTTGCACTAGTTCCGGGAATTTCGTGGTATCCCACTTCTGGGTCTTCTGTAGATCAGGATCGGTATGACATTAGACCTCAAGATTTCTTCACACTCGATCTCGAAGTTTCGGTACCCAATGATTGGATTGTGGCGGGGCCAGGAACCCGCGTCGAGCTGAGTGTTCAAGAGGGAGTAACCTATCAATTCATTACAGAAGCCCCTCTGCCAGACCTCGCATTGATTAGTGCTAAATTTGAACAGCAGATCGTTTCGTTGAGTGGTGTAGATCTAGAACTCCTTTATATGTCACAGCATCGAAAGAACTTTGAGCTGTTTGCTGAGTACGGGTCGGTGATTCAGGCTCGTATTCAAGCAAAGCTTGATCGAGTGAGTGAAATTGGATTAGAGTACCCTTACTCAAGACTATCTCTAGTTGAAGTTCCCGCCACACTGCGAGTGTTTGGTGGTGGATGGCGAAGAGATAGCGTGTTAGCTCCTCCCGGTATCGTGATGATGCGAGAAACCGGATTTCCGACTGCACGATTTGATCGAGTTTTCAAAGTTTATGGAGAGCAAGATTGGAGTGAAGATGAAGTTGAAACTGGTGTTATGAACTTGCTAACTAACTATTTCGAACACGATTTCCGCGGAGGTAATCCGTTCATTGCTTTTGCAAGAAACTTCACGAGTTATCAAACTTCACCCACCGGTGAGGGAGCCATCGCACTGAACTACATCGTGGAGCAAATGGCACTGCGATTATTGACTTCTCAAACATCCTACTACAACTTTGAAGATACCTTGGAAACAGGGATTTATGTAGACGCAGGGTACTCCTATGAGTTGGAAGTAGCCAAGGATCAAGACTTAGACCAACGTGTTCGTAGCTCTTTTCACTTCAGACCGTCGGTGTGGGAGTCTGCTTCTTCAACCTCGCTTGCAGCTCTGTCCTATTATGACGACCCTGAGCTGGCACTAGAAGTTCTATTTTTGAGAGGAATCAATGTTGCTCAGTCCATGATTGATGTATTTGATCCAGAGGAATTAGGTACGATGCTTCGTGTTCTGCAACAACAGTATGGTGGATCTAACTACGATTACGCTGATCTCAACGAAATCGCAGCCTCGGTGGGGGTAGACTTTGAAAACAGACTGGGTGACTGGTTGTTCAGTGAGACTTTGCCAGGATTTGAGGTGTCGCCTGCTAGTGTTGAACGCGTGAGAGACCCAGAGTCTGGAACGATCCTGTATCAGACTACTTTTGTGCTTTATAACGGTGAAAACTCACCTGGGTTAGTCACCACATCATATGAAGCTAATATTAAGATAGAGGACTACTATAGGCAAAGGGAAATGAACCGATCTGAACCTTTCTTGGTACCGGGAGGGGAAGCAGTCCGCATCGCAATTCACAGTGCCAACTTACCTTCTGTGTTATGGGTAGAACCTTATTTGTCACTGAACCGAGACTCCATCCAAATCTCACTCCCTTCTTCAAAGAAAGGAGAAGATATTGAGATTCAACAAGGACAAACACTCAATCATGTGACACCCACACAGTGGCAGCTCGTCGATCGGTTCTCTGTGACTGTCGATGATTTGGACGAGGGGTTTAGCTTTATCGGAAGTGTTAATACGACCGCATCAACTTCTCTTTTCGATATCTTATTTGGCGACGACGATTACATTGAACTAGATGAGGGTCTACCCATCGTTGACTTTGATGTAAATAATCAATGGCAAAGAGAGTCAAGTGACCAAAGTTTTGGAAAATATCGCAGAACACATACTCGAATCCAAAGAGGTAATGGATCCGTTCAGGCACAATTTGCTGCAAATCTCCCCGAGGGAGGCACCTGGAGTCTCTCTTATCACATCCCTCGTACCTGGGGCAATAAAGGACAGGTAACAACGGGGGTAGATGGTTTTGTCTCGAATTCAAGCTGGGTATTTTTTGAACCAGAGCCATTTCCGATAGAAATACACCACGACGGGATTGTCAACGAAGTCATCATTGATCCCAAGGCACTCCAATCTGGTTGGAACGAGGTTGGACAATACAAGATCACGGATCCAGAGGTGTTCGTGAGAGTATCGGGCCAAGGATCAGGATTCGAAGCATTGGCTGACGCTGTTCGTTGGCTACCCCACAGTGAAAAAGAGTGATCAAGTGACTCGCATACTCTACATCGAATTGTGTCGACCTAACCGGATACTGGAAATAATCAGCGTGACGGGTCGAGATCGTCAAAATCACTAGTACCTCGTCAATGCAATACTCAATTTGGAGACCGCAATATGGCTGAAGCTGCTGTAAATCAAACAATCAGTGCAGTTAATCCCGGTATCGTAGTACAGGGGGTGACTCACCGATACAAAAAAGACCAAAACGTACTCGAAGACATCAATTTGTCCTTAGGCGCAGGATTCTTTGGTCTACTGGGTGCTAATGGTGCTGGTAAGAGTACGCTGATGAGGATCATTTGTACATTACTGAAACCCACACAAGGTAGTGCAGCAGTTTGCGGGTTCGATGCCGTCAAAGATAGTCACAAAGCACGCCAGTGTTTGGGCTATCTACCTCAGGAATTTGGTGCTTGGAGACTAATGCGGACAGAGGAAGTTGTGGATACCTTAGCGGCCATGTCGGGTATGACCAACAAGAAAGAACGCCGTCATCGAGTCGCTGAAGTCCTAGAAGAAGTAGGTCTGACTGAAGTCGCAGACCGCAAAGTCAAGAAACTCTCTGGTGGTATGGTCCGTCGTTTGGGTGTTGCGCAGGCAATGGTGCACAACCCACCCGTTTTAGTGGTGGATGAACCTACGGTTGGACTAGACCCCGAAGAACGTATGCGATTCCGTCAAGTCATGACCAATTTAGGAAGGGAACGCACGATTCTGTGCTCTACTCATATTGTTGCAGATTTAGGTAGTGGTTGTTCACAGATCGCAATCATTGATGACGGTACTTTAGCATTTCAGGGTGAACCGAGTCGATTCTTGGCGGACGCTGTTGGTAGTGTTTATGAGATTACCGTACCCCTTGAAAGTGCCAATTTAGTTGAATCTAAGCACGAGATTGTTTCTCGGATGATCGATGCAACCAACGTGGTATTTAGAGTAGTAGGGAGTATGCGGGATGAGTTTTCTGTGGATGCCGTCCCGGTGAAGAAACCGACACTTGAGGAAGCGTACTTGGCGTTCATGGCGAAGCGCGGGAAGCTAGAGCGTGCAATCCAAACTGAAGAAGAATCTTCCCCTGAGCCTACCAAGAAGAAACGAATTCACAAAACAACCTAGTTCGGAACGTCATGAATATTAGAACTCTTGCTTCAGTTGCAGTTTCTGAGGCACGCACGTGCACAAGACTTGTGCGAACTTGGATGTTCATCGGACTCGCAGGAATCATAGGATTTGCGACTTATACCATTTTCTGCTTGGGCCACTTCTTGGGTTCGACAGAGTCAACTGTAGCAACTGGGGCTACTGCACCTCGGTTTTTGACCGTCTTTCTAGGGGGTCAACTCATTGGTTTATTCGTCATCGGGCTAGTCTTTCTAGCTTTTGACGTTCGCTCTAGAGATGTCAGAGAAAGAATCAGTGATGTATTGGATACTCAACCGGTTTCCAATCTTGAATTAGTAACAGGGAGACTCATTGGAATCATCCTTGTTCTAGGAATCCCCGCACTGTGTTTTGTGACATTAGCACTGTTGCACGGCATCTTCGCTGGACTATTTGGTTGGGGTTTTGGTGCTCCCATTGAGTTTACTAGCTTGTTGGCGTTCATAGTTTGGGATATTGTCCCAAATCTTGCGTTTTGGGGAGCATTCGTCATTTTCCTTGCAACTTTGATTCGATTCAGATTACTGGTAGTGGTGGTTTCCCTTACTGTATTCGGAATATGGATTTGGTTAGGTTTTAGATTTCCGTTTGAAGTCATGTCACCCTTAAATTTGAACTTTGGGTCGGTAGTGTTTCCTTCAGATATAGCACCTGTTTTTGTCACTACAGCGACTTTCTTCAATAGGGTTGCGTTCACGTTGATGACTATTGGATTATTGTGTGTTGCAGCGTCATTGCTTCAGCGAACTATGAGTGCGAGGATGGGTCACGCAATTTCTGGTGTTGGAACCATTGTTGTAGGAGCTTTGGTTATTGCTGGTTTGTTTGGCGCACAGGTGGATAAGAAAGCTCAGATAGAGCGATGGACCACCGCTCAAATGAACGTGTCTACCCGCTCCTATCCTGATGTGGAACACATGAGTGGTAGTATCGACATACGTCCTAGTCGTTTCATCGAACTTGATCTGTCATTAGATGTTACGCTACCAAGTACTCACAGCTCAGACCAGGTTACCTTTTCGTTGAATCCGGGATACAAAATTGAAGCATTGGCCATAGATGGACAAGACCAATCGAAGTTTGAATTTAATAATGGAATACTTGTGATTGAACGAGAAGCCTTTGGAGGTGAACTCACCACTCTAGAAATCAAAGCAAGAGGTATTCCCAACGCGTCCTTTGCTTACTTGAATCCTGCGATTAAGACATCAGAAATCAGTGCCATTGGAGCAGACCAGCTGCTGTTCTTAGGGCTAGAAAATTACATTTTCCATCCCAACTTCGTTGCACTAGTACCTGGGATAACTTGGTATCCCATTTCTGGTGCAGCAGTACACAGAGACAATCTTGATCATCATCCTACCGATTTTTTTACTGTGGATTTGGAAATATCTGTTCCGAAACATTGGATGATTGCAGGTCCTGGTGACCGACAACATCTAGAAACCAGCAATAGGACTAAGTACGTCATTCGACCCCAGAATCCGATTCCCCAAATCGCACTGTTGGCCTCAAAATTTGAACGAGCTAGTATGGAAATTCACGGAATTGATTTTGAAGTTCTGTATAACCGCAAACATAGTCGAACATTTGACGCATTAGCTGAGATGATGCCAAAAGTACGTGAATGGGCAACAGAAAAGTTGGATGAATTGCAAGCTGTTGGTATCGAATACCCCTACTCAATCTTGTCTTTTGTAGAAGTTCCCACCCGATTGAGGATCTATGGTGGGGGATGGCGAATGGACACCAATTTGCATGCACCGGGAATCGTTATGCTGAGAGAATCAGCACTACCCACTGCTAGGTTTGATGTTGCCTTCCATCCGCAGCGAAGAGAAGGTGCTGAAATTGAGGAATCAGATGTGGATACATGGATGTTTCAGCATGTGCAAAGGTACTTTAGCGATGACCTACATGGCAATGATCCCATGATTGGGATCACTCGCAACTTTGTGAAATATCAGACCGAACCCAAAGGGGCGGGAGCTACAGCACTGGGGTTTGCTATGGAACTCCTCATGACTAGCTTGATTTCTGACAGAAAAACGTATTTTTCTACGGAACAAGCACTGGATCCATTTCTTGTTGGGGCAGTGCAAGGTGGTAATTTTAGCACTGGAATACCTTTTGGGACTGCACGGCACAACTTCAACACTTTGAGTTCAGTTTGGGAGAATGTAGAGGACGTTGCTCCCAGTGATTTCGATTATTACCGAGAACCGGTACTGTCTTTCAAAGCCTGTTACCTGAAAAGTAACGGAGTGGTTGATTCATTAGAAGCTGTGGTTGATAGAGAGGTATTGTTCAAGGTTTTGGGCGATTTGATTAGTGAATTTCGTGGGCGGTCCTTTTCTTATGGAGATCTTGTGCGAATATCCGACGCACATGGACAAAATTTTGATCAGATCGTAAGCAATTGGATCGCAGGAACTGAACTTCCGGGATTTATCATTGATAGCACACCTATAGTGCGCAAGATGATGGATCCGGATGACGGGAGTGTTTTTTATCAAACGACTTTATCGATACGAAACGAAGAATTAGTACCTGGAGTTGTTCAAATAGGTTGGTCGGCTGATGAGGAACCACAGTCATTTTCGTTTTTAGGTATCAACGAAGAACCTACCCGTGAGTATGGACAAAAGTTGCTCATGAAGGGGCAAACCTCTTATGAGTTATCGTATAGAAGTCCTGTGCCACTCAAGCAAATCAATTTAAAGATGCCTCTGTCTCTTAACCGTGATAGTACTCACACAGTCAGAGTTCCCCAAATTACAGATTTGGACTTCAGTGACGAGTCCGCTCTCCCTCAGATTGGGCAAAATTCTTGGATTCCAGAGGTTACGGGATCGATTACGGTTGACGATTTGGATGATGGATTTTCGATCATCAATCAAGAAGAAACATCTTCACCTACGACACCATGGTATATGGCATTTATCCCCATACCTTCACTAAGTGTACAAGATAGAGGTTTGCCCCTCTCTTCCTTTTCGTCTGGAATTTGGAGTAGAGAACACAGACCTTTTCAGAGCTTCGGGCGTTATCGCCACACAATAGCGACAACATGGAGTGGTAACGGAGATAAGAGTGCATCGTTTTCAGCTGTCTTACCTAAGTCTAGTCAGTGGGCACTTGACTATTACATACCCGATTTAGTCGATCCAACATCAGTAACTGTCCCTCTTCGTCTAGTAGAGTGGGAAGCCCGACAACGTGGTGAATTTTCTCAGCGACTTGATGAAGAAGCTGAGGGTGCCAGATCTTGGTTAGGATCTATTCAATTGACTATAGAAACTCCTTCACAATCCGTTGAAGAGCTAGTCCCTGCACGAGAACTAAGTCCAGGTTGGTATCGTGTGGGAAGTTACTCACTCGAATCAGGTGATGTGACAGTTTTAGTCTCGGACAAATCTGTTAGGGGCGTGCGTGTTTTTGCTGATGCGATTCGTTGGACTCCTATTGAGGCACAAGATTAGCCTTTTCCGATTTCACCATCCAAGATTCGTGAATTTCAGGCTTCTACTAGAGAACCGGAATGATCTGTGCATGCATAGGTGGTAGAACATCCTAGCTGAAAGTGATACATTGGAAAAATCTGGGGAAGGTTCCCAAGAAAACGGAACACTCCAACAGTACATTGAGAGTGTACACAGAATTTATAATTCAATTCGCTGCATGAGTCCGTTTCGGTCTATTCAGTGAGCGTGAATATGGGAATCAAACAACTCACCGAGTTCTCGATAGCCATCGGATCAAGAATCTGTGCAAAGACTTGTAATCTCAGCTATCCACGATGATTTCAAGTTCTCTTCACTCAGAAACAAACATCAATATCAATTTGAACCATTCATGAAAACTTCAGAAAACCGACGTTCTCTCTCACTTGTAGTTCTACTAGTTTGCATTTCACTAGTTTTGTCTGCTTGTAATCCACCCACGCAAAGACCACAGCTTGATATTAGAACACCTGTCTATGTCGAGACTGTCAAACTAGGCGATGTGGAAAAACTTGTGAAAGCAACGGGACTCCTGAGACCATCTGAAATTTCCACAGAATCGACGCAAATTCGAGGCCGAGTATGGATCGAACGAGATGAAAATGGACGCAGACTTGAGGAAGGAGATGAGGTTCAACAAGGAGACATTCTCGCTCGCATCATTGGAATTGAAGCAGAATTAGCGATCGGGTTAGACAACGCAGAACTGGCAAGAACTAATGCTGAAGCTGCACTGAAACGGTCTCAGTCGCTTTTTGATATAGCAGCGATACCAGAATCTCAGCTTGAGCAAGCTGTGCAGGCCTTTGAGAACGCAGATCGTAGTTTTGAAGAAGCAAAAGTCAGAGCAACCAACGTCGAGGTCAAGGCAAGCATTAGTGGCACGATTCTGACACTCAATCGAGACCAGAACGGAATCTTTGTTGCTGAAGGGCAACTGCAAGGAGCGGGACACCAAATTGCGCGAATCGCTCCATTGGATCGATTGGAAGCTGTCATCGACATGATGGGACCAGTCTTGGAACAAGTGGAACTAGGCATGCCCGTGAGAGTGAACACAACAACACTAGACAATGTGTCGTTTCCAGGGGTACTGGCAGAGTTTAAGTCAGAAATCTCTTCCAACCGAACCACACAAGCAGTGATTGAAGTGGACAACACTCAGAGAAAACTCAGTCCAGGGGGATTCGTTGAGGTGGAAATCATCATTGAACAACGATTACAAGTTCCCACGGTTAGCCACGAAACTTTGACAAACCGGAATATGGAGAGAGTGGTATTTCTTGTAGAAGGACCACGAGTGAAACGACAACGAGTAGAAACGGGACTTCAGGATGAAGACTCGGTAGAAATTTTGGGTGGTGTCGAAGTAGGTGACCGGATAGTGCACGGTGCTCTCGATTCTCTCTACAACGATTCCAACATCAACGTACTCGGAGAGCTGTGAGCCTCTTTGAAAGTCTAGCAGGTGTTGCAACACGTAGGCCTGTCGCGGTATGTGTTACTGCAGTAGCGGTTGCGTTAGTTGGGGCGCTTGCATTCAATGAATTACCGATTGATCTGTTGCCAGATATTAAGAGCCCCAGTGTTGTAGTTGCAGTAAATTCAGGTAATCGTCCACCCGTAGAGATGCAACGACTCTATGGCGAGACGCTAGAGCGAAGTGTTTTCTCTGTTGAAGGGATTCAGGAGATTGAACAGGTAGCGCGCACGGGTAGATTGGTAGCGACTATTCATCTTGATTGGGATACTGATATCGACACTGCGCTGATTGATATTCAACGAGCTTTGAGTTCACTTGCAGCTAGTCAGGAAGTCGATGAAGTCATAGTCCGAAGATTTGATCCAAGCCAAGATCCTATTTTGATACTGGGGTTGTATTCGCCCTCAGGACAACCAGATTTGGTCGAGATGCGTCAGCTTGCACGAAGACAACTTGCGACAGCGGTGGAGCGGTTAACGGGTGTAGCGGAAGTCTATGTGACCGGTGGACGAAAACGAGAAATCAGTGTCTATTTTGATGAGAATCGTGGTGCGGAGTACGGTATTACGCTGGGCCAAATTAGCTCTCGAATCAGTGCTGAAAATGTAGATGTAACCGCAGGTGCCATTGAAGATTCAAGCACTGTTTACACGGTTCGTGGACGAACGAAACTTGAGAATATTTCTGATATAGAAAACGTCGTCGTTCGCTTTTTGGAGGATCAGAGTGGTGGCCGTTTAGCCATCAGGGTAAAAGATGTAGCCACTGTCACCGCTACAGAACAAGAAGTCGACCATGTTGTACTTGTCAATGGACAAGAAGGGGTGGGACTCTCCATCTACAAGGAGGCGGGTGCCAATACAGTGACGGTTGCCAACACGATTCGCGAAGCTCTTGATGGAGCTGCTGAAGATTTACCTGGCATCGAAGTCCACGAAATCACCAATAACGCTACGTTGGTAGTTGATGCTCTAGATGACCTGCGACTTGCTGCGATTCTGGGTGTCACCTTAGCGATTCTGGTTCTTGCCCTATTCCTTCGCTCATTTGGTGCGACGTTTATCGTTAGTGTTGCGGTTCCAGTTTCAATCATGGCTGCAATCTTCTTTATGCATTTCGGAGGCTATAGCCTCAACATCATCACTTTGGGAGGTTTAGCCCTAGGCGCAGGGATGCTTGTAGATAACGCCATAGTAGTGGTGGAATCCATGTACCGGCGTATTCGTTTGGGAGAAAGTCCCATGGTGGCAGCGAGAAAGGGAACGGGGCTCGTTGCAGGCGCCATTGTTGCTAGTACATTGACTACGTGTGTGGTATTCATCCCGGTATTTTTTGTTCAAGGTCTTGCAGCCCGTTTGATTGATGGTATTGCATTTACAGTAGTTGTTTCACTGATCGCTTCATTGCTTGTCGCTGTATTTTTGATTCCTGCGCTGGGGCGGTGGTTCATGGGACCTCCTAAACTTGATGCTTCTGGTGTTGTGGTGCAAGAAAAAGTCCCACTGATTCGTCGAAAACTAGAAGGCCTAGTGCGGATTTTCTTGCGCCTACCCATAGTCGTAGTGTTTTTTGCGAGTGCGATAGCAGGAGTAGCTATATGGTTTTTGCTTCATTTGGGTACAGAACTTCTACCACCTTCGGATCCCAAACAATTCTCCATTCGATATGTAGGTCCGAGTGGACAGCGAGTGGAGTCGACAACCAACCTGATTCGGGGTATAGAAAGTACCATTCGCGACGGTAATCCAGAGTTTGTGGAAGCAACCATGGCAGAAGTTGGACGGTTACCAGAAAACAGTCGAATGATCCGGCGCGAGTCATCAGAAGAAAATTCTGGCAGACTCATCGTTAGGATCACCGAAGAGAGTCCACCTGGACGCTTTTTTGCAGATGGTCTAGCTGATGACTTGGAGAATTATGAAAACGCAGAGTTCACCTGGGAGCTCAATCGTTCAGCATTGAGTGAGGCCGTGGGTACCGATAGCGAACCTGTTGTGGTCGAAGTGGATGGTAGTTCGATCTTCGACATTCGACGTGCGGCTGAAAGCATTAGTGCACAACTCGAAGAGTTACCTGAACTATGGAATGTGAAATCTTCATTTGAAGATGGACCGCCAGAGATCAAGATCAACCTGGATAGAACTTTAGCTGATGCGCTCGGTGTAAATTCGACGACAGTTACTCAAGTGGTAGAGTCAAGTTTGGAAGGTCAACGCATCACCATGATGGCAATCGGTGATGAAGAGTACCCTATCGTGTTGCAGACCGACACACCATTGAAAGATCAGCTAGCTGATTTGGAGTTCACAACCGCTGCTGGTCAAAGGATTACTGTCGGTGAAGTGGCTACGTTCGAAGAGCTACAAGGTCCAAGAGAAATCTTCCGTCGTGATCAACGACTCACAGCTCGAATTACAGCATTATTACGAGATGGATATACGCAACCCCAAGCAATCGAAGCGGTTTCAAGAGTTCTCGAACAAGAAGCGCTACCCTCTGGGGTTAGTGCTGAATTACGCGGAGCAGAGAAGGAAAGGGCTCGAACATTCGGAGAGTTGCAACTCGCAGGCATACTTGCTCTGATACTTGTGATGATGGTGCTAGCAGGTACGTTCGAGTCTGTCTTGCAACCGATCACCATTCTTTACGCCATTCCCCTAGCCTTGATAGGAGTCGCAGTCGCTCTGGTTCCTTTCGGCAATCCTCTAGGGGTGATGGCGATGTTGGGACTCATCGTATTGTCAGGAGTTGCGGTCAACGATGCGGTGCTACTGATATCCACTGCTAAGCAACTCATGCGAGATGGCAAAGACCGAATTGATGCTTTAGTTGAAGCAGCCGGGATTCGTTTACGTCCGATCACCATGACAACTCTAACCACCGCTCTAGCCCTTGTTCCTCTACTCTTTGGAGGGGGTGAGGGTGCAGTGCTCCGACAACCCATGGCGCTGACAATTATCGGTGGTTTAGTTGCTTCAACAGTAGGTTCGCTGTTAGTGCTCCCGTGCTTGTACGTGATTTTGGACAACATAAGTAGGTTGTTTTCGAGACAGTCGAAGACTGTTCAAGTGACACAATAGACTAGCCATTGTTTCCAAAGCGGACAGAAGCGGAAATATGTAGACGGTATTATTGCACCCGTTCCAACGAGAACAGAGAAACTTACCAAAGATTCTCTACCTAGATGGCATATATTTTCAAATTCTAGGTCTTTGTCTTGTAGGGAGCTGAAGTTCCGTCTGTTTATTGCTCAAGCGGTGAAGTGTCAAGCAAACGAAACTGTGTATTTTTCGTGGATCACATAGCTCATGAAGAAGTGCGAGATCGGGGATTGAAGGAAGTTGGTCAGCGTTCAGGAGATGCATGTTCCCGAACTTTTCGATCAATCTGGGATGTTCATGGGAGGATTATGGTATCGTCGACGAGTAGTGCTACCAACGGGACAGGTGTCTCGGCTTTTAAGTGAGACAAAAAAGCGGGGTTAAACCCCGCCTTTATTTACTCGGTTGAGAGTGATGTAGCTTGAGCCACTATCACATCATGCCTCCCATATCGGGCATGCCTCCTCCTGCACCAGGCATTGGAGCTGGCTTGTCTTCTGGCAGCTCACTCACCATAGCTTCGGTGGTGATCATCAAACCTGCTACAGAAGCGGCTGCTTGAAGAGCAGAACGGACGACTTTTGCGGGATCGGGGATACCGCGTTCAATCAGGTCACCGTATTCACCAGTGGCTCCGTCAAAGCCGTTGTTACCGTCTAACGAACAAACTTTGTCTACTACGACTGCAGGCTCACTACCAGCGTTTTGGGCGATTTGTCGAAGTGGAAATTCCATAGATCGAAGAGCGATGTTGATTCCCGTATCTTGGTCATCGTTATCACCTGAAATGCTATCAATTTTCTGAAGAGCTCGAATCAGAGCAACTCCGCCACCAGGTACGATACCCTCTTCGACAGCTGCACGAGTCGAATGTAGAGCGTCTTCCACTCGGGCTTTCTTCTCCTTCATCTCGATTTCGGTAGGTGCGCCAACTTTGATGACTGCTACACCACCTGCGAGTTTAGCCAATCTTTCTTGTAGCTTTTCGCGATCATAATCTGAAGAAGTATCTTCGATTTCTTGACGAATCTGGTTGATTCGACCTTGGATGAGATCCTTTTCACCCGCACCGTCGACGATAGTGGTGTTTTCCTTGGTACTTGAAATTCGCTTTGCGGTTCCGAGATCGTTGATGGTAACTCCTTCAAGGGTGAGACCAACTTCTTCGGAAATAACTGTAGCACCCGTAAGGATCGCGATGTCTCCCAGCATTGCTTTCCGGCGATCACCAAAGCCGGGAGCTTTTGCTGCTGCGATCTTGACGATTCCACGCATGTTATTCACAACCAAGGTAGCTAAAGCTTCGCCTTCGATGTCTTCTGCAATAACCATCAGCGATTTCCCACTTTTGGCTACAGATTCGAGGATCGGAATCATATCACGAATATTGGATATTTTCTTGTCGCAGAGTAGGATGAAAGGATCTTCCAGTTCCGCTGACATAGATTCTTGGTTGTTGATGAAGTAAGGAGACAAGTAACCGCGGTCGAATTGCATCCCTTCAACGACATCTAATTCGTTTTCGAGACCACTTCCTTCTTCGACCGTGATGACTCCTTCTTTGCCAACTTTTTCCATTGATTCAGCAATGATCTTGCCCACGGACTCGTCACTGTTTGCGGAAACGGTTCCGACTTGTGCGATAGAGGTTGAATCTTCACACGGAGTGGACATGTTGCCGATTTCTGCAACAACAGCGCTGACAGCTTTGTCGATACCCCGTTTTAGATCCATGGGGTTCATTCCTGCAGCGACGGCTTTTAGGCCTTCGACTAGAATGGCTTGGGCTAGAACGGTAGCGGTTGTCGTTCCATCGCCGGCTTCGTCAGAAGTTTGACTCGCAACTTCTTTGACCATTTGTGCGCCCATGTTTTCGAACTTGTCCTTGAGCTCGATTTCTTTTGCTACCGATACACCATCTTTGGTTACGGTAGGTGCGCCAAAGGATTTGTCCAAGATTACGTTTCGTCCCTTTGGTCCGAGAGTTACCTTGACTGCATCGGCTAGAGTATTAACTCCGGCCAACATCCTGGTTCTGGCATCGTCTGCAAATTTGACTTCTTTTGCACTCATTCTGATTTCTCCTTATAGATAGATTTGGGGTTAAGATTCGATTACGCCAAAGATTTCACTCTCGGCAAGGATGAGTAGTTCTTCCCCTTCGAACTTCACGGTGTTACCACCGTATTGGCCGAAGATGACTCGATCGCCAGTCTTGACTTGGAGAGTGTGAGTCTTGCCGTTGTCGTCTACCTTACCTGGACCTACAGCAAGGACTTCACCTTGTTGTGGTTTCTCAGTAGCTGTGTCAGGTAAAACGATCCCACCGGCAGACTTGGTCTCTTCGTCTAGACGACGAACGATAATTTTGTCGTGTAGCGGTCTAATGTTCATTGAATTTCTCCGAAGAATTGGTGATGATTGAAGTTAGCTCTTTCAAGTTAACTATGCTAACGGAAAGATAAGTGGGGTTCCTTTTTTGGATTTCAAGGACTCAAATGCAATTTTTTTGAATTTTGTAAAATTGTTGAAACTTTGGAAAGAGAAGCGTGACAAAAACTGTTCAAGACGACAATTCTTGAATTTGCCATGTGATGAGATGTGAATAACGAAGCAACCGCTCAACAGACCCCGCTACCACGTAAAACTCTCTGGCAACTAATCAGAGAATTACGTAACCCTCGATTATTATGGATATTTGTATTAGGAGTGTCGTCTGGCGCACCTCGGGCCCTTTTAGGATCGTGTACCAGTGCTTGGCTCAAGCAAGAAGGCTTCACCCGAACTACTATCGGCTTCTTTTCGTTGGTCTCCCTACCGTTCGCCATTAACTTTCTTTGGGGTCCGGTTGTCGACCACATTCGTATTCCTCTCCTCAATAGACTAGGTAGCCGTCGTTCATGGTTAATCTTGTGCTTGAGTGTGATGTTTCTCATCACATTTAGTATCGGAGTTCTCAATCCGCTAGGAATCGGATCTGATGAGAAAGACTCTCCCGACATCGAACAAGTGTCTGAAGAATCCCAGTCGGCTGAGGATGTTCAGACAGACTCAGAAGAAACTGTCCAGCAACCTAATTATATCGGTCTTTATCTTCTAGCACTGCTATTACTGGTAATGGCCGTTTCATCTGCCACACAGGACATTGTTACCGCTGCCTATCGAATTACGATTATTCGACCTGATGAACAGCATCTAGTTGGGTGGGGGGCTACCATGGAAACATCTGGTTGGTGGGTGGGCTTCGGTTTAATGGGAGCAATTGCTTTTTTGCTCGTAGGCGATCTTGAATTGTATCTGCTTGCTTGGTGTCATATATCCCGTACAGGATCAATTGCTTTATTGGTCTTAGACAATATTGCCAGTGGATGGCCTCTGATGTTTATGTTTTTGTCCATGGGATTTATTTGTATTGCTTTGTTTGTACTTTTCGTTCTAAAAGAACCGGATCGGACAGAAAGACTGCAGCTCGCAGACTCAGGAGTTGTTTTTACCGCTTGGGATTGGGTGATGAAGGCTTACTTCGGGGCGGTAGCAGAGTTCTTCAAACGTACTGGATTTTTTCTGGCACTGTTTTTGTTGCTCTTCCTGTTCTCTTTCAAGTTAGGAGAAGCTTTCCTCGGAACAATGTCGACTGTGTTTTATCTGGAGATTGGGTATACAGAAGATGACATTGGTACGTTTTCCAAACTGATTGGCACTATCATAGCAGTGGGATCTGCGATTCTCTCAGGATTGGTGATAGGTCGGTTTCGAACCATTCCCGCGTTGTTTATTGGTGGGATTGCTATGGCTGCGACCAATCTCATGTTTTCTTGGATTGCCCTTGAAGGACCGAACTTAGATTTGTACTTCTGGACAGTCGTGATGGATGGGATCACCACAGGATTTTCTAGCTGTGCGTTTGTGGCTTTCATCTCTCACTACGTCTCTAGACTACACAGTGGTACCCAATACGCCGCACTTTCATCAATTGGTACTCTGGGTAAAACGTCACTGGCAGGCTTCAGTGGATTGCTCGTTGACTTCTTGCAAGGTAATTGGGTATTGTTCTTCATATTGACTTCAGTGGCTGTCATTCCTTCGTTGATCTGCTTGTTGATTGTCAGAAATTTGATTGGATCGGCAGAGCAATTTGCCCAAAGTTCGAAACCGATAGTTAAACCGGCACAGGAGAACTGAGCTCACGGTCTTTGATAATGTTTATCTAGTAGCAGTTGTTTTTTGTTAGCAAGTCTATTGGACTAAACGAAACCTATTATCGCAATATGATCTTTCTGTAGCAGCGTAGTTTGCCCAACCGAATCACCAAAGTCACCACCAAGAGTGGGGATGGGGGCAACACCCGTTTAGCCACCAATGAGATATTCCACAAAAGCGACGACCACATCGAATTGGTTGGAGTTCTGGACGAAGCGAACTGTGCCATTGGGGTAGTTGTTCAACTCGTGGACTCAAAATACCATGAACAACTTAAAGCAATCCAATCTCGTATATTTGACATTGGAGCTGCTGTCGCTACTGGAGTGGCTCAGCCGGTTTGGATGGCAGAAACTGTGCTCGTTGACCAAGCGATAACGCGATTAAATGAAACACTGGAACCCCTGAAAGAATTTGTAATCCCAGGTGGTGGTAAAGCCAGTGCCTTTGCTCATGTAGCACGAGCAAGCGTTAGGTGCGCTGAGCGAGTCTTCTGGCGAGTAGCATCAGCTGAACTACGCGGGTCAGGTCAAGGTGCTTATCTCAACCGGGTGTCCGATTATCTCTTTGTTCTCAGTCGAGTGGTGGCAGACCAAGAAGAGATGTGGATCCCCCTCAAACCAGAGGAATCTAACTAAAGAGCTAGCATCCTTATGTCTGCGAGTCTCTCTCGCAGATACTGCATGAATCGACCTGCTTCCGCACCGTTGATTGCACGATGATCGTAGGACAACGATAACGGCAGAATTTTTCTCGGAACGAAAATCCCGTTGATCCAACAGGGTTTCGTTTCCAGTCTAGATACACCCAATATAGCAACTTCTGGCATATTGATGATCGGAGTGAATCCTGTACCACCGATATGGCCCAAGCTTGAGACGGTAAAGGTTGCACCTGTTAGATCGTTAGGATGTAACTTCTTGGTCTGAGCTGCTTGTGCTAAGCGTTTTGAATCGCTTGAAATCTCTATAACTCCTTTTTGGTCCACATCACGGATGACAGGAACTACCAGTCCATCGGGAGTGTCGACCGCCATACCAAGGTAGTAGTACTGCTTTTGGATTAGATAATCAAGACTGGGGTGAATAGAAGCATTAAATTGCGGGAACTCTCGCAGGGTCACTGAAACAGCTTTGAGTATGAACGGCAGTGGTGACAAGCGTTCATTTCTGTCTTTGACTTGAGAGTTGTACTCACTGCGGAAATTTTCCAGGTCAGTGACATCGGCTTCGTCGTGCTGAGTGACGTGTGCGACGTGGATCCAACTCTTGTGAAGATTGACAGCCCCTTTCTTTCGTATACGCGATAACGGTACTTCTTGAATCGGGCCAAACCGACTGAAATCAGGTAATTCAATTGGCTCGAGTCCCCCACCAATACCTGCTGCAGGGGCACCTTTCATTCTTTGTTTTACAAAGAGTTTTACGTCGTCTGTGGTGATTCGACCCTTAGTTCCGGTACCTTCGATTTGGGTCAGTTCTGCCCCTAACTCTCTAGCGAGTTTGCGGACAGCGGGACCCGCATAAACATGAGTACTTTCACTTGCTCGAGGTGTGGGTGGGGCTGGAGGTTCAGGAGTCTGTGGTGGCGTTGGAGTTGGAGCTGCTGTCTCTTGCTTCGGCTCAGTTTTTTCCTCTACTTCTGGTTCAGCAAGTGCGGTGTGTTCTGGCTCGACTGCCTTTTCAGACGTGCTCTTTGGTTCAGCAGTACTTTCTTCCTCAACAGCTAGCGAAACAATTTGATCTCCAGTATTGACCAG
Organism: Pseudomonadales bacterium; assembly: GCA_965199895.1. Lineage (GTDB taxonomy): Bacteria > Pseudomonadota > Gammaproteobacteria > Pseudomonadales > Azotimanducaceae > Bin55. The sequence continues at coordinate 5,512 of CBDATJ010000003.1, read as the reverse complement.
GTCACCCAGTGCGACCAAAATGTCCTCAACGGTCCCTGCACAGGGGCTTGGAACTTCCATCGAAGCCTTGTCTGATTCAATGACAATGAGGGCTTCGCCTGTTGTGAGTGTTGAACCTTTTTCAACACAGATTTCAATCACCTCGACATCCGTAGCATCACCGATATCAGGAATTTCTACGTTCATCTTGCTCATGCCAGTCTTGGCTCCACTCTAGCGGTATCGATGTCTAGGTCAGTTATTGCTTGAGCAACCTCTTTCTTGGAGAGGATTTGAGAATCTGCGAGGATTCCCAATGCAGCCAGAGTCACGTACCGACTATCTACTTCAAAATGATTTCGAAGATTCGCTCGGGTATCACTACGACCAAATCCATCAGTTCCGAGAACTCGATAGGGAGCATCGAAGAAACCTCGGATCGAATCAGCGTGTGCTTTGATGTAATCTGTTGCAGCGATAGTACCAATCTTTTCATTCAGTACGGTCCCAACATAGGGGATTTTCGATTCTTTTTCGGGATGTAGTAGGTTCCAACGACGCACCGATGCCCCGTCTCTAGCTAACTCGCTAAAGCTGGTCACACTATAAATGTGAGCGGTCACATCGTACTCTTCAGCTAGTCGGCGGCCGGCTTCTAGTACCTGCTGGAGAATGGTGCCACTGCCCAATAAGTTGACAACTTTACCGGTTTTTCGTTTTTCGTCTCCGAATGTTGTTAGCTTATAGATTCCGCGAATGATGCCTTCTTCGACCCCCTCCGGCATAGCTGGATGTTCGTAGTTTTCATTCATTAGGGTCAAGTAATAGAAGATGTGCTCATTTTCCTGGAACATGCGACGCATTCCATCTTGAATAATCACCGCAAGTTCGTAAGCGAAACAGGGATCGTAAGCTACGCAACAAGGGATGGTGCTAGCCAAAACATGGCTATGACCATCTTGGTGCTGTAATCCTTCTCCATTCAGGGTAGTACGTCCTGCTGTAGCACCAAGCAAAAATCCACGTGCTTGCATGTCCCCGGCTAGCCAGGAAAGATCACCCACACGCTGAAAGCCAAACATCGAGTAAAAGATGTAAAAAGGTATGATTGTGTACTGATGAGTGCTGTAGGATGTAGCTGCTGCCAACCAAGCAGAAAATGCACCTGCTTCATTGATACCTTCTTCAAGAACCTGTCCTGTTTTAGATTCACGGTAAGCGGCCAGTTCGCCGGAATCTACGGGTTCATATAACTGACCTTCAGAAGAGTAAATTCCTAGTTGTTGGAACATGCTCTCCATACCGAAGGTGCGCGCTTCGTCCGGGATGATTGGGACGATACGATCTTTGATTATCTTGTTGCGGAGCAGCGTGGCCAAGATTCTAACAAATGCCATAGTGGTTGAAATTTCGCGACCCCGAGACCCGTCGATCTGAGTTTTGAACACACTTAATTTCGGTGCTTCAAGGCTTTCGTCTGTCTCGATCCGACGTGGTATAGGACCACCCAGTTTTGAACGGCACTCTTTCAAATAAGCCATTTCAGCACTGTCTTCAGGCGGTCGGTAGTACGGTACATCCTTTAGTTCTTCGTCGCTAATCGGAATGTTGAATCGATTGCGGAATTGCTTCAATTCTTCGTACTTCAACTTCTTGACTTGGTGGGTCTTGTTTTCAGACTCGCCCGCATCACCCATTCCGTAACCTTTTACCGTTTTCACTAGGATCGCAGTCGGTTGTCCTTGGTGGTGGATGGCTTGTTGATAGGCAGCATAAACTTTGTGAGGGTCGTGTCCACCACGGTTGAGTTTGCTTATTGCATCGTCCGGGAGGTCTTCTACCAGTGCTGCGGTTTCAGGGTACTTACCGAAGAACTCTTTTCGAGTGTAGGGAGCTCCTTTAGCCTTGCAGTTTTGATAGGTTCCATCGACAGTTTCATCCATGAGTGCCTGCAATACCCCTGTATGATCGCTAGCAATCAGATTATCCCAGTGTCGTCCCCAGATGACTTTGATGACATTCCAACCTGATCCGCGAAATTCTCCTTCGAGTTCTTGGATGATTTTTCCATTTCCACGAACCGGTCCGTCTAGTCGCTGAAGGTTGCAATTGACCACAAAAATTAGGTTATCCAGACGCTCCCGTCCGGCTAGAGAAAGGGATCCAAGTGATTCGGGTTCATCGCACTCTCCGTCTCCTAGGAAGGCCCAAACTTTACGATCTCCCATTGATACTAAACCACGTGCATCAAGATATTTCATCAGATGAGCTTGGTGAATGGCTTGAATGGGACCTAACCCCATAGAAACCGTTGGGAACTCCCAATAGTCCGGCATCAAACGAGGATGTGGGTACGACGACAGACCATTTCCATTGGTTTCTTGTCGAAACAAATCTAGCTGTTCAGCGCTGATTCGACCTTCTAGATACGAGCGGGCATAGATACCGGGAGCGCTATGACCTTGGTAATAGATCAAATCTCCCGCATGGGATTGAGTCGGTCCTCTAAAAAAGTGATTGAAACCTACATCGTATAGGGCTGCTGCGGATGCGAACGTAGAGATGTGACCACCCAAATCGCCATCTTTTCGGTTGGCTCGAACTACCATCGCGAGTGCGTTCCAACGTGTCATACTTCTAATTCTTTGTTGAATGAAGTAGTCTCCGGGAATGGGGGCTTGCTTCTCTCGCGGAATGGTGTTTCGGTACGGTGTCGTTAAATCAGGAAGTGGACCACCTGATTTCGCAACATGAGCAGTCAGACTCTTGAGCAGATACGCTGCGCGATCTACGCCTTCGTGCTCAAGGATATAGTCAAGAGCGTCGATCCACTCTTGAGTTTCCTGAGGATTTTCATCCCTTGCTCGGTTGCTGTTCGACATGAGAATGGGTTCGATGAGTCAGTTTGGAATTATAGGATTTGCGGCTCACTCGCTCTTGAATCACTCAGAGCTTAAAGGAGGTTGAAGTTGCAAATGGAGTCTCAATTCCGCTGAAATTGAGATGAGTCAGATGACTTCTTTGAGCTAGTTTGAGAATGTTTAGTCAACAAAGATAGCAATCGGTTCCAATCAAACATGGGACCGGGATCCCACTTCCGGCCCGGAGCTATTTCTGAATGCCCTACGATGTTGGACTGTGCAATGTGGGGAAATATGGACATCAGAGCTTGTGTGACCCGACCGAGTGTGTGGTATTGTGAATCGGTATAACTCACGTCTTCAGACCCCTCAAGTTCGATACCGATGGAATAGTCGTTGCACTCTCGTTGATTACGAAAGCTAGATTCACCCGCATGCCACGCACGTTCATGGAACGAAACAAACTGGGTAATTTCACCTTCTCTACTTATGAATAAGTGGCTAGATACCTTTAAGTCTCTCAATGACTCAAAACTTGGGTGATGGTTGAGGTCAATCGAATTTGTGAACAATCTTTCGACATTTCCAGTTCCAAATTCCCCACTAGGGAGAGAAATTGCATGGATTACGACCAATGAGATTGCGGTGTTCACAGGACGTAAATCTTTGTTTGGAGAGGGGGTTCGTTGCGCGCCCACAAGCCAACCATCTGAGGAAATTACCAAACCGGCTTCCTTTTCTAAATAGACAATAAGATAATAAACGTATGAGAGTTCCAGAGCATGTGGTCAAAGAGAACGTTCGTAGTGCACTAGCTGAAGATATTGGTACTGGGGATGTCCACACCATACTGGTCGTGCCTGGAACTATGAGAAAAGCCCATATTATTACTCGATCTCAAGGAATACTTTGTGGTCAGGACTGGGTCAACGAAGTCTGTCACCAGATGCCCGTTCAGTTTACCATGGAATGGCAGAGTCATGATGGAGATCGACTCGGACAACAAAGACAAGATATTATCTTTGACTGCTCCTGCAGCTGGTTTATTGACTGTAGAACGAACCTTGCTCAATTTTCTGCAGTTGCTCTCGGGGACAGCGACTAGAGTCCATGAATTCGTTCAATTGATTGCACACACTGACGCACAAATATTAGATACTCGCAAAACAATACCTGGACTGAGATATGCGCAAAAATATGCGGTTACAGTCGGAGGGGGAGGCAATCACCGATTTGGTTTGTATGACGCTTTTCTGATTAAGGAAAACCACATCATTAGTGCGGGTGGGATAACTCCAGCTTTGCGACGAGCGAATCAGTCCAATCCCGAATTGTTCCTTGAAATCGAAGTGGAGACGATGGACGAACTGAAAGAAGCTTTGAGTGGTCATCCCAACCGCATCATGCTTGATAACTTTTCACTTGCAGATATGGGTGAATCAGTTGAAATTACAAGAAAATTCGATCAGGACAATAACACAACAACCGAGTTAGAAGCCTCCGGTCAAATCAATAGTTCAAATATCGTTGACGTGGCGGAAACCGGAGTGGACTTCATCTCTCTGGGCACACTGACCAAAGATGTGGTTGCCCTAGATTTTTCGATGCGGATAGAGTATTAGGATCGGGAAGGCAGATGGTGCCGGGAACGCAGAATCGAACTGCGGACCTCCCGATTACGAATCGGACGCTCTGCCTAGCTGAGCTATTCCGGCGTTGATGGTGAAGAGAAATTTTAAGGGATACTTGACAATCATGTCCTGCTCTCTGGCTAAGCAATTGAATTTCAAAATACTAGCCTTTCACCTATGACTATTGACTTCGTGATAGCGGGAATAGCGGGATTGCTGGTGGGGAGTACCCTTAATGTGGTGATCTCTCGTCTCCCTGTAATGTTGTCGTTGGATCATTCAGAAGCAACTGCCGAAGAGAGTAGTCGACCTTTCAATCTATGGGTGCCCCGATCTCGGTGTGAGTCATGTCTTGAACCCATTTTGTATCGAGATTTGATACCGGTGTGGAGTTGGTTGCTGCTTCAAGGGCGCTGTCGCTCGTGTTCAGCAAGTATTTCGTGGCGCGACCCAATCGTGGAGGTGACTAGTGTACTTCTTGCGCTGTTGTTGGTTGGTCATTTCGGTATGGGTTGGTTCACGTTGTGGTTGAGTTTCTGTGTGGCAGTGTTGGTGTGTCAAGCCGTCATTGATTTGGAGCGAGGGTTGCTTTTTGACGAGCTAAATTACTCGCTATTATGGGCCGGACTGCTATGCACAGTTGTGTTCAGTGACTCTCTTAATTTGCCTACATCAAAGGAAGCCATTCTGGGTGCACTCAGTGGATATTTGAGCTTGTGGTCAATCAACGCGATATTCAAACTTCTGCGAAAACGCGATGGAATGGGCAATGGAGATTTCAAACTGTTTGCTGCATTAGGAGCATGGGTAGGTTGGTATCTTCTACCCATCGTCATCTTGATTAGTTTCGTACTGGGTTCTATTTACGGGCTTGTCCAAATAATCCGCAAAAAATATGCAACCGATCAAGGTATTCCCTTCGGGCCGTTCCTAGCTACGGGTGGGATTTTTGTACTTTTCTATCGCGATGAACTCATGAGGTTGATGTACGGATAGAACTTGTGTCATTCAGAAGTCTTTTGTAAAAGACTAAGCATTTGA
>CBDATJ010000002.1:0-180394 GCA_965199895.1 Pseudomonadales bacterium | reverse complement strand
CCTGCTTCAACCAACTCGATGTAGCCGGGTTTCAGTGGAAGTCCATCTTTTGTGGTAGGAGCTGCCATCAGGATCTGAACTCTGTCCCAAGTCAGCCATAGCTCGAATCGAAGAAATTGGTCGAATGTAATCGTACCAACCTTTAATGCTCCAAGCAGTGATCGCAGCATCGTGCATGGCTCCCCCAAGAGTGAAATAACCAATGACATCCCATTCCAAAGCGGGTCGATCAATTCCTTCGCCCTTGAGTTTCCTTGTAGAATCTGGATGATCGTTTACGGTGTTGAGGATCACATACCAATGCCCCGGGGGAGTTCGGAATCAGGTCCATCTGCCCAAAACTCAGCGAGTACCCGTGTATAGTCACCCAATGGTACCATTTGGGTTCATAGGGTTGATTGGTGATAGGATTGATGTCGTGACCAGTTCCTGGATCCATTCCATTGTCTTGAAAGAATTCACGATGACCTTCGAAGGTGGTTGGATAATCTCCATCTGCGATGTTTCCGATCCCCGCAGGTGAAATATCAATCAAATCCGCACCACGGCCCACCGTAGGATCAAGATGTGAGGACCAAACACTAACCATGGAATGAGACCAGTGGTATTCCTCTTTGAGATACCCATCAATCTTCGGAGGTTCACCTGGGTCGTGGTAGACATTGTAGATGTACTCTTCACCCTCACGGGTATATTGAGTTTTATCAGAGTCTTGAAGTGAAAATGAATAGACATCTCCCCATTCAGGACTCAAGAACTCAGGTTGTTCGTCTACTGGGTTACCAGCTTGGTCGATGAAGTTGGGAAGAGCTAGTGGTTGCCAGCGATTTAGGTCGACGATGTTCGGATTACCGGGTAAATCAGGTTCCAGAGACGGATTGATCGTAACGTAATTTCTGTTGCGATAATCGTTCTGTTCGTTAGCACCGTCGATTCTGCCTAGTGATAGGTAGCACTCTCCAATGTAGTTTCCAATGGCTGCGGGTGATCCGTTAGAGTAATCGTGGAAGAGAACTTTGTATCCAAGTCCAAGAAACTCATCAACGCTTGAGTATCTCTATAGATCTGTGATTGTTTCGGTGAGCGTGCAAAACGAGAACGGATGATTCGATAGGATGCATAACTCAGCGCAGTTTCAATATCCGATTCTGCGTAAGTTCTCAACTCAGGGTCGTTGTACGGACAGTCTGAAAAAACAGTTTTTCCCAGTAACCAAGTATTCGGTTGAATATCGATATTGGTTACCATTCCTGCCCAAGCATCGTACATCGCTGCTGATATGTGGAACAGGTTTCTCGCGTGAACGGTCGGTCTGGCGTAGTCATTACGAATGGCTGCAAGTGCGACTTCGTTCCATCGGCGAGCAACAGATACATTAGCAGTTGGAGAGACACCCGGCAAGTAATGGGCTGTAACGGTTGCTACAGTTGAAGGCATCGTATAAGTAGTTGAGCGAGAATGGGGTCACCAAAAGCGGAGTCACCAACATTGCTAGTCCAGTGACTGAAATAGTAACCTTCGTCAGCTTCGTCAGCTTCGATGGCAATGGTGTCACCAGCGTTGTATCGACCATCACCATCGCCAAACTGTACGTTTAAACGTAGTCCTGAAGTTCCTGGTTGATGAATAGTTATCGTTTGATTCACTTCATCGTAAGTCTGGGTAGTCTCTGTTTGGTCAGGCCAGATAACCTTTACCGTTGCAGTGGTTGCATCATTCAGTCCAAAATGGACCTCTAATGGATTGTGGGAAACGAAATTGTTGGATCCGCCCAGTTGACGAATTTGCTTTCCATTGCTAGTCGTTAACTCTACTTTCGCACCGATCCCATAAGAGTTTCCATCTGAACCTCTAAGTTTGATGGTGAGATAATTGCCTATTCTGGTCGTTTCGTTTCGGTAGGGATCAAATGGTTTTCGGAGACGTTAACCACCGCGATATCGATATCCCCGTCCCCATCAAAGTCAGTACAAGCCACTCCTCGGCCTAGTTCTTTATCGTCCAAGCCAATACTGAGAGCGATTTCGTCGAATCCTGCCGTCACCAAAGTTTCGGTGGAACCGGGAACGAACATTCTTAAACTCTGGGAAGGTATTCCACCCCGATACGTGAAACATGTCCAAATCACCGTCGTGATCGAAATCCTTGGTACATGCCGCCCAGCCCAATCTCCAGCACTCACATCAGCTGCATCGGTGACATCTCGAAATTGCCATGCCCGTCGTTTGGTAGAGTCGGTTACCCCATAAGGTACCACCATAGTTGAGGTTGTAGATGGAAGTGACAAACCAGTCGAAATCTCCATCGTTGTCAAAATCTCCCACCGCACTACCCATTCCAGCTTGATCGGTAATGACCTGACGATCTGTAGCTAGTACAAAGTTATTTCCGTAGTTTTTGAAGATTTGAGATGTACCAAAATCTGCTGCCATCAGCAGATCCAAATCATGGTCTCCATCAATGTCAGCAAGACTGGGAGTGAACGTCCAATCTTGATTTCGCTCTATCAGCCCATTGAGTAAACCTGAAATGACACTTACATTACGAAACACTCCGTCGCCTTCGTTTTTCCACAGGGTTTCTGGGTCTTCGATAGTATGTCGTGAACTGCCCCAGTGAGTTAGGAAGACATCCAAGAGTCCGTCGAAGTCGTAGTCGACGAAAATTGATGAAATGGTATTGGGTGAAAGTAGACTAAATCCAGCATCAACGGTGACGTTCTCAAATTCACCTGTGGCATCTTCGCCAGAAATACGGTTTTTGAACAGATAGACGGGTTCGTGCTCAATGCTACCTACAAATAAATCCAGGTCTCCATCGCCATCAATATCACCGAATGAAGGACCACTGCCCCAATGGTTGAGATCTACGCCATAGTCACTTGCATAGTCTGTGAAGAAACCTTGTCCGTTGTTAATGTACAACGCATTGGGATCGTCGACTCCACCTACAACATAGAGATCAATGTCTCCATCGTCGTCAATGTCCGCAGCTGCAATCCCTGAAGCGATCCGATAGGAATCAGTCAAATTATCGAGGTTGGCCATATATCGACGCGTTAAGCCAGAATCCATTGGGTCTACTTTAACAAAGTTGATTTTGGGTGAGTTCCTACAGTTGTCACTAAAGCAGAGTTGGGAGGGGATTGTGGAGCTTGTGAATGGGTTACTCCAGCAAGAAGTGCAAATAAAACACTGAACACCAACATTGGCACTGTTGCGGTTGTGACGACGAGCCAACGTTTATTGAGTCTAGTCTTGGTCATTATTGCTCAAAGATACTTTGGATTAATAAGTAGGTGCTCTTTAGGACTAAGATAAATTACATAATCTTCCATGGAATATTGTACTAGAGTTTGTTTGTCAATTTACCAAGTTCTCTTTTGGGAAAAAGTAGGGAGTTTAGACTCAAACTATACAGTTTAGTGGACACAAATAACTTGATATCCAATGGACTTGGTAGATTCTGGACTAACCGTTGCACTCTATAGCCTCCACTGAATACCTACTGAAGCCTGTCTCGGCGGAGAGTTGTAACCAAATGCGTGTGAATACACCGAATCTGTTGCGTTGTAAACACTCAAGGTAGTGTTCAGAGCTTCGGTCCATTGATAGGAGAGTGAAAGATCGACGGTTGAGTAAGCATCCAGGGTAATACATCCTCGCCAACACGCATCAATCGCTTTGTTTACCCAACGAATAGTTATGACAGAATCCAGTTGAGAAACCGAATATGTGACACGACCACTGAACTGATTGGACGGGCGACGTTGAGTACGAAGATAAGGCTCGTTAGGTGTATTGCGTGCTTCAGAATCGAGGTTGCTATAGCTCATACTAGAAGTCAATCCAGGTTTCCAGAATTGACTCCAAGTCAATTCAAATCCTCGATTACGGCCGTAATCGGCGTTCTCACTGACGTTTCGACCAAAAGCAATCTTATCCCTGAGTCTCAGCGAAAATCGAGTTAATTGGATAGAGTAGTCCGAAGAGGTGATTCTTATTCCCGTACTGATTCCTGTTCCACGTTCTGGTTTGACATTGGGATTAGGTAACCAAGATTGCCCCCAACCGTAGCGATCAACCATGGAGGGGAAGGAAATTGTTTGGTGATCGAACTCGGTAAAGACAACCAACTGACCCAACGAGTTCATGAAACGTGACACTTTCCAACTCAGATGCATGCTAGTTGGGGTCACTGCTTCATCTTGAGAGGAATCAATGTAACTGATAGAAGCACGCAATGAAAAGCTACCCATAGAGTTATCGTAGGAAGCTTTAGCGTGAGTAACTCCTATGGGTTTTCGAGTGGGGTCACCCAGTACCTCCGACTTGTTAACGTCGTAGGTTTTGCCTACTTTCACTTCACCTGACTTAATAATGGGCATCGAAAACCACAGATTGGTACGAGTTCCTACAGTATTGTTGTTGAATGATTCATACCAACTAACACGATTGAACGAGTTAGAGAACCGCATTTCGATACGTTCAAAAAGCTCACCAGTGATCCCTACAAGTCCCTGATCAATCTCTGCAAATCCTCTGTCATAGTCTTGCTCGACGGCTGCATAGCGAATGGTTGATTCCCAATTCCCAGAGCGGAAGTGATAGTGTACGAGTTGATTTTGGACTCCATCAATATCACCATCTTCTCTAACGTCAATTCCTTCCCAGTATCTATGGGACATAGTCAAGTTATGACCTTGATCACCATAGTCAAACTGCAACAGTTGACCTGCAGATCCGTGGGAAACACTGATGTTTCGACGTTTCTCGTTACTTGACCGCATGTTGAGAACCCCCGCAATCGAACCTGAACTAGGAGTTGCTGAAAACGTGAGTAGATCAATTCCGGCACACGACATCGTTGCAAAATTAAAATCTGTCACAGGATCGCCTATATCGTAGCCGTCAATGTGAATCCCTATATGATTCGCTTCAGCACCACGACTGCGGACTTGTCCGAAGCTGTTGTCAAGAGCGAGGCTAGGGAATTCTTGGAGAAAACCTAATGGACTGGAGGAGAGTTCTGAATCTCTGATGGGATAAACATACCGTACTTTGGATATCGCTCCTTCTACCAGTACTTCTTCAATTGACTCCTCAAACTGTGATGACTCCTCACCTTCGGTCGAAGCGCTAACACAGACCGAATAGATGGCGATTGAAAGGGCGAGAATGTAGGTGTGCCGGATGGCCCGTATCACAAATCCTCCTTGTGGACTATGGGTTTGAGTGCTTGGTTCTGTGCTTAAAGCACAGGTTAGAACATGTTGTGAATGACGATTTGGCCGTGGACCAGATAAACGACCGTTTCGCTGATATTCTTGGCATGATCACTAATGCGCTCCAACGAACGCGCGACCCAAATTATAGCAAGATAATCTGGTAATTTCGAGGGGATTTTGGTCATCTCTTTAGTTGATTTTGAGACCACCGTGTCGTATAGACCATCAATGACTCGATCTTGCGCAATTGTCGATAGAGCTGTCTCTGCATCAAGTCGAGCAAAAGAATCCAGGGCATTTCTCAGAGATGCAGAGGATAGTTGATGCAGTGTGACAAGTTCTTTGTGCGAGGGGTGATTTTGGTCATACACTAATAGCCGATCCGCAAACTTCGCAATTCTCTCTGCTTCATCACCAACACGCTCCAAGTCGGTGCTGCTTTTCAGCATGCTAACAATAAATCGTAGGTCAGTTGCAGCAGGTTGTCTACGTGCAAGAACGGCTTCAGCTCTTTGGTCAAGTTCCATCGCCAATCGATTGATTTGAACTTCGACTTGCTTAACGGTCGCTGCCAACTTCGCATCGTTATTCAAAAATGCGTTCATCGAGTTATTCACTTGCTGTTCAGCAAGTCCACCTAGGGTGGTGAACGTTGTTCTTAGATCATCTAGCTCGGTTTCAAAAGCCCCAGAGATATGCTTTTGCATTATCTAATTAACCATCACCAACGTTCGATCTAGCCGTAGCGACCAGAGACGTAGTCTTCGGTTTTACTCTCTTTTGGATTAGTAAATATAGACAGTGTACTATCATACTCGACTAGTTCACCTAGATACAAAAAGGCAGTATAGTCGGACACTCGTGCTGCTTGTTGCATATTGTGGGTCACAACCACAATGGTGTACTGATCTTTGAGTTCCGCGATGAGTTCCTCAATCTTTAGAGTAGAGATAGGGTCTAGAGCAGACGCTGGTTCATCAAGCAATAGTACACTGGGATGAACTGCAATGGCTCGTGCAATCACTAAACGCTGTTGTTGTCCACCTGAGAGACCTAAAGCAGATTCGTTGAGTCGAGTCTTGACTTCATCCCAGAGTGCTGCGCTCTTAAGGGCCCACTCAACTCGATCATCTAGTTCTGACTTTGGTACCTTGCCGCTTAGTCTGAGCCCATAGGCTACGTTTTCATAGGCGGATTTCGGGAATGGGTTAGGTCTCTGGAAGACCATCCCGACTTGTCGACGTAATTGTGCGACATCGACTTCTTTTTCATGGATTTCAAGTCCATTGAGTTCGATTCGACCGGAGATACTCACACTATCAATCAAGTCGTTCATACGGTTAAAGCAACGGATCAGTGTCGACTTTCCGCACCCAGATGGTCCGATCAGTGCCGTGACTTTGCGTCTGGGAATCTGCATGTTGATGTCCAAGAGGGAAGGTTTATTTCCATAGGACAGGCACAGATTCTCTACCTTCAAGCAAATCTCACTTTGAGGGACTTCACCAGGATTACTGGTATCGGTTGTTCCGATCAACGTTGAAGTTAACTTGACACCATCAACGATTGTGTGAGTCGAAGCTTCAGCAGTTGCGTTCTCTTTCATCTATTGCATAGCCTCTCTATAAAGGGCTTCTAGTCTATTCCTAAGTGTGATTGCAGTGAGATTGAGCACGATGATGATGATCACCAACAGGAGTGCGGTTGCAAACACTAATGGTCGCGCAGCATCTACGTTCGGGCTCTGAAATCCAACATCATATATATGAAATCCGAGGTGCATGAATTTACGGTCAAGATGTAGGAATGGGAAGTTTCCATCTATGGGTAATGTCGGTGCGAGTTTGACTACACCAACCAACATCAGAGGTGCAACTTCTCCCGCAGCACGCGCAATCGCCAAGATAACCCCCGTGAGTATGGAGGGACTCGCCATGGGTAAAACGACTTTGAACAGAGTTTCTGCCTTCGTCGCACCCAATGCAAGACTTCCTTCTCGAAGTGCTTTAGGAATGCGTGTAAGACCTTCTTCAGTAGACACGATGACCACGGGTACAGTTAGCAAAGCAAGTGTAAGCGATGCCCATATCAAACCTGGCGTTCCAAAGGTCGGTGCAGGTTGTGCAGCCTGGAAAAAGATGTCGTCGATGGTTCCACCAACGAGATAAACGAAAAACCCCAGACCAAATACTCCATATACAATGGACGGTACTCCCGCCAGGTTGTTCACTGCAATACGAATGAGTTTGACAAACACACCTTGGCGTGCATATTCCCGAAGATAGAGGGCGGCTACGACACCAAATGGAGTAACCAAGACCGACATGAGTAGCACCATCAACACAGTACCAAACAGAGCGGGGAATACCCCACCTTCAGTATTAGCTTCTCTCGAACCCTCAGTCAAGAAACTCCAGATACTGCTACAGTAATGTCCGAATTTGCCGAACCAGGACATGGAGTTGGGTTGCCAAGCTCGAACGATGTTACTAAAAGGGATCACCGATTCTCGGTTGCCTGAAACCTGAATAACTACCTCGTCTCGTTTTAATTGAGTGTAGACAGTTTCAAGTTCTGCTTCGTAGTTTGAATATTCGGCGGTTAACTGGGTCCGTTCTTCTTCAATATCGCTGACATTTAGATTGCCCCGCAACTCTCTTCGTCTTTGTTCCAGGCGCAACTTTTCAAGTTGGTAATTGATTCGGTCAATTGCACCGTTTTGAATCAATTTAGCTTCGTGTCGGAGTTCTTTTACTCGTTTGATTCTTGAGCGAAGATCGTGCCATAGGTTGTCTGTAGAAACCACTTCACCTAGCTCTCGTATCTCCAGGATCGTACCGTAAGCGTTTCCCCATTCCAATCGCTCGAACACGATCATGTCTTTCAAATTTTCTTGTGTTTGAATTTCGTGAAAGTAAATCCATCGAAAGTCTGGTGCATGTACTTTTCGGTTACCCGATTTGATCATCCAGCGTTCAATTGACTGAAGGTCAGGATCTACAGGTCGGAGTGAGGATTCTTTGTACTGATCAAGTGAAACTCTTTCTTTTTGGACGATTTCCCCAGCGATATCTTGGATACCTATTTCGCTTTCAAACGAGAGTGAAACCACATCTGATGGCCAAAAGTGAGCTAAACCCTTGACTGCTATCAGACCGATCAACCCAAGTACTGCAATGATAGAAGTTCCCACTGAGGTCGCTGTCAGCCAAATCCAGGGATCACCAGACTTAAACCAATTAGAGAAAGATTGACGCTTGCGGAAAAGCGACTGATGTTCGAGTGGTAGTCGTTCAGAGGTTTCCATATCGAGATCTCAGTCGTTGGCGTACCACCTCAGCTATGGTGTTGAACACAAAAGTGATTGCAAAAAGTACAAATGCGGTGAAGAACAGAATGCGAAAGTGAGTCGATCCGACTTCAGATTCAGGCATTTCAACTGCGATATTTGCGGCAAAAGTACGCATACCCTGGAATAAGTTGAAATCCATGATAGGGGTGTTTCCGGTAGCCATAAGCACGATCATGGTTTCACCTACCGCGCGTCCCATTCCAATCATCACAGCAGAAAAAATACCTGGACTTGCGGTGAGTAGGACGACCCGTACCAATGTTTGCCATCGTGTTGCACCAAGAGCGAGTGAACCGTGTACTAGGTGTTGGGGTACACCGTAGATCGCATCTTCAGAAATAGAGAATATTGTTGGGATCACAGCCATTCCCATGGCAATTCCAATGATGAGAGCGTTTCGTTGGTCGTATTCGATACCCGCTTTCTCATAGAACCAAATTCTCGCATCCATCCCAAAGATCAGGTTAGACAGGAACTCGTCGTTAGCGAGTGTGAGATAAGCCAACAGAATGATCACCGGTACGGTCAGTGCACCGAACCATCCTTCAAATCTTGCAGTGATTCGGTTGGGTAATAGCGTTGTACAATATGCGAATACCCATACCCCCAACGGGCGGGATGATGATCAACAACATCACCGCAGTGAGGTTTTCTTCGATAATGGGTGCTAACCAAAGCCCCGCCAAAAATCCCAATATTACAGTAGGTAGTGCAGCCATAATTTCAATCCCTGGCTTAATGATCTTGCGCATACTTGGAGCCATGAACACTGCGGTATAGATTGCCCCCATAATGGCTAAAGGAGTTGCGACCAGCATTGCATAACACGCTGCTTTTATCGAACCAAAAAGCAGTGGAGCAAGGGAGAACTTGGGTTCAAAGTCAGTATCAGCTGACGAACTCTGCCAACTGTAGACAGGTTTTTCATATCCTTCGTACCAAACTCTCCCCCAGAGTGTTGACCAAGAAATTTCAGGGTGTTGATTCGACACTTTGAACACATCCACCTGATCTTCGTGAATTGCAATAATCCGATCAGCACGTGGGGAAAACGCTACGAGGTGAGGTACGATTCCAAGAGGAACTTGTGCAAGCTTGCGAGCTGAGGTGGTATAACCAAGATGCCCTTGACCCGTTGCATCGATGGCAAAAAAATCCCTTTCGTCGATGCTCTGCAACCACTTCAACTATCGGTTCGTCATAACGGAAGGTACGAATATTCGTGAGACCCTGGGTTTCACCCACTGGGCCTAATATCCAATGGTTAAGAATCCCTTGATCATCAGCGACTAGAAATGAGTATCGTCCCAGAACGGGGTGAATCAGTGCAAAGGAACCGTCGGTGATGTCGAACGTACCTTCTTGTTCCATACTGTGTCGTCTAATGGAAGCAACATTCAGGAGACGATAGTCACCGGTTGTTTGATCGATTTCGTAAATCCACCGTCCACGCGGTCCAAAAATCAGTTCAATGTTTGCTTCGTTGCGCCCCCATGAATCTATCTCCAACTCCCGAGGCTTTTCCAACTCAAAATAGTCATCAATGTCGGAATACTCTTGAACCAGGATGTGTCCCCCCGGTCGAATGCTAGCAACGCGCATCTTGTCTGCGCTACGGTATACATCAAAGTCCAGTGATTCTTCGATGGAGATCATCGATTCGTCGTACAAGACTTGCAATTGATTTTCGACTCTTCGCACCTCTTGATCAAACCGAACTTCGTGGGTAACCCTGAAGAAAACTAATTCATCGTCAATGGTGCGTCCAACGAAAGCATCAGCAAGAGGGTAGAGAGGTTTCACGACAACCATTCGTTTATCGATGATGATTTGGGTTTCGACCACCTCAAAGGTTGCGGCATTACGAAACTCTATTGTTCCATTAGCGCGAACATAGGAGAGAATTTCAAATCGATCATCGGAAGAAACATTCAGCACGTCGATGAGAGTGTTTTCAGACTCATGGGATCGACTGACAGAAACAGAAGAGGGAAGAAACATAGGCACAACGACCCAGACAAAGTACCCCATGATGAGGACGATAGCTCCAATAACCGCAATCCCACCCGTGCGAACAATATTCTTCGTGAACTGATCGACAAACGACCGAGCACGAGCTTGAGGGGGGAGCTTTTGATGCGTTTGTTCAGTCACGGGATGAGCTCAACTGCTCACATTCGAGGAACAGAAATAGAACTATGAACTATTTCAATCGATTCGTGTTAGTTCTCGTTCAATGATCTTGGTAGAGAGAGGCACATACCCATCTTTCTCAACGACTTCTTGGCCAGTTTTGGATAGTACAAGTCTTAGAAATTCTCGTTCTAGTGGTTCGAGTGGAGTATCCGGCTTCTTATTAACGTACACGTACAGGAATCTTGTGAATGGATAAGAACCGTCTGCTGCAGTTTCAGAGGTCACAGTAACTGGTTCATCTCCTTCCACTTCAGCGATGGGCACAGCACGTACACCCGATGTTCGATAACCAACTCCTGAGTAGCCTATACCGTTTAGTGAAGTGGTCACAGATTGGACTACAGAAGCAGATCCTGGTTGTTCATTGACAGTGTTTTTGAAGTCTCCCGAACATAGCCCTGCTTGTTTGAAGTAACCGTAGGTACCCGAAACAGAGTTTCGTCCGTACAACTGAATCGGTCGATTTCCCCAAGAACCTTCTAACCCTAGATCACCCCATTGAGTAATGTCGGTGGGATAACCACAACGACGCGTAGAAGAAAATATCGCGTCGACTTGTTCGATGGTGAGTGAATCCAGAGGGTTATCTTTGTGCACATAGATTGCGAGTGCGTCGACTGCTACACGAATACCCAATGGCTTATATCCATGTCGTGCTTCAAAGGCTTCAACTTCTTTGTCTTTCATTTTTCGGCTCATAGGACCGAAGTTGGAAACCCCTTCGGTAAGTGCGGGTGGGGCAGTTGAGGAACCTGCCGCTTGAACTTGAATCTTCACGTTGGGATATTCTTTCTCGAAGGTTTCAGTCCATAGGGTCATGAGATTGGCTAGAGTATCGGAACCCACACTGGACAGGTTACCTGATACGCCGCTAACGCGTTCGTAATCTGGCATATCCTTTTCAACTGCAGTGACGACACTGAGCGAAAAAATTGCAACAAAAAAGATGATAAATTTCAAGATATTGCTTCCTCTTGGAACGAGTTTAGTGGAATATCACAGTAGAAAGTACTGCCAATTCCAGGTTTGCTTGATATTTCGAGTGTAGAGTTATGCCGACGGAGCACGTGTTTCACAATTGCAAGCCCCAGTCCGGTTCCTCCACTCATTCGCGAGTGTTTGGGATCGACACGATAGAACCGTTCAGTGATGCGTGGTATGTGTTCAGGAGGGATTCCGACCCCTTCATCTTCCACTTCAAAGCGTGCATGGGTGCCAATTTTTGACCAACGTAGGGTGACATTTCCACCATCGGGGCTATACCGAATGGCATTGGTCATGAGATTGAGAAACGCACTTCTGAGTTCATCAAGAACACCGTGAATCTGCACATCATCTTGAGATTCAACGACAAGTTTGTGATCCGTTTTGATCAGCGGTTCAGCTTCCTCAACAACTGTTTTGATCAAGGTATTCCCATTGATGGGAGTGATGGAATTAGCATCGGGTCCAGGGGATGTCTCTAGTCGAGTTAGGGTTAACAGGTCGTCGACTAATGATTTCATTCGCTGCGCCGGTGTCACCAAACGATGAATGATTTCCAAGAGTGTGTCTCGATCTAGATCACTGTCAAAGAAGCTTTCGATATAGCCAATTAATACCGTCAACGGCGTGCGTAGTTCGTGTGAAACATTCGCAATAAAGTCTTGGCGCATTGCAAGCAATCGATTCAATTCGGTAACGTCCCGAGCAATCAAGAATCGTTGGTCTTCACCTACTTGAATGAGCCGAAGTTCTAATTGAACTTGTTCGTTAGTAGGTGAGGGGATATCAACTGAAGAGATCCCTTGATTAAGCTGAGGTTGAAGTAGAGGTTGTGCTTCTGGATGACGAATGAGCGCACTGATGGCATGTCCCGCATCCTTCGAGGTGAGTCCCAGTAATGAGTCTGCACTTCGATTGACTCCTTCGATCATCATTCTGTCGTTCAGAATTACCCAAGCATCCGGTAGGTTGTTGGCGATGTTCTTATGTTTTTGCGCAGTTTCAACTAAGGTTAAAGACCGGGTGCGTACTGCGATGAGAGATGCATGGATGGCACGTGCACAGTGGTAGTAATCACCAAGCTTGTCGTCAGGTGAAACTAATGGTCGATTAGTCCAAGTTTTGAATTGGTTCGTTTTGTGAACGGACCAAGCCATGTTCCCTATCAGCCAAATTCCTGCAGCCGATAATCCTAGGACAGGTACTTGAAACAGCACTGCGACGAGAACGATAGACCCAGCAATGATGACGGTCCGAACCAAACTACCAAAAGTCACGAAACAGCAGGTTGACTATCCAGTCGGTAACCGATTCCCCTTACGGTCTTAATTGAGTTGTGTTTATTGAAAGGCTTAAGTGCATTGCGTAACCGAAGTACGTGTACATCCACAGTTCGTTCATCGACATAGACACTGCGCCCCCATACCTGATCAAGAAGTTGCCCACGTTGGAATGCTCGATTAGGGTTTCGCATCATGATTTCTAGTAGTCGGTATTCCGTAGGTCTGAGATGCACGGGTTGTCCGTTTACGGAAACAGAATGCGCGATGGTGTTGAGTTGAATTCCTAGAACATTGATGTATCCTTTACTCACATTGCCGGTACGTCTGAGTAATGCTCTGGTGCGAGCTACAAGTTCTCGAGGTGTGAATGGTTTGGTGATATAGTCGTCGATACCACTATTGAAACCTTGGAGTTTGTCTGACTCATCGCTGCGCGCAGTTAGTAGGATGATGGGCATCTCCTTGGTCACGTGATCTAAGCGAATGCGTCGAGCCAATTCAATTCCGCTCATCCCAGGGAGCATCCAGTCGATGATGGCTAGTGAGGGGAGGGGGCCTTCGAGAAGACGTATCGCCTCTTCAGCATCTGGTGCAAGTTGTATATGGAATTGTGCGCGATGAAGCGTGAAGCGAAGTAACTCCCGAATATCGGGTTCGTCTTCAACGACAAGGATGGTGTTCAATGTCATGTTTACCTTTCCGGAGTTGACTCGTTATGTAATTTATGCCTATTTCTATGAACATTTCATGAAACTGTCATCACATGCATGTTTCGCTTCAACATTTGAAATGCTTACGCAGAGCTGCGATTGCGATTCGTGACTATATCTGACCAAACACGCTGATTCATCTGCAATCCAATCAATGAGTATGGTTCCGACAGTACGATGTCAACTGTCAAGGTCGCGGTTGGGTGAGAAATTTTAGCGAGAAACTGACAGCTGTGTTTCGTCAATTAACCTAAATAGTGAAAATAGTGTCAATTGAGAAGGATTGGTTTCCAGTTTCTTAAAATAACGAGGCTATGCAGGTTTGCATCTGCTTTGTGCCCATTATTTGTTTGGATCTGAAGACGCTTTAACGATTTCCAAAGGGGGTAAGAGAGTCAAATTGTGTCTTTTGTGTCGATATTGTTTGGAATTCAACGTATTCGCATTTACAATCCTGACCATAAGGTTCAGAGCTAGTGACATTCTCGTCGAGAGAATATGCTGGAACACCCGCACGAATGAGTAGCAAGTAGGAGAGTCAAAAACTGTGCAAGCACCGCTGAAGGGAGCGGTACGGACGACCGAGCAATCACTGTCAATGGTCTCCTCTTGTTAGAAATCACCCACCTAATCTATTAAAGTAGGAGTCTGTATGACCCAGAAAGTACGTCAGAGGCAATTCCGGATGATTCCTGGTCTTGTTGCAGCATTGACGGTTTGCCTTGGCTTTGGTGTACATGCCGAAGTCACTCTTGATGACATTTTTGCCGAAGTCGAAGAGATGAACAAACTTGCTCAGGAATCTCAAAGTAGGATAGTGGAACTCGAAAATGAACGTAGTGCTGCATTGAACGAGTACCGCGAAGTTTTGAGAAGTATTGATGGACAAAGAGTCTACAACAGACAGCTTTCACTTGTCGTTCAAAAACAAGAAGATGTGATTGATCAGCTAGAACAGGACATTGAAGATATCGATAGTGTTCAACGAAACATTGTTCCTTTGATGTTGCGAATGATCGAAAGTTTGGATGACTTTGTTAGGTTGGATATGCCTTTTCTCAAAGATGAACGAGAAGAGAGAGTCCAAGCCTTACGAGAGTTGATGGATGAACCTGAAGTATCCAAGTCAGAGAAATTTGCTCAGATACTACGTGCTTACCAGATCGAGAGCGAGTATGGTCGTACAATGGACTCGTATCAGGATGACCTTGAAATTGATGGCAAAACTTACTTTGTTAAATTTTTGAGAGTAGGAAGAATTGCTTTGTTGTATCAAACTCAGGACTCTAAGCTAACTGGCTGGTGGAATACCGAAACAGAAGAATGGGAAGCGCTCCCAGGCAGTTATACGACACCTATTAAGAATGGAATAAAGATGGCTGAAAAGACTTTGACTCCGGGTCTCTTTAAGGTTCCAGTAGTAGCACCACCAAAGGAGAATTAAGCTATGGGAATTGAGATTAGAAAACTATTTTCAGCTGTGTTAGTATTCAGCTTGCTCGGTGGTGTATCTGCGTTCGCACAAGAGGATGCAAGCTCTTCTGATAACGCTCTTGAAGCTGCAGGGCTCACTATCAATGAACCGGATACCTTGGCAGAGCTAAAAGAGGCCATTGAGCAACGAAAAGATGTCGAGAATCAGCGACACGCAAACTTGGAAAGACAGTTTGAGAATCAAGTCAGCGAACAAGAAAGGTTGCTAAGTGATGCGGAATCTGAACTTGAGCAAGAAATTCAAAGAAATCAGCAACTTGATAGTCAAGAAGAATTAAACAACGAAGAAATTGCGAACAAACAAGCTGAATATGCAGAGAAAGCAGGTGATCTACAGGAATTGTTTGGAGTACTACAGCAGGTTGCTGGAGAGACGCGTGGAGTATTTAGGGCTTCTATCGTTAGCGCAGAATTTGAGGGTCGAGACAAGCCGCTGTCAGATTTAGCCCAGCGTATGGGGAGCACCACTACCTTACCAAGCATCAGTGAGTTGGAAGATATGTGGCAATCGTTGTACGATCACATCTATGAAACGGGTGAGGTATCCAGTTTTGCTCAAGACGTGACTTCAAATTCTGGAGATACCACGGAAACAGATTTGATTCGTGTCGGTGCATTTAATGTGGTATCGAACGATGGCTATGTAAATTTCAATACAGAAACTCAAGGCTTAAACGAACTTTCACGTCAACCTTCCGCTGAATTTGCAAATACAGCCAAACGGTTGAGCCGTGCTAAACCGGGTGATGTTGTTGGTTTTGCAGTTGATGCGACTAGGGGTACTCTACTAGATGCAGAGACACAAAAAGCTACCCTATCTGAAATGGTTGGAACACCTTTTGGTGGAATCGCAGATGGTCAGTGTTATCTCCCATTTTGTGATGGACAAGGTCAGATTGTCGGATCTGTGATCATTCTTGTCGGTATCCTTGGTGTGATACTTGCGGTTTGGAGAATGGTTGTTCTCTTTTTCGTGGGTAGGAAAGTCAATGCCCAAAAGAAGGACCTAGACAATCCATCAGACAACAATCCTTTGGGTAAGTTACTGCAGATTTACCAAGACAACAAGGATGTAGACAGCGAGACGTTACAGTTGAAGATGGGTGAAGCCATACTGCGTGAAATGCCCTTGTTAACTCGAAACATATCCCTGGTACAGGTGATTTCTGTGGTTGCACCCTTGATGGGACTCCTCGGTACAGTAATTGGGATGATTCTTACCTTCCAAGCAATTACGTTATTCGGTACAGGAGATCCGAAGATCATGGCAGGTGGTATTTCAACCGCGTTGATGACCACAGTATTAGGTCTCTGTGTGGCTATCCCGACCGTGCTGTTGCACGCGTTTACCTCTCAGTTCAGCAGGTCAGTCATTCATGTACTTGATGAACAGTCTGAAGGACTCATCGCTCAGCATGCTGAAAAGATGGGCACCCCAATCACCTAATCAGATAGGGAATAGTCTCAAGCAGAGAGAAATCTAATGGACATCTTTCTACATATTTCACGTTTTTTTGATCAAGGCGGTGATGTCCTTTACCTCATAGCAGCGACCACGTTCATGATGTGGATGCTGATTTTTGAGCGAACGTGGTACTTTCTACGTGAGCACAAAGGAGTAGTAGCAGACACATTGCAAAGATGGGAAGCTAGACCCGAGAGAAAATCTTGGTCAGCTCGTGTGATAAGAACAGCGATGCTTTCAGAGGCCAAGCAAAAAATCCGTGGTAGCATGCCCATTATCTTGACGTGCATCGCTCTGTGTCCATTACTTGGATTATTAGGTACGGTAACTGGAATGATCCAAGTCTTTGATGCAATGGCTACACAAGGAGGGAACGCCCGTTCCATGGCAGCGGGCGTTTCAGCTGCAACTATCCCTACGATGTCAGGAATGGTAGCAGCACTTTCGGGTATCATGGGATCAACAGTGTTGCGTCGCAAGATTAATACCGAAAGTGAACTGCTAGACGATGTCTTGACTGCAGATCACTAACTAGGTTTATAAATGGCACTAGGAAAACAGCGAAGCAATTTGGATGATGAGAGCGATATCAATCTAACTCCCATGTTAGATGTCGTATTCATCATGTTGATCTTCTTCATCGTCACTGCAACATTCATTAAACTACCAGGGATCGACGTGACCCTTCCTGATTTGAGGAGTGCAGAGTCAAAGCCTCAGGTTTCGATTTTGATCGCAATCGGCCCTGGTGGAGATATTTGGATCGACAAAAAACAAGTTGATCCAGATAGCGTTCGTGCAGAGATTGAGCGACTTCGTGCGGAAACTCCGAAAGGAGGTATCGTTTTGAAGCCGGACAATAAAGCAAAGGTAAAAGTGGTGCGAGCAATATTGGAGGCAGCGAGAGACGCAAAGGTAGAAGAAGTCTCTATATCCACCGAATATTAGTGTAGCAGCATGGATAACCTTAACGGTTGTCTCCACTGTGCTGGGTTAGGGTATCTTTAGAGAAACCCCAAGTTGTAGTAATCAAACAGCTGTTAGTTTCTACACTAGAACCAGGTCTCATTCATTGAATTCTAGATTCCTCATGAGGCGTTTAGTTTCAATTCATACTTTTGTTGTGAAGACGAGAACACAATGAGTAAACCAGTGAACGGTACATATAAATAATAAATATTTGTATAGTTAATTAATCTCATCCTAACCTAATGAGTGGTACGTGAGCCATTGGCAATTCTGACGATCATATGACTACTTCAAGTCGGAATACTGATTTAGTTTGTTTGGTTAGACAAAATGAGCAACGTTCACAGAAACGATGGAATTTTTTGTCAATCTATGGATCGCGATATCGTAGGAAACCAGCTTTCACCTCATAATTCAACTAGGTGAATCACTTCCACCCACAGAGGGCTTTTGACAATAGGTGTGGAAATCTAGTATTTGAATCGATTGACCAGGTGGTGTTGATTCATTAGTAACGAACAACTAATTGCTTTAATACTTTCAACGTAGCAATTGAGTTGGAAGTCTACAGTTAGAATCTAATGTAAACTCAAACAAAACGTTGAGTCAAAAAGATTGAATTCAAAGGATATGATCTTTCACAAATCAGTACAATTAGACTAGAACAGTCACATCACAGTACTAGTGATTGTATCACCCCCTTTTTACCCAAACATACGGAGAAAAACATGCCAAAAACTATTGAGAGATACGGCATTGGCCTAGTAGTTGGTGCAGTGGTGACTGTAGGATTGCTGTGGATAATGCAGGCTGTTATCGCTTCTGATAAAAACCCCCTAAATGAGGAAACCAACTTACGCAAACTCGACTTTGTGCGACTGATGGAAGATGTGCCTCCAGAGATTCAACGAAAGAGACTTCAGCCACCACCACCACCGGACGAGCCACCTCCTGATCTACCAGAGGTAGATAATTCAAATGATGATGGAGGATACGACACAAACATCAATATTGATATAGGTGGAGCTGATGGTATTGGTGAATTTGATGTCGGAGACTGGTCTCAGGATGGTGAATATCTACCTATTTCGAAAGTAGCACCAATCTATCCATCGCGTGCGCTACAACGTGGGATAGAGGGTTATGTGATAGTTGTTTTCACAGTGACAGAAACGGGTTCGGTAGAAGACGTTAAAGTCAGAGAGGCAGACCCACCTGGAATTTTTGATCGAGCAGCTATCAACGCAGCATATAAGTTCAAATATAAGCCGAAGGTAGTCAACGAAAAAGCGGTACGGGTCGAAGGGGTCCCGAACAAAATCATATTTGAGCTCGACGACTATTAATAGTCTCAGTTAGATAGTACATAGCCAATGTCACCAGTGACATTGGCTATTTCGTTCCTGTCTGGGCTAGATTCGATCTAGTTCAATCAAAGAGAGTACCAGTCCTAAGATCGAACAGTTGTTATCAAGGTATGGGTTTGCTGCTGGATGTGGACTAGTTGCAACAGCAGTCCTTTTTTGGTTGATGCATTTAGCCTCTACTCCTCAGGGCTACCCTCTCACTGAGGAACCTGAGATACATGCTTTGGAGTTTGCACGAGTACTAGAGGAAGACGCTGAAGTCGTAAAATCTGAAGTGCAAATTTTCCGACCATTAGAGTTTGAAGAACCTGAATTGTCTAAGATTAAATTTGCTGACTTTGGGGACTTATCATTGGGTACTGAGTCAGATCTTTTGGATGAATGGGGACAAATGAATTTTGACATTCGTTGGTTTCCAGATGGAGATTTAGTCGCACTTATGACGATTGAACCGGAATATCCAGAGCTTGCACTTGAAGAAGGTCTAGAAGGATACGTAGTTTTGATGTTTGATGTAACAGAGACGGGAAAGGTTGAAGTCCCTGTAGTTGTCGATTCCAGTCCACCTGGTGTTTTTGATCGTAGAGCAATTGAAACAGTACTGAAGTTTCGTTACCAACCTAGAGTAGTAGATCAAGTACCAGTTAGAGTTCAAGGGGTGATCCACCGCGTCAGCTTTAAGCTAAAACATACTATCAATCTCGATTGGGAGTCAGTTCAAACTCAGTAGCACTATAGAGGTTTGTTGTTGAACACTCACTGGCTGAACGACGAACAGATTTGACAATGAATCACCTTAAATCAACCTTGGTTCTCTGCTCCCAAATCATTTTCCTGGGAAGTGTCGAATTGTCCCTGAACCCTAGTGACTGGTTCGGTATAGCTCAAGCACAATCCGAGATTGAAGTCGAGCGCTCTGCAGATGTAGAAGAGCAATCTTCAGAAGAGCAACCAGAACAGAACAATCAAGCTTTTTCGGTGGATTTCTTTGAAAAAATGGAAGAATACCAAATGGCTGTGGATGCTGAAGACTTTGGCACTGCTAAAAAAGTTCTTGATGGACTCTTGGCTTCCGATAGTGAAAGCACCTATACAGAAAGAGCTCATGTGCACCGAACGTATGCAGGATTGACTTGGGACCTTGAGGAAATTGATGAGGCGATTTATCATCTCAAAATGATCATTGAATATGGTGACTATGTCGAAATCAAATTTAAGGAGCAAGCACTCTATCGACTGTCCCAAATTTACCACCAGAAATTAGATGATTTGGAAACTGCTCTAGACTACCTCATGCAATGGCAAAAAATTTCTCAGAATCCCAGCGCTGTTCAACTCGCATACATTGCATATATCCAATATCATTTAGAAAACTATGCGCACGCGATACTGTGGATCAAACGAGCAATCGCAATGTACGAGGAACAAGGTTTAGAACCTATGGATCAATGGATCCTAATTCTGGAACAATCCGAGAAAAAAGTACCATTATCTCGTTACGATTAATGATTGTGTGAGTTCTTTTGACGAGACCGTTTGAGTCAATCGGATAGAGTGTAAAATTAAAGTAACTTCAACAATTACTGATTGAAATCAGACCCTATTTGAGGAGTTTAGACATGAAAAAATTGAAGGCAATAGTACTATGCGGTGCGTTAGTATTTCTGTTGGATGGTTTAGATTACAGCACTGAAAAATCAAACACATTTTGCACTATGTTCGGCCATGCAATAGCTCAGACTAGTGATGACGAAGAAATAGAAGACCCACGCCCCGAGCGCGATATCCAGCCGATGAAGAATGAGCTATTCGAGCAAATGTCAAAGTTCGAGGAGGCCATGGAGGAAGAACCTTCCGATCTTGAAAAAGCTAGAGCTGTACTAGACAGAATACTTGAACGTTCAAGAAGATTCAATCCCACGGAACTTGCAATCGTCCATCGTGCGTACACAAGAGTGGCCTGGGAACTAGACGAAGTTGATCTGACCCTGTATCACCTCGAAAAGATTATTGAATATCGCGATAACATCTACTATTTTTTCGAAGAAAACGCTCTTTATCGGATATCGCAAATCTACTACCAAGAAAAGGAAGATTTGGAAACTGCGCTCAGTTACATCATGCGTTGGTACGAGCTTGCTATAAAACATTCAGCTAATGAATTAGCATACATTAGTACGATTCATTTGCAGTTGGAGAATTACCAACAAGCGATTGATTGGATTAAGCAATCAATCGCTAAATACGAAGAACAAAATCTAGAAGTCAAGGAACAGTGGTGGCGCATCTTGCTGAGCTCATACAACTCGCTAGAGAACTATGAGGAAGTACTGAATCTCTCTGACTACCTAGTCCATAGGTATCCGTTAAATAAGGACTATTGGATGACTTTATCGATTGCGTACAGTCAATTGGATATGATCGCTGAGTCTTCATACGCCATTGAAGGTGCCTATATGCTTGATATGTTGGATACTGAGTTGAGATTAGTCAACTATACTAGACGACTCGCAGGTCAAGATGCTTCAATCCGAGCTGCTTGGGTCATGGAAGCAGGTTTTGCTGCAGAAAAGATCGAGAGAAACTTCGATAATCTCTCCATTTACGGTCAGTACACCTACCGTGCGCGTTTTATCGAAAAGACAATTCAAGCATACGAAGATGCGATCGCGTTGAGACAAGATCCCGATTTGATAGGTCGTCTTGCTCGCATTTACCAAGAGAGCGAACTTTTCAACAAGTGCATCTCTACAGTAGATCTGTGGTTTAGTCTGGATAGAACCTCGGAAGAGCGAAACTCACAAGACTACCAGTCCCTGAGCGAGGAACTGTTGTTGACTAAGGGTGTTTGTCAATTATTCAATGATCAGTTCAATGATGCCAAAGATACACTAACTGATGTTAAGGATATGACCGCAAATTCTGAAGATACAGATTCCGAGAGACGCAATGACACCGCAGCTAGTTATCTTAAGTTTGTAGACTATAAGCTCGATTTCCTGAGACACCAGCAAGATGTCGAACGTGCATGGGCAGACTACCATGACAGTAAGAAGAGTGGGTGATAACTATTCTGATTCTCACTTGGAAATTGAGGTATCGTTAGGGAGATAACTCTCCACATTCATCTAGTATTGGGATTAATACTATAGGTCAAACACGATTAGTGTTTGTCATTTACGTGATATGGACTAGATGTTTACGGGTATAGTCTCACGCGTTGCACGGGTACTGGGAATTCGACTCGTTGAGAGTGGCTCAGTGAGACTCGTCGTCGATTTGACTGGAGAATCGGAGGGTCTGGTTGTTGGTGCTTCCGTTGCAATCAATGGAGTTTGTTTGACTGTCGTTTCAATTGAAGCGGAAACGGCTCACTTTGATGTGATTTCAGCGACTGCTCGCTTGACAAATTTACATCAGCTTCGTTCCGATGATCGAGTCAATATTGAACGTTCACTGAAAATGGGTGATGAACTTGGTGGCCACATCCTTTCAGGTCACATTGCATCGACTGTTGAAGTTGAAAGTTATGATGTTGATCAAGGAGAGAGCCGATTGACTTTTCATGTACCCGATAGTTGGAAAAAGTACTTGCAACCCATGGGTTTTGTAGCGCTGAATGGAGTGAGTTTGACTCTAGCAAAATATGACACAATAACTGGATGTGGAACAGTGAACCTGATCCCAGAGACTCTTCGATCTACCAATTTAGTCGAGTGCAAAGCTGGAACACAGTTGAACCTTGAAATTGATCCACACACTCTTGCGATTGTTCAAACCGTAGAAGAGTATCTGCGAAATAGAGTTTCGAACTCTGAACCAGTTTAGCTCATGTTCTACGAAGCTCTATTAGCTTCCTACAAGCGTACCAACACATTTCTTTGTGTGGGCTTAGATCCGGACTGGGAGATGATTCCAGAATCCTTTCCTAGAACTAAGAAAGGATTTTTGGACTATTGCATGCGGATAGTAGACTGCATACAAGATCTCGCGTGTGCTATCAAAATCAATCACGCCTTTTTCGGAGCACTCGGATTTGAAGAAGAGCTTGAAATGATCATCCGCTATATCCACAAACGATACAGTGGCTTACCAGTTATTCTTGATTCAAAACGAGGAGACATCGGCCATACAGCCTCAAAATACGCAGATGAAGCATTTAAACGTTACCAAGCAGATGCAGTAACGGTTAATCCTTTTCTCGGATGGGATACTGTCGAACCGTTTCTTTCTCATTCAGATAGAGGTGTGATACTGCTCTGCCGTACCAGTAATCCAGGTTCTAGTTGGCTTCAAGAAGATGGTGTGTCCGAGCAAATCGCTAAACGAGTTCACGAAGAGAAAAATCCGAACCTGATGTTGGTTGTTGGAGCAACCCATTTGGGCGCACTCCGACAAGTTCGAACGATTGCTCCTCAAACAACTCTTCTTGCGCCAGGAATTGGCCTTCAGGGAGGAGACACACAGTCACTTCTGCAAGTGGGACGTAGAGAGGATGGATTAGGTCTCATCGTCAACTGTTCTAGAGATATCACCAAACAGATGTTCAACCAGATAGATTACTTTGAGAAGGTTCGCGAATCCGCAATAGATTTCAGTCGAGCACTTAGCACAACCTAGCCCCCAATCCTTAACCATTGGCGTTTCGGATTGCAGAGCTGCCTAGAACCATCAATTACGGTCCCTTGGATCACAGCTTTGTCGATGGTTTAAGGAGCGGTTGGTTCCGCCTAATGTGTCCTTGAGAATATGCTCTAACTTGTCCTTGGACTTGTTACGCATGACACTCCGAAACTTGCAAGAGAAGGCTCCAGCATGAGTTCCAAGCTAAACCTAAAATGTGAGGTTCACCAATATTGTTCGAAACTGGACTGTATCAGCGTTCAATGATCCAGTAGTACGGACAGTGCAAGATTGAAGAGTGTTCTGTTCTAGTTCAACCTCAATTTGTAAATCAATTCACTCTCATCTTGAATGAGGAAGGTAATTACCCATGTCCACTTACCCTTTCAAATGGAACGATCCGTTTCGTCTAGACGAACAACTCTCCGAAGAAGAAAAGCTGATCCAGCAAACGGCAGCAGATTTTGCAAAAACTGAGCTCGCTCCACGCATCGTTGAAGCAAATCGAGAAGAACGATTTGATCGAGAACTATTGAATTTGATGGGCTCACTGGGATTCCTTGGACCTACTCTTCCTGCTGAGTACGGATGCGCAAATGTCAATAGTGTGGGTTATGGGCTGATAGCCCGTGAAATCGAAAAAGTGGATTCGTCTTATCGATCAGCTCTGAGCGTTCAGTCCTCTCTTGTTATGCACCCCATTCACGCATTTGGTTCTAACGAACACAAGCAAACTTACCTGCCCAAACTCGCGACCGGAGAAATAGCGGGCTGTTTTGGTCTAACTGAACCTAATCATGGTTCTAATCCAGGTGGGATGGAAACCAGAGCAGTCAAGGTTGAAGGTGGTTACCTCTTGAATGGAGTCAAATCATGGATCACCAATGCTCCCATTGCAGACATTGCGATAGTTTGGGCTATGCTTGAGGGCAAAACCAGCGGATTCATCGTCGAAAGAGATTCTAAAGGCTTCCTGACTCCAAAAATCGCAGGAAAGCTCAGTATGAGAGCATCGATTACCGGTCAGCTAGTACTA
Source organism: Pseudomonadales bacterium (assembly GCA_965199895.1). GTDB lineage: Bacteria > Pseudomonadota > Gammaproteobacteria > Pseudomonadales > Azotimanducaceae > Bin55. The sequence goes on along the minus strand of CBDATJ010000002.1, from coordinate 155,688 downwards.
GAGGATGTTTTTGTGCCTGAGTCCAATCGATTACCTAACGCAACAGGAATGGGAGCTCCGTTTAGTTGTCTCAACTTAGCACGTTATGGAATCACTTGGGGATCAATGGGTGCAGCTGAAGCATGTTGGCATGCAGCAAGAAGTTACACACTAGATCGGGAGCAATTTGGTCGACCGCTTGCAGCCAATCAGTTGGTTCAAAAGAAATTGGTAGATATGCAAACAGAGATTACTTTGGGACTTCAAGGTGCGCTCAGAATCGGTCGTATGCTTGATGATGGTCAACTACCTGTGGAGAACATTTCTCTTTTAAAGCGCAACAACTGTGGTAAGGCATTGAATATTGCTCGTATGGCCCGTGATCTGCATGGTGCGAATGGGATTTCAGACGAATATCACGTTATGAGACATATGGTCAATCTCGAAACAGTGAATACTTACGAGGGTACCCACGACGTTCATGCATTGATACTTGGACGAGCTCAAACAGGGATACCAGCATTCAACTAGAGTATGAGTATGCCTTCACTCCATGATTGAACTAGTAAGAAGTCTACAAGAACCCATTGAGGGGAAGATTGATCCTCTAAGTACTTTAGATGAGCTACGTAGCATGCTGCCCACACGAAGTGGAATCTATCGATTTATTGACAACAATGGTAGTGTCCTCTATGTAGGGAAATCTCGTAATTTAAAGAACCGAGTCACCAGTTATTTCCGCCCTAAAGGTTTGTCTACCAAGGTGATGAAACTAGTCGCACGCACCGTAGAAATTCGATACATCATCACTGCGAGTGAAACCGAAGCACTCTTGCTGGAACAATCCCTAATCAAGAACGACAAACCTCCCTACAACGTCATTCTTCGTGACGATAAAAGCTATCCGTACATTCACCTAACAAACCATGAATTTCCACAAATTCGATTACATCGAGGTAAAAGAGAAAAAGGGGGGACGTACTTTGGTCCATACCCAAATGCAGCAGCAGTCCGAAGCAGTTTATCCATACTCCAGAAAATATTTCAATTGCGACCTTGCAAAGATTCTTACTTCAACAATCGTTCAAGACCTTGTCTTGAATATCAAATTCGACGATGTAGTGCTCCCTGTGTGGGTTATATGGATCGAGACACTTATGAGGAGGAACTAAGACTGGCAAAATTATTCTTGAATGGAAAGAATCAATCGATATTTGCAGACTTAAAAGAAAAAATGGTTCTTGCGTCCCAGGAACTAGATTTTGAAAAAGCCATTCGATTGCGTGACCAAATCCAAGATCTTCGCCAAGTTCAGGAAGAACAGAACGTTCACAAATCCAGTGGGGATGTCGATGCGTTTGCTATTGCGACTCAAGCGGACTACGTCTGTGTTCAAGCTCTGTTCATCCGAAAAGGTCAGTTGCTTGGTCATCGAAGCTGGTTTCCAGGCAATGAGTTGGGGTTGAAAGACTCAGAACTGCTGGAAGAGTTAATCACACAATACTACTTCGGTAGTTCGGACCGTGAAATACCACAAACGATACTCACGATGACTCATATCGATGGTGCACAATTACTCTCGAAGGCTTTGACAGATCGTTCAGGTCGTAATGTTGAGGTGACTTCACAAGTTCGCACTCAGCGAGCTCGATGGCAACAATTGGTTCAAGAAAATGCACAGCATTCTCTGGCTACTCATGTTGCTAGCAAACAAAGCCAAATGGATCGCGCCCTGCAACTGAAGAGACTATTGCAACTAGAAGAAATCCCCCAATGCATCGAGTGCTTTGATGTGAGTCATTCACACGGTGAAGCAACGATGGCATCCTGTGTCGTGTTTGATCAAACTGGACCTGTGAAGTCTGATTACAGACGATTTAAAATTGATGCGGTCAAACACGGAGACGATTACGGTGCCTTGGTTCAAGCAATACAGCGAAGATACCGACGTGTTCAAGAGGAAGGATCGAGTCTGCCTGATGTGCTCATCATTGATGGTGGCAAAGGTCAACTTAATATGGTGTATGATGAAATTTCATCGTTGGTTGAAAAAGGATTGATTCTGCTGGCTATTTCAAAGGGACCAGGTCGTAAGCCAGGTTTAGAATCCATTTGGCAACATGGAAAAGGTCAACTAAAAATCGAAGCAACGAGTGGAGTAATGCACTTACTACAACAAATCCGAGATGAAGCACATCGATTTGCAATTACTGGGCACCGTGCGGCACGCAAGAGAGCTCGAAGTCATTCAGAACTTGACAACATACCCGGTATTGGTCCAAAACGGAAGAAACTGTTGCTGACTCACTTTGGTTCGACTGCTACCATTCGTGGAGCAAGTGCAGTCGAAATATCCAAGGTTCCCGGCATCAGTGATAAGTTAGCTGGTGAAATTTATGGGATCTTCCATGCTTCATAAATTGAGGATGATATTCTCACCCAACACCCTTTCACTATTGAGGATCTTGTTGATCCCGGTATTTTTGGTGTTCTATGTGCTCACTGACACCCACCAGTGGATTGCGGGTGTGTTGTTTGCAGCTGCTTCTATCACCGATTGGCTAGATGGATTTGTTGCTCGTAAGTTCAAGACGACCACCAGGTTTGGGAGCTTTCTTGATCCCGTCGCGGATAAGTTAGCAGTGATCATTGCACTATTCTGGTTGGTGGGCGAGTATGGTAGTCTTTGGTTCACTCTGCCGAGTTTGTTCATCATCGCACGAGAGCTGGTGATTTCATCACTCAGACAGTGGATGGCTGAAGCCCGCGTCAGCTCGGTTGTTGAAGTCGATGTAGTAGCAAAACTCAAGACTGGTATGCAGATGCTTGCAATCGTAATCCTACTTTCTAATCCTCCCATCATGACCCGACCGTGGGTGATTATTGGGGTCGTATTGCTTTATGGAGCAGCCGTTTTAACTGTATGGTCAATGATTCGCTATTTCCGGGTAGCATGGCCTGTTCTTAAAGCAGGATTCTTTGAAAAGCCACAGTAGCATTGCTAGAATGGTGTGCGACCAAATCCCAAGTTTCTGGGATGAAAGGCTGGGTGGCAGAGTGGTTATGCTACGGACTGCAACTCCGTTTACGCCGGTTCGATTCCGACCCCAGCCTCCATTTACTTAAACAGCTTAGAAACGCTGTATCCTGAGTGAATGGCTTTGATAGCTTCAGCGAATAGCGGAGCTACGGTAACGGTTTCAATCTTCGAATTTCGTCTTTCTTCGTCTAATGGGATTGAATCAGTGACGATTAGACGTTCGATGGTAGAGTTCTCAATGCGTTCATAAGCACGACCAGACAAAACGGGGTGTACGGCTGCAGCTTCGATACGTTGAACTCCGTGTTCGAGCAAAAATCTCGCTGCTTCTAACATCGTCCCTCCACTCGCGATTTCATCATCTACAAGTAGCGCGTTTTTACCTTCTACTTCTCCTATCAAACCAACAGCTTGAGCTTGTTCATCGTCATTCACTCGTCGTTTATCGACGATGGCTATGGGGAGGTTGAGGCGATTGGCATACTCTCGCAAGTCCTTTGCTTCACTGACATCGCTCGCAACCAAAACTGAGTTAGACAGGCTAGTGGTTGACCGCAATCGATCACACACAAGTGGAGTTGCATTGAGTTGATCGACCGGAATTCGGAAAAACCCGCCTACTTGTGGTGAGTGAAGGTTCATTGTGAGTACTCGGTTGGCACCAGCGGTCTCCAAGACATCTGCCATGAGTCGTGCGGTGATGGAGATTCTGGGGCGATCCTTTTTGTCTGAACGAGCATAGAAAAAATATGGTAAAACGGCGGTGATTCTCCGTGCAGACGCATGCTTTAGGGCATCAATAATGATCAGCAGTTCTACAATATAGTCTGATAGACCAGAGCACGAAGTTTGTACGACAAAAACGTCAGATTCTCGAACATTTTCTTTACACTGGAACATGATGTTCTCGTTACCGAATCGAGTGATTTCTGTCTGCGTCAAAGGTATCCCTAAATGGGTTCCGATGGCTTCAGTAAATTCGGTATGTGATGTACCAGCAATGAGTTTGATATTGTTTGTCATAGTAGTAGCGTTAGCTCAAAGTTACCTTTCTCACCTAAATGAGCACTAGTTTGGTCGACCAATATCCAGTTTCGCTAGGTCCATTGAATAGGATTGTGTTTGCCATCGCATAGGTGAATATTTCAGCCATTTGAAGCTAAATAGCGTAATTCGACCATTGAATGCAGTTCATAGAGGTAGGGTGGGAGCAACACGCAAGAACTGATCACGACTTGAAATTATATGATTGAGACATTACTTCACAGTGGAATATTGACACAGACTACCTCAAATTCCATTCAATGAACAGAGCAACAACCGGGAATCGAAACTAGTGAGAAACGGCTTAGCGATTGACATTGGAGGGACGTTTACTGATGTTGTCTTACAACTATTTGATCGGGTTCATTCAACCAAAGTCTTGACCTCGCACGGGGATCCTAGTGAAGCAGTAGTTGAAGGGATTGCTCGAATCTTTAAACAAAGTAAGGCATCTGTGCAGGACGTTGAAATTGTTCTACATGGAACCACTCTTGCAACCAATGCGTTGATTGAGCGAAGTGGTGCAAAGACTGCTTTACTCACAACCGAAGGTCATCGGGACATTCTTGAGATGGCATTTGAGAATCGGTTTGAGCAATACGATGTGAATATTGAACGTCCAGCTCCATTGGTAACTCGAAAATTGCGAGTACCAATTAGAGAACGTATCACAGCAAGTGGTGAAGTTCGTATTCCGTTGGATCATGGAACTGTCGATGATGCAATCAAGTTCTTGAAGCAAGAGGATGTTGAGAGTGTTGCGATTGGATTTCTTCATTCTTACATCAACGGTGTTCACGAACGTGCAGTTGCTGATAGGATTAGAGAGTCCTTAGGCAATATTCCGATTTCACTCTCTTGTGAAGTCTGTCCGGAAATTCGTGAATACGAGCGACTCTCTACTACGTGTGCTAATGCCTACGTATTGCTTCTGATGAGCCGGTACCTGAAGAGTTTAGCTGAACGACTCAGCGAACTCGGATTCAATTGTCCGTATCTCATGATGACTTCTGGTGGAGGTCTAACTAGCTTCAAGACTGCATCGAAATATCCCATTCGTTTGGTCGAATCTGGTCCAGCCGGAGGGGCGATACTTGCTGAAATGATCGCCCGCAGTAAGGGGCTAGACAAAGTTATTTCTTTCGACATGGGTGGTACGACAGCCAAACTCTGTCTCATTGATGAAGGTAAAACCTTACTGTCGCGAGCATTTGAGGTTGATCGTAGTTATCGATTCAAAAAGGGGAGTGGGTTGCCTATACGTATCCCAGTGATCGAGATGGTTGAAATTGGAGCAGGCGGCGGATCGATAGCGCACATTGACAAGCTCAATCGAATTCAGATTGGGCCAGAGAGTGCTGGTTCGCAACCCGGTCCTGCTTGCTATGGACGAGATGGTAAAAAACCTACGGTGACCGACGCAGACTGCTATCTCGGAAGAATGGATGCGGATAACTTTGCCGGTGGATTTATTAGTTTAGATCAGCAAGCAGCTTTGCAAGCCATCGATACCAACATAGCAACTCCACTGAGTATGAGTCTAAAGGATGCAGCGAGAGGAATCGCTGAAATTGTCGATGAAAATATGTCCGCAGCTGCTCGCAGCCACGCAGCAGAATGGGGCAATTCAATTACAAATCGTACGATGATTGCATTCGGAGGAGCTGCGCCCCTTCATGCTGCTCGATTGATGGAAAAGATGAATCTTAAACAGGTCATCATTCCTGAAGGAGCGGGAGTAGGTTCTGCAATTGGATTTTTGTGTGCGCCGATTTCCTATGAAGTGGTGCGAAGCCGACACATGCTGCTTTCAGAGCTTGATGAGAAAATCGTAAACAGTATCCTTGAAGACATGGAGGAAGAAGCTACGTCTGTTGTCGCAACCGCAACCCAAAATCAAGAGTTAACCAAGACAGCTTCGGCATTTATGCGATATGTTGGTCAAGGGTATGAAATTACTGTTGTTTTTGACCCGAGTCATTTCAATGAACAATCGCTTCGAGAACACTTTGAGCAAACTTATACTGCTACCTATGGTCGCACCATACCCCAGGCAACGATTGAAATCATGAGCTGGACTCTGAACCTAGCCGTGGCTGAATCTTCGGATCAAGCTTTGCTTGCCTTGGGTGATACTCAATTCGGAGATTTGACAGAACATTCGCAACAGTTGACAGAACGAACGGAAGAAACCGTCGCTAGAGTCATTCCAAGAAGGCTCGTGACTGCAGAAGAACCGATCCTAGGACCTGCTTTGATTACCGAATCGCACACTAGTGTTGTGGTTCCTAGCGGGTTTCAGATCACTAAAGCAAGTGATTCCAACGCGCTCGTAATGAAGCTAGTCAGCAAATAGAACATACTAATGAACACTTACCCAATCTTGTGTAAATAACACGAAAACCATGAACAAAACATTAAATCCTATTCTACGCCAACTTCTGTGGGACCGGCTGTTAGCGATTGTGGAAGACCAAGCTCAAACTCTCATGAGAACAGCATTTTCGACCGTAGTCCGTGAAGCGGGAGATCTTTCTGCTGGTGTTTTCAATGAACAAGGAGAAATGCTTGCTCAAGCGGTAACAGGTACTCCGGGACACGTCAATGCGATGGCAAAATCTGTGAGGCACTTCCTTGCAGAAATCCCCATAAGTGAAATGAAAGAACGCGATGTACTACTCACTAACGACCCATGGTTAGCAACGGGACATCTGAATGACTTCACTTTGGTTACCCCCACATTCCTGGACGGAAGAGTAGTGGCGTTCTTTGCTTCTACAAGCCATATTGCTGATGTTGGTGGGCGAGGATTTGGACCCGACGCAAACGAAATCTTTGAGGAAGGGATTCAAGTACCGATCACTCACTTGTTCAAGGGCGGCGTACTAGACCAAACTCTAATGAACGTGATTAAAGCGAACGTTCGCGATCCAGTTGTTGCTGAAGGTGATTTGTACTCCTTGACTGCATGCAACGATCTGGGATCACAGAAGTTGTTGCAAACCATCCAAGAATTTGAGTTACAAGATCTCAACGAAATCAGCGATGCAATTTTGAATACATCCAAAGCTGCAATGGAACATGAAATACGTCAACTACCTAACGGCACTTACTCGTACAGTATGGATGTGGATGGATATGACCAACCGGTTCACTTGCAGTGTACCCTCACCATTGAAGATGAACGAATATTCATTGATTTTGAAGGCAGTTCCGGAGTATCAAGATATGGCATAAACGTACCACTCGCCTACACCGAAGCTTATGCTTCGTTTGGAGTGCGTTGTTTGGTCGGGAACGATATTCCCAACAACGAAGGTTCGCTATCTTGCATAGAGGTCACAGCTCCACAGGGTTCCATCTTGAATGCGGAATCCCCCTGTGCAGTTTCTGCTCGTCATGCTATCGGACAAATGCTACCTGATGTTGTGATTGGCTGCTTGAATCATATTTTGGGTGATGAAGTACCTTGCGAGGGAGCGTCTTGTATTTGGAATCCGGTACTCATGAGTGACACAACTGCGAGTTTGAATTACAACGCGCCTCACTTTGTTATCAACCCCATTTTTAACGGTGGAACCGGTGCTCGTAGTACCAAAGATGGGTTATCGACGACTGCATTTCCATCGGGAGTCCGCACGACTTCGACTGAAATCAACGAGGTTACCTCTCCACTGATATTTCTTCGACGGGAATTTTTGAAAGACTCTGGAGGTACGGGAGAGTTTAGAGGTGGTTTGGGTCAAATCATCGAAATCGAACACATCCACCAAGCGCCGTTTGTTCTTTCCAAGATGTTTGATCGAGTAGGTCATCCCGCGCGGGGTCGTGAAGGAGGTGGAGCGGGCGCGTTGGGTCGAGTCTATCTCAAAGAAAATCAAGAGTGGTCTGGAAAGGGTAAGGATTGGGTGCCCTCTGGTGCAACATTGGTGATGGAAACACCCGGTGGCGGTGGTCGAGGTAACCCTTTGTCAAGAGACCCAGACTACGTGCAACATGATCTGGATTCAGAGTTAATCTCAGAAGATACTGCGAAAGAGGATTACGGATATACCGCATCGCATTGATTTGCGATATTTGGTGCCCGAGGCCGGAGTCGAACCGGCACGGAGTTACCTCCGAGGGATTTTCGTACCACTTCGATTTTCATCGCCGATTGTTTGAATCGTTTGTGGTCTGGACTTTCTCTTCACCTTTACTAGAGTGGAAGGGGGAGCCGTCAAGTCTCTACACTTTCAATGGTGGCTGTCACTCATTTCGCTTAGCTCGGGATTGCCACCTACTCACGGTAGGAGGTTTCCCCGAATTTGACTCCATTCATACCAAGCATTTCTGCTAGGATGCTCAAATTTACTGATAAGTCCCTTGCGTCTACCAATTTCGCCACTCGGGCACGGTCATATTGACCAGATAGGTTCTATTTTATGAACGTTTAGCGTATTGATTTCTTACCTGTTCAAAGTCAATCCATAATATACTGCATCCAGGCATCAATGAGCCGATCTGCTGCTCCAATTGATAGGCTAGACATCTATATTTCTTTCACACAAATTCAATATCTGATTTCCTCTTGAAAAAGAGAAAATTGCTTATTGTCGTACTGTATTTTTGAGTTCCTTACCTTAATTTGTTGCAATTTTGAGTTCGATACCGTTGCCCAGGTGTTGGAATTGGCAGACAAGCAGGATTTAGGTTCCTGTGCCTTCGGGCGTGAGGGTTCGACTCCCTCCCTGGGCACCATTCCTGACAGGTATTAAGCCACCTTACCGTAGTTATGGAGATTGTTCGACTAGACGAGTTACCTCCATTGAGTTGGAAACATCCTACAAGAAATCACACCTGTCTGGTTTTATCTTTGGTAGGCGATTACTTTGCAGAGCTATCTGTTAGCGAACAAACATTAGTCAATCACGCCATTGAGACTCGAAGGCATGAGTTTTCGTCAGGGCGCAGAGCAGCTCATGCTGCACTCTCACATATAGGAGAGAAAAGTCAATCAATACTTCAATATGGACGACTACCTATATGGCCTCAAGGACTGGTCGGCAATATTGCTCATTCCCGAACTGTTGCATCAGCCGTAGTATCCAGGCAATCCGTGATGTCCGGAGTGGGAATGGATGTTGTATCTGATGAAGCAGTTTCCGACAAAGTAGCTAGCCGAATCTTGTTACCCTATGAACTCTCTTTCGTGCAAGCGCAACCAGAACTTCAAAAATGGCAAACAGCACTCTACTGTGCTAAAGAATCCATCTACAAGGCCGTGAACCCACTAGTTGGTGAGTATATAGGATTTAAAGATATCGAGGTTTCAGTAGATGTTGAGACCATGCGCTTCACTGCTCAGTCAAGTGTGAGTCGACTCAGAGATTCGCCCATATCCGTCGGCTACGGTTATCTAGCACATTGGAACCAACACTGGTTGACTGTGTTTCTGGTCACGTAGACCCATTCATGGGTTGATTGACTATTCAACCTCTTAGAACTTTAGTTCGATTTAAGCACTATCCTTCAGAATTTCTTCGCGAATCTTGCGCTTGAAGATCTTTTCTGAAGCAGTTCGAGGAAGTTGCTCAAAGCGAATCCAAATGTGATCCGGCACTTTGAATTTAGCTAATCGACTCTTGGCGAATTCTCTTACCGCATCAGTTGACAAATCCACGCCCGGGCGAGTTCCGATGACTGCAGCTACGACCTCACCAAGCCTTTCGTCAGGTAGACCGAAGACCGTACACTCATAAATATCGGGGTGTTCATAGAGAACGGTTTCAACTTCCTGGCACCCAACATTCTCACCTCCACGAATAACCATCTCTTTCTTTCTGTCTGTAATGAAGACATAACCTTCTTCATCAAGATAGCCGATGTCTCCACTAGAAACCCAACCGTCTTTAAGTGATTTTGCAGTAGTGTTTGGGTCGTTCCAATAACCAATGAAATTCATGATTCCCCAGATAAGAAGTTCACCAGATTCACCGGGTTTGAGATCGTTACCTTGTTCATCGACAGCTTTAACTTTGCAAATCGGTGGGATCGCGCGACCACAACTTCTCGGTCTATTTCGCAAATAGTGTCCATTGATGTTGGTCGCATAACCTTGAGTCTCGGTCATTCCCCAACCCGTTGCTTGACCATCTCTTGCGAGTTTTTCATCGATTTGTCGGGAATGTTCAGGTGCCATTGGTGCACCACCCCCTCCGGCAGTTTGTAGACTACTCAAATCGTATTTTTCGAGATTGGGTGCTTGAGTGAGTTCCCAAGACATGGTCGGTACACCGTTGAACGAAGTGATACGTTCCTTTTCAATGATGCGGAGTGCTTCTTCAACATCCCACTTGTACATGCCGATAAGTTTTCGACCACCTCGGAACGATGTCAGCATTTGAACTGCAAGTCCAGTGACATGAAACAAAGGCACTGTCAAGATACTGGCTGGTCTAGTTGCATTGGGTTGGTCTTTTGAAGCCAAAAACCGATGACGCGGATCTGGACCGACCTCAACGTCGTGTCCGTGTTCCTTCGCAATCTGCATTTCTTTCCAATTAATATACGCACCAGCTTCCCAGCCGACTAAAGCGTGAGTAAGTGCTTGATGAGTGGAAAGTACTCCCTTTGGTTTAGCGGTAGATCCAGAAGTGTAGAGTAGGGTAGCTTCCGTCGTTGGACCTACCTCAACGGTTGGCATTTCTTCAGATGCACTCTCAATCCACTGTTCCCAGGTTTCAGAATTAGTCTGTTTTTGCATTCGAACAGTAACGACTTTTATTCCAAGCACTTGGATGTGATTCTTGATGCGTTCATATCGTTCGGAATCGACAATGAGTAGTTGAATCCCACTGTCTTTGATGGCGTAGACCATTTCATCGGTCGACCACCACGCATTTAAACCAGCAGCGATGCGCCCTATAGAAGTAATGCCCATGAATGCAAAGATCCATTCCGGGTAATTGCGTAGAGCAATACCTACCGGAGCGTTGGATTTCACCTCTTCTTGGAGTAGACGATTTCCTACTTTAGCTGAGATTTCCCACGCTCGTTGATAGGTGTAGCGTTCATCTTTGAAGACGTAAAAGTCTTGATCGGAATGCTTGAGACCCGACTGATAGATCTCTCGAAGAGACGAGGGGATGTCAACAAATCCGATATAGTCAACAGTGCCTACTCGCACTGTTTTGGTTTCGTAGATTTGCCCGGGAGCGGTGACCTCAGCAATGGCTTGTTGATAACAACTCAGCAGCGAGCGAACAGTACACATCACTACTTAGAACTAAACGTGAACCACCATTTGGGAGTGTATTTTCGGTATCGCATATATTTGGGATCTGAACCCCACTTCTTCATTGCATAGGTATCAAGCAATCGGACTCCGCTAATGCGAGACAGCAACAAGAAAATCATGATGGGTGAAGCTAGGAGTGCATAGTTCCACCCTGAGAGAGTAGGGAACGCGATGACAGCAACTCCGATCCAGAGCAAAACCTCACCGACGTAATTGGGATGCTGGCAACGACTCCATAACCCTTCGTTTATGAATTTGTCTGCATTGTCCGGATTACTTCGGAACTTTTTCTTCTGGTTATCTGCGACGATTTCAATGATCATGCCAATGAGCCACAAACTCCCACCCACAAACAAGTAAATATCCAAACCTGCCGATGTAGTAGAAGTGATACAGGCTAGAGCTGCTGAAACGGTGAAAGTCACCCACAACCCTTGTAGTGTCCATGTCATGAATAGAACATCTGGATTGGGTAAGATCTCTCGGAAGCGTCGGTCAAACCCACGATTCTGGATTCGCATGAATAGAAAGATCGAAAGCCTCAAAGCCCACACAGCCACAAATACTGCAAGAATTCCATCTCGCAAATCAAGTGAGTTAGAGCTATAAGCAACGATCACTGCAGCACAAACTATTAAAACGTAGGTGAGACCGCCGGTTAGGTCAAAGTATTTTTCAGTTTTATTGACAAGCGACGGAATGAACATCAACCACTGGATGATGAAAGCGGTAGCAATCAGTGCTGCGAATACTGGAATTGATCCCCATTGCAATCCGTTATAGGATCCTGCACACGCAATCAATACTGCGACTATGACTGCAATAAAAGCAGCGATTATCCCTTGACCGTTCTTCATTAGTTGACTCAAAATTAGCAAAGTCATGATTCTACAGGACCGTGATTAAGTGATGTCCGATAAGTTTGACAGATGAAAAATTGCTGTAGTGCCTGTAAGGTTTCATGAACATAAATCAGTATAAATTAGCTCAAGAACAGAGCGATAGTATCTATCGATGCGGTCTCACTTGTTCTACCAGGATGATGTGCAATCTCAAATCGTGAACATGATTTCGAAGTTGAAGAGTCATAGACGGATGCATGAACCATTCAACGCTGCCAGTTCTGATTTGGTTATGAACTAGCTTAGCGACAATCTGCTATGGCTCGATTAGCTGCTGCGCGTGCAGTGAACGGATGATCGCGGGACTGTGGTTCTGATTGATCCTTGTTTCACTCAACACGAACACTTGCCGTACTATCCATTTCATTGGTGTCCACAACTCGAAAAAGCCACCGATTCAAGGCTGGACTAACAACATTTTCGCAGTAAATCAGTATCGTGCTGATAATTCACAGCAGGAGTCACATATTAATACAAATGCGCCGACGAACGAAGATTGTCTGTACGGTAGGACCGGCATCGAATGACTACAACACGATACAAGCCATGCACGAGGAAGGATTGGATGCAGTAAGGATCAATATGTCTCATGCGAGTCATGATGATGCTGAACAGACTCTCGGAGTCTTACGTGATCTGAACAAGAAGCTGGATCATCCAATTCCTGTCCTACTAGATACCCGTGGTCCTGAAATCAGGACTGAAGAACGTCTTGAGCCTCTAAATCTAGTAGAAGATACCCAAGTCTTGGTTCAAGGTTCAGACTCCCCAGCAAAAGAGACTCATCTCCCCAGAATACGTGTTATTTACAACCGTTTTGAAGATGCTTTAGTTGAAGGAGACACTATTCGACTAGATAACGGTTTGATTCAGTTGAAGGTGAAGTGTAAATCACATGCGGGTCTGATTTGCCGAGTGCAGCATGGGGGAAAACTAGGAAGCAAGAAACACGTCAATCTCCCCGGTGTGCATGTTCAATTACCTTCCATTTCCAAACAAGACAAAGAAAACTTACTCTTTGCCAAGCAGCAAAAAATCAGTTGGATCGCACAGTCTTTTGTGCGCAGTGCAGACGATGTTCAGTCACTCCGAGAGCTATTGGGTTCTGCTAACGAGTGGGTAAAAATCATCGCCAAGATCGAAAACCAAGAAGGAGTACATGAAGCAGAAAACATCGCTAAAGCGGCTGATGGGATCATGGTCGCTCGTGGAGACTTGGGTATAGAGACTGATATTGCAACACTACCTCGGTTGCAACGTCATTTGGTTCATACCACTTTGAGGCTAGGGAGACGGTGCTTTGTCGCAACTCATATGTTAGAGTCAATGATTGAACACCCAATTCCCACACGAGCTGAAGCGATTGATGTAGCTAATGCTGTTTATGAAGGGGTAGACTCGGTAATCTTGTCAGCGGAAACTAGTGTCGGTCAGCATCCCGTACTCGCTGTTAAACAACTGCGCAACATCATTGAAGATAGTGAGAAAGTCCCGGGATTGAACTTTGCAGATTCATTGGTCTCTACAGCGGTCAAGCAGAACATTGCTCGTTCAGCGGTCAGACTCGCATCAAGAATTAAAGCAGTGGGGGTATTAGTGATCACACGAACGGGTTACATGGCTGACTTAGTCACCAATTGTGGTCCACTAGACTTTCCTATATTTGCGTTTTCTAATCGCCCAGAAACTCGACAGAGACTGATGGTGAATCGTGGGGTGTTTTCCTACCACACATCGCTCCACGAAGATCCAAAACTCACTGTTTCTAATGCTCTTTCGATTTTGTCCAAGAGCGAAGGAGTGGAAAGTGGTGAGAAGATAGTGTTAGTGAGCGATGTACTGACTAATGACGGAGTGGAATCGATTCAAGTCTGGCAGACTCCGTAATTTTTAAGTTCAAAAAACACTAACAAACATACGGATGGATACCGCCATCATGATGCAACCAAAGATTCGTTTAAAGAGATCTGAAGAGATTCTCTGACCCACAGCTACTCCTAAAGGAGCAAAGAGAATGTTCATGATTGCAATAGGGATCAGCGAGGGGAGATAAACATAGCCAAAACTCCACGGGTAGTCCAACGATAAACCAGTTACCACGTATCCAGCAGCTCCAAAGACCGCTACACACAAACCACCTACACTAGCGACTGCTGCCGCTTTGCGTGGAGGTGTGTTGAAATAGAGCATCGCAGGCACCAAAATATTCCCACCGCCCAAGCCAGCCATTCCACTTAAGAGTCCCGCGCTCGAGGAAATGGTTCCAGGGATGATTCGACTTCGTTTTTCAGTCTTTGCGGTTGGAAATACTTTCAATAGCATCACAATAGACACAATCAGTAGAACAATAGCGATCAAAATTTTTAAACCACCGATCGAGACTCGTTCTGCAACAAAACTCGATGAAAACGCTCCAATGGTGAGGAAGGGCACCCAGATACCGACCAATTGCCAGTCAACGTTGTCTCGAATGGTTTGAATAACAGCTGATGCTCCCGTAGTAAAGATAATGGAACTCATTGATGTACCAACAGCAAAGAGTATGAGAGCATTGTTGGGTAAAGATGGATCATTGAATAATCCCATCCACTCGAACATCATGAGTAGTGTTGGAGCGATGATTACGCCACCACCTACACCAAGCATACCGCCCAGAAACCCCGAGGCAGCCCCGGCGATCAAACAAATGGCAAACAGTTGGTAACTGGGCATGGACAATTTTTCGGATCAGCCAGCACTTAGTTTAACGAACGGGAGCAGATGCATATGAAACAATCACACCAGCGACTACGTGAAAGATGGCAGTGGTTCAAAATAGTTTGTGTGGTCAGTGTCGCTATTGCACTAATAGCGATTCCCACTAACGCTGAGTACCAAGAGTTGGAAGATGCAGATGGAAATCGGTATGTAGGTGATACCCTCAATGATGTACCTCATGGGTTTGGTACCTATATTTGGTCGGATGGTAGAACCTACGAGGGTTCGTTTCGTGAGGGTGAAATTCAAGGGATCGGTCGCCAAACCATGGAAGATGGTTCTACTTACGAAGGATCGTTTGTCAATGGAGGCTGGCAAGGCTATGGATTGCTCACCGAGCCCGATGGGGACACCTATACGGGCACTTTTGTTAATGGACGACAAACCGGTCAAGGAACCTGGGTGTCCCATTCCAACAACATGAGCTACTCTGGTCAGTTTCTAGATAGTAAGTTCCACGGAATAGGGCGGTTGGAGCACGAAGACGGATACAGCTATGAAGGTGGGTTCTGGAAAGGAGATCGCAGTGGGTTTGGTCAGGAAGAAACCGCTGAGGGACATATATATAGAGGATTCTTTGCCGCAAATCAAAGGCATGGAGATGGTGTTTTAGTTTCCGGAAACGAACTTCGGTTTCAGACTTTTGATAACGGTGAATTAGTCATTAACGAAGTGATCAAAGAAGTCGAAAACTGTCAGCTTGAATTGCTAGATCGTTCCTGGATGTTTCAAAGCGATGATTGCATCGACGAAATGGCGCACGGAGAGGGTCGCGCCGTTGCACTAGATGGGTCAGCCTATATCAGTTTTGGAGTGTTTGTTTTGGGTCGATTCACCGAAGGTGTCGTCATTGAATTAAACCTTCCAGAAACAAACAACTAATTAAAGTGAATCCCGAACAATTTGAAGACTTCGAGGTAGTCTACGAGACACCCGGCTTTCGAGAGTTGAGAGGGTTTGATACTGCACGAGAGCGTGAAGTCCTTATTCGGTCAGTGGACACTTCTGCGATTGCAACATCAACCGACGCAGATATATACGTACAGACGATGCAGTCGCTCATTCTGTCCGACCAAAAAAGCAACGTCGCTGCAGTCTATCACGTAGAGCATACAAAAGAATCGATCACGGTAATTTCTGAAAATCTCGAATGCGATAACTTACAAGCACTATTGACGAATGGGTTACCTGTCCGACAGTTAAGTCAATTATGTAACGACTTGTTTTTGGCACTATTGGAATATCGAGAGTTGGGTACTGGGCATGGGCAAGTATTCCCTGCAAACATTTACTTTGATCCCAGCACTGATTGTTTTGTGCTAGATGTTCCTACGTTGTTCCCGGATGATCAGATTGAGTCGGTTCATGTTGAACACGTAGAGCTTATTGCTCCTGAAATCTTCGGACAAAGATCTGCTAGTTTTGAATCAGACCTTTATGCGCTAGGAAGCTTGATTTATCGGACGCTCACCGGTTCTTTCCTGTGGACCGATGAAGAAGGTTACCCTCGGCTGCCCACACCGGAAGATACAGTGCGTCGATTACCTGAAGAGTTTGCACCTATGCAGGATTTTCTGACAACAATACTTGCTTGGTCTCCACTAGATCGATTGGTAGAGCAGCAACATCTCTCACAGGTTCTAGAACAGTTTGCAGAACGTGGAACTCAAAAACACGAAAAACTCCTTCGCTCCGGAGTGATCGAAATAGACGAAGTCCAGGAAGTGATTCCAGAATTAGAAGTTCCATCCGCGAGTGCTGAAGATACATCCCAAGGGCTAACAACGCGCCAAATCTATGCCATGGTGACTGGATTCACCACATTCAGTGTCATGGCTCTAATGTTTAGTTACTTTCAGTTTCAACCTGTACAAGTATTTTTTCATGAACTGGGATTGGGGGAGCATCCTGAATTAACTGAATTGTGGCAGACAGCAGAGTCGATTCGATCTGATCCCAACCAGACTTTAAGTGCCATTCGGGGTGCCTATAACCAAGTCTTAGATGTAGATCCTGGACACGTTGGCGCGATAGGTGCTATCGATGAAGTCAAGAATCTGTGGATGAGTGAAGTCAGCACTGCAATCCAAGAGAACAAGCTGCCAATCGCTAAGCGCAAACTGAATGAACTCGACGAGGTTTATCCCAATGATGAGTCCGTGATCGAGTTAGGGATGAAACTCGATCAACGAGGACGTGCAGAGCGGATTTACAACGACACCGAACAGCTTTGGGACACCATTCAAGCAAAATTGCAAAGACCCGAAACCGAGACTGACCTTAATGAGGAAGCTACAAGACTAGAGGCAGCAACGGATGCTTATTTGTTGGTTCAAAGTCTCTGGCCTGAGAACGTTGACGTTCGGATGAGGTTAAACCGCATCTTTGAAATTTCCGAAGAAAAAGTGTTGAAGATTCGAGTCACGGAAGACGAAGACAGTCGCCCATTACAGCTTCGCTACTACGAACTTGCACTGAAAACTAGCCCCAATGCTGAAGAACTATCTGCAGCTAGTGAACAGGTAGCGCAAGCGGGGCAACTGATTAACAGGATAGACTTCACTCTGCAGCGTGGGAAAGAACTCCTGGATCAAGGTCGATTGATTGGATTAGAGGGTGAATCAAGTGCTTGGAAGGCATTTCAAGAAGTGCTCCAAGACGATCCAGAAAACGAAACTGCTAGACAGCACATCGCTAATTTGGAACCGCTAGTGATCCGCAATCACACTGAAGCACTTGAAACACGGCAATTTGCAGATGCTGACCGATTGTTTGCAGCTGCGATTGAAGCACCCCTGGGACGACAAGCAACTGACACAATGCTGAAGAATCGCCAAGAACTACAGGGTCGAATTGATGAAGCTAATCGGTTGTACCAGCAGGCTAAAGCGCTCTTTGATTTAGGACGGATTACAAAACCAGCTGGAATGAATGCTCTTGAAGTCTTAGCGACGGCTCAACAACTCGACGAACAGAATACCGAGGTCAACACATTACTGATGAAGTGTGCTACTAGGCTTGTCCAAGTAGCTGAGCAGTTGAAGGATGTTGGAGAGCTAACCGTTGCTCTCGATTACCTTGAGAGAGCTCTTGAAATTGACCCTAACAACGAAGAGTGGCTGTCTAGTATGCGGGAGTGGAGTCCCGACTAACTTACAGCGGTGCATCGGTCGTGCCTCGATTGATGTGCTTAGCATCGAACACCAAGTTTCCGCCGCAGTCCCACCAACCTCGAGATTCAGACGCAACTATGTTGCATCTAGGTAGTACTAGTAGTTCATAACAACTCACATAAAGAGTGAACTGAAACTCACAGAACTACATCTTAATTCGCATATGCCCCAAAAAGTCTCGCTTCCCCAGTTGGACTCCCTCCGCTCTTAGGATGTCGTAAGCAGTAGTCGCATGGAAGTAGAAGTTCGGAAGCGAAAACGTGAGCAGAAAGTCGTCAGCAGCAAACGGGATGGTGATAGAACTCATTTCAAAGGTAACCGGTTTGTCTGCATTCAGATTGATTTGATCTGGGGAAATATTCTTTAGCTCGGTGATTGTATTTTCTACTAGTTGCTCAAGTCCGGCATAGTCGTATCTCTTTGATTTGGGAGGACCAAACACACCTGCTTCCACTGCTTGTAGTGCTCCAACAGAGTGATGTGCGACCGACACTATCTGAAACCACAACCCCAACATATCGTCTGCAAGACGTGCCTGGACAAGTTCCTCTACATCGCGACCAATAGTATCGCAATGGGCACGACCTATAGCCATAAAACTCTTGGTTGCTCCTAATATTTGTTGGTAGGTTCCGACAGTTGCGTCGATGAGTGTTGATGCCATAGATATGACGATAGTTTTTGGTCGACAATGATGTTCTCATTTTATTCAGCAGGTCGATTTTGGTTCAATGTCACTGAAGTTTCCATCTGTGAGCCTTTTTATAATTTCGAGTCTCATTCCATCTTCCTGTTGACCCTTTCCACTTAATGCCCCAAACAATTTACGATAAGATCTGGTCGTCTCACCTTGTCGGACAACGAGAGGACGGGTTGGATCTCTTATATATTGACCGGCATCTTTTGCATGAGGTAACCTCACCTCAAGCGTTTGAAGGGCTTAAGCTGGCTGATCGAAAACCGTGGCGACTCCAGAGCAATTTAGCTACCGTAGACCACTCTGTTCCTACAACCAATCGAGAATTAGGGGTACAGGGAATTCAAGATGAAATTGCCAAGGAACAAGTTCTTACTCTAGACAAAAACTGCAAAGATCATCGAATCAAATACTTCGATTGGCAAGATCGAAGACAAGGCATTGTTCACGTCGTTGGACCCGAACAGGGAGCGACTTTGCCAGGCATGACTATCGTTTGTGGGGATTCACACACATCTACTCATGGTGCTTTCGGTGCTCTTGCTCATGGTATCGGTACTTCAGAAGTCGAACATGTGCTTGCTACCCAGTGTTTGGTCCAACAGAAAAATAGGAACATGCTTGTCGACTTCGTTGGTCTACCTCCCTCTCAAATATCTGCTAAAGACCTAATCTTAGCAATGATTCGTGCCATTGGAATTGATGGTGCTACAGGTCACACTATTGAGTATTGCGGACCAGCAATTGAGCAATTAAGTATTGAAGGTCGGATGACACTTTGCAACATGTCTATTGAAGCCGGTGCAAGGGCAGGATTGATCGGTGTGGACGAGAAAATGATTAGTTATTTGGAAGATCGTCCCTTTGCTCCAACCGGCTCACTATGGAATCAAGCAGTAGATTACTGGTATTCGTTGAATACAGACCAAGGCGCGGAATATCAACTATATCAAACTGTGGATGTTTCTAACCTCTCACCACAAATCTCTTGGGGCACCAATCCAGAGATGGTGATTGGTATCGACGAAGTCATACCTCATCCAGCTACTTTTGATGACCCTGGACGAGAAGAAACTGCGTACCGTGCTCTGGAATACATGGATCTCAATCCTGGAATGCACACTAGCGACATTGTTCTAGACAAGATTTTCATCGGTTCATGTACCAACTCTCGTATCGAAGATCTCAGAGTTGTTGCTGAAGTGGTAAATGGACACAAGATTGCGTCAAATCTCAAGGAAGCATATGTTGTTCCTGGTTCGGGATTGGTGAAACAACAAGCAGAGGAAGAGGGGCTACACGAAATTTTTCAAAGCGCAGGTTTTTCATGGCGTGAACCAGGGTGTTCTATGTGTTTAGCTATGAACGATGATCGACTTTATCCTGGAGAGCGGTGTGCCTCAACCTCCAATAGAAATTTCGAGGGTCGGCAAGGACACATGGGTAGAACACATTTAGTCAGTCCCGCTACAGCAGCAGCAAGTGCCATTCGTGGGTATCTAGCTGATGTTCGGGAGTTCTTGTAATGCAAACGTTTCATTCTCACACTGGAATAGTGGTCCCAATGGATATTGCCAATGTCGATACCGATCAAATCATTCCAAAGCAGTTTCTCAAGTCGATTCGACGAACGGGGTTTGGAGAGCATCTATTTGATGCGTGGCGTTATCACGATGAAGGCACTATCGGAAAGAAAAATCGGCTGGAAAATCGTGAGTTTGTGCTCAATCAACCTTCATATCGCAATGGTTCAATCCTATTGACCCGTAGAAACTTTGGCTGTGGTTCAAGTCGCGAGCACGCAGTTTGGGCAATTCTTCAGTATGGGTTTCGATGTGTGATTTCATCTTCGTTTGCTGACATTTTTTCCAACAATGCAACCAACAATGGACTGTTATTGGTTATGGTGGACGAAGACATTCTTGAATTATTGTTTGACGAAGTCAACCAAGGTAAAACCAAGGAAATGACGGTTGATTTAGAAAATCAGGTTATCCTGTCAGACTCGGGTTTTACAACTCGTTTTCTCATTGATCCCAAGCGACGAAAGCGACTACTAGAAGGTATCGATAACATCGCGATGACATTGAAGTGTGCAGAACAGATTCGTACCTTTGAGGAGAATCACAATCAATTGATGCCTTGGTTGTTTCAACCCAAGTGACACAAGAAATTGTCCAGGAGATTCTGGTACTCCCTGGCGATGGCATAGGAGCAGAAATCATGCCTCATGCCATTCGTTTAATGGAGTATGCGGCTAAAGACGCTGTCCAGCTTCAATTGAGCTATGCAGATATTGGAGGTGGTTCTATTGATCGTTTTGGAGTGCCGGTCACCGATGAAGTTCTAGAGAAAGCTCGAAGTGTAGTTTCCGTTCTATTGGGTGCCGTCGGAGGACCTCAATGGGACGATCTTGAAGCAGATAGAAGACCCGAGAGAGGGCTCTTGGACCTCCGGTCTGCAATGGAGTGCTATGCAAACTTAAGACCCGCAGTTACCTTTGAGCCACTACTCAGTTCATCCTCATTACGCACAGAACTGGTTCAGGATCTAGACATCTTGATTATTCGTGAACTGACCGGTGGGATTTACTTCGGAGAACCACGGGGTATTCACGTTCGTGACAACGTACGCAAGGGGTTTAACACCCTGGTTTATGACGAGGAAGAGATTGCACGTATTGCTCGCGTGGCGTTTGAACTTGCAAAGAATCGAAACGGACGGGTTTGCTCAGTCGATAAAGCCAATGTTCTGGAAGTCACTCAGTTATGGAGGACGGTGGTTTCAGAAGTTCACGAGTCTTATCCCGATGTTGAGCTTTCTCACATGTATGTCGACAATGCAGCCATGCAATTGGTGCGAAACCCAAAGCAGTTTGATGTATTGGTTACCGGCAACATGTTCGGAGATATATTGTCCGATATAGCAGCCATGCTCACAGGGTCCTTAGGAATGCTTCCGTCTGCGTCTATAGGGGATAGTGGGCGAGGTTTGTATGAACCTGTGCACGGAACAGCACCCGATATTGCTGGTCAGAATCTAGCGAATCCTCTAGCAACTATATTGTCTGTAGCGATGATGTTCCGATACAGCATGGATGAACCCAAGATAGCGTTAAGGATTGAAGAAGGAGTTCGGGCAGTGCTCGATAGAGGATTGAGAACAGGAGACATCATGCCTATTGAGCACAACGAATCTTGTCAACAGGTCGGAACGGTTGAAATGGTCGATGCAGTCATAGACATTATGGAACAACATTCTTGAAACCTGTGAATGTAGCCATAGTAGGTGCTACTGGTGCGGTAGGTACTACCATAGCAGAGATACTGGAACAAAGAGAGTTTCCGGTCGCTGAGCTAAATTTACTTGCAAGTGAGCGCTCTCTCGGGAAACGAATCTCGTTCAACAATAGTTACCATTCGGTGAAGAATTTGGAAGAGTTCGACTTTGTTGGCACGAAAATCTGTTTCTTTTCCGCTGGTGGTGAAATTTCAGAACTATACGTACGTCGTGCGGTTGCAGCGGGTGCTATCGTCATCGACAATACATCACACTATCGTCGTGATCTCTCTATTCCACTGATAGTACCAGAGGTCAATGGAGCACGAACACAGGATGGAATTCAGTCTCGAATCATTGCAAATCCCAACTGCTCAACCATTCAAATGGTCGTCGTGCTGAAACCCATCCATGATGTTGTTGGGGTCAAGAGAGTTAATGTTTCGACTTATCAAGCAGTCTCTGGAGCAGGCAACAGGGCCATCAAAGAGTTAGCGAAGCAAACCGCTAATGTTCTCAATGTAAAAGAGGTTGAGCCGGAAGTCGCACCGGTGCAGATAGCTTTCAATGCAATACCTCATATTGGAGACTTTGAAGAAAACGGTTACACCGAAGAAGAGATGAAGATGGTACGAGAAACCAAACGCATCATGGAAGATGAAAATCTGACTGTCAATGCTACCTGTGTTCGGATACCCGTGTTCTACGGGCACTCTGAAGCGGTACACATCGAAACAAGAGAAAAGATTTCAGCTGAAGACGCGACCGAATTGCTACGCAACGCACCCGGAATTGAAGTAATTGATGAGCGCGAAGCCAAAGGTTACCCGACAGCATTGTTGGACGCTGCCAACAATGATCCGGTATATGTAGGACGTATTCGAGAAGATATTTCTCATCCAAATGGTCTATCGATGTGGGTGGTTTCAGACAATGTTCGCAAGGGTGCTGCTTTGAATAGTGTCCAGATCGCTGAGGATTTGCTGCGGTATTTGGACTGAAGGTACCCAATCGAACGATAGGGTAGCTCAATCAATGTTCTATATCGCACTCGGTGTTGAATACCAGGGAACCTCGTTGCACGGTTCTCAGGCTCAATCGGGTATTCGAACAGTTCAAGCTGAACTCGAAAATGGTATCTCCCAAGTTGCTGCAGAACAGATCAGGATTGAATTAGCGAGTCGGACTGACGCTGGTGTTCATGCAACAAATCAAGTGATCAGTTTTTCGACAAATGCAAACCGGACTGTTCGTGAGTGGATTGCGGGTACCAATCGATATTTACCAAAAGATGTTTCAGTCCATTCCTGTGTTGAGGTCAGCAGTGACTTTGACCCTAGACGTACCTGTCGCTGGCGACGGTATCTCTATGTGGTGGGGGAATCTAACCAAATACCTGCATTAGGTAGAGATTGGATTACTTGGCGGCACGAAAGACTGAATACTAAGGTGATGAATGAGCAAGCACAAACCCTTGTTGGAGAGCACGACTTCACTTCATTCAGAGCAACAGGATGTCAGTCAAAAGGTCCAGTTCGACACGTACACAGAGCGGAAGTGATTCGAGCAGGGCACTTGGTGGTATTTGATATCATTGCTAACGCATTTCTTTTGAGGATGGTGCGCAATATAGTTGGTGCTTTGATAGTGTGTAGTGAAGATGTGTCACCAGGTTTGAAGCATTTGCTAAAGCTCCAAGATCGTACCCATGCACCACCCACAGCACCACCACAAGGACTGTACTTGGTTCAAATCGCCTATGAGCAACATCCAGAGTTGAGTCTGATGAGACTTCCCCCAATTATGGGGTCGCAGTGTTCAATTCCCACGTTTCTAGCAGAAGATTTTGAAGCAATCAGGATTTCACATCCGAGAACTGATTGAATTGCTAGTGAAATATTGTGAGATGGATATCGGAAACCAACACTATCGTGGGTGTGAACGGTTTGTGAAATTAAAACCAACAAGATGATGAAATCGTTCCAGGATTGGTTAAATCTACTTGAAACCAAGAAACGTCCCCGTTATGATGCTAGCTGGTTGGGAGTCTTGGAAGTTGCTCAATCACTGGATGTAGTTGATGTTGCAGAGAAAACGGTAGTAGTTGCGGGAACTAATGGTAAAGGTACTACCGTACGTTATATTGAACAATTACTAATAGATAGTAGAAAAATCGTAGGATCTACTTTATCACCTCACTTACATTGCTACAACGAAAGAATACGTGTCAACGGGGAGGAGGTGTCGGACTACGAATTGGTCTGTGCATTCAACGAAATTCAGAGAGCGAGTGGACGGATTGAGCTCAGTTGGCACGACTATGCAACTTTAGCAGCGTTAGTGATATTTTGTCAGCATGGAGTTGAACGTGTGGTTCTTGAAGTAGGTATGGGAGGTCGTCTTGATTCCGCGAATGTGGTGAAACGAGATCTCAATGTAATCACCAATATCGGCTTAGAACACACACAGTTTTTAGGGACAGACATAGAGTCTATCGGATGGGAGAAAGTTGGAATTGCCCGACCCAATATTCCTCTAATCACAGGTGAAAAATCTTTGGTTCGCTCCATTGTGAATAGAACTAAAGTTTTGAACTGTCCATTACATATTTTGGGAGAGTCTTTTCGTTTTGAGACTGAAGAAGATGGAGCGTGGTCTACTTCTCACAAATTGGGACAAGAATGGAAACACTATCGATTTTCGAAAACTCCACGTAACCCAGAAGCTGCGAGCATCGCGGTTCTGGCTACAGATTTGTTGGGTGAAGATCTGACTCAACTGCAGCTCAATAGCTTAGTTGATGTTCCTTTTCCCGGTCGAATGGAATTACTTCATTATCAAAACAGAACTTGGTTACTAGATGTAGCCCACAACAAACACGCTGCCCAGTACTTAAAAAAGCAGATAGAGTCCATCCTAGAGAGAAAAGTGACTCATATTTTGGTAGGCACACTGAAGGACCGGAATCCTATAGCGCTAGTTGAGGAGTTTGTAGTACCACCACACCGAGTTCTCCTCACTGAAACTCACGGTTTTCGTGGTTCAAACTGGGTAGAAAACTCTAGTGGAATAACATATAGCATTGAAAAAGACTTGCAGGACGCAGTCGAAGTCATGATTGGGATGACTTCCTCACAGGATTTAGTGCTTGCACTGGGTTCATTCGATTTGGTTGCTCGGTTACGCAAACTACTGAAATCAATCTGAAGGGGTAGTAACGCAAATGAATGCCAAAACACGGAACATCATTCTTGGGAGCATACTTCTGGTATCGCTTCTCGTCATCTTTGTTCCAATGATGTTTGATCGTTCAGTGGTCATCGATACTGAGATTTCTGAAGTTGGTGCTCCTCAAGTGGAGGAAGTCTCAGAAAATTCCATAGAGATTCCTGAACCAACACCACCGGACTTAGAGCTTCAACTCGAAGAAGTTCGGGCAGAAATGGAAACACTGGTCAACGATCAGGGGTTGTCTCCTGATACGGATACCAATATCGGCGAACCCAAACTCACACCGGAGCGTGAAGATACTTCGGCGTGGGCAGTTCAGTTAGCAAGTTACCAAAGCGAAGAAGCGGCGAACAATCTGATTGCTCTAATGAAAGAACAGGGTTCAGATGCTTGGATCTCGATGGCGCACGTGAATGAAATGGATGTTCATCGTGTTGCGGTTGGTCCTTTTACTCGACGAGAAGAAGCAGTTAAATTTCAGAAGTCTCTGGGTGAAGCATTGGAGTTAGAACCAATGATTGTTGCTATTGAATACTAAGTCCGATGTCACCTTTTGACATCGGAATCATTGACATTGTCATCGTCGCCGTACTGGTGCTGTCGATGTTGATTGGGAGATCAAGCGGTTTCGTTCAATCACTGATTTTCGTATTTTCTTGGATCTTTGCAATTGTCCTCGGGCTGATGTTTTACAAGAGTATCGGACAAACTATCTTCCCTGCAGATTTTTCGCTTGAGTGGTTGCCCGATGTAACAGGATTTGCTATCGTCTTGGTCTTGGTACTACTAGGCGGAGCGTTGCTCCAAACTTACCTCAAAAAGTTTATTGAAGACATTGGTTTGGGCTCACTAGATCGCTTTCTAGGGATGCTCTTGGGTTTTATTGCAGGCGCATTCATGGTGATCGCTGTTGGTATAATTTTGGATCTGACCACCATCCCCGATGAGATTTGGAAAAATTCAATACTTCTTGAATTTTTGATGAAATTTGAGGTTTTTATCCAAGATATCCTCGACTCTGTATTTGGTTCCATTGAATTACCTGAAACAGGGTCAGTTCTTCTTCAAAACTTCTGAACCTCTCCAGTGAACCGGTACCTTCGAAACTACTGAATATGACTGCTATATGTGCGGCATAGTAGGGATCATCAGCGGAGATCGTGTCAGCCATGAGCTCCATGATGCTCTATTGGTTCTGCAACACCGTGGACAAGACTCAGCAGGTATCGTCACGGCAGACGGCACACGATGCTACTCTCACAAACAAAACGGATTAGTCAGTGAAGTCTTTGATGAAAAGGCTATTCATGAGTTGCATGGGAATATGGGTATTGGCCATGTGCGTTATCCCACGGCGGGTACCCTTAGCTTTAACGAAGCTCAACCACTTTATGTAAATTCCCCTCACGGGATCTGCTTAGCTCACAACGGGAATCTAACTAATGTTGAAGAGCTGAGACGAGGATATTTTCGTAACATTGGTCGCCACATTAACACGTCCTCTGATTCAGAAATCCTTCTCAATGTCTTTGCTAACGAACTCGACAGCGATCAGTTTCGGAACGTGGAACCAGAGCACGTATTCCACGCAGTTGAACGAGTCAACAGAGTGTGCCGTGGTGCATATTCCGTTGTTTCACTCATCGTTGGATTTGGGATAGTTGGATTTAGGGACATTCGTGGTATTCGACCTTTAATTGTTGGAGTGCGCAAAGGGGTTACCGACGAGTACATCATTGCGAGTGAATCTGCTGCTCTGTCAGTGTTAGGTTATGAGATTCTTCGAGATGTTCTCCCGGGTGAAGCTGTTTTTATCGATTCTCAAGGGAAGTTTCACTCTCAAATGTGCTCAAATGAATCAAAACTCACCCCTTGTATTTTTGAGCACGTCTATCTCGCAAGACCTGATTCAGTCATCGACAATATTTCAGTCTACAAAGCACGACTTCGTATGGGGGAAAAGCTTGCGCAGAAGCTGCTGAACCACATGAATGGACTAATGCACGACATAGATGTCGTGATCCCTATTCCAGAAACCAGTAGGACCGCAGCAATTCCTGTCGCTCATAGACTTGATGTGAAGTTGAGAGAAGGATTTGTCAAAAATCGCTATGTGGGTCGAACATTCATCATGCCAGCGCAGTCGTTGCGACGTAAATCTGTCCGTCGAAAATTAAATGCTATCGATCTTGAATTTAAAGACAAAAATGTTTTGTTGATCGAAGATTCAATAGTCCGAGGGACAACGATTTCTGAGATCATCAGACAGGCGAGAGCTGCTGGTGCTAAGAAAGTATATGTTGCTTCAGCAGCACCGGCAATTAGATTTCCGAATGTCTACGGGATTGATATGGCTACGAGTCAGGAATTTATCGCCTACAACCGTACCGAAGAGCAAATCGCAAAGATTATCGGTGCAGACATGCTTGTCTATCAGGAGATTGAAGATTTGGTTGATGCTGCGAAGGAAGGCAATCCAGAGGTTGATAGCTTTGAGTGTTCCATTTTCAATGGACAATACGATAACGAAGATGTCGACGAAGAATATCTGGCACAGCTTGCATTTGTTAGAAACGATGAGTCTCGTGTTACACGAGAGCGAGAATTAGGACTACAAGCCTACTAGTTCAGAACAAGCTCAAGGAGAGTCTAAACGCTCAGGCTTCTTCTAAAGGTAAGCACTCCAGAACTAGTTCAGGCTGCGTACGAATCTGCCATGCGGTGTAATGCCAAGCACCCAGTACTATTCGACGAAGATTTCCATGAGTCATTAGGTGCTGTCCAGGTCTGTGGGTGTGTCCGTGAATCATCAATTCACAGTCATGGTCTGTCATATCCTCAACTAACGTTGACACTACTACG
Source organism: Pseudomonadales bacterium (assembly GCA_965199895.1). Lineage (GTDB taxonomy): Bacteria > Pseudomonadota > Gammaproteobacteria > Pseudomonadales > Azotimanducaceae > Bin55. The sequence goes on along the minus strand of CBDATJ010000002.1, from coordinate 127,445 downwards.
TCAGTGATCTCATAGTCTTTAGTTTGGGTTGCTGCTGTGCTTTGTTGTCGAACAATGTTTGCGAAGTTCCGTCGAGTTTGCAAATCTTGTGCTAGAAACTTTTTCTGCCAACTTTCTTCTCGGAACATCTTGCGCATTTCCATGTATTCGATATCGCTTGTGCAGTATTTGTCACCGTGTGACAATAACGTACGGATTCCGTTAATTTCGATCACTGTTGGATCTTCAAGAATGGTCATATTGACTTCATTGGCAAAAGTCTCTCCGAGCAGAAAATCTCTGTTGCCGTGCATGAAATAGAGTGGGGTGTGTTTGGAGCAATCTCGGAGCACAGTCTTCATTTCTGATGCGAGGGCACTATCGTCGTCGTCACCGATCCAGATTTCCATGAGGTCACCCAAAATGTAGACCTCAGATTCTTCCTGGATCGCGGCCTTTAGGACACGCTTTAGCGTGGTCATTTGCCGGCGGGTATGAAATTCAGCAATGTGTAGGTCTGAAATAAAGACCTTGCTCACGAATTAGCCGCTTTGTAGGAGTCCAATAGGTTTTGCAATATGGAAACTCGTGTCATAGGACCGACACCTCCAGGAACAGGTGTGATCCAAGAAGTCAATGGTGCAACTTCATCGAAGGCTACATCACCACGGAGTGTACCATCCGGCTGCGTTTCGATGCCCACATCAATGACGATAGCTCCCTCTTTGATCCAGTGTTTTTGAATGAGTCCTGCAACTCCCGTAGCGGTAACCAACACATCTGCGTGTCGAGTTTGTAACCATGGTTCATTGGAGTATTGGTGTGCTACGGTCACCGTACAACCTCGCATTAGGAGTTCCAGACACATGGGTCGACCAACATGGTTTGATGCACCCACAACTGCTGCATTAAGACCAAGTAAATTCACCTCAGTATGTTCTAGCAGTGTTATGACTCCTTTAGGAGTACAACATCTATGACCGGGTTCTCTCAGGGCCAATTTACCAAGATTGAGTGGCGTGATTCCATCGACATCTTTAGCCGGGTCGATTCGCTCGACGATTTGAGAGGGGTTGAGATGCTTTGGTAAGGGAAGTTGGAGTAATATGCCATGGATTTCTTTGGAGTTGTTCAACTTCTCAATGATGGAAATCAATTCGTCTTGATCTATAGATTCCGGAAGCTCTAACACTTCACAGGCGATTCCTGCTTTTAAGCAATCACGCTGTTTTAGTTTGACATAAAGTGTGGAAGCCGGATCATTCCCAACCAAAATGACCGTTAAACCTGGTTGGAATCCATATTCCGATGACAACTGTTGAACCTGAATAGCGACATCTTGTCGTATTGTTTTGGCTATGTTCGTACCATTCAATAGGCGGCTGGTCATATATTCACTGAAATCCTAGTTCATTTCGAAGTTATTTTGCACAAGAAACTCACTACTTTTATTCCAGTGATAATGTGGGTTTAATGTAGTTTTGGGTAGCATATCCACCTGAAAGACATCATCGGGATATAGCGCAGTCTGGTAGCGCACCTGCTTTGGGAGCAGGGGGTCGTGAGTTCAAATCTCTCTATCCCGACCATGTTTTCAACACTAACTATGCGCCCGTAGCTCAATTGGATAGAGCATCGGCCTTCTAAGCCGAGGGGTGAAGGTTCGAGTCCTTCCGGGCGTGCCACTAGGCGCGACCCACTAGGGAGGGGGGATGACTCGGTAGTTTCGTAAAATCTGAAGTCCACTCCGAGTTTGTTACTGAACGACGAACTGCTCATTGCTTCGATGGTTCGATTTCGAAGTTTATGGTGGATGTAGCTCAGTTGGTAGAGCCCCAGAATGTGGATCTGGTTGTCGTGGGTTCGAGCCCCATCATCCACCCCAAAATACGCAACTCAAAATGAATAAAAAACTAGAGCATTGCAAACCTCAGTATCGCCATTAGACAATCTCAAACGTAGACTCAGGATTAACCTGAGCTCTGAAGAAACAGAGGACTTGCTTAACTCAAAGGCTCGAGAGATAGCGTCCAAAGCAAGGATTCCTGGTTTTCGACCGGGTCGTGTACCCATTTCACTGATCAGAGATCGATACCACACTGAATTATTGGTTGAAATCCGTAAAGAATCCGTTCAATCCAAATTTAACGAAGCAGTCTCGACTGAAAACCTCAATGTCTTTAGTGTTCTTGAGATTGATGAGCGGTTTCACTCGGATGATGGACACCTCGAATATGTCTTGGATGTGATCGAGGCACCTAAATTAAACCTTGATCAATTGCAACAACTGAACATCCTAAAACCGGTAGTCAGAGTAAGAGACGAAGATATTCAGACTGCGGTGCGAATGTTGGAGCGGAATATCGGAACCACAGAGAAAGTAGTTCGAGAAATTAACGATAAGGACCATATCCGAGTCGAAGTAAAAGATCTTGGTACCCAAATGCGACAAGCAGGTGGAGTCGTTAACAGCAATCTTCCCGAAGACTACCAAGGTGAACGACTCATCTACATGAATGAACTGGGTTATAGTCGGTTCAGCATTGCACAACACATTCAGAATGGACTTCTCGCAAAGAAAGTGGGGGATAAGTTTATTGTTGAAAAGGAATTTGAACCAGGCAGTGAGACTGGATTTGAAGCGCTTGTACTTGTAGAGGATAGAAAGCTTCCAGGAACCAACACCGCTGAAGATGAACACGCGAGCACCCAGGAGGATGCCGAAGCTGATATGCTCAAAGAAGCTCAAGTACCTCGTATCGCTACGGAATCGTTACAGAACTTCGCAAAGCTACACTTTGAAGTTGAGATCAAAGAGATTCTAGAACCTACTTTGGGAGACCTCACGCAGGAGTACTTTGATGACAACACAGTTCCGGGAGTTGAGAGTCTAGAAGATTTCAAGGACAAAGCTAGACTGAACTATGAAGCAGATGCCCAAGAGAAAGCCGAAAAGGTAGTTGCTAGTCAATTGATAGCACAGCTTGCTGAAATGAATCCTGTGGATTTTTCAGAAGAGTTTCTACGAAACCAAATTGACCAAGAGTTCTCTCAATACGCAGATAGTGAACGGTTGAGGCAGGAAGAAGATTTCGAGAGCAAGCTGTATTCGGACACTGCATTTAGGAACGTTCGAATGAACATGCTCAGTCAGCTCATCATTCAGCAGTATCTGAGAGACAACGAAATTCAGCTAGATAGAGCAGAGTTTGATAAAGAGCTAGCAGGGTTGCATCAGTCGATTCTGCAACACGGTGGAGATCCGGAAACAGTATTCAAACCAGAAACTACCAACCGCATTCGTTCTAGAGTTCTGTCGAATCAAGCAATTGAACATATGCAATCAAAAGTGCATCTTGTGGAAATGGAGTTAAGTTACTTCGATTTTGTAGAATTGTTTAGTCAAGAATTTTGGCAGGAAATCAAACCCAGGGGTGGTCCCTATGAATGGACTGCGCCGGTGACTCCCGAAGAAATTGAAGCTGCAGTATCAGAAGAAGAGCGCTTACAGCGACAGTGGACAGGTGAATCTGAAGAAGTAGATGCTGGTGACTTCGCTGAAATTGGTTCTCAAGAGAGCGAAGTTTTAGTCGACGAGAAAGAGAAACAATCAACTTGGATTGGAAAGTTTATGCGCAAGCACTTTGGACTTAAGAATGACTGATAAAAATCGAAGCACAACCCACGGAATGAACTTCGTCCCTGTAGTCTTAGAACAAAGTGCAAGAGGAGAACGTTCCTATGACATTTACTCACGTCTATTAAAGGAACGAATCATCTTTTTGGCTGATGTTGTCACCGATGCCGTCGCTAATGTGGTGGTGGCTCAACTACTTTGGTGTGAGTCCGAAAACCCAGACAAGGACATCCATCTCTATATCAACTCACCAGGCGGAGCAGTATCATCAGGCCTCTCCATCTATGATACTATGCAGTACATTCGTTCTGATGTAGCAACTACCTGTGTGGGTCAAGCTGCAAGTATGGGAGCATTTTTGTTGGCTGCTGGTGCACATGGTAAGCGTTCTGCACTCCCCAATTCACGCATCATGTTGCACCAACCTAGTGGGGGTTCACAAGGTACTGCTACCGATATCGAGATCCAAGCAAGAGAGATGTTGAAAACCAAAGATCGACTCAATGAAATCCTTGCGTCTCACACCGGTCAAACTAAAGATCGCATCAGCAAAGACACAGATAGAGACTACTGGATGTCTGCGGAAGAAGCTCATTCTTACGGATTAATTGACATGGTTCGCAATACTAGGAAGAAAGGAGAAATACGGCCGGTCGAAAAAGTCTAATTACTTGATTTGTTCGGGTCAATCGAATCATTTCACCATGTTATTGAAAGACTTCAACTTAAAACGAGGATTGAGAGTACTCAGAATCCAGTGTAGTACTTATACTTATATCTTGATCTGAGATTTGATGGGTAATAGAGTCGGGTAGGGTCGTACATGACTGTTCGAGAGCACCTAAGTGGGAGAATTTCTTAGATGAGTAGCAACTCAGGACGCGCGTTCTGCTCATTTTGCGAGAAAAGTCAGTTTGAAGTCAGAAAACTGATTTCTGGCGGTCCTTCTGTGTACATCTGCAACGAGTGTGTTGATGTTTGTGTCGAGATGATCCATGAGGAACTCAAACCAGACGCTCAAGAGACTAAAAGCGCTCGGTTACCTCTGCCTTCTGAGATAAAGAAACAGCTCGACGACTTTGTCATAGGTCAAGAATTCGCTAAACGTGTACTTTCGGTTGCTGTCTACACACACTATAAGCGTATCCGAGCAGGTAACACCGGAGGTGTAGAGATCGCTAAAGCAAACATTCTCCTTGTAGGTCCTACCGGTTGTGGAAAAACCCTACTTGCTGAGACCTTAGCTCGACTGATGGATGTTCCGTTTTGTATCGCAGATGCAACTACTTTGACTGAAGCGGGTTATGTGGGTGAAGATGTTGAAAACATCGTACAAAAACTCCTGCAAAACTGCGAATACGACATCGAAAAGGCACAAAAAGGCATTGTTTACATCGACGAAATAGACAAGATTTCTCGTAAATCAGACAATCCTTCAATCACCCGAGATGTATCGGGAGAGGGTGTGCAACAAGCACTGCTTAAGTTAATCGAAGGGACTATTGCTTCTATTCAGCCTCACGGTGCTCGTAAACACCCTCAAGGTGAGTATCTGCAAGTTGATACTTCCAATATCCTATTCATTTGCGGAGGTGCGTTCGACGGCTTGGAAAAAGTAATCCTAGACCGTACACGGGAGAGTGGAATTGGGTTTGAAGCAATGATAACGGGCGAAAGCGACATAAAGGATATTGATGTGATGCTCAAGCAAGTTTTGCCCGAAGATTTGATTCGTTTTGGATTGATACCCGAGTTTGTGGGTAGGCTACCCGTGGTCGCGACTTTGGAGGCACTTGATGAAGATGCTTTGGTACGCATTCTGACCGAACCCAAGAATGCACTGACCAAGCAGTACACAGAGCTATTCAAGATGGAAGATGTCATTATTGAGTTCAAAAAAGATGCGATTCAGTCAATCGCAAAGAAAGCAATGGAACGCAAAACAGGAGCACGTGGACTACGTTCGGTTATGGAATCTGTTTTGCTAGACACTATGTTTGATGTACCCTCGGCGGGTGATGTTGAAAAGATCGTGGTCGATGGTAAAGTAATTTCGGGTGAATATAACCCTATCCTGATTTTGAGGGAGAAAAAGACTAAACAACCTTTATTGGTGAACGGATAAATCCTGCTAGATGACACACAAGGAGTACGCCTTCAGTATGAATCCGTTCGTTGCCTGGTAAGCAATCAGGTAATCTTCTTTTTAACAATTTTTTGCATTGAGGATAAACACAACATGCAACGACGAGATTTAATCGCACACGTACAACAAGAAACAGGGATGTCCAAGAAGGATGCCACAGCAGCGGTGAGTGCTGTCATTGGCGGAATTACCAACGCCCTGACGGAAGGCGACATGGTAGTTCTTATGGGGTTTTGCACCCTGGTAGTACGAGATCGAGCTGCTTATACTGGACGACACCCAAAAACCGGTGAACCTGTTCAAGTACCGGCGCGAAAGCAAGTAGTTTTCAAAGCTAGTAAGGCACTCTCTCAAGCGGTCAACTCTTGACAACTGAATCTACTGAGTTCACTCATTTATCGGATGGTTCTCTATAACTTGAGGTAATTTGTGCTACAAAAGATACGCGTAAAAGCTCAAACAGCAGGAGCAAAGGTTCTTGCCGCAATCATATGTTTTGTATTGGTGGTATTTGGTTTTGGAGCTTTCAATCTATTCACAGTGAATGAACCTGCTGCTGCAGTCGTAAATGGTGAAGATATCACCGAAGCAAGACTAGTGTTAGCAACCAATGTCGAACGCTTGCAAGTGGCACAACGTTATGGAGAGGACGCTGATCCAGAGCTCATTGATTCACTCGTTCGCGAATCCGAAGTATTGGATCAATTGATAGAGAACTATCTGTATCGACAGAAAGCGGTAGATCTTGGGATGGCATCGTCTCGAGAAAAGTATCTGTCAGATTTGCTTTCTAACGAAATCTTCCAAGATGATGGTGTGTTTAGTGAAGGCCGATTTACATCCATTATCGGTAGCATGGGATACACACCAGAATCTTGGGAAAGAGAGATTCGTAATGACAATCTTGTAGAGCAATTGTGGAATCTACAAAAGGATACTTCCTTTACGACGACACGAGAACTAAGGGATGAGGCAACGGTTGAACGACAGACTCGCAATATTGCCTACTTGCTGTTTGAAGCCACCTCTTACGTTCCACTCATTGAGCCCACTGAGGAGGAAATAGGTAGTTATTACGATGAAAACCCCGATGAGTTTATGACGGATGAAGAGTACGAGTTTGAATATGTGGTACTATCGAAAGCAGACTTTACTGACCAGTTTGAAATTACGGGTGAAGATGTCAAATTAGCTTTCGAAGAAGAGCGAGAACAAGCGAGAATTGATGCTGAGAGAAAGGCTCAGCATATACTCTTGAGGGTGGATGATTCTCGAACTGAAGAGGAAGCGTTAGAGCAGGCGGCTGACATCCGTCGACAATACATGGAAGGGGAACTATTTGACACTCTTGCAGTGGAGTATTCTGAAGATGAGAGTAACAATCTCTTGGGTGGTGACCTCGGATTTGCTGGTCGCGGCATCTACGTCCCTACGTTTGAAGACGCACTTTTCGGTCTTGAAATAGAAGAAGTCTCCGAACCAGTTGTCACACAGTTTGGTGTACATCTTATCAAGTTAAACGAAATCGCAGAAGTTGATGAGACAGCTCTAGAGGAGAAGTTCGAGGAGATCCGACAAGGTATATTGGAGGAAAAAGCAACTCCGATGTATGAAGAGCAGCTCAGAGAGTTTGAAACTCTTACCTTTGAGAGCGATTACGCAACTTCATTGGACGCTGTAGCTGAAACCTTCGGTTTGAACATCCAGACCCAAGGCGGAGTCACTCCGTTTAGCGGTGATGGGTTATTGAGTTCGAGTGATGTTCGTGCTCAATTGTTTGTTCCGGACGTATTAGAAAACGGATTTAACAGTGTCCCGATTACCGTCGATGAACGACAAACTTTGGTAGGTCGGTTAGTTTCCACCACTGCACCAGAACTGAAACCGCTAGAAGCAGTGAGCACGCTTATTGCAGCTAAACTCAGACGAGAAGAATCTGCTCGTAGAGCGCAAGCAGATCGTGATGCAGCTAGGGAGAGAATTGATGAAACCGAAGAGAATTTCACCGCAGTAGCACTTGAATTTGGGCTTCAGTGGAAAACTGTAGACGGGATGGAACAATTTGATCCAGACGTTCCTAGAGCCATTCGAGAGGCTGCGTTTAGCGTGCGCACGCTTCCCGAAGGGGAAAGAGAAATTCTTGTGGCGGATGGCTTATCGAGAGATAGGTCTATTGTGGTGGTTTCTGCAGTGATTCCTGGAATGTGGAACGAACTTCCAGAAACTGAACAGACCTCTTTGGAAACCTCACTCGAAATCCAAAACGAGAGTCGAGAAATAAAGAGCTTTGTCAAAGCACTTCGAGATACTGCAAAGATTAGGATCAATATTCCTTCAGATTCCTAATCTAACGACCTCTACTAGTTTCGTTCAAGCTTTATGGAGAGTGTGAGCATCTATACCGATGGTGCCTGTCTAGGTAATCCAGGACCTGGTGGATGGGCTGCACTCATTGAGTTTGGTGGTGAATCGTTTACGATTTCGGGCGCAGACCGCGACACGACCAACAACCGAATGGAGCTTTTAGCTGCAATTCGTGGATTAGAGTACGTCGAAGACCCTCATCATATACACTTATATACAGATTCGAAGTATCTCATTGATGGTATCACTCAATATATCAATAAATGGCGAGTGAATGGATGGAAGACCGCAGCTAAGAAACCGGTAAAGAATGAAGACTTGTGGCAATCACTCGATCAGTTGATCTCGTTCCATCAAATTGAGTGGCATTGGGTACCTGGACACAGCGGACATCCCCAAAACGAACACGTGGATGCCATCTCTAGAAATCAAGCCATATCTGTCGACGATAAAAAAAGCAATGAGTGATACACGCGTCATTGTCCTCGACACCGAAACGACTGGATTAAGTCCCGAAGAAGGTGATCGCATCATTGAAGTCGCATGTGTTGAGATTTGTGATTTTGCGACTACGCGCACAGTGTTTCACTCATTCTTTAATCCTGAACGCGAGATAGCTGGCGAAGCTGTTCAAGTTCATGGTATGACCTGGGATGATCTCATGGATGCACCTCGGTTTGTAGAGAAAGCGGATCAGATCGTTTCCGAATTGGAAGATTGCCAATTAGTCGCACACAACGCCACTTTTGATATTGGCTTCTTGAACCATGAACTCGGGTTGGCAAACAAAGACGTTAAAGTCGATGAAATCTGCGAAGTCATTGATTCGGTCGCACTAGCACGAAAGAAATTGGGTGGTAGAGTAGATTTAGATACGCTGTGTAATAAGTTGAAGATCGATGCAAGTAACCGAACTAAGCATAGTGCTCTGCTAGACGCTGAATTGACAGCGTTAGTATATGTTCGATTGTCTTCTGGTGAGATAGATTTACTGGACACCCATGATAGCTCGTTAGAGGTTGAACCACCTACTGCTGTGACTGTGCAACGAGACCAGCCTTTAGTCATCTACGCTACCGAAGAGGAAGTAGAACTTCACACAGCTTATATGAAGAGTCTGGAGCAGTACCAGAAGTAGGATCCTAGGGGGCTAAGTGCTTATTAAAGGAAGAAGTGCACCATGATCCAACCGGTTATGCCAAGCACAATCGTGTAGGGTAGTGCTAGTTTCACCATCCTCATGTAAGAGAGCTCTAGTTGCGGAGCTAACGACGAAGTAAGCAGGAAAAGGAAGGCTGCTTGACCGTTAGGGGTACCAATACTTGGGATATTTGTACCTGTATTGATAGCGATTGCTAACTTATCGAATGTAGCTTGTGTTACCAACCCTTCTACAAATGCTTCTTCGATGGATGAAATGTAAACCGTGGCTACGAATACGTTGTCACTGATGAGTGAAAGTACTCCGTTGGCCACGAAGAACAGTCCGGGTTGTACAGAAGTGTCTAGTTGGAGAATATAAGAAACCACGGGTTCAAATAGGTGCAGTTCATGTATGACTGCGACTATGGCAAAGAATACCACCAATAAGGCCGTGAAAGGTAGCGCTTCCTCAAATGCTGGACCGATTTGTTTTTCTTCCGAAACACCATTAAGTGATGTTTGAATCACAATGATTCCAAGTCCAATCAATCCGACCTCAGCGAGTTGAAGTACAAGACCGCATACCAAGAAGAGCGCTGCAATAGCTTGCGAGAACAGTTTGGCCTTGTCGCGACCCACTCTTTTACCACTTTCAGTATCGTTAAATCTCTGCAATGCCTGTATGACTGCGTCAGGATGACTCAGTCCATACCCAAACCAACCAGTTTTCTCTAAAACTATGCAGGTCAAGATTCCTATACCGAATACAGGCATAGAAACTATCGCCATCCGTTGTGCAAACTCAATGAACTCCCAACCCATTTTCTCAGCAATTAAGAGGTTCTGAGGCTCACCAACAGTGGTACACACTCCTCCCAGTGCAGTTCCCACTGCAGCGTGCATGATCAACCCTCGCATTACTCGACGAAACTCTAGGGTTGCTAGACCAAAGTTGATTGCTTCCTCTCGACTCGCAAACTGTTCATAATCACGGGTCAAATTGTCTTTTAGAACCTTGATAAACCCGACGCTCACTGTAATAATCACTGCCATCACTGTCAATGCATCTAAGAACGCAGACAAGATTGCTGCAACAGCAATAAATACCACCGAAAGCATAGTGTGTGAGCGCACTTTCAAGAACAATTTGGTGAAGATGAATATGAGCAGGTCTCGCATAAAGTAGATTCCTGCAACCATGAACATCAACAACAGGATTACTTTCAAACCTCCTTGAATCTCGTAATAGACGGTTGAAGTTTCGGTCATCCGCAGAGCGAGTGCTTCTAACGCCAACAATCCACCCGGGAGTAGTGGATAGCACCTTAATGCCATCGCTAAGGTGAAAATGAACTGTAGAACGAGCACCCAGCCTGCTATCACCTTGAAAGACATGAAGAACCCGTAGAGGAATGTTCCTACTTCGTAACCTTGTGCGAAAATCTGCATACCCCATAGGAGAGGGTTGATTAACAGGAACAATAAGATGGTTTTCTTGTACCAGTAGGGCGCATTGCCCAGGAAGTTCTGGTAAAAGTCACCCATCCGTAGGCGGGCACCAGGATACGTCATTGCAGGTTGGTCTGTTGAAGCCAAATTTTTTCCTATTAACAGTTTAGAGACAGACTCGGATTGGTGGAATCAATCGGTCATTGAGAATGGTTTTATCAACTAATTTTACGAAGGGCGATTTGTGCCAGTTACCACTGAACAGGTCCATAACAGTTTCACTGCAACACCAATTTGTTGAGGGTGAATGCATGGCTGATTTCAGAAGAAGAGGAACATTGCCTAGACGATGGTGATGGTGTAAGGCATGCAAACTTAACGATCTTATAGAAGTTCATGTGCAAGCAAGGTTGTCAGGTCAGGTACCTGTGTGATGGTAGTTGCTAACTTTTCTAACATTCTCTGGCGATTACACCATCCCAAAATGCTTGTCTATAAATGAGTATCACCCACACAACAAGAGATAGCACCTAAGGTCATTGCAAGGGTGAGATAAACTAGGAAGCACCCAGCCTGCTATCATCTGGATGAACTGAAGACCGTCCAATAATGATCCTACTTCGGTATGCTGCATACCACAGATTAGGATGAACGTTCAGCAACACGACAATGGTTTTCTTGTACAACTAGGTGCTGAACCTTGGGAGCATTGATAGAAATCGCGTAAGTCAGTTCGGAGCTACTGTGAATTAGATGATGAAATATTTATCCTTATAAGCAATATTGAAATATTGGTTTCAGCAATCGACCAGAGTAATTCTTTAAGTTCTCAAAATTTAAGAAAGTGATTTGTTAATACCGATTCATGATTCATATTGTACAAGGGGACTAGCGACGCGAAATCCAAGTTCAAATGCGTCAATTCAGGATAATTACCCAGTTAGAGTTTTGTGAAATACTCTAAGTGAGGCCACAAAACCCTTTCGAGACCAAGTAGTCCCCACTCACTTGCTAGGAGTTCTAGAAATACATGGATTTGCTATTTGACTATATTCAGTTTCTCATCAAAACAGGAACTATCGTTGTAGCGGTAATCATTGTGATCATGTTCATCAGTGCAAATGCAGTCAGAAGGTCTGCAGATAAGAACACGACAGGACATCTCTCGGTGAAGTTCATGAATGAGTTTTATCAGAGTATGGGCTCGACGATTGAAGAAGCTTCAATGACTCCTGATCAACTGAAGAAGCAACGCAAAATCGAGAAAAATCAAAAGAAAAAATCGAAGGCGAGTAAAAAGAAATCCTCTCCCAAAGCTCCTGTAGTAACCGAAGAGAAAGTGACTGCAGAAGAATCCACTGAGTATAGTTCTGAAAACGCAAAAGAAGCTGAGGAAGACAAGAAGAGTAAACCCGCATTTGCTTCATTGGATCATGAAGAGGGTGAAGACCGAAGCAACGTTTATGTGGTTGCATTTAAAGGAGATGTCGAAGCATCTACCGTAGATCAATTAACCCATTCAATATCTGCAGTGTTGACACAAGCCACACCTGAAGATGAAGTTGTGGTGAGAGTAGAAAGTCCCGGTGGTGTAGTTCATTCCTATGGGCATGCAGCTTCACAGCTCATGAGAGTGAGAAATGCTGGTGTCAAACTCACAGTAGCAGTGGATGAAGTTGCTGCAAGCGGTGGTTATATGATGGCAGTTGTAGCTAACAAAATCATCGCAGCACCGTTTGCATTGGTAGGGTCCATAGGTGTAGCTGCAGAAATCCCTAACGTGAACAGACTGCTGAAAAAGCATGACATTGATTATGAGATCATCACTGCTGGTGAGTTTAAACGCACCTTATCCGTATTTGGTGAGAACACAGATGCTGCTCGTCAAAAGTTCTCTCAAGAAATACATGATGTACACACACTGTTTAAAGACTTTGTGATTCAGCATCGAAGTGACGTTGATGTTGATGTTGTTGCAACCGGTGAATCTTGGTACGGTCAACGTGCGATAGACCTTAATTTGATTGATGAGATTCAGACCAGTGATGAGTACATCATGAAGTCCTGCCAAACTTCAAACGTCTATGAAGTCACTTGGCACCCAAAGAAAAAGAATGTTTCAGATGTTCTATCACAGGTGGTGAGTTCAATCACCGCGTTCACCCAATGGATTCGTAGAGGCATACATTGACATCCTATCGCGCTCTTCGAATAGTTCAGGATCAAGAGGGTGCGTTTCAACGTAATGTAGTAAATTTGGACACTGAGGATCTACCCGAGGGTGATCTACTCATTGATGTGCATTACTCGTCTCTAAACTACAAGGATGCTCTTTCAGCTACTGGTGTTCGAGGAGTCACTCGAAGCTATCCTCATACACCGGGTATAGATGTCGCAGGAACTGTCATCGAATCTTCAACAGACAAATTTGCAAGGGGAGATGAAGTCGTAGCGATTGGCTTTGACTTGGGAATGAATACTGATGGTGGATTTGGTGAGCGAGTTCGAATACCATCTGGTTGGGCGGTTCCTCTACCATCTGGTTTAACTTTACGCGAAAGCATGATCATAGGCACCGCTGGCTTGACCGCTGGGTTGTGTTTGCAAAAGTTGGAAGACGCAAACAGTTGTGTTTCAGACAGTCCAGCTCTGGTTACCGGTGCTACAGGTGGAGTAGGGAGTGTTGCAGTTGCAGTACTTTCCCAAATCGGTTTTGAGGTCGTCGCTGTAACCGGAAAGTCTGACCAGCATCAGTTTCTTAAAAACCTAGGTGCAACAGAGGTGATTTCCAGGCAAGAGTTCATGCAAGATAGCAAGAGACCACTTCAAAAGGAACAATGGGGAGCTGTAGTGGATACAGTGGGTGGCGATATGCTAGTTCAGGCAGTCAATGGTCTCAAATACGGACGCAGTGCGGCTGCATGTGGATTAGTTAACTCTCCAAGTTTTCCGGGAACAGTGTTGCCGTTCATTCTCAGGAGTGTGAATTTACTTGGAGTGGACTCAGTACACCTTCCAATAGATCAGAAAGCAGCTTTGTGGGCTCGATTAAGTTCTGATTGGAAATTACCCAACTTGGCATTCCTTGAATCTACTCTAACCCTAGAGCAACTCAATGAAGGTATCGACCGTATTTTGGAAGGAAAGATGGTCGGTAGAGGAATTCTCAAACACGCTATAGCAAATTAACCCGACAGTCTCGCACACACCTAATATGTGTGTTCAATTGGCGCGCAATTGGTCTGACACCGCAATCGGATTCTTGAATTTGAACACCACAATATAAGACGAAATCACAATCGTCAGCACGGTCGCACCCAACAGCGTTAACATAGCCCGATCTGCCATTTGAGAAGCTGCGACATAGATGATGAGTAGTCCAAACTCACTATTTTGGCCTAACCTAAATCCCACCTCCCAGCTAGTCTTCTTGTCCTCCCCTAACCATCCCAATAGATAACGGATGACCACAGGTTTAATTGATACACATACTACAGCAAGCAGTGCAACTTGCCAAGCGACACTCCATAAAAGGATGGGGTTTATGGTGGTACCTACGTAGAAGAAGAACAGTACCAGAAAGAAATCTTGGAGCGGTTCTAAGGTGTCTGCGACCATTTGAGCTATTTGCTTATTTGCTAGTGAAACTCCTGCTATGAAAGCACCAATTTCAAAGCTAACGTTGAGCAAGTCAGCTATATAAGCTATTCCAAGACACCAACCAAGGAACATAACAAAGGTGTACTCGGTGACTACGTCGAATCTCTTCAACAGTGGCCAGTAGATGAACTTGGCTCCTAGAACTGCTCCTATGGTCAACAACGGGGGGCAAACAAAAATAGTAAACCAGGTCCAAAATGAAATCTCTGTTCCGGCACTGTCTACATAGAGAAGGGCTATAACCGCAATGACATCTTGGAGGATCAACATACCAATCACTATTTCACCGATATGTTTGTGATGTAAAGTGGATCTAGGCAGCAGCTTGATACCAACAATCGTGCTTGAAAACAGAACTGCAAGCGCAGTGATGATGGCTTCTTTAGTGTCGAAACCTAGGAGGAGTCCCAGTCCCATACCTATTGCGAAGAATATAAGGGAACTAACCATAACAATGGTCACTGATTGCTTTAACACATTCTTGATTCGATTAGTCGGCAATTCCAACCCCACGATAAATAACAAGAAAATGATTCCGATGTGACCTAATTCTTCGATAGCATTTATGTCACCCACCCAGCCGAATCCATAGGGTCCAAGGCAACAACCGAGGACGATGTAGACAATGATTAGAGGTTGTCGAGCAAACATTCCTACAGATGCTGCCACTGCAGTCAGTGCAACGATCAACATCAAAGTTTCAAGAAGAGGATCCGTCATCGGTTAAATTGCTTCTTATCGATTGAGAAATGGGAAAACTGAGAGGTTGAACACCTACCGTCGCGCTTCGTAGACGAGACTATTCCCTTGTTTGGACACTATGTCTATGACCTCACACTGACGCAAGCAGTACGCCATCTTCTGTGCCAAGGCTCGATTGATATTTGCAGTTTGCGCTAAATCCTGGGTGGTAAAACGTGGCGAAATTTCCGAGTCGACTAGAGCCCAAAGGTCAGAAGCTGAGTCAAACGTGTGGTACGATTTCACTTCTAATAGTCGACGATTGATGACACTCCATCCATGCCTTCTGTAACGTTTGACTGCGGGTATCCAGATTTGCTCTTCCTTAAACATTACCACTTCAACACTAAAGTTTTTCTCCAGTAACAATCTAGGAATAGCCACTAGCTCTGCGAAGAGGTCAAATAAGGTGCCACGTTTTGGTGACAGTCTAGGTTTTGTTAGTTTATCTCCTTGAATTTTCACGATAGATGTTCTGGTTGGGATAGGGTGGACCAACCTTAGCGTTCCTTGGTTCAATAGTTCTGCACATTTTGAGCGAATTGAGCTAAAGTTTCTAGTTTGAATCTCAATAAACTCACCTGGTTTCACCACATCGACGACAAATCGACCTACCGTCTGTTCAATCTGTGATTCGTTGTCAGCATAGAACTGCTTTAGTGTTCGATGAAGGCTACTCTCGTTGAGACCACCTATTTCTGGTTGCAATTAGGATCTAACTTCAGATTAGTTGCTATGATTCAAAAATTGCATCCATTGATTTTGGATTGTGATCGCGTAATGGTTCTAACAATGTCCAAATTGCACAACCTCATCGGGTATTTGTGTGTTGCTGATTCTACTAGTAACTTTGGGATGATTAAATTGATGAACACCAATTAACTGATTAGGTGTATATTTCTTTCAAGCCATTAGAACTCTGCTATCGAACAATGGAATAAACTGCTATAGCGAGAAATTCATCTGAAGAGTGATCTCCAGTGCTCCGAAAGATGTCAAGTCCGCAGGCACCTGACTATCTACGTTGCCATGAGCTACAGACATAAATTTCGAGTAACCGATTGTGGCTCATTGTGCAGTTCTTGACGATGAAGTGAAAGCCGGTGAAACTATTATCGGAGACAGCAACCTAGGTAATATTGGATACCCTATCAAAGCTCATTTTTCTGTACTAACCCAAGGAATATCAGTTCAAGATCTACGAAAACGATGTTGATTAGACTCTTTTGCAGTATGTGCTCAACTCGTTGAACTGCACGACTGAAACGGCAGTAGGTTGTCGTAGACATGTGGGAAAAGTGCACAAATCATGAATAAAAGGCTTAGAGCGTAACATCTCATAGCCAGAGTCGTGAAGATGCCTATTCCGGTAGAGCAAATACACTACACTGACTCCTCCTACGGCGAAGCAGATGGAACCAGCGGTACATTTTTGGCACCTGTAAACGTTTGTCAACGTCCCCTCGAAGCATGGTAGCGGTTACCGAAGCAAAATCTTCAAGGAATTGCCCTATCACAGATTGTTATGAAAGTTTGGTGTTCTGCTCAGCTGTGGACGCAGCTTGAATATGCTTTATGCATCGAGAACATATCCCACCTAGTTCAAGGACGGTGCAACGACATCTGCATCAATTCTATTGTGTCGGTAATGCAACTCTGTCAAAAGCAACCAAACCACCATTAGAAGATTGGATTACTAGAAAGTCGTGGATTTCTAAGATATAATGGTATGATTATTGAATTTTTGTAAAACTTGTTTACTTGAACTAGATTTATCGTTAGTTTAATTTAGAGGAAACCCTATGCGCGTACCTGAGTTCATGTTCTGTGTGATCAATCCGATAATGCGATTCTCACTCAGGAGTCCTATCCATGGTATATTCAGCAAGAACATCATGCTTATCTGCTACCAAGGACGCAAAACAGGTAAGTATTACGAGGTTCCCGTTCGCTACATCGAAAAAGACGGGATAATCAAGTGCTTCACTGATAAAAGTGCTGGCTGGTGGCCTAATTTGCGTGACAACTCTAGTGTCCAGTTGTGCCTAAACGGTAAAAATTCACACTACAAGACGGTAGTAGTGACTTCACCTCAAGAAAAGATGGTCGAAGAAGAGTTAACTTCGTATCTCAAAGACTTTCCCCATGATGCTGTTTATCATGACGTTCGACTTGATCACGACCAAAAGCCTTCTCCAGGAGATTTGGAAGAAGCGGCTAAGCACACGGTGATGGTGATAGCTAAGCCCCAAGATCCACAAGAACACGATTCTGTCGATTAGTACTTTAGATAAAAGAGGTAGAGAAACTCAACCACTTAGAGATTTCCGCAGTACTCATCTCTCGTCGCTGCGCGTAATTTTCAAGCTGGTCTTGTTGAATTTGTCGAACGTTGAAATACTTCGACTCGGGGTGTGAAAAGTACCAACCCGCAACAGTGGCAGCAGGTGTCATTGCAAAGTTTTCGGTTAGTTTTGCACCTGTATTTTTTGTTGCTGTCAATAGATCGAATAGGGTACGTTTCTCTTGGTGATCCGGGCATGCTGGATAACCCGGTGCAGGTCGAATACCAACGTATTTTTCGTCGATGAGCTGTTCATTGGTGAGCGATTCGTCTTGGGAGTAACCCCAATAGTTTATGCGGACTTCACGATGCAAGGTTTCTGCAAAGGATTCGACTAGCCGATCCATCAGCGATTTCAAGAGTATCTGGTTGTAATCGTCCTGTTCTGCCATGATTTCATCCGAACAATCAACACATACTACAAAACCTCCAATATAGTCCTCCCAAGGGCTAGGTGCGACAAAGTCACTCAAACATAGATTGGGTTGTTCCAGTGCGTGTTGCTGTCTAACGTGGAATAAGGTGTGTAGGGGGGCGTTGCGATGTTCATCACTCCACAAGACCAAATCGTCTCCGACACTATTTGCCGGCCAAAAACCCAATATGCCTCGAATATTGAGATCCGACTGCTGTTCCAAGCGTTTCAACGTTTGTTGGGCATCCCGGAACAGGTCTGTTGCTGATTTGCCTACGATTTTATCCGTTAAGATGTCCGGAAATTTTCCTGCTAGAGACCAAGAGATAAAGAATGGAGTCCAGTCAATCGTGGGAATCAGCTCACTCACAGTGGGAGTTTTGGTTTGAATTACACCTAACTCTTTTGGCTTAGGAATTTCATACATACTCCAATCCAGTTGAAGACGGTTTTCTCTAGCTTGTTCTAGTGTTCTCATACTACGAGACGGTGCGTTACTACGTCGCTCTCGTATGGCTCGGTACTCGGTTTGGATGTTCTGTGTGTAGTTTTCCTTTTCGCTATCTGACAGTAGATTGGCCATCACACTCACGCTTCGCGAAGCATCAGGTACATAAACCACTGGACCGGAGTAAGAGGGATCAATCTTGACTGCAGTGTGAGTCTTCGACGTAGTTGCACCACCGATCAATAACGGAATTGAAAATCCGAGTCGTTCCATTTCACGAGCGACATAAACCATTTCGGTTAAAGATGGTGTGATCAATCCTGATAAACCAATGAGATCTGCTTTTTCTTTGAGTGCAGTTTCGAGGATGGTTTGAGCTGGAACCATCACTCCCAAATCGACTACACGATAGTTATTACACTGCAACACTACACCGACAATATTTTTGCCTATATCGTGCACATCTCCCTTTACAGTAGCTATGACGATAACACCCTTGGCTTGTAAATCGCCACTTTCGGCTTTTTCTGCTTCAATGAACGGTACTAGATAACCAACCGACTGTTTCATCACTCTCGCACTCTTGACAACCTGTGGCAGGAACATCTTTCCAGCACCAAAGAGTTCACCGACCACATCCATGCCCTCCATGAGAGGACCTTCAATGACACTGATTGCCCGGTCGTACTGTGTTCTTGCTTCCTCTGTATCCTCGACAATGAACTTGGTGATACCGTGAACTAGCGAATGTTTCAGTCTGTCATTGACCGGTAAGGTTCTCCATTGGTTAGTGTCGTTGTCTCGGATTGATGCAGTTCCAGAGTATTGAGTAGCAAGTTCCAGTAGTTGTTCACCAGCGTCCGGTCGTGTGTTCAGCACCACTGCTTCAACTGCATCTCTGAGCTCTTTCGGGATTTCTTCGTACACCCCTAATTGCACTGGGTTAACGATACCCATGGTTAGCCCAGCTTTGATAGCGTGATAGAGAAATACAGTGTGAATCGCAGCACGCACAGCTTCGTTCCCTCTGAACGAAAACGAAATATTGCTAATACCTCCAGATGTGTGAGCAAAAGGCAAGTTTTCTTTTACCCAACGGCAAGCGTCAATGAACTCGTTTCCGTAATTGGAATGTTCATCAATACCCGTAGCGACGGCAAAAACATTGGGATCAAAAATAATGTCTTCAGGAGCGAAGTTCACTTCTTTTACCAGAATGTCGTAAGCTCGCCGCATGATCTCAATGCGCCGTTTAAAGTTGTCTGCTTGTCCTTGTTCATCGAACGCCATCACCACGATAGCAGCCCCAAACCGCTTGCAAATCAGCGCTCGATTGATGAACTCTTGCTCTCCGTCTTTAAGAGATATGGAGTTGACGATGCACTTTCCTTGAAGACTTTTTAGTCCAGTCGTGATTACTTCCCAGTCACTTGAGTCGATCATGATCGGGACTCGGGATATGTTTGGTTCCACAGCTACCATGTCGAGGAACGTTCGCATAGCTTGAATCCCGTCCAGCAAGCCTTCGTCCATGTTAACATCGATCAGTTGTGCTCCGTTTTGGATTTGATCTTCTGCAATCTCTAAGGCATCGGAATATGCGCCCTTCATAATGAGATTTTTGAATCGACGGGATCCTGCAACGTTGGTACGTTCACCGATGTTTACAAAGAGAGTCTGGTCGGTTAGCTCGAACGGATCAAGACCGGAGAGTCTCAACCTTGGCTCAGGTTCAACAGGTTTTCGAGCTGGTATGTTTTTTACTTGACGTTCAAAAGCTTCAATGTAAGAGGGGGTGGTTCCGCAGCAACCACCAACGATGTTCACTAAACCGGATTCAGCCATCTCTCCGAGTACTGATGCCATGTATTCAGGTGATTCTTCGTACTCACCAAACTCATTCGGTAAACCCGCATTGGGGTGCACACTGACATAAGCGGGTACTACTTTAGAGAGTTCTTCAACATACGGTCGAAGAGCTTTACCACCGAGTGCACAGTTCAGACCAACAATCAGTGGATTAGCATGAGCGATAGAATTCCAGAATGCGGTACAAGTTTGTCCTGAAAGCGTTCTCCCGCTCGCATCTGTGATGGTTCCAGAGATCATGATGGGCAGGTTGGTTTGACACTTGTCTTGTACACTTTGCACTGCGTAAATTGCAGCCTTTGCATTGAGAGTGTCGAAGATAGTCTCAATCATGATGAGGTCGACACCACCTTCTTTCAGAGCTAAAGTAGCTTCTTCGTAGGCTTCTACTAAGTCATCAAAACGAACATTGCGAGCTGATGGTTCGTTCACATCGGGTGAGATGCTTGCAGAACGTGTGGTTGGACCTAAAACTCCAGCGACAAATCTTGGCCTTTCCGGAGTCGAACGACTATCTGCGGCTGCTCGTGCAATTCGGGCCGATGCTAAATTCTGTTCTCTAACTGCATGCTGTAATTCATAGTCAGATTGAGAAATCCGATTCGCAGAAAAAGTGTTGGTTTCAATGATGTCTGCACCTGCATCAAGATAAGCCAAGTGAATCGCTTTGACTACGTCTGGTCGTGTAATTGAAAGCACATCACCGTTACCTTTGAGAGGGATGCGATGATCAGCAAATTGCTCACCCCTGAAGTCATCTTCAGTAAGGTTGTAATCTTGTTGCATGGTACCGGTCGCACCATCCAAAAGAAGGATGCGTTCTCGCAGATGCTGTTCAAGAAATGATGTCATTACAGTGGTTTTGCTTCCTAATTTGACCCGACAAGGGAACGCTAAATGAGTTGCGGTGTTTCACCGATGGATAGCAAAGTTACAATATTTGTAGTTTAATTGATGACCTAAACAACGCTATCGTATGGAATCCGTAGTCAACATATCTCCTTCAGCACAAGATTACCTTGCACAATTACTGTCGAAAGAAGACCTCGGTTGTGGTGTGAGAATTTTCGTAGCTGAACCTGGCACACCGCGTGCAGAAACCTGCATTGCGTATTGTCGTGAAGGCGAGCAACACGAAGGTGACCAACCGTTTCATTATGACCAGTTCACAGTTTGGTACGACGAAAAAAGCCTGCCATTCCTCGAAAATGCGGAAGTAGATTTTCGTGAAGACAAGATGGGTGGGCAGATTACTGTCAGAGCTCCAAACTCTCGTGTGCCTCAAGTTGGTCTTGATGCTCCCATTGAAGATCGAATCAACTACGTTCTCTATAGTGAAATCAACCCACAGCTAGCCTCACACGGTGGCATGGTATCTTTGTTGGAAGTGGTAGACGACAACGTCGCTGTATTGCTATTTGGTGGTGGTTGCCAAGGATGTGCTGCAGTAGATATTACCCTGAAACAGGGTGTAGAAACCACTTTGATGGAAAGGGTTCCCGATTTGAAAGGGATAAAAGATTCGACCGATCATACCAACACAGAACACGCTTTCTACAGATAGAAAAAAATCAGTTTAGAAATACACACAGAAGAGACTGAATCATGAAATACTTTATAAAAATAGCAAGTACCTTATTCTGCTTAGGGTTACTCTGTGTAGGGTTTGCACAGGAGATGGAGTTTACTACAGTAGAAACTGAAGAGGGTGATTCTCTCTTCACAATGCCTGAAACTTCTAACGCCATAGAAGGAGTCTATAGGATTGATGGTGCAGAACTTGTCATTGAACGTCACATCGATATGTGGAAGTACGAAGCGAAGATGGATGGCGAAGACATGGATAGCATCGTTCAATGGATTTCCGATACGGATCTGGATGCTCGCTTTGTGTTCAACATCAAACAAAAGAAGTTTGAGCGTTTAACCAACTCTGTTCGAGTAGTTTTAGAAGACTATGACCAACTTGAAGAATTTATCGAAGAAACCGAAGCTACCAAAGGTAAGGCATATCCTTCCTTGGGATATGCAATCATTCAACTGCCCGAAGACAAACATCCTGTTGAATATGTCAAGGAAATTGAGGAGCGCGCTGACACCACAGCTGCAACCGTGATGGTCGAGCAACCAAGGAACAAACCTTTGTGATTCCAAGTTTACACTTGGAATGTTATCCTACTATTGCGAGTTGAAGAGTGAGCTTGAAAAAACGTCCTGAATTAGCTAGGAATTTAGTTTAGATTGAAATTCCTTTGCATCCAAATCCAAAACTTGGTTGTGTCTCGGTATCGATCTGAAAGTTTTTCAAAATTCGTGAACTTTCCACCGATTGTCCAACCTGCTAGTCGTCCTGAGTCGGCATCGAACGTGTGACTAAAAGCAGCTCCAAGTTCATTACCGAAGTCACCTCCACCTTCATCTGAACGATAATAGTTGTACTCGAAGGTACACTTGACTTCACCCGCCATTCCACTAGCGTTAATTGATGTGTTGATTAGTCCGTCTTGTGGAGTCACGAGGAATTTATCAGCCCATCCCTGGTGGATGTGTAGAGTTGCTAGGGGAGAAGAAAATGAGTTGGTACCTGCAGAGGTGAGTACTTCGTTCTTGATTTTGATGGTTCCCAAATTGTTCTTAGCACCGAGCTGCAGCATTTGATAACTGGTATCACCATATCCAGAGGTATCTGGAGTTTGTGATGCAAACTCCACGCCATAAAGTAGGGTAACCTTTGAATTTGCATCCATCGGGATCGTTCCATCTACTCGAAATCCTATGGTTTGGCTCGATAGGGCAGTAGCATCAGCAAAGTCGAAATCCATTAGGAATACGTCTAATACTACGTTTTCGTTAACGTTGTATTCGCCCTGCAGAAAAATGCCGTCTAACTTAAAGTTCGCACGAGTTTCACTCGGATTGTCTTCACCGAATATTCGGTTTACATTATTGATGTAAGCACCATGGAATTTGAGATTCTCATCGGTGCTGTATTGGACGGAGATAGCATCCATCGTTTGCTCATTCTGTCTCCACGAAACCGTTCCTATGTACCGTTGCCATGGATAAGCCCTGTGAAAGAGCTCCTGTCTACCGATACGTGCCTTCCAACCTAGCTCATGTTCGATGTCCCAATAGAGCTTGTTTAATTCGGTTCCTACAGGATCTGCAATGGTGGCGTATTCGAACTTGCCGTTTGTTCCACCATCGTTGTATTCCTCTCCCAAGAAAGCTGAAACGTGCTCAATTTCAATGACAGGCAAAAATGGAGAGTCACCGGTTACCCAGCGAAAAGCCATGCGTCCAGTGTAGGCATAAGCGGTATTGTTGACAGAATCGTCTGCAGATTCCCAGCGTAATCGAAGTTCTGCAGTGAGTGTTGGATCATCACTTTGTGCGTACGCTATTGTGGTTATGAGCAGAGTTGCGAGACCGCAACAAATTAAACCTTGAATTTTCATGAAACTCCCTGTATTTTCACCATCGACTGGTTCGTTCCGTAACAACAATTTTAGTGCAGTGAACCTCGCTCAGTCGATGAATATTTCTGATTGGGTTACAACCTAGCAAGCAGACCACTAAATAAGCTGAACCTGAGGGATAGATTTTATAGTACTGGTACTGTTGCAATAAAGATTCCGTGAACTCAAGCAAACGTTCCCTATTCTGCTGTGTTTGATCACACTATTTGAATCACCATCAGAGTAAGAACGCATGATTGATCCATTTCAGAAGAAGAAAACAAGGCTAACCTAGACATTGGGCAAGTTCACGACAGATTTACCGTCGGTTCAGAGAGTATGAATGTAGGACATAAGACTAAAATTGCCACAGAATAATTTACCTAAATCTAGGTAAACCTAGATGACATGATTCACTATATTCAGCCATAGATCAATTGCAATCTAGTGTTCAGGAATGGGTAAGGATGCTCATTCCCTGAATCACACCGATGTTAGTAAGAAAACTGCACCAAATACCCTCCGGAGACCACATGATGACCAGTCATCGTCCAGAATTTCAATCCGTCCACAACAGTCTGAACTCTTGGATTGCTAGAGAATTCATACCTTCAGCTGCATCGATCATTATTCATGATGGTGAAATCGTAGACGAGTATTACACAGGGTATCAAGATATGGAGAACCAGATCCCCATACAACCAGACTCAATATTCCGAATCTTTTCCAATACCAAGTTGTTAGCATCTATCGCTGCAATGAAGCTCTACGAGCAAGGACAATTTAATTTGGATGATGAGATAGCACAACATATTCCTGAACTTGCAGACTTGAAAGTACTGAAAGAAGGTTCCACTGATCTTAACGACACCGAATCACTCAAGCAACATCCGACGCTTCGTCAACTGATGAGTCATACAGTGGGATTTTCTTACGGGATTTTTGCGGAATCCCCCGTTGATCAGCTATACATGCAAAGCCGGATATTGGATCCCAGTCGCACACTCGAAGAATTTATCCATGTACTTAAGGATCTACCACTGGCTAATCAACCTGGAGCGCGGTTTAGATACAGCGTAGCAACGGACGTACTGGCTCGACTTATTGAAATTTGGTCTGGCATGTCGTTTGGTGAGTATTTGAAGCAAACAATCTTTGATCCATTGGACATGAAAGACACAGCATTTCAGCTTACTGAGGAACAACGACCGCGCTTTTGCATGTTGTACGCAGCTACCGATCAGATGGATCCTCTCAAACCAGGACTATTTCTATCACCAGAAATCATGGGTGACTACTTTGCTCCACGTGCACTCCAATCGGGAGGTGGAGGATTAGTTGGTACCATCAAAGACTATGAGAATTTCATGCGCATGCTAGCAAATGGTGGAGAATTTCAAGGTCATCGAGTGATTAAGTATGAAACACTTGAGATGATGCTAACTAACCAATTACCCAAAGGGATGTATGTTGAACTAATGGATTGGGATATGCCCGGCACCGTTTTTGGACTAGGTTTTGCGATGAAACTCAAAAAAGTTGGGAAAGAATATGATGCATCTCGAATTGCCGAATACTACTGGGGTGGACTAGCTGGAACCCATACTTGGATCAGTCCCGAAGATCGAATCACTGGTTTGGTGTTTACCCAACGAATGCCTGGATTTTGGCATCCATTCTACTTTGAATATCGACGTGAATTACGTGGTGCAATCGCTTCTCTGTCTGAGTAATTCACAACTTCACACTCTGTGGTGACTCACACTTGAGTTGATGGAAACAAATCTTCAACTACTCATTAGTGGCATCTCATCCGGATGTGTTTATGGACTAGTAGCACTTGGTTTTGTGTTGATCTACAAGTCCACCGAGATGGTGAACTTTGCCCAAGGCGAATTGATGATGCTAGGGGCGTTTCTTGCAGTTACCTTCACACATACTTTGGAGTGGAATTACTTTATTGCGATAGCTGCAACAGTCCTTTGTATGGGTGTGTTTGGACTGCTTTTGGAGAGGTCAATCTTAAGGCAAATGATTGGTCAGCCGCCTTTCGCCATCCTAATGGTCACCATTGGGTTAGGGTTCGTACTTAGGTCGATAGCTGGGATGATATGGGGGCACAACCCGCAACTACTCAAAGCACCTTATTGGGGTAGCCAATGGTTTCTAGGTGATATGGCTATATCTATTCCAGTTGTAGATATTGTCATTATTGGTGGAACGTTCGCTATTTGTGGGCTGTTGTTCTTGTTCTTGAGATTCACCCAGTTTGGAATTGCGATGCAAGCAACTTCTCAAAACCAACTCGCAGCTTACTACGTTGGGATACCAGTGAAGTTTGTGGTTGCATTCACATGGGCATTGTCTGCAGCGATTGCTGCATTAGCGGGTATCCTGCTTGCACCTGCTAAATCTGCATTTCCTGAAATGGGTTTGATGCTTGGAATCAAGGCTTTTGCTGCTGCGATAGTGGGAGGTTTTGGAAGCCTACCCGGAGCGATTATTGCTGGTCTCGCAATAGGCATTATTGAGTCATTTGCCAAGTTATACGTTGATCCTATCGTGGGAATGGGGATTAGTGAAACAAGCGCTTACCTCTTACTTCTCATCATGCTCTTCATTCGACCTTCAGGTCTCATCGCAACTATTCAGAAGAAGAAAGTCTGATGCGATTTGTACTGAAGACGAACTACGGTCAGGACATCAATCTGTTTCAAGATCGGATGCAAGTACTTTGGTATGTTCTGCTTCTGGGATTACTGGTGCTAGCGCCGTGGGGATTTGGGAAGTACTTCCAGTCTCAGATGACTTTGCTTTTCATCTGGGCAATTGCAGGGGCTGGATTGATGCTGTTAGTGGGGTATACCGGACTCGTGAGTATGGGTCACGCAGCGTTCCTAGCCATCGGGGCTTATGTGCATGCGATACTCTACGAATTGGGATTCCCTTTGTACGCATCGATTCCTATTTCGATGATGGTGTGTGGATTGTTTGGCATTTTGATTGGTATCGCTGCACTAAGGATGACCGGAATTTATCTGGCAATCGCGACATTGGCCTTTGCGATGATTGTTGAAAAGTTGCTCAAGAGTTGGAGTGGTATCACCGGAGGTAACTACGGATTTGATGTCCCTGAACCGCAAATCTTTGGATTCAATCTCGACGCGCCGATCGTTTATTACTACCTTTGTTTCGGTGTGTTGATCGTCGTATTTCTAGTCGTTATCAACCTCCTACGGTCACCAACCGGAAGATCTTGGATCGCGGTTCGAGATTCTGAAATTGCCGCACAAGCAATGGGTGTGAATCTCGTCAAAACCAAAACTCTAGCATTTGCAGTTTCAGCTGCACTGACTGGTTTAGCAGGAACTCTCTACGCGCATCAAATTGGGTTTATCTTCCCTAATTCATTCAACATCATCACTTCGATTAAGCTCCTGATATTAGTGATTGTAGGAGGGGTTGGCTCAATGCACGGAATCATTTTTGGTGCCACTTTTATCGTCTTGTTGCCAGAACTAATTTCTATTCTGCGTGATTGGTTACCCGACCGCATTGCATATCTGCCTGGTCTGGAACCTTTATCGTTTGGACTAATCCTGATCGCATTTCTGATGTATGAACCACTGGGAATTTATGGACGCTATGTAAAAATTCGACTGTATTTCAGCCAGTACCCGCTGTATCGCAAGAAGACTTTCAAACGCCAGAAGACGTATTTGCGAACTGAAAGAGTACATTGATCTTATGCTAGAAGTCAACAACCTTTCAAAGCACTTCGGTGGAGTCCATGCAGTTGAGAACCTCACCTTCTCGGTCAACGAAGGTGAAATCTACAGCATTATGGGTCCCAACGGAGCGGGGAAAACTACAGTCTTAAATCTTATTAGTCGGTTCTATGACTCTGATGAGGGACAGATCATCATGGAGGGTGAAGATATCACACGAAAGCCCCCGCATCGAATCGCTAAGTATGGAATTGCACGTACTTTCCAAAATGTTGAGCTATTCGATCACGAAACAGTGTTGGAGAATCTCCTGATAGTTCAGCAGATTCATAAGCGAACCAACATGTTCACTGAAATGATGTTTTTACCTAGTGTTCGCAAGCAAGAGTTGAGTTTTCGAGAGAGTGCTGAGGATGTCATTGATTTACTTCACCTGCAGTCATACCGAGACAAGAAAGTCGATTCACTAGCGTTTGGGATCAGAAAATTGGTCGAAGTGGCTCGTGCATTGTGTTTGGAGCCAAGGTTGTTGCTTTTAGACGAACCGTCATCTGGTTTAAATCGAGAGGAGACAGACGACTTGTCTTTTTGGTTAGAAGACATCGTACAAGATCTTGGAAGCACTATCTTGATGGTTGAACACGACATGAATCTCATCGGTCAACTATCTAATAGAGTCCTAGTAATGGCTGACGGTCAAGGTATTGTTATAGGTACACCCGACGAGGTCAAGCAACATCCCGATGTGGTCGATGCTTATTTGGGTACCTAACAGATATGTGTGCTACACTTCTAGAAGTTCGTAATCTAGAGGCTTACTACGGCCCAGTCGTTGCTATTCGAGGAGTCTCGCTCAACGTTGAAGAAGGAGCCATCGTCACCATACTTGGAGCAAATGGTGCAGGCAAAACTACAGTCCTGAAATCAATCTGTGGAGCGATGGAGGCCCAAAAAGGAACTGTTCACTATAACGGTATAGAAATAACCGGTAGCGACCCTGATGCAGTCGCTCGTCTAAGAATCGCTCATGTTCCTGAAGGTCGAGAACTATTTCCCTTTCTTACAACCGAAGAAAACCTTATACTCGGATCGTTTGTTCGCCGAAGGGAGAGAGCGTCCATTCAAGCAGATCTTGAACTGGTTTACCACTATTTCCCTGCACTAAAGGAATATCGAAAACTCCCAACTGGATTTCTCTCTGGTGGGCAACAACAAATGGTTTCCATAGGTAGAGCTTTGATGCTTTCTCCTGAAGTGATACTGTTGGATGAACCATCGTTGGGCTTATCACCAAAACTGGTACACGATATTTCTGAAATCATCAAAGCAGTGAACGTAGATCAGAAGGTTACCATTGTTCTCGTCGAGCAAAATGCAAATATGGCTCTTGGAATCTCTGACTACGGATATATCATGGAGAATGGCCGAGTAGTCATGGAAGATACCTGTGAGCGACTGTCTAAAGCAACCGATGTCCAAGAGTTTTATCTTGGAATGAAAGATAAGGGTATTCGCGGTAGACGCAGGTGGAAGCAACGGAAGACGTGGCGATGAGCACTGGAGTCAAGAAAGTCAGTGAATTTCAGTCGGTTCCAAAAATTTTTGAAAATCGCGTTGCCGAATTTAAAGATAAAGTCTGCATTCGAGAGAAAGATTATGGTATCTGGAATGAATACACTTGGGCTGACTGGGGTGAGCAAGCACAGCTCGTTGGATTAGGTCTCAAGTCACTAGGGCTAGATAGAGGTGATGTAGTCTCCATAGCATCTGAAATCAATAAAGAATGGATGTTTGCAGATCTCGCTGCAGTTTGTATGGGGGCAATTTGCAATGGAGTCTATCCGACCGATGCGCCCAATCAAGTAGAGTATCTGATCAACGACAGTGGTACACGGTTTTACTTTGCAGAAGACGAAGAACAGTTAGACAAAGTGCTAGAGGTTCGTGAACGAACTCAAACTCTAGAGAAAATCATCATCTTCGATATGGAAGGTCTTCGCAACTTGAAAGACGACACGTGTATGTCTTTAGACCAGTTGATTGAACTAGGACGAAATTTTCGCAAGCATCATCCAGATGTGTGGTCGGAAGAAGTCCATAAAGCAAAACCAGATGATGTCATGATCTTGACGTATACATCGGGGACTACGGGTCCTCCTAAAGGCGCGATGATTACTCAGAGCAACATGTTGTTCATGATGAGTTGCATTCAATACTGTCTACCAATCGGATCTGGAGATAGACAACTAGGTTTTTTACCGCTCGCCCATATCGCTGGTCGGATGTTCTATGTTTATTCGGTGATTGAAGCGACTTCAGAAGTTCATTTGGTTGAAGACTTAGGAACCATGGCAACGGATATTGCAGAAGTCCAACCAACCGTTCATTTCGCAGTACCTCGTGTCTGGGAAAAGCTTCATTCCAATGTGATGATCATGCGTAATGAATCCACGTTTTTGGGGCGGATAGCTTACGATTTAGCATTACGAGTCGGTACACAAAGGGCGAACTATCTAAAAGTAAATGATCGGGTTCCCATACTTCTTACTATACAGTATTTAATTTTAGAAACGTTGGTATTGAGGAATGTTCGTAGGCTATTGGGGATCGACAAGTGCCGGTGGCTATCGACCGCAGCTGCACCTATAGCACCTGAATTGATCGATTGGTATTGGTCAATCGGTAAACCCATGTATGAGCTTTATGGTCAGACCGAATGTACGGGGATTGCAACCTGCAACCTCGAAAACGAACATCGAATTGGCAGCGTAGGTAAAGCAGTACACGGAATTGAGATTGAACTCTCGGAGCAGAACGAAATTTTGATTCGCAGTCCGGGAGTGATAAAAGGTTACTGGAATAATCCCGAAAAGACTGCTGATACGATCCAACAGGGGTGGTTGTACACCGGAGATGTTGGGCGAATCGATGAAGAAGGCTATATCTACATTGTTGATCGTATGAAAGACATCATAATTACTGCTGGTGGCAAAAATATCACTCCAAGTGAGATTGAAAACCAGTTGAAATTCTCACCTTATATCACTGATGCTGTGGTAGTGGGAGAAGCTCGACCTTATCTCACTTGCTTGGTTATGATTGATCACGAAAACGTCATGCAATATGCTCAAGAACGTGACGTTCCCTTCACCAACTATACCAGTTTGTGTCATACACAAGCAGTTCAAGACCTGATTGGTGTTGAAGTAGAAAAAGTGAATGGGCGAGTTGCACGTGTTGAATCGATTAAGAAATTTCGTTTGATCGATCAACTGCTTGATGCAGAGGATGAAGAACTCACTCCAACGCAAAAACTAAAACGGAAAGTTGTACATGAAAAATATTCTGAACTGATTGAGGAGATGTATTAATGAATCAGAAATTGAAAGAGATATACCAACGATTGCTTGTCTTAGGGCTTACCGGCTTCTTGCTTTTTCTAGTAGGATGCGGTTCTGATCCCGCAACGTCTTCAGATCAAGTGGATACTAAAACTACGCAAGTACCGGTAGAGATATCACCGGGAGTCAGTGATGATGAGATATTGTTCGGCATGCATACCGATTTATCTGGACCAGCTGCAATTTTTGGCGTGGAATCAGTCAATGGGATTCGAATGCGTTTTGATGAACAAAACGAAATGGGTGGTGTACACGGTCGCAAACTGCGGATCATTGCAGAAGATTCACAATACCAGGTACAAGAATCTCTCCGAATCGTCAATAAGCTGATATATCGAGATGAGATATTCGCGATGCTCCTCGCTCTCGGTACCCCCAACAACGTAGCAGTGATGGACGACCAGTTTGAAGCTGGAGTACCTAATCTGTTTCCTTTAACGGGCTCAATCAAAATGGCTGAGCCACATCATGAGCTCATGTTTACGCTGCGTGGGATCTATTACTACGAAATCCGTGCAGCAGTCAGATACTTTGTCGAAGAGAAGGGACGAACAGCACCTTGTGTTGCATACATGGATAACGAATACGGAAAAGAAATCTATGATGCTGCAGTCGATCAAACTAACGAGATGGGAATCGAACTGGTCGCATGGACTTCACACGAACAAACAGAGACTGAATTTACTGCATCGGTGTTGAGATTGCGCGAAGCAGGATGTGATCTTGTTCTTCTAGGGACGATCATCAACGACACTATAGCAATTCTTGATGCTGCGAGAGAGTTAGGTTGGACCGATGTTGATTGGGTAGGAAATAATGCAGCAGGGGGTTCAGGGATCGCTGAACATGAAAGTGGTTCAAGTGAAGGGTACTACGTATTCGCTCACATGACTCGTATCTATCCCGACACTGAAGAAAATCCCGAGGCTGTTGAGTGGTTTAACCGCTATAAGGAAATCTTCGGGGTTAGACCCGACGTTGCTGCGATGGAAGCTTACCGCGGAGCAAATATTGCGATCATGGCACTAGAGGCAGCAGGAGAGCATCTTACTCGAGAGAAGTTTGTCAGTGCGATTGCTAATTTGGGTACGTACAACGATCTATTTGGTCATGAACTAATCTTCACCAAAGACAACCATAATGGATTGAAAGATACAGTACTCGCTCAAGTCCAGAACGGTCGATGGGTGAAACTAGATGAGACGATTACTTTCAATCAATAACAACAATCTCTCTCATAGAGATGTCTATTGTCTTTTGATAAGTTGGAATGGAAGGTAGATTTGATTAGTGGTGTCTCGATGTCTAACGACCGTACTGGTTGGATAGAGATATTGTGGCGAGTAACTAATTTGTTGTGAGCAATCTGAAATATTGCTGAGATAAATCAGCGTTGTTCATGGATTGAATCAAGGAGATCTTGACTAACGTATGGTTATTCGCATTGATATCCTTGGTTGTAGTGATCATCAGCGGACAGTTCATTAGGATACGACAATTCGATGATCACAGTACCCATTTTCAACCAATGTGAGCTATTGTCATTGGTTCAGAAGTACTTGGGTCTCTTCAAGTTTCAGAATTGGAGATGCATTTATTGGCAAATTTCCGAATTTATCTATGGGTGGGTCGTATTGCCATACACAGATCGCTCGATTAGTGCCTAGCTGATGCGAAACTCAAGACCCTCTATAGAGCAGCTTGAGGGTTGTCTAAAACTGCCCATAGCATTCTTCTGGTCTGTTCACTCATTTGGTTGAGCTCTTCAGTATCGAATAACTGGATTCTGGGTACATGTATGTGACCTAATGGGAACTGCTTGTTCATCTGGAGTTGCAGGAATCGTGTTCTATAGGCTATCTCGTTAGATAGAAATCCACCTCCTGAGCCTCGAACAGCAATTTCTCCTTGGAGTTGGCGCAATTCTGAAGCTTCAATCTTACCCGATTGCTGGGTTTCTACCGTGCGGTTGTCCTGAATAGACCACGGACCACCAACTTTGATCATTGGTTTGGTGGGTAGGGTGAACTCCAGAAACTCTTGATATTCATCCATACAACGTGGTTGGTGTGATTCAGTAACAGGGCAGTAGTCTAAATTGTCGACTGCAATTGAAGATCGTCGAATCCCAGGAAAGCGTTCTAGATCAAACTGTTCACGTCCCATGCTCAGTGTTGCAACCACTCGAGGTAGAGACATGAACTCGTTGGCTAGATATTTCTCTACAACTTTGTCATCGAAATCTTGATAACGAACAGGAAACAGATACACGACAACTGGCAGGTTATTCCATTTTCTCACAGTGTCTAACGCGATGACTGCGGAGGGATTACTCTGCGGTAGGTTGTCATTGAGTTTGAACGGATCGAAACCTGTGATCACAACCTTGGGTTCTAGTGGGTGCTGGCGTGCATAAGAGTTCTGGTGTCGACGACTAGCTATTTCGAAGATATCAAGAAGTTCATTGATGTCTCTTGGGCTGAAATTGGACTCATTGAGCAACACTTCTCTGATCACAACTTTAATAAGCAATCGAGTCCAATACAGTGTTCGATCATCGACAATTCCTGATTTACCTGAAGCTTCCTCAATGACAGTTGAGATGAGAACATGACCTAGATTTTCTGTCATCTCTCGAAATTGATCAGTACGACAACTTCGAATAGTTTCTACAGTAGACTCTAGAAATGGTTCTGTCGCCTCAAGCAGGAATGGGTAGTCCTTCAAAATTTGCTTAAGTCGACACTCTTCTACATCAAGTTCGACTATTGGCTGTTCTAACCAGCGACTGTGATCTATCACACTTGAAGTAATCGGAGGAAGAATCTAGGCTGCATCTCTCTTGAGAGGATGGGAGTTTAGTCTAGTCTAACGACGAGTCAGTGGACGTAAATCTTAGCGTTCCTTCAACCACTTTTCGATTCGATCCCATGCTTCCTCGAGGATGGTCACGTCTTGAGTAAGACCTATTCGAACATACTCTTGAAGTACGTCGCCTGATGCGGAACCAGGTAACACGGAAACACCTGCATCGTCAAGAAGATTACGGGCAAATTTATCACCATCTTCGTGTACGTTTACCATCAGAAACATTCCAGCTGCCGGGGAAATTGCAGAGAGTCCAGGAATCGCATTCACGCGCTCCATGGTATAGTCGCGTCGTTGACGGTACTCGTGTCTCATCTTGTCTACATCGACTGAATGATGCCGAATTGCAACTGTGGCTGCGTCTTGGACGAATGGACATCCACTAAAGAATGTAGCTAGTGCAATATCCTGCAAATAAGTGGTGAGTTCCTTTGAAGTCAACGTCCATCCTACACGCCATCCACTCATTGCATGCGACTTTGAGAGGCTATCAATCACGATCACGTTGTCGAAGTTCGGTACGACATTAGCTAAAGAAACATGTTGTTCTTCGTAATAAAGCATGGAATAAACTTCATCAGAAATCAGCCATAGATTACGCTTGGTGCACTCTTCATAGATTTGAACTAGCTCTTCAGCGCTGACGAGATTGCCCATAGGATTGGACGGAGTGTTGACTAGAATTCCAATTGTGTTTTCGTCTACCAGGTCTAGCACTCGACGGAGGTCGAATTTAAATAGAGGTGGAGCAGGTTTAGCTGTGCGATACTCAACACCGGTAATTGCAAAAGTCGATTCATAACCCAGATAGTAAGGTTGGCACGTGATGATGTTCTGACCGGGATTAGCAATTGCTGATAGGCTTGCATGAATCGCAGAGGTTGCACCATTGAAAATCGAAACCTGCTTGGGATCAATGACTTTTCCAGTGCTTTTCGTTTCAAGTTCAGCTAATGCATTTCGGAGGGTTGCTTCACCGGCTGAGTGGCAATAGTGAGTTCTCTGTCGATGAAGAGATTGAGTTACTTCGTCTACGATATATTGTGGTGTCTCAAAATCTGGATCACCAATGGTTAATAAGATTACAGGTTCACCAGCTTGTTTTCTGAGTGATGCTTCAATGTGGATTGCCCAAGCTGAGTCATCCAGAGCTTTGAGTCTATATGCTGCATCACTGAGTGATAGGGCATCACGCCCCGTTTTCTTGTGTGATTGAAAGGCGAAATTAGAACGAGTTGATTGCAATTTGGAAGCGTTAGAGAGTGAATTTGAGATAAATATTCTACGATTTTGGAGGGATAAGCGTGTCGGAATGGTCTCTACTTCAACAGTCTTAGAGATGATTCTGAACTGGTACACCAGAATTTTTAAGAATCACACTGACAGTGCCTAATAGCAACTATTTACTCACAAAATCGTTGTCTTTGATGATATATCGGTAGGGGAGAACATTTCCATCAGACATCCCGATCCGAGGTGTCGCTGTGATCCATTCATCTTGAATTTCGATCCCAGGAGTCACTTGTACTACACCTTGAGTCAGATCACACCCGTTGTGCTCCTTGGTAATCCCTAGTGCCATAGTTAACTTGCCTGGACCGTTGCAAAGTGAACGATTGTTTTTTGCTTTTGCACGTCTGTGATACATAGTTTGAAACCCTTCCAGTGGTTCAAGAGCACGAATCAGTGCACAACCTGGGACTCCTTCATCTTCGGTCACAAAATTCATGCAGTAGTACATCCCGTATATCAAGTAGACATAGGTAAATCCTGGTGGACCCCATTGAATTTGAGTCCGAGGAGTGGGTCCTCTTGCTGAATGTGCAGATGGGTCGTTCTCACTCAAATATCCTTCAACTTCGACAATTCTGCCTGATGTTATCTCATCTCCGATGTAACTCACTAGAACACATCCAAGAAGATTACGGGCGACCTCAAGAGTAGGTTGATCGTAGAAGGATCGGGGGAGTGAGGTAGCTTTTTTAGGCAAAATCGTTGTTGGGCTAGATTAGCAAAGAATGAGATTGTCGACCATGATACGTTACACTATTGAGTTCAAGTCGATACTCGGTTTAATTCAAGACTCCAACAAGGTTATCAATGACAGTCATCAAACAAGATCATTTGATCGACAGCGTCGCGGACGCTCTGCAGTTCATTTCATACTACCATCCGCCAGATTTCATTGAGGCGATGACCAAGGCATGGGAACGTGAGCAGTCTGTACCTGCAAAAGATGCCATTCGCCAAATCCTTGTTAATTCCCGAATGTGTTATCTCGGGAAACGACCTATATGCCAGGATACTGGGATAGTCATCGTGTTTGTTGAGGTTGGAATGGATGTTCGTTGGGAGACCAAGCAGAGTCTAGAGGACATGATCAATAATAGTGTGCGAAAAGCATATCTAAATTCCGAAAATCCATTACGTGGTTCAGTATTGGATGATCCCGACGGCTTACGTAAGAATACAGGCGATAACACTCCAGCGGTCATACACACCAAAATAGTTCCTGGTGATAAAGTGACTATTGAAGTTGCAGCCAAAGGGGGAGGGAGCGAACACAAAGCCAAATTCATTGTGTTGGAATCATCTTCATCGGTAGTCGACTGGATTCTCAAGGTTGTACCAGAAATGGGGTCAGGTTGGTGTCCACCGGGAGTGCTAGGTATTGGTATTGGAGGTTCGCCAGAAAAAGCCATGCTCATGGCAAAAGAATCGATGATGGAACCAATCAACATACAGGAACTCATGGAACGTGAGCCTACCAATCGAACAGAACAATTACGTCTGGAAATCTATGAAAAAGTTAATGCTCTTGGCATTGGTGCACAGGGTTTAGGGGGACTGACTACTGTCCTAGATGTGAAAGTAAAACAATATCCGACACACGCTGCCAACAAACCAGTGGCCGTAATCCCTAACTGTATTGCGACAAGGCATATTCGGTTTGAACTGGATGGATCTGGACCAGCGATATTTGAGCCTCCTGATTTTGGGTTATGGCCAGATATTGCTTACGAACCTAGTGACAGTGCACGCAGAGTCGATTTGGATTCTGCAACGAAAGAGTCAATCAAAGTACTAAAAGCAGGTGATGTAGCCTTGCTCTCCGGGAAAATTCTGACTGGCAGGGATGCAGCACATAAGCGACTGTGTGATTTACTGGATCGTGGTGAAATACTACCGGTAGATCTTCAAGATAGATTCATTTATTACGTTGGCCCCGTAAATGCTGTCCGAGATGAGGTAATCGGACCTGCGGGCCCGACCACTGCAACTCGAATGGATAAGTTTGCTGATCAGATTTTGGGCGCGGGTCTGATGGGCATGATAGGAAAAGCGGAACGTAGCACAGAGACATGTAAAGTCATTGCCCGACATGGAGCGGTGTATTTCATTGCAGTGGGTGGAGCCGCTTACCTCATTTCAAAGTCGATAGTTGATGCGAAACGAATCGCATTTCACGATTTGGGTATGGAAGCAATTCACGAGTTTGAAGTAAGGGATATGCCTGTTATGGTTGCAGTTGATGCTAGCGGACAGTCAGTACACGCAACAGGTCCAAAAGAATGGAAGCGAGACCACAAAGACGAGATATCCGTCCTCGACTTAACTCCAGCATAGACTACCGTATTGGGGGTCCATTGAACTAGGCAGTGTGCAAAATCTCCACACGCAGCGAGTTATCTCTACAGGTACAGTCCGTTACCCTTTGATATTAGAGCACAATTTTTCTCTTATCACTTTCATTCGATATTTGAGTGCTGTCATTGAGTAAGAGGATTGAAGCTAAACACCAATAGTTAGAGAGACTAATCAGTGTGTGATATAGAACAGAAAATACAAAATCTGAAGATTGACCGTACTCAAAAGACGAGTGGTCAACGATCTCCGAAGCTCTGGTTATTGGGAATCTCGATGATGATTTGTGCAGGAATCTTCGCTGTTTATTGGTTCTTCATCAAAGATCAGAGTATTCCAAGTGTAGATGTCGCAACAGTGATTGAAACTAGAGGTCAAACACCTTTAAGTACGGTATTAGATGCTACCGGATATGTAGTGGCTCGTAGACAAACCACAGTCAGTTCCAAGACTACTGGAAAGGTCATGGAAGTTCTCATTGAAGAGGGGATGGTAGTCGAAGAAAACCAACTACTCGCTACACTCGATGACAGTCTTCAACGAGCTCAATTGGCACTCGCAGTTGCCCAACTCGAAGAGTCATTAGCTTCACAAGGTGAACTAGAGATTCAGATCAGACAAGCAAAGCTTGATCTCGAACGTATGCAGTTACTAAATCTCGAAGCAATGGTTAGCGAAAATGAAGTAGACCAAGCTGAACTTGAGCTAGATCTACTCCAACTTCAATTACAACGCTTACACAAGAGCATAAACGTCGCCAATTCCAGCGTAGAGCTACAGAACATGTATTTGGATGATCTAAAGATTCGAGCACCATTTGGCGGCATTGTGACTGCCAAAGCTGCACAGCCTGGAGAAATGATTTCACCAGTTTCTGGTGGTGGATTCACGAGAACAGGTATCTGTACCATTGTTGATATGGATTCAATTGAAGTCCAGGTAGATGTCAACGAAAAGTTCATTAACCGAGTTGTACCGAAACAACCCGTAACGGTGACACTTAACTCTTACCCAGACACACAACTCAAAGCCGAAGTCATTGCCATCATTCCAACCGCGGATCGCGCTCGTGCAACCGTAAGAGTCAGAATAGGGTTTTTGGAAAAAGATTCACGTATTCTTCCTGATATGGGCGTAAGTGTCTCTTTTTATGAAGAGGAGATGCGGATGGATTCAACGGAATTCGAGGATAAAGTCTCACTAACCGTCCCAGTTTCAGCAATATTGGAGGGGGTAGACTCCGCTTACGTTTGGATAGTATCGGAAGAAGCAGTGTTTCGTAGAGATGTTGAAGTATCTCCAACTGAAGGTAGTCGAGTAGAAGTACTCGCTGGCCTGGCACAAGGTGATGTGGTAGTAGTTAATTTGACTCCAGAACTCGGGGTTCGACTCGAAGATGGGTTACCCATTTCGATCAATTGACAAATAGGAAATCAAATGAGTGAAATCTCACTATGCAACGTGTCCAAACATTATTCTCAAGGACGAGGCGATCCTCTGAGCGTATTGGAAGAAATTTCACTGAAGATAGATGCAGGAAGCTTTGTCGCGATTATGGGACCATCAGGAAGTGGCAAGACTACACTGTTGAATCTCATCGGTGGATTGGATCGACCAACTCATGGAGAACTCACCGTTGGTGGAAAGTCGATTCAAAACATGTCCCAAGGAGCACTAGCAAAATGGCGGTCGCGTACCATTGGATTTGTCTTTCAGTTTTACAAACCTTTTACCCGTTCTCTCTGCTCAAAAGAATGTGGAATTACCTCTATTGTTGACTAAACTCAATGGAAAGCAAAGAAAAGCAAACGCTACTACTGCACTTGAAATTGTTGGTTTAGCGGATCGAGCGAAACATACTCCTGCTAAATTGTCGGGTGGACAACAACAAAGAGTGGCAATTGCCCGTGCAATAGTTGCAGATCCAGAGATTCTCGTCTGTGATGAGCCAACGGGAGATCTTGATCGAAATACCGCAGATGAAATCTTAGGACTTTTGCAAGTATTGAATCAAGAGCACAGAAAACGGTAGTTATGGTCACTCATGATCCTCGTGCTGCAGCCTTTGCAAACCGAACAATTTATCTGGATAAAGGTAAATTGAGCACCGTATCTGATTCGAATGGAGGACAAGCAGGGTGAGTATATTCGGTTTTCTGATACGCACCATGTTCCGACACAAGCTGAGTGTGACTTTGACGATTTCAGCGTTAGCAATAGCTTTCATACTCTTGGTCTTTTTGCGTTCCGTGGCTGTTGTCTTTGAGGAGGGAGTGGAAATCTCGGGTGCAACGCGACTTCAAAGCACCGCCAAGTACTCAATGATTCAACTACTTCCCTACAGTCACGGAAATGATATTGCAGCAGTGGAAGGAGTCTCTAAAGTAACTCACGCATCCTGGTTTGGAGGCGTGTTTAGGGAAGGAGACACACAAGTTGCAACTTTCGCAGTCGATCACGAAACCTATTTTGAGGTTTACGAAATCTATTCCATTGATCCGGATCAACTTCAAGCATTTAAGGATACCAGAACAGCCGCTCTTGCACCACAGAGTATGATCGACAGATACGATTGGGAGATCGGACAGAAAATCTCGTGTATTAGCCCGATATTTTCCTAATCCGTCAGGAGAACCGTGGTCTTTTGAACTTGTAGGTACCTATCAAACCGAGGAAGGTGGAGCAGATTCTTGGTTGTCTTTCCTGTTCCACTATGACTATCTCAACGAAACCATGGATTTAGGTGCGGTGGGTTGGTATACATTTTCAATAGACGATCCAGAGCGATCTGGTGAGATTGCCATTGAGATAGATAAAAAATTTGAGAATACCGCAAATGCTACCAAGACTATGACTGAGTCTGAGTACATGCTTCAGTTCCTGTCGCAATATGGTGACATCAGTCTGATGACTACGGGAATATTGGTTGCGATGTTTTTCACTATGATTCTGTTAGCGTTGAACACTATGCTTTACAGTTATCGTAAGAGAGTGTCAGAGATTGGTGCGCTCAAGACGATGGGGTTTTCAGATGGAAAGCTCACCTTTTTTGTGATTTGTGAAGGGCTGATGGTCTGTGGTATCGGAGCGATAATTGGATTAAGTATAGGTTCTCTAGGTGTATCGATAGTAGATGCTGATAACAC
Organism: Pseudomonadales bacterium; assembly: GCA_965199895.1. Lineage (GTDB taxonomy): Bacteria > Pseudomonadota > Gammaproteobacteria > Pseudomonadales > Azotimanducaceae > Bin55. Next base: position 87,004 of record CBDATJ010000002.1, on the reverse strand, counting down.
TGGAGTTTTCACCAGTTTCAAAATAGATACAGTATTGTTAGGTGCAGCAATTGCTGTGATTCTGGGTCTGTTAGTCTCGGTAATTCCAGCAATTAGTGCTCATCGGTTGACGATAGTTGCTGCACTCAGAGCGCACTAGATTTTGAGTACTTCTCAGGAGTAGCCAGATAACATGATCAAGCAGATTCTTGAAGTCACTCGAATGAACATTTTGAGTATTCCCTCTCGATGGAGTAGCTCCATTGTCATCGTGGTGGGTATTGCAGGAGTCGTAGGAGTCTTAGTCTCGATTCTGTCGATGTCATCGGGAATGTCGTCTGTTTTTAATCGTTCCACAGAAGATGATCGTGCGATAATCGTACGTACTGGAGCGGAAGCAGAGCTCTCCAGCAATCTGAGCATCAATGATGCCAATATAGTGGGTACAGTTGAAGGTTTGTCGATAGTCGCCCCTGAGCTTTATTTGACAGCAGACATACCTAAAAAAGCAACGGGAACGCCATCAAATCTCGCGGTACGCGGTGTCACTGAAGCATCGTTTGAGATTAGGCCTGAACTCACGATTATCGAAGGGCGAATGTTCAACCCCGGAGTCAATGAAATCACAGTAGGTACTCGTGCTCAGCAAGAATTTGAGGGCTTAGAGATTGGTGATCAAATCAACATTCGAGAGTTTGTTTGGACTGTTGTCGGAGTTTTTGAATGTGATGGTGCTGCAGTGGAATCAGAGATTTGGACGGATCTCACTAACTCTCAATCTGCCTTTCGATTCGAGGGAGGTGTCTCGGTAGTTCGGGTGCAATTAGAAGATCCCGAGTTATTCGATGAGATTGATGAAGCGATAGAGTCTGATCCACGCATGCAAGTCAATATGGTCAGTGAAAAAGAATGGTATGAGCGAGAGGCTACAGCAGGAACACAGATCATTCAAATCTTTGGAACCATCGTTGCTGTCATCATGAGCATCGGAGCTGTGTTTGCAGCTCTCAACACCATGTACGCAGCGGTCGCATCACGAACTTTTGAAATCGCTACTCTTCGTGCAATGGGATTTGGTGGGGGGTCGGTTGTGGTTTCTGTGATGGTCGAATCTCTACTGCTTGCATTGATAGGTGGGTTAATTGGTGCAGCAGTAGCTTTTGTTGCATTCAACCAATATACGGTCTCAACCCTTCACTCTAGTACTTTCACTCAAGTTGCTTTTGAATTTATGGTCACATCAGAGCTAGTGATCTTGGGAGTAATCGTCAGTTTAGTCCTTGGAATGATTGGAGGGTTATTTCCAGCAATTCGAGCTGCATTGATGCCGGTAACCCGCGGGTTACGCGGAGAGTAAGAGGTGCACTCTCAGAACTCCGTAGCACAAACAACTTTGGAGATATCACTGCAACAGATTGAGAAAGCTCGATCTCGAATTAAGAACCATGTCTTGCTTACTCCGTTAGCGCGTTCCGAAACACTATCAGCTTTGACTGGTTGTGATCTGACATTGAAGTTTGAAAATCAGCAGTTCACAGCTTCATTCAAAGAACGGGGGGCGGTCAACAAACTTCTTCAACTAAGTAAGGAAGAGTGCCAAAGAGGTGTGGTCGCAGCATCTGCCGGAAATCACTCTCAAGCTTTAGCACGACACGGGTCATTACTCGGTATACCTACCCAGGTGGTGATGCCAAAATACACCCCTAACACTAAAGTCGAAAACACAAGAATCTTTGGTGCAGAAGTCATCCTTCAAGGTGAGAAATTTGATGACTCTATGGCTTATGCAATAGGGTTATCGAAGGAACAACAGAAAACACTCATTCATCCATTTGATGATCTCGACATCATCGCTGGACAAGGAACTCTGGGTTTAGAGATGTTGCAACAAGATCCTACTATTGAGACAGTGATTGTTCCCATTGGCGGTGGAGGATTGATTTCGGGTGTCGCATCAGCCTTCAAACAGGTCAAACCCAAAGTCAAAGTCATCGGTGTACAAGTCAATACCTTCAACACTGCGTATGCAATGTTTCACAACGTGTCTCCAACAGAAAAACCCACAGCAGCCACTATCGCTGAAGGAATTGCAGTCAAACGCCCAGGAGATACCACCGGTCCTATGATGATGAATTTAGTCGATGAAGTAGTGGAGGTCAGTGAACAACAGATTGAAGCAGCTGTTTTCACTTTACTCGAAATTGAAAAGACAGTCTCTGAAGGTGCAGGGGCAGCCTCACTAGCAGCGGTTATGAGCCATGCTCACCTGGTAAAGGGGAGAACTGCAGTGCTGATAACCGGTGGAAATATCGAAATGATGGTCTTAGCGAATGTTCTACAACGAGGATTAGTTCGCACAAAAAGACTGGTTCGCATCCGGGTGTACATTGCTGATGTACCCGGAGCTCTTGGGAAACTTGCGGAATATCTTGGTAAATTGGATAGCAACATAGTTGATATCAATCATCTTCGCACGATGCATACCAGTACGATTGGAGCTCAACCTCTAGATATTCTGCTCCAGTTGTGTGGTGAAGAACAAGCCGATCTCGTGGTACACGAACTCAGAGAACACGGCTACGAGGTAGAAACCCTCGAAAACTGATTCCGAATCAGAGACTCAAAAATTCTACTGTCATGAAACACTTAATTGCTCAATTCTGGAAGATCTTTAAATTCAGTCAGACTCTCCGGATTTTGCAATGCTGTATTAACATTCACTTCGTTTCCATTGACTATGTTTCGAACTGCTAGCTCAGCGATTTTTCCGGATCGCGTTTGTGGAATTTGAGATACTGGAATAATCTTCGATGGAACATGTCGTGGAGATGCGAATTTACGGATACGAACTTTAATACGATCTACTAGTGCCTGGTTAAACTCAACATTGTCAGTCATGACAACAAACAGTATCACCCTTTCATCGTTATCCCAAGATTGACCCACACACAGTGCCTCCTTGATTTCTTCCAATGATTCGACTTGACGATAGATTTCTGCAGTTCCAATACGGACACCTCCAGGATTTAACACTGCATCGCTTCTACCATGAATGATCATACCTCGGGTGTCGGGATCTATTTCTGCAAAGTCACCGTGTGACCATATTGCTTGGTTTTTCTCGAAATATGCTGAAAAATATTTCACATCATTCGGGTCATTCCAGAACTTCAGTGGCTTGGATGGAAAAGATTTAGTGCAAACCAACTCTCCCTTGGATGCAGTCACTGAATTTCCCAACTCATCATGAATCTCTACTGCCATCCCCAGACCAAGGGTTTGCAGCTGTCCTCGATACACCGGTAACCAAGGAACTCCCAAAGCAAAACAAGAAATAAGGTCAGTTCCTCCTGAAATAGAAGAGACTTGTATGGAAGATTTAATATTTTGGTAGATATAGTCAAAAGATTCAGGTGCAAGTGGGGACCCGGTCGATTGAAAGGTCTTGACTGAAGATAAATCGTGAGTTTGAGAGGGTTTTAAACCTGCTTTTTCTACACCTGAGAAGTACTTTGCGCCTGCACCAAAATCAGTCACGGCTTCAATATCAATCAGGTCATAGAGATGCGATGGCATGGGCCAAAACGGAGATCCATCGTAGAGTACGATGGTCGCGCGACAGGCAAGAGCCGAGACTAACCAATTCCACATCATCCAACCACAAGTGGTAAAGAAAAACAATCGTGATTCTGATGTGAGATTGACGTGAAACTGATGTTCTTTGAGGTGTTGGATTAGCGTTCCACCGGCTCCATGCACGATGCACTTGGGTTTACCAGTTGTTCCCGAGGAATACATGATGTAGAGTGGATGGTTGAACTCAAAGCGTGTGAATTGATAGTCTTCGTCTATGTCTTGGGAAAAAATCTTTGAAAAATCGTCTTCGGCATAGGACAAAAGATTCAGCTGAATCAAATACTCGACACTATCGATTTGATGTGCGAGTTGGTTCAAATTTGCAGAAACGTCGTAAGATTTGCCGTTGTAGAAGTATCCATCACATCCAATGAGTACTTTGGGGTTAATTTGACCAAATCGATCCATCGCACCATTGAAACCAAAGTCTGGAGAGCACGACGACCAAACTGCACCAATCCGAGCGGTTGCCAGCATTGCTATTACGGTTTCAGCCACATTGGGTAGATACGCAGCGACTCTGTCGAGGGGTTTAACTCCCATTTGAGTTAACGCTGAAGCAAATTGAGAGACTTTTCGCCTGAGCTCACCATGAGAAATGTGTTGACGTTGACCGGATTCCAAAACCTCAACGATAGCGATGGAATCACGGTCACCTCGAAGAAGATTTTCTGCAAAGTTCAATCGTGCCTGCGGGAACCACTGATCCTCAATGAAGGAATTTCCCTCTAGCAAAACAGTATCACCTTGTTCGCCGACGATGTCGGTGAACTCCCAGACCCCAGACCAAAATTCTTCCCGATTGTGAATTGACCACTGATGCAGTTGATGGTAGTCAGGAGGGTTAAATCCAAACTGATGTGCAAAGCGAGTGAGATTGCACGATTGGAGGAGCGCTTCCGAAGGTTGCCAGAGTGGTTTCATGGGGTTGTTTAAGGCTTATTTGCGGGATTCATAATCAAACTGCATATTAGACACACATGTTTTTTCACGTCTAGAAGTAGGTGATTTCACAGTCAATCAGAAGTGAAAAGCTGAGTGATTAACCTTGATGACACTCCAATTTTTCATTCACTACCGAGGGTAACCTCCCTTATCAATCAATAAAATTAGTGATCACACGCAACTCTCTCATGGAGTTTGGATTAGTATCAATGAAATCAAATCAACCTTGTTTCGTTTCAGCAACTGCTACTGCATTATTGAGCTCTACATTGGTCTGGACAACGACTATCTTTGCAGAGCAAGAGGAAGTCTTGGATGCAATGCAGACTGAAGTCAATCGTGCCTTTGAAGCTCTTCAGGAACAAACTGAACCTCCGTACTACATTAGCTACGAAATCACCCATGAATCGTCCATCTCGGTCAATGGTGGTTTTGGAGCCATTTTGGACTTTGATGAGTCTGAAACTTCACAGCTAGATATTGATTTGAGGATAGGTGATTATCAACTCGACAACACACGGTCTGTTGGGATGGGTGGGTTTGGCTTAGGCTTAGGAGGAATGATGATGGAAGCTACTGGAATTCCTACTGTTGACTCTGAAGCACTCAAAACCCTATTGTGGAGACAAACCGATGCCGCGTACAAATCTGCAGTCCAAGCATTTACTTCTGTGAAGAACGCGGTACAGTCGCAGGTTGAACAGGAAGATAAATCTGGTGATTTTTCGGCGGCTCCCGTTGAAGAATATGTTGAATCACAAATCGATTTGGTGGCAGATTCAGACTTATTCAAAAACAAGATTGCTGAGTACACCAAACCGTTTGCTGACGTAGAGTACATAGTCGACAATAATAGCAGTGTGTCTGGTAGAGTTGAGACTAATTGGTTTGTGAACACGGAAGGAACTCGGATTAAGCAATCACGACCATTTTTCCGTTTGATCATTAACGCTACATCCAAAGCTGACGATGGCATGGTATTAAGTAAAACTCTCACATATGAAGCTAATTCTCAAGAAGAGTTATTCGATGACGCTCAAGTCATGACAGATGTCGAGAGGTTGATTGTGGATTTGAAAGCTCTGAAAGACGCTCCGTTGGTAGAACCTTACACCGGACCTGCAATCTTGTCAGGACGTGCTTCTGGAGTTTTCTTCCATGAAATCTTGGGCCATCGTTTAGAGTCTCACCGAAATAAAGATGTCATGGAAGGACAAACTTTCAAGGCATATGTAGGAGAGCAAGTACTTCCAACAAATTTCTCCGTCATTTTCGATCCAACTGTGGACAAATTTGGTGATCATCAGTTAATCGGAGACTATGAGTTTGACAACCAAGGTGTGAAAGGTCGCCGTGTCGTCATCATTGAAAACGGAACACTCAAAAGATTTTTGACTACTAGAGCTCCCATTGCAGGTTTTCCAGAGTCTAACGGTCATGGCAGGAAAGAACCCGGGAACACCGTTGTTTCACGCCAATCCAACATGTTTGTAGAAGTTGAAGATCCAGTGTCGTACGATGAACTAATGGAGTTGTTTATTGCTCGAATGGCAGAACAAGATAAACCTTTTGGACTTATCTTCGACGACATTCAAGGCGGGTTTACTACCACTGGTCGATTCATGCCCAATGCGTTCAATGTCAGTCCAGTCTTGGTCTACAGGGTCTACACGGATGGAACTAAAGAGGTAGTTCGAGGCGTTGATTTAATTGGTACACCATTAACTACTTTTAGTCGCATCGAACAGGGTGCAGATGACTTTGAAGTTTTTAATGGAATGTGTGGTGCGGAATCAGGATGGGTGCCTGTCTCAACCATTTCACCTTCGATTTTGGTATCTATGATCGAAGTCCAGAAGGCATTTGCCTCAACTGATATTCCACCGATACTGCCATCACCGGTCACTACACCGCCCGATCAAAGTATCAGGCAAAACTAGGAGCCATTGATATGTTTCATATACGCCATGGACTAGTACTTCTAGTAATACTTAGTATCGTTGTCACAGCTCTAGCACAGGATCAATCCGATGACGATGTTCTCTTCACTGCAATGCAGGATGAAATGAATCGTACATTGGAAGAGCTGAAACTCGAGAACGAACCCAAAGCTTACTTCCTGTCCTATACCGTTAACGATGTTTTGCATTCGACTGTGTACTCTTTGCTTGGTGTTCCTGGAGATGTCTCATCGAATAGATCACGAACGCTTGATGTCAATTTACGAGTCGGTGATCGTCAAATCGACAACACTAATTTCGACACTCCGGGTGGTTTTTCTCTAGGATTTTTGCCCATCACTGATTCCTACGACGAGTTACGTCGTGTCATGTGGATGGTTACAGACGACGCATATAAGAGTGCAGTGAGTGCGCTTGCTGCCAAGAAGACGGCTATGGAACAGCAGGTGGGACTGGAGGAACGAGCAGATGACTTTAGCGAAGAAGACCCCTTTCAGTATCTAGAACCTTCAGTAGATGTTGGGATACAGACTGATGTACTCAAAGAACTGACTAACCAAATATCAGCATCCCTTGCAGGTCAACCAAAGCTCAAGACCGCAATTACCAAAGGGATAGCGATCCACCACTGGAGGATATTCCTGGATTCAGAAGGAAATAAACACCGAGTCCTATCTAAAGAGTGTTTAGTACGTACCAAGCTATCCACAGAAGCAGATGATGGCACCAATTTGAACGAGTTTGCATCGTTCTATGCTGAGGATTGTGAGGAATTAGCTGCCAATGTTAACGTAATCAACTCAGAACATGAAAAACTTGTTGAACGATTGCTTGCACTACGTGACGCAGAAACTCTTGATTCTTATGTCGGTCCCGTGCTATTTGAAGATCAAGCTGCAGCAGAGTTAATTACCCAAGCGTTAGCTTCTAAGTTTGCCGCATCACCGACTCCAATCACTTCTACAGGCGACGATTTATTTGGTGCACTAGGCAATATGAACATCGGAGGTACTCCGTTTACCGACAAGGTTGGCGTGAGAGTACTCCCCAGATTTATGAATGTCGTAAACGATCCTACGATTGAAGAATTTGAAGGCACACGATTATTAGGAGCCTACATTGTTGATCGAGACGGTATGCCTTCAAGACGAACAGAGTTAATCACAGAAGGTAAAGTGGAAGCTTTGCTGACCACCCGCTCACCTGTAAAAGATTTTCCAAACAGTACGGGTAGTAAACGATTCATGGGTTCTCCGATGCCTGGAAACCTGTTTGTTTCTGCAGAAGAGTCTATGTCCCGAGAGGAGTTGATTGAGGAATTACTCACTCTAGCGAAAGACAATGGACTCGATTACGCACTCGTGATCAAAAAAATCTCAAATATGGCAGAAAGTGTTCAAGACGAAGCAGCCATGATGTCCGTGATGCAAAGCATGATGAGCGGTGGTGTTAGCATCATGCCTGCTATTACAGTGTACAAGATTTACGAAGATGGAACAGAAGTGCCGATTAAACCAGTAGCAATTTCAGAGTTCGTAGAACGTAATTTCCGAGACATTTTGGCAGTCTCTGACACTTCAAATGCTTACAACATCCCCACTATGAATATCAGTGCTTTATTGAGTGGCACGTTTAGTGGTGGTATGTCCGGTGCTGACTTACTCTTTCTGGATCTATGGGAACCCATGATTAGTGTGGTGACTCCTTCCTTGTTAGTGGAAGAGATGACTCTACGGAACGCTGTGACCAACAAGCAACGACTACCTTTATATGAGCACCCATTGAGTGAGGAAGGTTCGTAGACCTACTTCATGGGAGCAATAATCTCGTCGAACTACCCCGAATAGTTGACAAACATTCTCTACTCAAGGTGAAGAGAGGGATTTCACGCGATAGATTGGTTTGAGCTTAATTAATAGAGATTAGTTTGAAATTCATAGATATTTGTACTGTTTTACTCATCCTAGCCGTTCTCAGTAGCTATGGTATGTGTTTCGCTCTAGAGCAGTCTGATGACGATGTGTTGTTCAGTGCGATGCAAGATGAAATGAATCGTTCATTAGAAGAGCTTCAAATTGATGACGAACCGAAACCTTATTTTCTTTCGTATGCAGTCAGTGATGTAAGCAAATATACAGTGCACTCAATACTAGGAGAGTCAGGGGATACAAATTCCAGTAGACAACGTTACCTTAGTGTAAATCTCCGCGTAGGCGACCATGAGACCGATAACACCAACTTTTTGGATAGTCCTGGTGGTAGTACAAGTGATTCGCTCCCTATCACTGACTCCTATGAAGAGCTACGTCGTGTTCTGTGGATGGCTACAGACAAAGCTTATAAAAGTGCAATCCGTGCACTGGCAGCCAGAAAATGGTCTTGGAGCAACAAGTAGGTCTAGATCGGTCAGCTGATTTCAGTAAGGAAAATAAAACCTTTCAGTACTTTGATCCGCAGATGACTATTGAGATAGACAGAAACGCGCTCAAAGAATTGACCAAACAAATTTCTGTATTGCTCGCAGGTTATCCTGAGCTTCAAACTGCAATCACGCATGGTGATGTCATACACAACTGGCGAAGTTTTCTGGATTCAGACGGAAACAAGAATCGAGTGCTCTACAAACAATGTATCGTACATACGCAAGTATCCACTCAAGCAATCAATGGAACATTCTCAGTGATTTTGCTTCGTTCTTTGCTACAGAATGTAGTGAAATTGCTGAAGACATGGTAACGATATCCACAGTGCACGAACAGCTAGTCGAACGATTGCTAGCTCTACGTGACGCGGAAACCTTGGATTCCTACGTTGGACCTGTTTTGTTAGAGGATCAAGCTGCTGCGGAACTGATCGTTCACACTCTTGCCACGAAGCTAGTAGCCTCACCCGACCCTATTTCTGCAGATGGGAATGTATTCGCAGCTCTGGGAGGGATGATGAGTAACTCTTTCGTAAATAAGATCGGTGCGAGGGTGTTACCAAGTTTTATGTATATCACTAACGACCCAACAATTGGAGAATTTAAAGGGACGCGTTTAGCTGGGAGCATACGTTGTTGATCTAGACGGCATACCCGCGCAACGAACTGAATTAGTATCCGAAGGACGTTTAGTAAACCTGCTAACTACCCGATCTCCGGTCAAAGAATTCACGAAGAGTACTGGTAGTAATCGATATGTGGGTGCTCCGATGGCAGGAAACTTGTTCATATCTGCTTCCAAGTCCAATACTCGAGAAGAGTTGATGGAAGAAATGCTTAATTTAGCTTATGATGAAGGTCTTGAATTTGGAATCGTCATCAAGAAACTATCGAATTTTGCGGAAGATTTCAGCTCTGAAGCTATCCTCAATTCTTTAATGCAAAGTATTATCAGTGGCAACACTTTCATCATGCCCTCTATAACAGCATATAAGGTGTACGAGGATGGTACCGAAGTACCGATTCAACCTGTATCGATTTCTGAGTTCGTAGATCGAAATTTACGTGATATTGTGGCAGTTTCAAGATCTTATGGAGTGTTCAATATTCCTGGTGTTGGATTTACTGGAGGCATGTTTGCTGGAGCAATGCAAGCAGGTGTAGATGATGTTGGTTCGGTATTTGATGCGGTAGCAACAGTTCCTTTCATTGGAGTGGTTACTCCTTCATTGCTTATAGAGGAGTTGACACTACGTAACGCAGCTACCGACAAACAACAACTACCCTTGTATGATCATCCCATGAGTAGTGACTAACTTCGTGTGATTCACAATATTTGGTTAACATTTCGAATCATTTCCACTATAAATCACTTGACTCTACTGGGAGTTGTAAAACAGTACCTTTGAAATCAAATCACTACCATAGTCAAAGGACTACTCCCCGTTAGAGACTTTGGTTCCTTTGGATTCTCACAGTACAAGGAGCTAAACTGGATTTTTGGACGACTGGAGACTAAGATCAATAGGCTTTGAAGCAGCTCAGTTCCAAAAGATCTTCTTACATCAGTTACAAATCACCCACAAATCTACAGTGAGCAAGTGCGCTTTGATCTTGAATTGATTATCGAGGCCAAACTGCTCTCGACAAGAGATTAGGTGACTTTCAATCGGGTCACACTCTTCCAATCGAACCTCTAGTTTTCACGATGGTTCCACAATAGGCAAGCTAGAAGGTTCCATGGGTGGGCTCAGAACGCTGGGAATTGAGATTTTGCCGCGAACAATGAAGCTACCAAGACCTCTATGGGTTGGAGACAGTGAAGACCTCGGACATTCACGAGAAGACAAACGGAGCAATTAGCAGACTATCGTATTCATCATTGAAAGATATGAACCACAGATTGAATAGTTGTGGATGCTGGTTTATTTCAGAACAAGATTGTTGATACCCTCCCTGCTCTTTGTTGAAGCAGAACACAGTCATCCAATGAAGTTGAAATATCAGAATCTATCGAACTTCTAGGGTTGTTGAACTCCAAGGAGCAAGAAAGCTCTTTGGGCTAAATTTGAGGATATTCGAGAGTGGGATGACTTCACCGGTACAGTGATTCATCCTGTAACAGAAGAACAAAGTACAAACGACTACCCAGTCTACTAAAGTATCTGCAAGGGCGAATCTACTGTTTCACCTTCAATTTGCTTTCACAGATAGGGGACAAGTACTGAAGTTCAACTCTGTTACTCCTATTTTTCCAGCTTTCATAAGTTTATTGCAGAATAAATTATCGTGCAGAATTAAGAGTAAATCGTGAATTGTTTCATACATTCATTTTCAATTCAATCGCTCGTGGTTATAGCAATGTTTTCTTGCGCTCAAGATGGTCAGAAACAAAGATGTGTGTTAGTGCGTTCAAGATGAACTGAATCGTTCAATGCAGAGTTTCACTGATGATGAACCTAAACCTTATTTCTTACATATCAGTAACGCAGTTTTGTTTTCTAGACTGCATTCAGACTAGGTGTCCTTTAAGGGGAGCGGTCCGTGGACTTGTGGGAAAGAAGGAGTATGAGACAAGGCCAGGATTTTCACGACATGCTGACTATAGTGAAGAAGACCAATTTAGTATTTTGGACAAGGTTGCAGTGGAATCCGGTACCGATGCCAGAGTCTTCACTCACCAATTCTCTCTGTAAAGTCGGTAACCTGAATAACACTCTACAAGCACTTCCGACACAATAATTCAGGACACAGTTTCGGAATCCAAGTCTCGAGAAGAGTAATAGATGAATTGCTTCCTAGCTAAAATCGAGGGTATCGACGATGCAGCGTAATCAAAATGCTCTCGCATCACATTGGAATAATAACCACACCTATGCGCACTGACTTTTTACCTTGGTGCCCGTCTTCCATTGCTACGTATAAAATATGAGGACAGCACACGAGAGCATAAAACCGTTATTCAGCCCAGAAGTTTCGGATCGTAACTTTCGAGGCATGGTGCATGTCAACAAGATCAAGCAATGAACATTCCGATTTTTCAAATGACCGGACTGTTCAAGGTTGAATGACGATATGTCGGAGTTGTGATCTAGAAATTATTAGAATTGTAGGATAACTCATGGTCACTGTGCTTCTCCCTATTCTGTGAAGAAAGTTCACTCAGGAGACTCGGACCACAACCTCCTTGGTACGTTCATCCCTGAGGATGGATGGTCGTAGAAATTGTTTCAAAACAAATGATGCAATACCCCTTACTCACCCCAAACATTAACTGGAATAACTAGCATGAAATTACACTCATTCCTTTCGATGGTGTTAGCGACTTTGGCGTTATCCGTGATAGCCCAAGAAAACACGTCTGAAGAATTGGATTCGATGTCCGATGAACTCATGAGAAACTTTGAAACATTGCAAGATGAAGAAAAAGCACCGTTCTACATGAGTTACGAGATCAGTGAAGACAAACAACTCCAGGCATCTGGTTCGTATGGTTCATTAACTAACGCATCGAACAACATAAGACGTAACTTATCCGTAGATCTTCGAATTGGTACCCCACTACTAGACAACACGCATTTAGCGGGTACTCCCCAATTAAGTCTTTTCGGGCCAGTCGCTGTAGACAAAGAAGTTCCACTGAAAAGCTTTTTGTGGGATGCAACCAACGACGCATATCAAGCAGCTAAATCACAGCTCACGAATGTAGAAACCGAACAGCAAACACGAGTTGAGGAAGAAGACAAATCCGGTAGCTTTGTCCCGAGCACTAAAGAAGAGTTCGTGGCAGATTACCTTGAACTAGAAGACACCATGGACTCGTTTAAAGAAAAAATAAAACTTTATGGTTTACCCTTCAAATACGAGGAACACATCCAGTCAAACAACGTGACCATTAGCGGAACCGTTGACAGTCGGTGGTTTGTCAACTCTGAGGGCAGCAAGATTAGGCAATCAGAACCTTACTATCGAATCTTCATCACTGCTTCAACCAAAGCAGAAGATGGTATGGTTTTACCACGGTCAGTCAGTTACGAAGCACTTACGGTTGCAGATTTTCCAACAGATGAACAAGTACTAGCTGATGTTCAGGATTTGATTGCTGAGCTTAAAGCACTACGTGTTGCACCCTTAGCAGAACCCTATGCAGGCCCAGCTATCTTGTCTGCACGAGCAGCAGGAGTCTTTTTTCATGAAATTCTTGGACATAGACTAGAAGGACATCGGCAAAAATCTGATAGCGACGGGCAAACCTTCAAGAAGAAATTGGGAGAACAAATTCTCCCAGAGAACTTTTCGATCTACTTTGACCCGAATATCCGTACCTATAAGGGACTGACCTTGTGGGGTTTTTATCACTATGATCACCAGGGTGTGAAGGGCCTACGAGTTGACTCCATTGAAAATGGAATACTGAAACGTTTCCTCATGTCTCGACGACCCATTGACGAATTTCCCTATTCAAACGGACATGGTAGAAGACAAGGGAGCTCAAACTATGGTGCAGTTGCTCGACAATCCAATTTGATTGTAGAAGTAGAAAATCCCTTAAGTGAAGAGGAACTCACACGGATGCTGATTCAACGGGTCAGCGATCAAGGATTGGAGTTTGGCTTGATGTTGGACGACATTCAAGGCGGGTTTGCAATTACGGGACGAGCATTTCCTAACTCATTCCAAGTGAACCCTCTGGTGATGTATCGGATATATGCCGACGGGACTAAGGAATACGTTCGAGGTGTAACCTTTATTGGTACTCCACTTACAACTATCGGTCGAATTGAAGCAGGTGCAGACGATTATGGCACTTTTAATGGTTATTGCGGTGCAGAATCAGGCAATATTCCAGTCTCTGCTGTGTCACCTTCGATACTCATTTCTCAAATCGAAGTACAGAAAATTTCGGCTGATCGAAGCAAGCCACCAATTTTGCCGTCGCCTGTTCAAAGGGATGACGAGGTCACGTTCCATAACTTTAAAATCGAAAACGGATCTACAAACTAATGAAGACCTTACTCAATATAGCTCTCGCTACCAGCCTAATTTTGGTTGCTTTTGTCAGTCTTGGACAAAGTTCTGACACAGAAGAAGTTTTGGTAAAGGCATTGCAGGATGAAATGCAGCGCTCGTTAGACCAACTCAAAGAAGAAGGTGAAGCCGAACTCTACTACATCGAGTACCGAGTGGTTCAGATTCGCTATGTCCAAAATTACTACTCTATCGGCTCACAGTTTACGAGTGGGTCAGGTCAGAGTCGTAGATTAGAAGTCAGTGTTCGTGTTGGTTCTAAAAATCTTGATCAGACGAACTTTCGAGGACGTAGTGGATTCGACAGACCCTATAGTGCCACGCTACCTATTGAGGACGACTACGATGAGATCAGAAGAGTTGCTTGGGAAGTAACCGATCAAGCTTACAAAGATGCCATTAATCGGTTCGCAGAAAAACAGACCGTTCTTGCTAGTCGTACAGATGAAGAAGAAAGAAAACCTGACTTTTCAGAACAAGAACCTTTTACACATAGTGAACACCGAGGTATTGCCGAACAATCGCTGACAACCCTGAATGAACTGGGCGTGGAGATTTCTGAGCTATTCTTGGACTCACCTGAAATCTATAGTTCTCAAGTCTATACCACTGCAGCAGCGAGCCGTAGCGTCTATATCAACTCTGAAGGTAGTTTCAACGATGTAGAGAAAGAGCGTTGTACGATTCAGGTTGGTGCAGACACCCAGTCTGAAAAGGGTGATAATCTGAGAGACTCTAGAGCTCGCTATAGCCTAGACTGTGATGAGTTAGCTCCTTTTGAAGAGATGAAAGAGGATGTCAAAAACATGATCGCAAATATGAAGGCTATGCGCACTGCTGATCCTTTAGATGATGTTTATTTTGGACCTGTCATGTTTGAAGGCCAAGCAGGGGTTAAATTCCTAGCATCTGAGTTACTTCCTCGGTTGATTGCAGAGCGTAAGCCTCTCATGGCAAACCCCAACTGGGGTGGAATGGAACGCAATTCCTTCCTTGATCGAGTTGATCGCAGAGTCATTTCTGCGAAAGTGAATGTACTCAATGACCCAACCATGAGTCACTACCTAGATAGTCCGTTGGTCGGAAGCTATGTGGTAGATGAACAAGGAGTTAAAGCGGTACCCACTATGTTGATCGAAAACGGAATCCTTAAATCCATGCTCGTAGGACGTACTCCGGTCGAAGATTTTGCGGTTAGCACTGGATCCAACCGAACAGGTGATCGATTTAGTGCTCCAGGCAATGTAATCATTGAACCACAAGAAGGGTTATCTGACGAAGAGATGAGAGATGAGTTTCTCATATTGCTTGAAGATTTCAACCTAGATTTTGGTATTGTGGTTCGAAATTCAACCAGTGGTAATTTCTCTAGTAGAGGATTCCCACAGACTGTTACAGAAGCTTACAAGGTGTATGCTGATGGGACCGAAGAATTAGTAGGGTCTGTAGAGGTCGATGATATTACGGAGAGAACATTGAGAGACATCGTTGCTGTTTCAACAGCTGTTGAAAGATTTGACACATCTCTCGCATCAAACTCTCTGGTACCTATTTCGATCATCGCTCCTTCTGTGCTAGTCGAAGAATTGACTGTCCGAAAAGTTCAAGGCAGTGGAAGCTTACCACCAGTTGTACCCCATCCATTTGCTACGGTACCGACCTTGACACACTAGCGGTTGCTCTCTAGTGCCTCTCACTGGTTTCCCTTTTCTGTATACCAAAGATTACAGTGGGGGGTACTGGGGAACTGCAGTAATGGTGTAGCAGCTAATCTCCAACAGGACACTCGGTCACCATGCTGTAAATTAGACAGCCTGGAGGGTCTAGATGACATGTGCTTTTTGGGTTTGTTCGACATTGGCCGTACAAGCCAATCAAGTTACTGAAGCATGCTTGCTTAGTTGTTCACTGCATCGACCCTGTTAGGGTCTTCTGTCTACAGGGACAGCGAATCAGTAGAAATTTTGCTAGTCTACTTGAGTCTTGTGTAGGAAAGATTAAGCAATCTGGTTAATGAATTGAACGAAAGGTAGGGATTTCATAAATCCATAACTGTTTCTACAAAGTTATCTCGAACTTTAGGCGTAACCTAGATGAAATTAGAATTTGACTCATCCTTTGTAGTGAGTCATGAGAAAGACGAAATCTTGTACTCACACTAGCATTTTGGTCGCTGCTCATCCAATAGATTTCCGGAATCCTTTAGGCTAATGTATCTAAATCAGATTGATTTCAACATAACAAATGGTAACGCGGTAGAGAGGTGCTCTCGGTCAAGAGGAAATCGATATTCTCCCGCAAACACAATTCAAAAAGGAGCGTAAAAGACAGGGTTTCACGGATTATTTGTACATACAGCGCTAAGAAACGACTTGATCAGCTCTGCAATGGCCTGTGCTGTTAGTTCAGCTAGTTCGGGTTGATACTCACCAGACTTTTCATCCATGTAGGTGCACTGCGATAATTCCAATTGAATGGAATGTACCCCATTCTCTGGCTCGCCAAAGTGTCGAGTGATAAAGCCCCCCTTAAACCTCCCATTCAGTATTGAACTATAGCCGGAACGTTTAGCACATTGGTAAACTATTTCTTGTATTTCTGGATCACAACTCCTGCCATCATCAGTACCTAGGTTGAAATCTGGTAAAGTACCGTCAAATAACGTAGGCATTTTCGACAAGATTGAATGTGCGTCCCAGAGTAGGGCGTATCCATATTGAGCCTTTAGCCTATTGAGTTCTAGGTTAATTTTTGAATGGTATGGTTGCCAATAGGTTTGGATTCTGTCTGTTCGCTCAGATTCAGTGAGAACTAGTCCTTGTTTGTAGATCTCACCACCACCAAAGGTTGTGATCGGACACACGTCTGAGGTGGTATAGCCTTCATACAAAGATTCCTGTGAGATTCCTCGATTAAGATCAACAACGTACCTTGAGTAGTTTGCTGAAACGACGCTTGCGCCCAAGTCACTGACAAATTCATACAGCCTAATCACATGCCAATCAGTATCCGGGAGACTTAGAGCATTGACAGTCATGCGTTCTGCCATTCCAGGAGCTAACAGTCTACCATCGTGAGGAATACTCACTAAAAGAGGTAAATTTCCTTCAGTGAATGAAAAAATGTCACTCATGATTGAAAACTAGGAAGGAAGCTTACCACATCTGGGTAGAAATTTCCATCATTAATCAATTCTGCTAACAATTCGATATCTTCCGCAAGTGACCGATCTTCTACATAGGATGGGGAGATTGTTCGTATTTGATACAGAGCATCTTCAAGAAGGGGAGAAGATTTCAACGGTCTGTGGAATTCAATACCTTGTCCGGACGCAAGCAATTCAATCGCAATAATTCGATTCACGTTGTCTACTATGTCATGGAGTCTTCTAGCTGCGTGAGTCGCCATACTGACATGATCTTCTTGATTTGCAGAGGTAGGAATGCTGTCGATGCTGGATGGATGGGCTAGTGATTTGTTTTCTGATGCGAGTGCTGCTGCTGTGATTTGTGCCATCATGAAGCCAGAATTTATTCCACTATCTTCTACTAAAAATGCTGGCAACCGACTCAGATTTGAGTCGATCAATAGTGCGGTTCGACGTTCAGAGAGTGCACCAATTTCAGCTATGGCTAATGCCATGTAGTCTGACACTAGTGCCACAGGTTCAGCATGAAAGTTTCCACCAGAAATCACTTCTAAATTTTCTGGAAAGATCAGAGGGTTGTCTGTGACTGCATTCGCTTCAACTTCTAGAACTTCGCTCGCGTGATAAAGAGCATCTAGACATGCTCCAACAACTTGTGGTTGACATCGAATGGAATAGGGATCTTGCACCTGTGCACAGTCAACATGTGATGATCTGATCTTGCTTCCTTGCATCAACATGCACAAAGCTGTACCAATCTCTTGTTGACCACGATGTCCTCTTGCCCGGTGAATCCGTGCATCGAACGGGCCATCGCTCCCTCGAATAGCATCAGTTGACATAGCTCCGGAGATTAGTGAAGCAGAAAGGGTATGTTCAAAACGAAAGAGAGCACTTAGGGCAAGCGCAGTCGAAATTTGTGTCCCATTTAGTAGAGCGAGACCTTCTTTGGGGTCTAATTGCATGGGTTCTAGATTGATGGACTTTAGAGCGTCGGTGGCTGAAGCAACTTGACCATTGAGGTTTACATCTCCTTCACCCACTAGAGCGCACGCAATATGAGCTAAAGGTGCTAAATCACCTGAAGCTCCGACCGAACCTTGAGAGGGAACAATGGGCAAAATATTATTGTTGAGCAATGTACCAAGGGTCTCAGCCAGTGCTGGTCGAACTCCCGAATACCCCCTCGCAAGTGAAATTACCTTGAGTGCCAGAGTCAATCGAACAATTGATTCTGCGAGAGGTTGACCCACCCCCACTCGATGTGAACTAAGCAGATTGCTTTGTAGTTGTTGGAGTTTTTTGGAATCTATGCTTACTGATGCAAGTTTTCCAAAACCTGTGTTAACACCATAAACCGTACGACCACTCGCTAAGAATTGGTTAATAGTTTTTTTGGAACGAGACATTGCATCTCGAGCATTCATGCCCAGTTCCACCACTGTAGAACCTTCCCAGATTTGTCGTAATTCCGAGAGCGAGATTGATTGATTGTCAATGACTAGTTTCATATGCTCTCTTGCAACGTACTAGTGATGCTTCATAGGGATGTGTAGTGCGTTTTCTTGAGCGCAATCGCTCGCACTCTCATACCCAGCATCTACATGTCTCATTACACCGGTAGCTGGATCATTCCACAACACTCTAGCTATACGACGATCCGCATCTTTCGACCCATCACAAACTATTACGAGTCCTGCGTGTTGAGCATATCCCATGCCGACTCCCCCGCCATGATGAATTGCAACCCAGGTAGCTCCACTGGCTACGTTTACTAGCGCATTAAGTAATGGCCAGTCTGAAACAGCGTCTGAACCATCTAGCATCGACTCTGTTTCTCGGTTTGGGCTTGCAACAGATCCACTATCAAGGTGATCTCTACCAATAGCCACAGGAGCACTTAATTCACCCGTTCTTACCATTTGATTAAACGCTAAACCTAATTTGTCTCTCTGACCCAAGCCAACCCAGCATATTCGAGCAGGCAGCCCTTGGAACTGAATCTTTTCCCGCGCTGCATCAAGCCACGTATGAAGATGTACATCATCAGGGTATAGTTCTTTGACTTTCTCATCAGTCTTGTAAATGTCTTCGGGATCTCCTGAAAGTGCCACCCACCGAAATGGACCAATTCCTCGACAGAATAGGGGACGAACATAAGCAGGAACAAATCCAGGAAAGTCAAACGCATTTGTCACACCTTGACCATGCGCAACTTGTCTGATATTGTTACCGTAATCAAACGTTGGAATACCTGCCTTGTGGAAATCCAACATAGCTTGAACATGAACAGCCATAGCCTTAGATGCTTCCCTTGCAACCCAATCAGGGTTTGATCTACGCATTTCCAACCATTTATCTACCGTCCAGTCGAGAGGCAAGTAACCATTTGCGGGATCGTGTGCGGAAGTTTGATCAGTGACTGCATCAGGTCGTATACCCAAACGGAACATTTCGGGAAGTATTTCAGCCGCATTACCATGTAACCCAACAGACACTGGATCTTTGAGGTTCACTGAAGTTTCCATGATCTTCATGGCTTCTTGCAGTGTTTCGGCTCGGTGATCCAAGTAACCGGTTGCAAGTCGTTTATCAATTCGATCTGATTGACACTCGATTGCGAGTAGTGAAGCACCAGCCATTGTTGCAGCTAGAGGCTGAGCTCCACCCATACCACCCAGCCCCGCGGTCAGAATCCATTTACCGTGTAGGTCACCTCCATAGTGCTGGCGACCCATTTCAACGAAAGTTTCATAGGTACCTTGGACGATACCTTGGCTACCGATATAAATCCAGGAACCGGCAGTCATCTGTCCAAACATCATCAGACCTTTGCGATCTAATTCTCGAAAGTGTTCCCAGTTAGCCCATGCGGGTACTAGGTTGGAGTTAGCAATCAGAACTCTTGGAGCATCGGAATGAGTCTTTAGGACTCCAACTGGCTTGCCAGATTGAATCAATAGAGTTTCATCGTGTTCTAGATCCTCCAAATGTTCAACAATTGCATCGAAGCATTCCCAATTTCTAGCTGCTTTGCCAATACCCCCATAGACGACCAATTCATCAGGTTTTTCTGCAACTTCAGGATTGAGGTTGTTCATCAATAAACGCAAAGGCGCTTCGGTCAACCAGTTTTTGGCTCGCAGAGTATTGCCCGTGGGTGCTTGAATCGTTCTAGAGGGCATGTTGGTCATAGAGATCCTAAATCCATTACTCACTTAGATTATTTTGTAGAGTGAAGAGTTGCAGGTGCTTGTGTGAACTAACTCCATAACTTTTTCAATACCTGTCCAAATTCCTGACTCGCTTCCTCACCGATAACGTGCTGCCGATCAATCACCTGCCATTCTCCATTCACCATAACATCAGAAATTGGTAGACGTATACTGGGGGAGAAAATCATAGCATCCATCAATGTATCAGTGTTATGTCCTGCCAGGGAAGGATCTTCATCGTCTAGTACCAGTAGATCAGCAGGTCCACCGGGTTGTAGTCTACTAGGTTTGATTCCACAACAAAGACTACCACCTTCGAGAACTTCATTGAACAAGTTTTGACCCACGTGTTCGTGTTTACCGGTAGCTATATTGCGAGAACGTTTGCTTAATCGTTGTCCATATTCGAGCCATCGAAGTTCTTCAAAGGGATTGATGGTCACTTGGCTATCTGAGCCGATAGCGATACGACCACCTTGTTTGAACCACTGCTGAAGAGGGAATATTCCGTCTCCTAGATTAGCTTCTGTGCTTGGACAAATACACACCACTGCACCAGTGATTGCTGCAGTGTCTATTTCTTCTTGGGTTATGTGAGTTGAGTGAACCAAACACCAAAGCTCGTTCAATTCAAACTCTTTTGCTAACCACTCTACAGGACGTGCTCCATAGTGTTTGAGGCATTGATCAACCTCTACAGTTTGTTCAGCAACATGTATGTGAATTGGGCAGCGGTCCTCTGCCACAATTTCAGCAAGACAATTTAGAGATTTGGGGGTCACCGCTCTCAAGCTATGGGCACCCAGTGCAACAGAATTCTTCCTGGGATGGTTTTCTTTGGAAGCTTTGTAATGCTCTATATATTCATCCAAATGTATTTCAAATCTTCGTTGTTCCAAAGAGGTTTTACTGTGTTCAAATCCCGCTCTTTCGTAGAGAATGGGAACATAAGAGAGTCTTATACCACTTTCATCAGCAGCTTGTACTAGGGCTTCATACATTGGACCAAGCTTGCCATCATCTGCAGTATCTCGATGGAGATAGTGAAACTCCGCTACCGTGGTGTAACCGGAGAGAACCATCTCACAAAACGTTTGACGAGCGATTGCTTTGAACTCTGCTGGAGTTATCCTAAGAGCTAACCGATACATCTGCTCTCGCCAAGTCCAGAAGTTGTCTTTCCTGACAGGAGTGAGTTGCTCGCTATGTCCTGTCAATGCACGTTGAAACAGGTGGCTGTGCGAGTTAGGGATTCCTGGAGTAACGATACCAAACGATTGGTTGTCAACTATTGAGGTGGCGGGAGTCTCAATTGCGGCAATGCGTCCATCTTCGATAGTGAATCGAACATCTTCGCACCATCCATTGGTCAGTAGTGCTCGCTTTGCAAAGAGTGTGGTCAATCGGTGACCTAAAGCTAATTTTCCAGGATGATTTCAGCATAACAATTTTATTGTTTACCAGCTAATCGCATAGTTTCAACTGTTCAGCCTATAGCCGTTGTATATCCTATATTCCTGGTAGTGTATGAGGAATCGTTCGTTGAAGTGTGATTTGTTAATAACGGATGCAAATGTAGCAACCATGGTCGATGGAGAAGAACCCTATGGGATCAAAAATAATGCTGCTATAGCTATTACAGATGGTCAGATATGTTGGATTGGTAACCAAGTTGATTTACCCTCATTCGATTTTCAACAGAGTGTGAGTGTTCAAGGGCGGTGGTTGACACCAGGGCTGATTGACTGTCACACACACTTGATATTTGCTGGAAATCGGGCCCGTGAGTTTGAACAGCGACTCAACGGAGTAACCTACGAAGAAATTGCTCGTGCAGGTGGTGGGATTCGTTCTACAGTTAATGCAACACGTGAGGCCAGCACAGAGATTTTAGTTCAGGGCGCCAAATTCAGAGTAGAGACCTTGGTTGCAGAAGGTGTGTCAACTATCGAAGTTAAATCAGGGTATGGACTCGATCTAGACACAGAAATCTCAATGCTTGAAGCCGCGCGTGCTCTTGGTGAAGAAACTCAAGCTGAGCTAGTGACGACGTTTTTGGGAGCGCACACTGTTCCAGAAGAATTTCAAGGGCGTGCTGGGGAATACATTGATTTTGTGCTCGATTCTGTCCTACCCATTATTCACGAACGTGAGCTTGCGGATGCTGTTGATGCTTACTGTGAAAACATAGCTTTCTCTGTCGATGAAGTAGCGAAACTTTTCGAACAAGCTCAACGTCTGAAAATTCCTATCAAACTCCATGCTGATCAACTCTCACAATGTGGTGGAGCGGAATTAGCTGCAGCGTTTAATGCGTTATCGGCTGATCATTTGGAATACACGTCCCCACAAGGTGTACAAGCGCTAGCAGATGCAGGGAGTGTGGCGGTTCTGTTGCCTGGTCCATTCTTGGTACTAGGAGAAAAGCAAAAGCCTCCTATGGAAGCATTCCGTGAAGCGCAAGTACCCATAGCTATCGCCTCAGACTGTAATCCTGGTACCTCACCAATATGCTCACTAAGGATGACTATGAACCTTGCGACCAGTTTGTTTGGTTTGACTCTCGAGGAGACGTTAGCGGGTGTTACGCGTAATGCAGCACGAGCCTTGGGATTAGCGGAAGATCGAGGAACACTTGAAGTCAGTAAGCGGGCGGATATTGCGGTGTGGGATATAGGGCATCCACGAGAACTCATGTACTGGGCTGGTTTAAACCAACTCAACCAACTCTGGATAGAAGGCAAATTGGTAGAGAGTTAACCGGGATTCCTTCTAAGTCAAATACTAAAGTTGATTATCGGATAAACCCAATAACATTAGTAGAAAAATAGAATTTAGCTCATATATAGTAAGAATTAATCAGCTTGAGTAACGTTGGTTTTGTTCGGTAGCTCTTCGTCAGGTTTGACCAGTTGCTCAGCAACCCAGCTCAATGATCTTACGTGTCCGAGTCTTATGCCTAGATTTTTTGGGGGCAGGCGAATAGTTTCGCTATTTTCCATTTCGATGACCTGTGGATCTCTCAAGAACCACCAATACACACTGTCCTGGGTTCGCTTTGTGCGCCATTGGGTAAAGGTTACGTTCTCAGGTACTGCATCGGGTAATCGTGGTTTGCAGACTGTGAAAAGTCCAAGTCCATTCAGTGGTGATGCAACGGTGTGAAGATCAACATCAATATCTTCCGGAAATCTATCCATACCTGAAGCGATCATGACTCCCCCACAGCTGTGAGCTACGATGGTTAGTTTTTCAAGCGGTACCTTGCGAATCTCGATCAATTCATCAAGTTGACTAAAGAAATTTATGCGGGCTTTTTCATTATTACCATGGTAATTCCAACGATAGAAGTGAGTGTGAGTGTTTTCGTTGTCGATAACGGTCAACGGATACGGCCACTCGTAACCTCGCATCTTGTATCCATGAATGGCTATGAATACGTTAGGTGTATTGAGTTGGTCTTGTTCCAGAGAGTGTAAACCATAAGGGAGTCTTGCCAACCGTTTACCGGCACATACTACAGCTCTGTTGCTCTTGTAGTTTGATTCCCAGTCACCGTGATCCAGTGTATCCAACCAAGGGAAATCTTCATTGACTTGTTCCTCAACCTGTGCAGTGGAGAAAGTTGTGTACAACAGGACTCCTAAAGCAAAGAACGATTTACTGACCCAAGAACTGAAGTGGTGACTAGATTGCAATGTGAACATGTTGAGCTCCTTCAATATTGTTGGTATATCAC
Organism: Pseudomonadales bacterium; assembly: GCA_965199895.1. GTDB lineage: Bacteria > Pseudomonadota > Gammaproteobacteria > Pseudomonadales > Azotimanducaceae > Bin55. The sequence goes on along the minus strand of CBDATJ010000002.1, from coordinate 62,931 downwards.
TCAGTACTTAGACAACGAATCTTCAAATTGGTTGTCCCATAGTACTTATCATTCTAAACGCAAAACTGTGCAGGGAACTATTTCAACTAGTCGTGTCCCATTGATGAGTTCATAAACCATCGCTTAGATACTCCAGATATTAGCTTGAATGGCAAAAAATGTAGAAGTTTCAGACCATGATCACCAATGTGGAAACTGTGGTGAAGTGCTCCAAGGCATGTATTGCTGGAACTGTGGTCAAAAAGACTCTCATTATGAGCGTTCTGTGTTCAAAGTTATGGGAGATTTCTTCAAAGAACTCTTTGATGTTGATGCCCGTGTGTTCACGACTCTATCTACTCTATTGTTTAAACCGGGTACGCTTTCGTTACAGTTTCGACAGAACAAACGAGCGAAATATGTCGCTCCCATACGACTCTATCTGTTTAGTAGTCTCGTATTGTTTTTTTTGTTTGCTATCACTTCCACTAGGGCACCTTTACTGAGTGGATTTGAGGACCCAGATCCTGTTGGACTTGGATCAAATATCGAGATAGCTCAATCTCAGCCTAGTGATTTGGACGACACAGTCATTGATTCCTTTAGTACCACAAACAACACGAACAATGAAGTATCGAACATGGTTCAGCAAACCGATGTACTCGGCTCTGGAGAGTCCGAACTCTCGGATAGTGTGGTTGAAGACAATTCGGAAAGTTTGCAAGTACTTCAAGAGTCCAATGCTTGGGCCTCATTGAGCGAAGAAGAGTTACAGCTGTTTTCTGCGGAGAGTTTGCTAGAAATTGAGACTGAAAGATCTTGGCTAGAAACATTACTGTACAGAGCTGGTTCCTACCAAAACAAATACAAAGTTACGTTTGACAAGGTTCAAGATTTGTTTGAATCCTATCCAACAGAAGAACCACTTTCCAGCGATCCTAATTACATTATTGTCTCTCAATTCAAAGATATTCTCAACGATATGACGTTAGGTTATGGAGTCGATCAGCAGTGGTCTCAACTCGTCAACTTAGTTGACCGCAAACACACGATCTGGCTGATTGTCAAGAATATCAAAGAGATTACGGGAGACAGCCTCACCGCGGCAAGAGCAGAGATGGTTTTAGTTCGTCCTGGAAATATTTCAGGTAAGCAACTAGTACGTTGGTTTGGCTTGGATTGGGTCGCTAGTGTCAGGGAAGAAGGTGGAGATGTTACGGAGCTAAAACCTGTGGTTCAACTCGTTGTTGGGATTGCCCACGACTGGCAGTCATTGGTAAGGGAGACCATCGAAAACCTACCAATAATGATGTTCGTTCTCCTTCCGCTCTTTGTTCTACTACTTGCAACAATGACTCTCGGAAAGGGGATTCGAGTGGTCTATCAGCTCATATTTGCGATGCACACCCACGCACTTGCATTTATCGTGCTCATTTTCGGAGTGAGTGTTGGATGGTTTGTAACCGACAACTTAGTTGCGCTCTCGATTGTCTGGAGTTCGGTTACGTTGTTCATCTTGGCGCACACCTACATCGCATTCAAAAAGTTCTATGGCTCAAACCACCTGGTCACCATCTTGAGGTTCCTCGTGGTGATGATCTTTTATTTGATCCTGTTGTTGATTGGATTAGTAGCTTTGGTGCTCATAACCTCAATCAGTCAACTTGGATAACAAATTCGCTATTTTTAGTGTTGTCTAGAGAGAACGAGTCGATAGGCAGTAGGTTCTGATATAGATAGCATCACTCGGACTTGATCAATATCCATGGGGAGTAGTTCTTCATAAGGCTGAGCAGGTAGCCAACTTGCTTTCTTCCCATCCCTATAGCCTCTCCAGATTGCTCCAAAAGTTCCATGTCCCCAACCTTGATACATTCTGAAGCTGCCAAGCAACAGAATGAGTCCGATTCCACGATTCTTGGTTTGTGCATAGTTGAAAGCTAAAAGACACATCTCACCTAAAGTATCTCGACCATATTGGGTAAGGGTATGCCAGAGATCGTGAGAGTCACGGTTTCTTTGGATAAATCGCAATCGATCTGGATCATCGATGTTGGACATAGAATCGGTACTGGCACTGACTAATCCATCAGCGGTTAAGTTTTGCTTTTCAACAAAACTCAGATAGGTTCTACCAAACGAATTTTCATTCATCTGAGATAGTGCTTTTCGATCTTCGAGAGTAGAGAGTAAACTGATCTTGTCTTTGAGGACTTTTGCTCCCGTTTTGGTAGTACGAAAGCGTTCGAACATCCTACGTTCAGTATTTCCGCGAAGTTCGGCGATTACTTCAAAGACCTTTTCCGTGTCTTCAGGATTGTCTATGAGAGCCTTAACAGTAGCGTGCGCTCGTCGCCAGCGGGCCAATGGCCCCTGATTTTTTTCCTTGAATTTGTTCCAGCGTAGCTTAATGTCGTTAAGCCAACGAGTACCTTGGTCCTTAGTTTCAGTGTTATGTGCCATGATTGATTTAGATTTTAGTTTTTCACTTATCAATTGATTGAAAAAGATGATGATAGTTCAACTCTTCTTTCCCTTTTTTATGTAGCGATTCTAGTTTAGATCCATTCAAAGTTACTGGTCTCTAGGAATTTTATCCAACGTAATAGTGGTGGTTTGGTCTCGTGTAGCACGGGTACTAACAACCGTATGTCTGCAATCACACAGAATGTATGTTTGAAAGCTTGTTGCATGTGCGTTTATCTGTGAGTAGGAAACCAATCAAGCCATTGAAGGCATTGACTAGGTTTGGAGATTGTATCTCGATTTCTTAGTTTCTTGGATTTGAGGTCTACCTTGAATAGTGGGGGTACTAAGTTAAAATAGTTACTACTCAGAGGGTGTTTAGCTCAGTCCGGGAGAGCGATGGCCTTACAAGCCATAGGTCGTAGGTTCGATCCCTACAACACCCACCAAGCCACAAAAATTACAACCGGAGCGGTAGTTCAGTTGGTTTAGAATACTAGCCTGTCACGCTAGGGGTCGCGGGTTCGAGCCCCGTCCGCTCCGCCACTTTTACCTTGTATTCAGCTTCACAAAAAGCTGGTTCTACAGAATTCTATCTTGATTTCAGTTGCTTTTTAGGCTGACGTGAGATAGCTAACGCTTCTCGGAGTGAAATTAGCAACTGGTGTTGCGTGACGACTCCAGAAAGAAAGAATATAGTGGCAGTTGTGAATCTACCACGTGACTCAGTGATAGTGGAGTGCAGGTCGTTCTACCTGAACGCTGGAACTGAAGGTTTACGGTTGTCTGTATTTGCAGACAAATCTATTTACGCGACTTTGATCGGAAATGACAAAGACTAGCTAAGGTTTGAGAAGACTCCTCACCTACTAGTCGTTTTCTTTCAACTCCTCATTGTCCTCAACAGCATCGACCGTTGCAGAATTTTCTAAGTTGAGATTTTCTGTGTTTGCAGTTGCGTCAATGATCACTTCTTCTGACGACTTGTCGATGTTTTCTTCCATGTCAGCAATGGTTTCTTCAAGTTCTTGTAGTATCGCTTCGATTTCTGGATCATCTAACTCTTGATTGGTTTCCACAGGTACCTTGTTAGAAGTAACGTTAATGGTTTCCATGAGTTCGATTTTTTCTTGAGCTGTGAGCGTGTAAGTTTTGACTTCTTGTTCTTGAATGGCAAATGAGAAATTAACACAGATAACAGCAACAATTGATATGGGAAAGAGGGAGACAGATTTCATAGACAGATCTCCTGTAGAGTATCACTTATGACTTTGTTATGGAGTAGCGTCAGCTCTGTGAGCTCATGCTTGACCAATTATATCCAAGCACTTACGTGCGCACTCCATTTCCTGGTATCCTGGTTTTTGTTTCGTCTGGTGAGTGGACAATACTATGCTTTTGCTAGAGAGTTGTACCTTTTCGTCTTCTGCAAGCACTTGAATACCACTGAGAAGTTTATTGTTTCTCGTTTTCGATTTTAGTTCAATGATACCCAGTGGTGCACCAGTATTCAGTGCTTCATATAGCATTGTCACTGAATCACAAGTGACCCAATTTTCGGAGCAGCTGTTGAGTAAGTTCGTTAGAAAGCTTGCATTCGTCTCTTGCCACGGATATTTCTTGACATTGGGTAATGGTGCGAGAGCAGACAACGCTGTTTCTGGAGTTCTGGGAGAGTCGCACATAGACCATTCAGTTTCAGGCTTTGATATACATATTTGGTGGACTATGTCCAGTACCAGATTCGTCTCCCATTCAAAATGTCTGCTTGGACCGCCAAGCAATATGCTCCCTTTATTCGCTAATGGATTAACTTGAGGGATAGGAGTGAGTACACCTAGGGTTGTGTGAACGTTCCCAAAATTTGTACTACGATCATGATGAGGCAAGAATACTAGGTCAAAGAGGGGCGTTGGTAACGAAGGCTTCATCAAAACTATGGTTTTGCCTCCAAACAAGAGTTTGGCAACCAACACGGGAACATGAGTCTGTTGTCCCGCTCCAACTAACAGGTTAGGTTTAGGTAGTTGTTTCCAAGAGCTAAGAGGTTCGCGAACTCCAACGTTCTGAACTAATAATTCACGAACAGAGACCGCTTTAATGCCATGAATTAAACCCTGTGTTTGTTTTTCGTGTCCTTTGCGTCCATCAGTAAATCGCCAAATTACCAGGGGTTTCGAACCGTCTATTGGCATGAGCATCTTTCACACGAATAGGAAATTGATTTAACCTCCGAAACCTACTCCAGCAAAAAACGCCAAGATGGTCCAGAGACAAGCAGCGATAACGGCAGCGAATGTAGCTTGTGGGATCTGAGTCTTAACATGATCCATTAGATCGCATCCTGTACACATAGAACTGAGCACCGTGGTATCCGATATGGGTGAACACTGATCTCCATAAACACTTCCATCCATGACAGCAGCAAAACACAGCGTCATGAAAAACCAAGGATGAGAGAGTTCTTGACCACTCGCAATCGCCCAAGCAAGAGGCATCGCTAAAGGAAATGCCACAGCATAGGTGCCCCAGCTCGTACCTGTTGAAAATGCAATAGTCATAGTCATGACTTGTAGTATCACGGGTAGTAAAAACCATGGGACTGCTTCTTGAAGTCTGTCGACTAAGAAGGTGCCGCCACCTGCTTGTTGACTGATAGCACCTATAGTGATGGCCAAAAGAAGGATGATCGAACCAATCACAAGGCTTTTGACACCTTGACTAAACCCATCAACAAGTTCCTTTATCGACATTCCTCTAACCAATGCCATCGTAGCAGCAAGAATCAGAGCAAAGCCAAATGCCCAATGAACGTTTGGTGAGCCTGTGGCAATAAAGGTGCCTACTGCAGTTGCAATGAGCAAAACTAGTGGCATCACAAACTCGAACAAGCTAGCTTTGTAACCCTTTGGAATCACTGTATCTTGGATTTCTGGTGCAGCTAGTGGTGAAGCGTCATCAGCATCTAAATTACCGGTACTCCGAGCACGTTCCATCGCAGCTTTCATGCCTTTGCCGAGGAAGAGCGGTTTTTCAACACTCAATAGGAAGGTCCCCAGTACAGCAAAAATCGCATAAAAGCAGAATGGGACACTGGAAAAGAAGAAAGCGATTCGATCTGCTTCGGTCGCAAGGAATGAAACGCCAGAAACAAAGATGAAAGCTTGTACGTACAAGGGCCAGGCATTGAACGCCAATTGGGAAGCAATAGGGGAGGCCGTCGAGTCAACGATATAAGCCAATTCCTCGTGACTGATTCGTTCTTGATCTGCAATGGGCTTAACTGTTGTTCCCACCAACACCGTACTCACCGTACCACCTTGAAAGAAAATCACCCCCAAAAACCATGCGACTAACTTTGCAGTTCGTGGTCCGCGGACTACCGTGCGTGTAATCCACTCTGCAAATGCGAGAGCTGCACCTGATTTGGACCAAATTCCCATTAGTCCTCCCAACAGCCAAAGGTACAGCACAAGGATGCCAGCACTGTCCTTTGTGCCCAAAGTAGGAATAATTACTTCACCTGGAATATCGTACTGTCCGAGGAGCAGAGCTCCGGACACGATTCCTCCTAGAAGTGCAGTTATAGGTTCTTTGGTCACCCAACACAAAAGCACTGCACAAAAAGCTGGAATTAAAGACCAAAAACCCCAATGTTTCTTTGCTTCTACTAGGATGTACTCTATGGTGTTGCCGGAGCTAATATCTTTTATCACCTCTTCGGTGATGTCCAAGTCACCTTCATAGTCTTGGGGAAGTGCTTTGAGAATCGAATTGTCAACGTCAATGGGATCGATTAATTTCTCATCATCTTTGTATACATAGTAAAGTTTACCTTCTTCATTAGTGAGGACATCTAAAGTAGTTTCCACCATCATCCATTGCGGTTTTACCGTTAGACCCACTATTAACGATACAATCATGAGTGATGCGAATGCAACCAGATTCACGAGTCCTTTCCGAGTGAAGGGAATAGTTCTAAAAGCCATACAGATTTTCCTTGTTTTCACGAACCGCTAGAGAACCACTCTGCCAGATTTAATTAGGTAACTATAGCAGACCATCAGGTAATTATTTTTTACGACACCCTAACTAGTTACATTATTTTAGGAGCTCATCATGTACACGCTTGAAAGCGACTTGCAAATGTCCATCGAAAATTTCAGTGTGGATCAAAAATACGATGAGTACACCGAAGAAGAACACGAAACTTGGAAATTAGCGACAAATGCCCTCGAAATGGTTCTAGTGGGGAATACTGCAGTGGACTACTTGGAATCTTTTGCCAGTACAGGTATGGAGAAAGATCGAATCCCTTCGTTGGAAATGGTTAGCACCGCGTTAAGTAAGTGGGGATGGAGTTCGATAGTCGTTGATGGCTTTATTCCACCAGATGTATTCATGCTGCTTCAAGCCAACTCTATTCTGCCCATTTCCAAACCTATCCGAGCGCGAAGCCAATTAGGCTACACGCCCATTCCTGACATCATTCATGAAGCAGCGGGACATTTACCGATGCTCCACAGTGCGGGTTATCGCGAGTTTTTACAGAAACTCGGTGAGATAGGAGCAAATACTCAATTAGATGAGATTGATATGACACTCTATCAAGCACAGAAACAGCTTGCTGAACTGTTGGCAGAAGAGATCAAGGATGAGGATATTTTGAATGCAGCACAGAAAGCCGTGAGAGAAGCAAAAGAAAGTGCACGAAATAGTCCAGCATCTGCAGCTAGATTAGTGGCACGATTTCATTGGTGGACGGTAGAGTATGGACTTGTGGGTCCAGAACACAAGATTTACGGAGCTGGATTGCTATCTTCAGTCGCTGAAGCTGCAAATTTCATGGAAGTAAAGCACGAAAGATTGTCTTTAGCTTGTTGCGAAAGAAGTTTTGAAATCGATCACGCGCAACCGATTCTTTATGTAGCTGACTCCTGGAATCATCTCATGGATGTTGTCATCCAACTAGAAAATCATTTGGAGGCGAAAGCCTGATTGCGACGTTCTACTTGGAACCGTCGCTAGGCATCACCACTCGGGTTGAAGTTAAGGCGAAGACGTGCTTCGCAATCACGTTGTAGACGTGACCGCACTTATCACAGTGTACGATATAAAACCATGGTTCACGATAACGACTTAGTAACTTGCTTTCTTTGCTCACAAAGTGTTCGACACCTTCTACTCCACAACTTGGACACTTGGGTCCGATTTGTACTTCTGTGTCTTGTTCAGAAACCATGGTCAACAGACTCTAAAAAACAGTTTTTTGGTGCTTAGATTCTTACATGATTGCCATTTTAAGCACCCCTCCCCATACAAAGATAGGGCGATAATGAGTGATAAACTCACCATCAAATGACAGAATTTTGGAAAGAGATTAGATTTGAAACCTGGAGTATTTAAGCGTGTAGGGATTGTCGGAAGAGTTCAAAAGCCGACGATTCGCGAGTCTCTTGCAGTAGTTTTGGACGTGCTACAGTCCGAAGGGTGCACGGTTGCTGTGGAAGTCGAAACCGTCGATTTTGTCAATTCTGGTAGTGCTCAAGTAGTGAGTCGTCAAGAACTCGGTGAGTGTGATCTCGTCATTGTAGTTGGAGGGGACGGCAGTATCCTTGGAGTAGCGCGGGATCTTGCACATTCCGATGTGCTAGTACTAGGTGTCAATCGTGGTGGGCTTGGATTCCTAGCAGATATATTCCCCGATCAAATAGAGCAGGGGATTAGCGCAGTCCTTAAAGGCAAATACCAACTTGAAGTTCGTTTCCTTCTTGAACACAGTGTTCTCCGAGACAATGAAATTGTGCATCAATCATTAGCGCTAAATGATGTTGTGGTTAATTCTGGGTCTATCACACGAATGATGGAATTTAACCTCCTCATCAACGACGAATACGTTTATTCACAACGATCTGATGGATTGATTGTTTCAACCCCCACTGGGTCCACTGCTTATGCATTATCCGCTGGTGGTCCCATCATGCACCCCACATTAGATGCGATAGTGGTGGTGCCAATGTTCCCGCACTCGTTGTCTTCACGTTCACTTGTAGTCAAAGGAGAATCAGAGATTGTGATCTATGTGAGTACATCAGAAAGCGTTCCATTGGTCACAGCAGATTCTCAATCACCGTATATCTTGCAACCCAATGATCGAGTACGGATACGAAAATATCCTCATGGGTTGAATATCGCATACCCTGCACATCACAACTTCTACGAGTCTTGTCGAAGCAAACTAGATTGGGCTTCAAGACTTGGAGAAAAGGAGAAACCGTAAGAAAGGTGCATACTTCTTAATCTAACGGAATTTATCCATATAATATTAGACTAAAGAACATGATTATTGTCTTGTTTAATGGAGACTACAGAGGACAAGCTATCGAATAGCTTAATCACCAACCAAAACTTGACAAATATTTTTTATTCTGGAAGTATATGTTTTGTTCACAGTGTGAATCTCTAGACGCTCTCGGAATCCAGAGTCACCAATGAGCTTCTTGGCTCTAAATTTTTGTACTCTTTCAACTGTGTTAGCGTGTCAATGTCGATATGAATTCCGGGATCTTTAACACACAAGATTTCTGTTTGAAAGTTTGATGATTGAAACAGAGTGCGTGCTCCTGTGTCCCCCACCAGTTCCTTCAATTTGGAATAACAACTAGGACGAAAACCAACTGGATTACCGAACTTTCCGTCGCTCTTGAGACGGACAATATCGCAGTCCGTAGTGTTCAATGTTGCTTCAACTAGACCTAGAGTTTCCGTAAGGACAAAAGGCATATCTGCTAGTCCGAATAACAGCCATGGGCTGTTTAAATTTGCTTGGACAGCAGAGACTATGCTCTGTGAAATCCCCTGATCAGCACGTTCAGATAGGACTACAGATACTGTGCTCGGCAACAGTGCTTGAATTTCTTCGTCTTCTGGTCGAATGACGACACACACTCTTTCAAATTTTTGGAGGTATTGATTTACTGTTGCAATGATGAGGGGAGTCTCTACTAGTTTGGTCAACCGTTTGTCTGATCCAAATCTAGTGGAATAGCCCGCACCAAGCAGAACAGCAGTACCTACATTTGCCACCGAGCTAGCTTGTGTTTAGTTCAGACTGACGATTCTTTACTCTCGTGACTTCAGCCATGATGGAAACTGCGATTTCGGGTGGTGTTTTGCTACCTATGTCCATGCCGATAGGAGCATGGAGTTTTTCTAGTGATGCTTCACTCACATCTAGTTCACACAAACGTTGCATACGCTTTACGGATGTTCGGATCGATCCCATTGCTCCAATATAGAAGGCGTTTGAGTCTAATGCTGCAATGAGTGCTATGTCATCTAATCGAGGATCGTGAGATAGAGCAACGATAGCGCAATACTCATCAATTGCACCTTCCATAAGTACATCATCGGGCATATCACAGATTTTTTTGACATTGTCGACATTAAACTCATAAAGCTTTTGAGAATTGGTATCAATGACTGTGACTTGGTAATCCAATGCTAGCGCAAGTCTAGCAACATATTCTGAGACCATATTGGTTCCCACGATATACATCCGGTAACTCGGACCGTAAGTTTGCTCCAGAACTTGCTGATCCGAGTCATACTTCAATGGAAGTGAGTCAGTGGGATCCATTAGACTGTGCTGGCTTGTATTCAATCGAACAATCCGACGTATGGCTTTCCTTTGCTGCATGTGCTTTGAAATGTCAGTGAAATGCTGAATGATGTCAGTTTTGGGTGTGATTTTTTCAACGACTAAATCTAAGTGTCCACCGCAGGGTAAACCAAGTTTTTCAGCTTCTTCTGCAGTTTCCCCGTAGCGAATAAATTCAAATGACTCTTGGGCTAAAGATCCATTGGAAATCTTTTTAAGCAAGTCCTCTTCTACACAACCACCAGACAGAGATCCCACTAATTTTTGTGACATCGTACACGCCATAAGTGAGCCTACAGGACGTGGAGAAGAACCATAGGTTGCCACTACGGTTGAGAGCCAACAAGGGGTGCCATTACGAAGCCAAACAGCCACTTGATTGAGCACTTGTTCGTCTACAGCTTGCAGAATATGTGAGCCAGAAATCGGGGAATAAAATTATAGAATGAGACCTGAGTGGAAATTCCCACTAGACAGGTCTCTATTTCACATTACTCAACGTGCAAAACAACGGAGCAATCAATTGAAGACAGAGCAACGTCTCATAAGACTTTCAGAATACAAACCCTATGGATGGAAACTAGGGAAAACAGAGCTGAAATTTCGACTCTATGATAATGGGACTTTTGTTGAATCTCACCTCTATGTTGAGAAAGACGGCTCTGAATCGAACTCTATCCGACTTGATGGTGAGCAATTGGAGCTTCTTGAAATAACAATTGATGGGAAGTCGTTATCGAACAACGAATATTGCGTCGACGACGATGGACTAACCATCTTTGATGTTCCTGAGAATTTTGAACTTTCGGTAAAAACCAAGATACATCCAGAGACCAATATTTCACTTGAGGGGTTGTATAAGTCATCTTCGCTGTTCTGCACCCAATGTGAGGCAGAGAGCTTCCGGCGTATGACTTACTATCCAGATCGACCGGATGTTTCGTCAATATTCACAACCACGATTGAAGCAGACAAAGAGTCGTTCCCCATTCTGCTATCTAACGGAAACTTGATAGAGGAGGAAGATCTAACAGATGGAAGACATTCAGCTACGTGGCACGATCCGTTCAGAAAACCGTGTTATTTATTTGCATTGGTTGCCGGTAATTTAGCTACTCTAGAAGACGAATTTACCACTATGACCGGACGCAACATTCGCTTAACGATATACACCGAACCTCAATACAAAGATCGTTGTGTTTGGGCTATGGATTGCCTGAAGCGTTCAATGAAGTGGGACGAAGAAGTTTACGGTCGAGAGTACGACCTAAATCGATTCATGATCGTAGCGGTCGATGATTTCAACTTTGGAGCAATGGAAAACAAAGGATTGAATATCTTCAATGCTTCCGCACTCCTATCATCCAAAGACACTTCAACTGATGCCTCTTACAAAAATATTGAAGGAATCATTGCTCATGAGTACTTCCATAACTGGAGTGGAAATCGAGTTACTTGTAGAGATTGGTTTCAATTGAGCCTCAAAGAGGGATTCACAGTATTTCGTGATACTCAATTTAGTGAAGACATGATGGGTGAAACCGCTGTTCGAATCCAAACTGTTGCTAGATTACGCGGTTCTCAATTTCCAGAGGATGCTAGTGCTTTAGCTCATCCCGTTCGTCCCGATCAGTACACAGCAATTGTGAATTTTTACACGGCAACGATTTACACTAAGGGTGCAGAAGTTTTAAGAATGATGTACATTATGGCAGGGAAGGAGAGATGGAGAAAAGGAACTGATACCTACTTCGCTCGACATGATGGTTGTGCAGTCACTGTTGAAGATTTCGTTGCTGCGATTAGTGATGAATCAGGTTTGGATTTAAGCCAATTCTTCCGATGGTATATTCAATCTGGAACACCACGACTCACAGTCACCGAGGATGTTTCTGAGAACAAGTTGAGATTAACTATCGAACAACAGACTCCGCCCACACCCAACCAACCTACTAAAAAGCCGTTTCATATTCCTCTAGCCATAGGGATGATCGATCAAGATGGAAAGGAAATATTAGGTGAGGAAGGAAAACAAAATGGCTACTCCATTAGTGTCCAGTCAGCTATGCAAGTAGAAAACCCAAACTTAGATGGCACTTTAATTGTTCACTTGAAAGAATCTAAACAAGTTATAGAATTTTCTGAAGTTCCGAAGGAAAAAACAGTTAGTTTCCTGCGTGGATTTTCTGCTCCTGTTTACGCTGACTATGCCCAATCTATTGATCAACTGTCGCATTTAGCACTACGAGATAACGACGGCTATTCATCCTGGAATGCTATGCAGACCATCTGTAGTCGGTTTATGCTTGATCGGAGTGTTGAAAAGGAAGTGATTGTTGACTTAACTGATCGACTGATACAACAACTTCAGGCAGCAGAGAACAGCAGTAGTATCAAATCACTGCTCAATTCAATGTTGGTACTACCCACTGTGTTCAATGTTCTTGATGCTAACCCAGGTTCAGACTTCGACGAAGTGGTCGCTAACCGAGACGAGCTTATTCAACATCTCGCTGATGCGCTAGCTAAAGAGTGGGAACATCTCTATGTCAATCATCCTGCGGAAGCAGAGTATTCAACATCGACCGAAGCTACTAACCGACGCGCGACTAGAAATCTAGCTCTTGCTTATGTCAGACGAGCTTTAGGTGAAAAACATCCAGAATCCATTGCGACCATGCTTAAGGATAACTTCCGTATGGCAGACAATTTAACAGATCGACTGGCTAATTTCAGTCAACTTTTGGAATTACCTGAAGCTGCTCAAGCTATCAAAGATGAAATCATTTCTGAGTTCTATGGGCGGTTTGAGAATGAAGCTCTGGTGATTGATCGATGGTTCCAATGTCAAGCGACGTGTACCTTACCTGGTGCGCTTGATCGAGTGAAAAAACTTGAACTGCACAAAGCATTCAACATCAAGAATCCCAATCGTGTCCGTAGCACTATCGCAGCGTACACTTCCAACTACAAGAGCTTCCACCATATTTCTGGTGAAGGTTATCAATACATTGCAGAAAAAATCCTACAGTTAGAGACATTCAACACCAATGTAGCATCTAGACTCGCAACCGTGCTCACTCAATGGTCCAGATTTGGAGAAAATCGAAAGCAACTCATACAAGATGCGCTTCGCTACATTGGACAGTCGATGACTTCCAAAGATCTCAGTGATGTGATCAATAGAGGCCTCCGTTCAACGCAGTAGTATGATTAATAGGGAGTCACTCTTATCGATTGATGAGACGCAAGAACTCGGAGCGAGTATTCGCATCTGATCGGAAAGATCCCATCATGACAGAGGTTTTCATGCGTGAGTGTTGTTTTTCAACCCCACGCATCGCCATGCACAAATGTTGTGCTTCGATGATGACTCCGACTCCACTAGCTTCAGTAACTTCATAGAGCGCACTCGCAATCTCTTGGGTTAGGTTTTCCTGAATTTGTAGTCGTCGAGCAAAGAGATCAACGACTCGTGCTATTTTGGAGAGACCAAGTACTTTTCCTCTTGGCAAATATCCTACATGACACTTGCCAATAAAGGGAATCATATGGTGCTCACAAAGTGAGTAGAGTTCGATATCTTGGACTACGATGATCTCGTCGATGTCAGAGTCAAACAGTGCACCGTTGACTACCTCTTCTATAGTTTGTTGATAGCCTTTGGTGAGATATTGGAGTGATTTAGCAGCGCGACGTGGAGTATCGACCAAGCCTTCGCGATCGCAGTCTTCGCCGATTAGACGAAGGATTTCTGAAAAGTGATATTGAATTGAACTCATGAACGCAACTCACCTATAGTGGACTGGAAATAAGGACTACGTCCATCTGCCAACGTAGTTGATTGATTAGAAATGGAACCGGTGGAGATTTTTGAAATCAGTCGTAGCTATTCCAGTGAAACTAAGGGAATATTCTGGGAACATGATTTTGTGATTCAAACGGTGGACGACGATACGTTGGATCTTCAGGACGTTCGAGTAATTTGAGCTGAGGAGGTTCCACAGTTTCGTAAGGTATCACAGATAAAAGGTGGTGAATGCAGTTCAGTCGAGCGTGTTTTTTGATATCGCCTTCTACCACATACCAAGGTGCTTCTGGAATGTGAGTACGAGCGTGCATTTTGTCTTTTGCTCTTGAGTATTCCACCCAGAGCATTCGCGAGGCAATATCCATATGGCTTAACTTCCATCTCCTGTTCAGAGAGGCGAGTCGACTTTGTAGTCTTTTTTCTTGAACATCTTCAGAAACTGAAATCCAGTACTTGATTAATTGAATGTTGGAACGATGCAGCATCCGTTCAAATTGAGGGCATGTCACCATAAATTCTTCATATTCGTCGTCGGTGCAGTAACCCATCACTCTTTCAACCATTGCTCGGTTGTACCAGCTACGATCAAAAATCACAATTTCACCAGCAGCGGGTAAATGTTCGACATAACGCTGGAAGTACCACTGAGTTTGTTCTCGATCTGAAGGTTTGGGTAGGGCGATAACCCGGCAGTTTCGCGGACGTAGGTATTGGACTATGCGTTTGATGATTCCGCCTTTTCCAGCAGCATCTCGTCCTTCAAATATGATGATGATTTTCTTTCTGTTTTCGATCGTCCAGTCAAGCATGACGGTAAGTTCATTTTGAAGTTTAGATAGTTCTCTCTTGTATTCCTTGTTTGAGAGCTTCTTCTTCGGGGATTTCTCATAGTAGTCCACGATTGAATTCTGACCGAGTGGTGATAGTCAGTTAGATTGTAGAACGTTGAAATTGGTCGTAGAATTTCCAATTGGAATTGGGAGTTCCACTCTTGTTGGATTGATAGTGTTCTGCTAAGGAATCTAGGGCTCTTTTGATCTCGTTGTACTCTACAGAGGCTTCGGTCACATTTGAGCTGTAGAGTGCTCTGTTCACCTGATTGAACCATTGTCGTGTATCGGCATGCTCAGTGAGATAGTTCAGAGCTCGCGCTCGATCGATGTCAAGTTTTAGAGCAACCCATTGGCACATACCTGCTTTGACTTCTCTCGTGTCTTTGCTTCGGAGCAACTGGTTTATCACTTTGTGCTCTTCAACTTTCGATTGATCATTGGTTTTGGAGGGTTTATTTGTGAGTCTATCCCAGAGCAAAGCGACACCAAGAAGGATCGATAAGGTCCATCCACCAATGATCACCGCTAGCATATACCAAGGATGATTATTCCAGAAGTCACCAATACCACCACTTCCAAACATTCCTCCTATCTGATCCATGTTACCTCCTGATGAATTTCCTCCGGTCGTAGTAAACGCTTGTTGTGGGTTGATGTCTACCTGAAAGGAGATTCCGTTTAAGGACACGGTTTCAAGTTCATCGGTATCAGTGTTCCACCAAACCAGATCCATCGCTGGGATATCTATTTGACCTGTTTGTGTTAGCAAGTAAGTGGTAGTTTGTTTACGAATTCCGATGGGTTCATTAACCAAGAGTTCGTCTTCAAGCTCAGGAGGAGCGGGATACTGTTTTACACCTTCAGGTACAGAGAGTTCAAGAGGTGGAATACCAGAACTATAGCTCTCCACTGCTTCGATAGAGATCTGACGGGTAAATGTATCACCGACCATTGCATTTGAAAAATCAAGATCATCTAGATTGTCGGACACCCTTACTTTGGTTGCTGGAAACCACGCGTGGTTTTTAGGATATTCTTCAGGAATCGGGAGTATATTGAGTACTTCTGATGCAGACTTAATCGGTACCGAAACATAGCTACCGTCTACTACCACGTTAGCAATTACTTTGACTGGAGGAATGGTGATCTGACCACTTTTTTCTCCGTAGATAACAAATTGCTGCACTTCGAGGTTGTAAAAGCGGTTGTTTCTACGTGCACTTGGTTGGTTCATCCTACCGATAGGAACAACATGGGCATCTTCCATGTCAGTGGGCATAGGTAAATCTCGGGCGAGACTGAGTTGGACGTTGTTTGAGTAATACAGTCGCCGGTCAACGTGAATGGCCCCGTGAATGTACTGCTCTCGACGATCAATTTCGGTGATAAAGAAGATTTCACCTTCTATTTTTTCTCTCAATTTTGGATCAATCGGATTCACGACGACTTCAATTTTTTCTGTTGTAAATCCAGACACAGTAAACGCAGGAATCGTGAGCTTACCTGTACGCTTAGCTCTAAGTGAAATCTTCCAATGTCCTGATGATGTAAATGTTCCATCTCTATGGTTGATATTCAATCTAGAGCTTGAATTTAAGTCAGACAATAGTTCAAAGTCTTCGTTTAATGCTGAAATGTCTGGTGCTTTGCGAGGACGTATACCCGAATATTCGATAGTCAATAGTAGCGACTCATTTTCGACAATTTCCTCACTATTGACATAGGCAAGAACCTCCGCGAAACAAGGTAATGCCAATGCGAGAAATACTGTCGCGAGGAAGACTTTAGAAACTGCTTGAGACATGTGATGGATTCGTTCTAATTTGTGGGGGAGTGAACTACCAAGTTTTTCTGCTCCGTTGTCGTGTCAACTCTCCACGCTCTAGGCGACGGCGGGTTTCATAACGGAACTTATTAGCAAGTAATGCGCCGGGATCATCTGGAACTCTACGCAGTATGCGCTCCATGGTATCGTCTTCTTCACGTTGTTGATTTTGATTATTTTCACCCATATCCTCAGGTTGAGCATTGTCTGTAGGCTCTTGTCCAGGTTCTTGTTCATCCGCTTCAGGTTCTTCGGGTTCACCTTCTCCAGATTGGGGTTCATCTTGCTCTTCTTCAAGTTCTTCGTTCGGTGTTTCTAGAGACTCAGTATTTTGTTGTAGTTGTTGGAGGTGGCTTGCAAGCAAATCTCGATTAAATCGAGCATCCTCGTGATCGGGTTGTATAGTCAGAACTTCATCGTACGCTGCAATTGCGTCTTCAATTAGATTGGAATAAGCTAATGCGTTACCGAGGTTGTAGGTGGAGGTCAATGTGTCTTGATCTAGAAACATCTCTGATGCCTCATCAAATTTCTGTCCACGATACTTGGAAACTGCTTTCCATGAAGGATCTTCAAAGAGTTCTTCTGCTTTCTGATGATTACCTTCCAACAATTGATCGTGAGCACGTTGATCAGAATTTTTCCATAAATTCTCGAACCAGTTAGCATGGGTATCAGCTGCCACGAAAATCAGAATGACTACCAGTACGTTTTTGCGTAGAGCTATCAAGGCTAAAAGTGTCAATGGAATGAGAAGGAGATAGCCGTTATCGTACCAGGTGTCATAGGTTCGGCCGTCTTCTTGGTCATTCACTAATGATTGATTCCAATTTCCACTGAAGAATTTTTCTACATCAGAATCATCAATGCTCAATGGTTGATAGATTGCATTAAATTCTTGTGAACGTTTACGTAACAAATCAGGTTGTAGGCGGGCAATGACTAGATTTTGGTTTGCATCTCTCAGATAGCTGATTTCACCCTCAAAATCAGGAAAGGGAATCGGTGCACCTTCAAGTGTACCAACACCGATAACGTGGATTTGTGCCTGTACCCCACGAGGAATCTCAAAACTAGCAGACTCATCGATGCCGTCGGTAATCAATAGAACCCGCCCAGTCTTGGAAGCTCCATTTTCTAACAGCGACCAACCTAAATTCAATCCATCTGAGGTATTGCTTCCCAGGAGTGGCATCATATTCGGTTCAACTTCCTCAAGTAGATGAAGAATAGTGTTGGTGTCGTCAGTGAGTGGAGTCACTACATGAGCATCACCAGCATAAACAACTAATGCAGTATGTCCTTCCTGACGAGCTAGTAAGATATCGGTGATTTTTTGCTTGGCTCGCCCGAGACGCGATGGAGAAACATCTTCAGCATACATACTACCCGAAAGATCCAAGATGATTACCAGGTCATCACCTCGTGGTATAGCCGGTTGCGGAATACGTTCCCATGAAGGCCCAGCCATTGCTACCGAGGCCATGATGAGTGCAAACATGATGGAAACATCAATCCATCGACTCACTTTGACTGTTTCGTGATTAGGTAGTAGTACCTTCAAGAGTTCGGGAGAGATCACTGTATCCCATCCACTTTTACTTTTTTGAAATATTCTGATGAGTAGATACAGAACAGGTATCGCCAGGCAAACAAGTAACCACCAAGGTCTCAGAAAATGGAAGTTTGAGAAGAATTGGTCAGAATTCATCGCCGTATCCCCCACAACAGAGCAAATAGTCCCAGCGAGATTCCCAAAGCCCAGTGAAACAAAGACTTAGTTGGTCGTAAAGTTTGTGGGTTCTGTTCAATAGGTTCTAGTTTTGAGATTTCCTGATACACTTCTGCTAGACTTTCTGTACTGCTAGCACGGAAAAATTTACCGCCTGTTTCACTTGCAATGCGCTGCAAATTTTCAGTATCCATGAATGCACCACGCCCAAAACTACGATAGCGACCGAATCCCCCCTGTCGACCAATATCACGTTCTGCTCCGATACCAATAGTATGAATTCGCACTTTTGCTTCAATAGCAAGATCTGTTGCTTCTGCTGGGCTCAACGCACCTTCATTGTGGGAACCATCAGTCATCAAGATCAAAATTCGGTGATCTACAGGTCGTTCAAGTAATCGTTTTACCGCTAATCCTATCGTATCACCGATAGAAGTTTGTCCACCCGCAATCCCAATGGGTGCTTCTTGCAGCAGTAGATTGAGCGTTTGTATGTCAAACGTTAAAGGAACATAGACATATGCTCGTGTTCCAAATAATATCAATCCGAGACGGTCACCTTCCCGAGATTCAACAAAAGACTGGACTACGTATTTGAGTGCCACTAGTCGTGTAACTAATTGTCCCCCAATCATCATGTCGTCCAAACTCATGCTTTGTGAAATATCCATTGCCAGGAACATATCTCGTCCAGTAGTAGGCAATGGGATTGGTTCTCCACTCCATTGAGGACGAGCTAAGGCTGTTACGAGAGCAGCCCAAGCTAGGAACAGCACCACCACACGAAACCATCTTAATTTACCACCTATGTGGGGTTTGGCTTTGTCTGTGTAGCTGAAGTCTTGAGCGTCGGGTACCGTAAGAGCTGCTTGTGCAACTTGTTTGCTAGAAATTAAAAAACGAACAATAGGAAATGCTATCAGTAGCAGGAACACCCAGGGCCATAGAAACTCAATCAACTCAACGCTCCTTCAATGGTCTGACCTTGAATAGAGTTTGTTTCACCAAATCATCTAAACCATTATCGGAAAATGATTCACTGATGAAGCGTGCGGTTCCCAGACATCTGCCTGCGCCGAACCGAAAACCATCTTGTCCAAACCTTTCTGCGATCATGTCAAGCCAGGCAGGACCAAACATCGAAATTACTTCATGTCTATTTTCAACTTCAACAAATAACTCCTTATAAAGTAAGTTAATTTTCGTTGCATAGGTCAGTCCATCGATTTCTTTAGACAAGCGATGCTGCGTTAAGGTTCTTGCCTGATTTCTTATGTAACGATATGGTGCAAATTTCCTATGTAATCTAATCCAAAGGATGACTGAAGTTACTAGGATCAAGATTGCAATTGCAATGGTTATCCACCAGGCAAGAGTCAGTGGCCAATAGCCAGGGGCTAGCGGTTCGTGAATATCTCGCAGTTGTTCTAGTAATTCAGTAGGCACTGCTAGTCCCTAACGAGAGAGCATCCAAAGGATCGAGTGTTGAGTACTCTGAAAAATCTATTTGCTTGCTTAAGCAGGCTTCCTTGAGTGCATCAATACGTAATTTAAATCTTAGCTCATATTGATTTCTCAAAGGATGAAAGCTACTGTCGAACTGGATTTTATCAGTCCCATCGCTAACGGTGTACTCGTTCGCTGGAGGTAACGATTTTTCGATATCGTCGTAAACCAAAGCTAGACGTAAATCGTTCCTGCGACTCAACCCCAAAAGTTGATCCAGAGCTGGCTCGCTTATATTTCTGAAATCACTGATCACGATTACACGGTGATGATGTGGAGCTGCAGAACCAAGTTGGGTCACCATGTCTTGCCACTCATTTTCTTTTGAGTTTTGGTCTAATTGACTGATGCTTTGGATATTTAAGCTTTGGTTTGCATCTACTACGTCTCCGAGAAATTTCAGGACAGCACGTCGGTTTCGGAAAGGTTTTGTGGTGGCTGGACCATTCGGACCAAATACTAATCCACCGACTCTATCTCGCTGAGAAAGGATTCGCCACGCCATTCGAGCTGCGATTTCAGCGGCAGTCACGCTTTTAAGCCGGATTTGAGAACCCAAAAACATCGTTGAAGATTGATCTACCACCACTAGGGTTGGACGTTCTCGTTCTTCAGTGAACACCTTAGTGTGGGGTTCGTTCTTTCTTGCCGTAACATTCCAGTCAATATTGCGGATGTCGTCGCCTTGTTGGTAAAGTCGAACCTCTTCAAAATCTACCCCGCGACCGCGGAGACGCGAAATACGTTCACCTTTGGTTCTCCGTACACGTTTGCGCCGCAGCTTGATTCGTTCGCTTTGATGAGCAAAAGCGACTAAATCTTCAAGTGTAACGTACGCACCGGTAAGCATATTGAAGTGATTAGGGAACCGGCACTTGATTGAGCGTGTCGTCGATTGCTTTATCTGGTGTATATCCCTTTGCCTCTGCCTCATAAGCAAGAATTAATCTGTGTCGAAGTACTTCGTGCAAAACGTTTTGAATATCTTCAGGAGCTACGTAATCGCGCCCGTCCAACCAGGCTGTACCACGTGCACATTGGTCGATAGCAATAGTAGCACGAGGGCTTGCACCAAACTCAACACCTGGTAGACCTGAACGAGTGTGAGAAATAAGTGCAACGATGTATTGTTCTAACGCTTCAGCCATAAAAAGTTGAGACAACAATCTTCGGATTTCAAAAATTTCTTCTTGTTCCAAGACTACCGTCGGTGGATGATCTTGTTTCAATAGGTCACTACGAGCGATGTTGAGTATTTCTAATTCTTGTGTGGGAGGTGGATAACCGATATTCACGTGCATCAAGAAACGATCTAGTTGAGCCTCTGGTAGAGGATAAGTTCCTTCTTGCTCGATTGGGTTTTGGGTTGCCATCACCAGGAATAGATCAGGTAATGGATAGGTCTCGCGTCCTTGAGTGACTTGGAGTTCTGCCATCCCTTCTAATAGAGCAGATTGAACTTTTGCGGGTGCTCGGTTAACTTCGTCAGCAAGGACTAGATTGTGAAAAATCGGACCTTTCTTGAACTCAAACGAACCGTCTTCAGGGCGGAAAACCTCAGTTCCAGTAATATCACTGGGGAGTAAGTCAGGAGTAAACTGAATACGATGAAAATCTCCGACTACTCCGCGAGATAGTTCTTTGATCGCACGTGTTTTAGCGAGTCCCGGTGCCCCCTCAACTAATAGGTGACCTCCTAGGAGCAAAGCCATGAGCAATCGTCGCATCAACAAGGGTTGACCGACCACTCTAATGTTCAGCCAGTCGTTTAGCGCGTTTACGCGTTCAAGCAATGTGTTCAAATGTCTTAGCCTTAATCTTTCGTGAGGATGAGCGATTCTAACAACACGAGCAGAGAGTGTATACACTTAGCGTGCGTGAAATGAAGTTACAAGATGCTTACGTCTATTCTAGGAGGGTTCGTTGCGCCTTGCAGGGCGTGTAATTATCGTGAATATCTACAGATTTCTGCGACCAACTTTATTTGCGTTTTCACCCGAGCAAGCTCATGTATTAACTTTAAAGTTTTTACGCACATATGGTGCAATTCCTACCGTTAGTTCTCAAAAACAGAGTCCAAATTTTGAAATAGGTGGACTTCAGGTCTCAAATCGATTAGGGCTTGCTGCGGGTTTCGACAAAGACGGGGTCGCAATCAAAGGGATCGCAAAGCTTGGTTTTGGATTCATTGAACTGGGAGCGGTTACTCCCCAACCTCAACTTGGAAATCCCCAACCTCGTCTTTTTAGACTGACGGCAGATGAAGCAATCATCAACCGAATGGGATTTAACAATCAAGGTGTAGATGCTTTAGCAAAACGAATCGTCAAAGCTCGTAAGCGTGTTTCAATTCCCATTGGAGTTAATTTGGGCAAGAATCTCGATACGCCTCTTGATTGTGCCGTCGATGACTACGTTTACGGTTTTGAGAGAGTAGGGGAATTGGTTGATTTTGTCACGCTTAATTTTTCTTCTCCCAATACTGCTGAATTAAGGCGACTACAAACTCCTGAACTAGCCGGTCCACTCTTGGAAGCTATGGTGCACAAACGTGAACTCATCTTGAAAAATTCAGGTAATCGAATTTCCGTACTGGTAAAGATATCACCAGATCTTGAAGAAACAGAAATCAGTCAATTGTCGCAATTGATTTAGAGATTGTGGCTGTGATGGAATCATTGCAACCAACACTTCAGTCAGACGAGGCTGGAGTTAGCGATACTCTGTATAACGAACCTGGAGGGTTGAGTGGACGACCGTTGTTTGTTCAATCGAAACGTTGTGTCGAAATCTCACGTAAAGCTGTAGGTGAAAAGTTTCTTGATTATTGGGTGTGGGGGTATCTCAAAGGTTGAAGAAGCGAATGAAATGATCGATGCTGGCGCAGATTTAATTCAAATATATACTGCAATGGTTTATCAAGGTCCGTCCTGTGTGAAAGTCATTGCTCATCGATCACAAACTAATCAGATCAGGACCTCTTTTCGCTGCACTTTCAACTAGTAATTGAACCAATGTTTCCATTGGGATGCCCTGTGCTTTAGCACTGTCGGGAAACAAGCTTGTTGGGGTCATACCTGGTATATTGTTAAGTTCAAGCACCCAGAACTGGTTCGATGGTTCAAGAATAAAGTCAATCCTCGAATAGTCGCGACAACCGAGTGACACATGTGCATCTACTGCTGCCTTTTGCATCGCTTTGGCAGTATCAGGATCAATTTCTGCAGGAATGATGTGTTCACTTTGACCCGGTGTATAGCGATTCTCATAGTCATACCACTCATCTTTAGCTACAACTATTTCGGTAACAGGAAGTGCAAGTGGTTCTTCCTCGTGAAGATCTAGTACTCCAACCGTGATTTCCCTCCATGTACAAAGGGTTCAACTAGAACTTCGGAATCGATTTCCAAAGACTGTCGCGCTGCCTTCATGACATCCCCACCATCAGGCATAGGGACAACGCCAAGTGCTGAACCAGCATTCATCGCTTTGCACACTACGGTTGTACCAAAGGTATCTATGACACCTGCTACATCTTCTTCAATTGTTTCAGCTTTGATGATGAGCTCGTCCAGAACAGGTATAGAAAACGAACGAAAACAACCTTTTGCCAAGCTTTTGTGCATCGCAATAACACTAGCTCTCATATCACTTCCCACATAGGGAAACCCCAAGATCTGCATTAGGCCTTGGATACTACCATCTTCTCCCGGTGTACCGTGGAGTACGGGAAAAACCACATCAGGTTCAAATTTACGGAGATTTGTTGCAATCATTTCGTCGAGTTCGAAGTATTTGGATTTCCAAGAAGTTGGTAGAGCTTTCTTGACCTCTCGTGCAGAAGTTCGAGATATGGAAGCTTCCGGAGAAGATCCTCCCCCTATGACGACAACTCGATTTACCATGAAGCGTTTACCAGTTGGGCTGTCTGAAAGCAATCCAAGTTTTCTTCGTGAGGTGCGATCCCAAACACTTTTGAGAAGAATAAGAACTCTGATTCCAATGCAAGTTTGATGTGGTTGGCGTTGCGGAAACCATGACCTTCACCATCAAATAGAAAGATTGCGGTCGTGATTCCTTTGCTCTTTAGCGCATCGTACAGCGCAATCGATTGATTGGGTGGTACGACACTGTCCTCTTGTCCTTGATAACAGATTACAGGTCTACTCAGCGAATCAATATGATTGATGGGAGAGCGAATATCCATCTGATCTTTGGGTACTAACGCAAACAAGTACTCAGACTCAAACTTGTGAGTATCCCTAGCAAGAGCAGCGAGATCAGCAACACCATAATAGGACGCTCCGGCTTTGAATACGTCACTGGTGGTGAGTGCACGCAGTGTGGTATATCCACCAGCACTACCTCCTCTAATCGCTACTTTGTTAGGATCGATTAACCCTTGATTTGCAAGAAATTTGACACCTGCAATGCAATCTTCAACATCGACAATCCCCCAATTACCCTGCAAACGTTCACGGTACTCTCTTCCGTAACCTGTGCTACCGCCATAGTTGACATCAAGTACTGCCCAACCACGTGTAGTGAAAGTATTGCACCAAGAATCTAAAACTTGCGTTTGAATTACCGGTAGGACCACCGTGGTGACATCACTAGCAGAGGGGGTAACATCATCATTGAAGCCAGTACAGAATTCATTTTTTGGGGCGTAATAGTGTGCGTGTACACTCAATTGGTGTTGATTCGAATAGGAAATCTGCTCAGCTACCGAAATGTTATCTTGGGAGATCGGTAGTTCACCAGCAGAGATAACGACTCTAGATGTCATGGAATCCTCATTGAAGAAAACGATTTCTTCCCGTCTATTTGGGCTTCCTCCAATAAATGCGACCCCTGTTTCAAATTTGCAGATTGTGGAATAGCTTGAGTAATCACAGTCGCATGGCTTGATTGCACCCCGAGTTCAAATCGACATGGACTAACCCTAGTTCCTTTGCGTTACCTCTAACTGCGATCAGTTGGTCTCGGTCTAACAATGCGTAGCTTCGCATGTTGAACATCCATTGAGGTAGACCATATTCTGCTTCTTCTTGTAGCACACATCGTGAAATTGCATTTTCGTGAACGTATAGATTCCAAAATCCCGTTCGGTCTGAAACATATACCAATCGATCATTCGATGCAAATTCAGGTTGAAAGACTGATTCTCTTGAACCTCCCGCTATTTGCTCGATGTTTTCAAGTATTCCATTTGCAGTAAGATCTGCTCTATAGAGGTAGGTACTATCCCAGGGCATATCGGGTAGATCCCAAGATAGAAAGACAATCTGTTTACCCGATGGTGAAAGTTGAACTGACGCATAGAAGTCATGACCATGATGTAGCACCGAAATTGAACCATTTCTCCGGTCTACAGTGACCAATTCATTAGTTACTTCTGATTTTTGATGGAGTTCTCTGACACAGATCAATCGAGAATTTGCGTCATCTACGATCAGATTTGCGAATCTTTCATTCGAGTCGGATTGAGTCACTTGTCTCGGTTCAGCACTTCCATCACTCTTGACACAATAGATGTTTTGATCAGATTTGTTGACGAAATAACAGTTATCTTCGTCTACACAGTACGATCCGCCTCCATACTCGTGCACTGAACTTCTTGCGTCGAACGGTGCTGATGTTAGTTCTTTGGATGTACCATCTGTATTAAGTAGTTTGAGGATATTTCTGCCAGCTTCCTCGGGTCTTTGTTCGAGGTAGAACAGGGAATTTCCAGCACTACTAAGCTCGTTGAAACTGACGGTTTTGGCAGTGACCTGTTCTGCACTCAGCGGGGATGGCCAGCTACCATAAGGTAGGGTTTGTGTCATATGCAAGGTTATTTTTTGGTCCGAGTGAGTGTTTGTCGGTTGTCGATAATAGCCCATCGTTCGTGGTCTCTCCAACAGCCGTCGATGAACAAATATGCTTCTGATAAGCCCTCAAATTTGAAACCACAACGATGAACAAGTTTTCGTGAAGCAATGTTTTCCGGTCGAATCGCAGCTTCTAACCGATGTAGTCCTAAGTTGTGAAATGCAAATTCGATTAACTCTCGAATAGCTTGTGTCATCAATCCCTGTTGACAATATTGACGATCGGCGTAGTATGAAATGCTCGCACTCAAAATAGAACCGCGACAGATTTCGTTGAGGTTAATCATGCCAATGATCTGATCGGTAGTTTTCAAACAGACCGCAAATCCTTCTGCATTCTCTAGTTGCAGCCGGACGCATATAGTTACGGTACATGTGAGCAGTTAGAGGAGCTGTGATCCAAGGGTAATGAAATTTCTGATTCGACTGGGATAAAGCTACCACTTGTTGACGATCACTGCTCCTAATTCTTCGGATGTAAACCCGAGGAGACTCAACAGGAGGTTGGTCTTGCTTGATTATGGGAGTTATTGGATCGACACTAGTAGTCATCATGGAAGTGAGTATATTTCAGAGCAAGTGAGTGAACACCGTTTAGTAATCGCGCGTGATTCTGAATTTCCACATAAAATTCAACAAATTGAAGTACTAATTTTGCTCACCAGATTTTCTATAGTCAACCATGATGATAGTTTTCTATACAACTGAAGGTTGCTCTCTCTGTGACCAAGCATTAGACATGATGATTACTACTCCACAGCTGTCTGGAAATAATCTACATGCTGTCGATATTGCATTTGATGATGAATTGCTGGAGCAATATGCTGAAAAGATTCCTGTCGTCAGTGTTGCGGGTATAACACTTCTGTGGCCTTTCACGGTTCAAGAAATCGTCAATCTAATCGAAAAAGAGCTTTAGCGTTTGCAGTAGCAAATTGCTGAATCTCTTCCAAGGATTGTGATCGGCAATCTGCGATCATTTTTGCAACGTGGATGAGATTTCCGGGTTCATTTCGACGAGATTTTGACCTTGGTTTAATGGTTCGTGGTAGCAAATAGGGTGCGTCTGTCTCTATGAGTATCCGTTCATCTGGAATACACCGCACCGCTTTTTGAAGCTCTAGTCCCCGTCGCTCATCACAGATCCAACCTGTAATACCTATATATAGATCTTGTTGGAGATATTGCTTCAAAAGTTGCTCTGTTCCGGTGAAACAGTGAATGACTCCACGGAGCCTTGGATAGTTTGACAAGGCCTGAAGTAGATCGCCTTTAGAGTTTCGATCATGGATGAACGCAGGCATATTTAGCTCTTGTGCTAGTTGCAACTGCATTTCAAATGCAGCTTGTTGGTCTCGGCGAGGAGAGAATTCTCGATAGTAATCGAGCCCTGTCTCTCCGATTGCTACTACACAATCATGCCCAGCCAATCGCTTGAGTTCACGAATCGTCTTTGCATTCACACTCGACGCATTGTGTGGGTGGACTCCAACGGTCGATGAGAGATAATCGGGAAATAGGCCACACAAATCAATCGCGTGGCGACTGTGTTTTAGGTCGGTTCCTGTGACGATGATGTGCTCAATACCCGAAGTTTTAGCACGCTGGAGAACGTCGTTGAGATCATCACGAAATGATCGATCAGTCAGGTTTGCCCCTATGTCGATCATCGGTTTTTAGGGGATGTTTGTTTCGTGCTCAGCAAAAACGGGAGCTTCTTCGTTGAGAAGATGAGAATACACCTGAACGAAGGCTAATACATTTTTGACATAGTTGCGTGTTTCGTAGAACGGGATAGTCTCGATCCACGCAGCTGTATCCATACCACTTTTGCCATCGATCCACTTCACTACTCGGTGCGATCCTGCGTTGTATGCTGCGAGAGCAAGCACTAGATGATTTTCAAATTCGTCAAGTAGTTCTCTTAGGTGGTAGGTACCGATTTGAATGTTCACTGTTGGCCAATTCAATTGATCCAGAGTCGGTCTTGGTACTTTAATATTTTGTGCAGTACGTCGAGCAGTCGAAGGCATTAGTTGCATCAAACCTCTTGCACCCACCCTAGATTTCGCATCCGGACTGAAAGCACTTTCTTGTCGAGTGAGCGCTAACAACACGGCTAATTCAATCTTGGTCTGTTGAGTGTGACGCGAAAATTGGTCAACGTATAAAATAGGGAACCTAGTTTCGATTAAATCGTGAGCATCAGCTTTGAAAGCTGCTTCAATTGCATCACATGGATCAGAATCGACATTTCCGATCTCGTAAGCTACCCAAATGCGAGCGTCTTCTTCTAGTTGAGGGAGCAACCAAAGCCATTCTCTTTTGGCTTGGTAACCTAAATTGAGCTCATACAACTCAAAAATACGAGCGATTCTTGGATCTTTCAGATGGCGCACACGCTCTAGTGGTTCATCTTCCCACTCGTGAGCATTAATGCTAATAGGTAGGTCCAATAGATTGGCAGCTAAGAAGCCATAGTAGGTTCGTTCTTGCGCTAACTCACGTAAAGTAGTCTGATCAGTGTTGAGGTTGAGTTCGATTGCGGTTCGTCCATACCAATATTGCCACTTGTAAGCTTGTCGTTCTTCAGTCGGTAGTACCTCGATCCAATCTCGTGCCAATTGCCATTCTGTTTGGGCTAGGGCAGTATCTACGATCTTTTCTATGGTTGAAGAGGAAAAATCTGGATTGATTTCCTTGTACAACCTTCCTTCTCTTGCAACCCAAAACGCGAGGTCACTATCCAGTCGTTTTTTGATTAATGGGTCAAAGGTAAACCGACTTTGGTACTTCTCCCACAATGCTTGTGCATCCAATGCTTTATCTCGAGCAAAACGAACCAGTCCATGCGCAAGTACCTGACGACCATTTTGCGTGTCTTCAAATCGGCTGGAGTTCTTAACCAATGATGGGTTTCTATGAACGTCGTAGTAGAGTTTGGCTAATTTTTGTTCATTTGGTGGAAAAAAGCGTAAGAGGTAACGAGCAAGAATCTTGGAGTCTGCTTCGATTGCTAAAGTCAGTCGCTCCCAAGCCATTAAATTGGTTAGTCGTTTAGACTGAATCCAAACTTCAAAGATCCGATCACACTCTTTGGGTTGAGATTTGCCGACGATCCATAATTTTGGAACTAAATCAAGTGCTTCTTCCTGGCGGCCAATGCGATACATTGCACGCAGATACCGGCACTCTTCCGCTGCATTAGTGGTTGATCTGAAGTTATCGACATACACTTGCCAGCGGTTGCGACTCGCTTGAGTATCGATCCAGTGTTTATAAAACTCCTCTCCTAGAACAGTGTCACTCAACTGTTCAATGAGTTCGTCTTTTTCCTCCGGGTTGATACGGCTGATCCGCTGCATGGCCTCACCATAAATCAGATAAGGGTAAAGTGGATAGTTCTCCAGCTGATCTTTGAGCAGTAGATACTTTTCAGTGTTGCGACGATCCAACGCAGCTTTTGCTTCCTTGTAGAGTGACCTTTGTTCTTCAAGATTGAATTCTTCTATCGGTATCGAAACGTTATCACCAAGCAATGAGCCGCAGCCTAACATCAACCATGTACTCAGGTATAAGAAAGGAGACTTCATGACTTTGGAAAACTGCGAGCGAGTTTGCAGCTTTAAGAAAGGTTTAAGTGGCATTGCTAGCCATTGGCTAACTGTAGGGCCTACAACATTCACGTCCATGTGTTCGTTGTTCAATAGTTGATTTAAGTCTAGATGTTAGGGAGCATGTGAGAGTTTTTGCACACTCAAAGTAGGGTGCAGTCTATCACTTCATGTGGAATTAAATCTCTCTTTAAATACTCCCAGTCCCACTGCTGAACGGTTCCGTTCACTGTGTCCTATAACATATTATATTGCATTGGCTAAATTTTCAAATAACAAAGCTGTTGAATCAATCCGTTTGTAGGCTGAATTTCGTCGAACCATCAGAGTTCGAAAGCTTGAGCATTGATTCCGGATAGGTGGATGAGTTGTCATGGCGTACCTCATTATCGTACTGGTGCTTCTGGTCATCGCTAGTGGAATCTTTTATTTCATGCCATCTCGACGGGAAAGAGAAATTAGTAGGCTCAGATTAGAGGCACACAAAGAAGGCATCGAAGTAAGTGTGTTGATGATCCCTGATGTGAATGCGCCCGCAATGGAAAGAATCACTCCAGGTGGCTTAAAGAGAGAACCAAAGCTAAGATGTGTTTCTTGGGCTAAACGATACCCTGCGGAACATGGAGTAGTCCCCTGCTGGAGGTTGTACGAGTCCAAAAATGATAGGGGACCAGTACCAAAAACTCAGCTCGAAAACGTTGCATCAGAAAAAGAAATTGAGTTGTCAAAAGACTATTGGATCAAGATTGCAGAATTGAAATCAAGACTACCTCAAAGGCTCATTGCTCTAGAATGCTCGAATAATATGGTTCGATGGCTTGGGTATGAGAGATTAGATTCCAGTACTGTGGAACAATTTGTCAACAACCTTTCTACAGAACTGAATCAACTTATGGAACTCAATATGGCACAGTCGCCAATAGAACAGTTTGAATTGCCAGATATTGAACATTGATTTCTATGTATGTATATAGATGAGAAACCGCAAATTCACACAAATGCAGTTTCGATGTGGCTTCTGGATGGACACGTAGCTATAGGATAAATTCAAGGAGGATTATGGGCCGCTCACTCGTGATTGTTGAGTCGCCGAAGAAGGCGACCACCATCGGAAAATATCTTGGAAAGGATTACATCGTTAAGTCCAGTAAAGGACATATCCGTGATCTCAAGAAAGGAAAGTTCTATACGCTCAAACAATTGCTAGCATTGACTGAATCAAAATCTGGTAGTCGTTTAGAGATTATGGGGGTAGATCCTGACAATGACTGGGAAGCTCACTACGTCGTTCAAGATGCAAAACGTAAAGTTGTCTCAGAACTCAAAGCTGCAGCAAAGCACTCAGATACGGTATATCTCGCCACTGACCTGGATAGGGAAGGGGAAGCTATTGCTTGGCACCTTCAGGAAGTATTAGGCGGATCGCCCGAGCGATTTCGTCGAGTGGTGTTCAATGAGATTACCAAGTGCGCCATTCAATCTGCATTTACTGATCCAGGTATTGTCAATATAAATCGAGTGAATGCACAACAGGCAAGAAGATTCTTGGATAGGGTTGTAGGGTTTGAACTAACTCCGCTGCTTTATGCAAAAGTCGCTCGAAAACTATCCGGTGGACGTGTTCAATCTATAGCTGTGCGTCTAGTTGTTGAACGAGAAAGAGAAATCCGAGCTTTCAACGTTGAGGAATACTGGGAGATTTTCAGTCATATAACTCAAATATCTCAATCCGATTCAGCAGAGAAACCTACGTCCTACAAGTTTAAAGTCATCAAATACAAAGGAGCGAAATTTTCTGCGAGTACTGAAACAGAAGCATCGATAGCGGTTGATGAGCTACAAGGAAACAAATTTGTAGTCGCAAGCCATGAGAAAAGGGAAACCAAATCACAACCCAGTCCACCGTTCATTACATCTACTCTCCAACAAGCAGCATCCACTCGATTAGGTTTTAGTGTACGCCGGACAATGAACGCTGCACAAAGATTATATGAGAGCGGTCACATCTCTTATATGCGCACTGATTCAACCAATCTCTCTACCGAATCGGTGGATAGCGTTAGGGGATTCATTAATAAACAATACTCGGATCAATATCTTCCTGATGCTCCTAAGATCTATCGATCCAAGAGTCCATCAGCTCAAGAAGCGCACGAAGCAATTCGTCCAACTGATGTGAATCGAACACCCGATCGAATCGACGTAACAGAAAACGACCAAAAGCGACTCTACGATCTAATTTGGCGAAGGTTTGTTTCGTGTCAAATGACACCGGCTCAATATCAAAGTGTAACAACTTTAGTTGATGCTGGAGACTACCAACTGTCGATCAAAGGTAGGGTGGTAATCTTTGATGGTTTCACCCGAGTCTATCGTCCTGCTGCCCGCAGTGAAGATCAGCAGCTACTACCTGATTTTGCTATAGGTGAATTACTCAAGTCCGAAAAGACCGAAAAGGTTCAACGATTTACCAAGCCACCAACAAGGTTCAGTGAAGCTTCGTTAGTTAGAGAGTTGGAAAAGAGAGGGATTGGTCGACCCAGTACTTATGTCCCGATCATCTCCACAATTCAAGAACGAGGTTATGTGACCGTAACCAAAGGACGATTCCATGCAGAACGGATTGGTGAGATCGTTACAGATCATCTGATGAAAGAATTTGCGAATCTGATGGAGTACGAGTTCACTGCAAACATGGAGAAAGAGCTAGATCGAGTCGCCATGGGTGAAGGCATATGGACCAACGTTTTGAACGACTTTTACTCGAATTTCCGTGAACAGTTCAAACGAGTCGCTAATGACACCAAGAATCATTGGAATGCTCCAATCAAAGCTGAACTGACTTGCCCGAAGTGCAATAACAACAAAATGCTCATCCGTACTGCAAGTACCGGGATATTCCTCGCTTGTGAAGGTTTTATGAAGACCGGTGACGAGAAATGCTCCAATACGATGAGTGTTTCTATTTCTGAGGAACCGGTTACCGGGGATGAAGATGAAAAAGAAAGTCGGATACTTTGGAATAAGCAAAAATGCAGTATTTGTTCTACCCCGATGGACGGGTTTCTGATCGATCACTCAAAGAAGATTCATATTTGCCCCGATCCTAATTGCGGTGGTAACTTCGTAGAAGAAGGTGCGTATGAAACGGCATCCTTTGATGGGCCTACTGTTGAATGCCACAAGTGTGGAACGTCGATGGAGCTTAAATCTGGACGGTTTGGCAAGTACTTTGCATGTACAAACTCAGAGTGCAAAACGACGCGAAAAATGGCTACCGACGGTAGCGCTGAACCACCTAGAGCTGATCCGATTCACATGCCGGAATTACGTTGTACTACAGCTAATGCAGATGACTATTACGTACTTCGTGAAGGTGCTTCTGGGCTATTTTTACTGGCGAGCAAGTATCCTAAACTACGAGAACGTAGACAACCAAAAGTCAATGAACTGCTTTCGCATGCCAATGAGCTAGATCCGAAATTCAAGTACTTGTTAGATGCTCCTGCGGGAGATTCAGAAGGTAATCCCACAGTGATTCGTTTCGATCGTAAATCGCGAGAGCATTACGTCAGCGTGGCAGGAAAGGGAAAAGGTCCGAAATGGTCATCCCGCTTTATCAATGGAAGGTGGCACTCAAGCGATACTGCTTGAAACTCGTAATCATTTGAAGCAGATACGGGTAACGTGTGTCACCCGCATCCAGATATTTCTTTATAGCTCCCTAACTAAACCGACACTGAGACCTTCTATCGCAAATCCCTCTGTAGAAGGATCGACAAAGATAGTCTGAAACTCTGGGTTTGCTGGAACTAGAGCAATACCACCATCGGGTAAACGTTCAAACACTTTTACCGTAACATCGTTATCAATCCGAGCAACCACTACTTGTCCATTTTTGACATCAGTAGTTTTGTGGACAGCGATAAGATCATCCTCCAAGATGCCAAGATTGATCATGCTGGTACCTTGAACTTTGAGAAAATAGTCAGGTCGAGGTTTGAAATTTAACGACGAAACATCGACATGTTTCTCAACATGTTCTTCAGCTAATACAGGACTTCCCGCAGCCACTCGACCAACCACGGGTATCGAATCAGCAGATTTTCTTTGGTATTTGGGTGTCAGGAAGATGCCGCGTGAAGCATGTCGCTTGACGATGATGGCACCTTTACGCTCCAAAGATTTCAAGTGTTCTTCTGACGCATTGGGCGACTTAAACTCAAAGTACCTTGCGATGTCTCTACGAGTCGGGGGAAATCCCTGAGTCTCAATCCAGTCGCGGATCATGTGCAAAACTTCGGTCTGGCGTTTAGTTAAGTGTTTAGTGGGTTTTCTAGGCATAGTATTCTCCAATAGGGGATTGTGTACATATCTATAATAATATATATAAATTGATACAAAATGCAAGGAAATCAGCTATTTATTGGGGAATTTGTTCAATTTTTAGCCTATTCTCTCTGCAAAAGTTCAAATTTTGTGTTCGCACGATTCACCCACTCTTAAAATTTGCTTATCGATCACTCATCTGTGTATTGCAGACCTATTGAGGAGTGGAGGCAGTAGATGATGGAATTTTTTGAGGGACCCCTGTGGATCCAATGGGGTTGGTTGTTCATAGTTGGTCTCGTACTGGTTTGTACTGCACTAGCCAAAGTATTGATTCACCGGATACTCCGACGAATTAGATCAGGAACAGAGACCACAAAAACTCCTTGGGATGATGCTTTATTCAACTCGATCAATAGACCAATCTATTGGACAGTCTGGTTAATTGGTATCAGTATCGCTGTATCCATTACATACACGTCCAACATTGCAGAAACTCAAGATGTCTTCTACGAATACCTCGATAAATTCAGATCTGCTTCGATTATTCTGCTGTTCACTTGGTTTGCGATTCGGTTTATTCGTGAATTTCAAAAGATCGTTGTCGAACACAAGAGAAAAGACGGCAAGGTTTCTCGTTGGGATCCAGAAACTGCACGAATAGTATGTAGAGTATTGGATGTAACAGTAACACTCCTTACCGTCTTGATGATCATGCAAACCTTTGAGGTTCAAATCACTGGTTTACTTGCGTTTGGTGGAATTAGTGGAATTGCAGTTGGTTTTGCTGCGCAAGGTCTATTAGCTAACTTCTTTGGGGCTCTGTTGTTGTTCTTTGATAAGCCATTTGGACCAGGAGATTGGATACGTTCACCCGACAAGAGTATTGAAGGAACAGTGGAACACATCGGTTGGCGTATGACAAAAATCCGTACCTTTGATCAACGACCTTTGTACGTTCCCAATTCAACTTTCACAACCATCACGGTTGAGAACCCTTCACGAATGCTGAACCGACGGTTTTATGAGATCTTTGGTTTACGATACGAAGACATAGGAGTAGCAGCAAAGGTGATTGATGAAGTGAGAGACATGCTTCTCAATCATCCCGCAATCGATACAACAAAAACTCTTATGGTTAACCTTATTGAGTTGGACGATTCTTCCGTTAACTTCTTCGTCTACACGTTTACCAAGACTACCGTATGGACTGAGTTCCACGAAATCAAACAAGAGCTCCTACTCAAAATCACAGATATTGTGGTCAATCATGGAGCTGACTTCGCGTTTCCAACTCGAACTCTTCATATAGAACACGACCAGTTACCCCCGCACCTAACTCGCTGATGAACTCCCCACCCGAAGGGGCAATGGTACTGTTTTCTGAAAAAGAAATAGAAAAAGCCATCGATCGAATTGCTCTACGGATGAACGTGCAGTTGCAAGGTCAGATAGTAGCTTTTGCTTGTGTTCTCAAGGGGGCTATTCCTTTCACTTGGGATCTCATGAGAAGAGTGAACCTGGATGTTCGATTGGAGTACGTGCGTGTCAGTAGGTATGAGGGTATGGAAGGCGGTGAGTTGGAATTTCATCGTACTGAAGATAGCATTCCAGACCAAGTGCAAACGATTGTGATCGTTGACGACGTTCTGGACCAAGGAATTTCGTTGAACTTTTTGAAACAATACTATATGGTGTATGGATTTAATGTGCAATCTGCTGTTCTCGTACAGAAAAAATTGGATAACCCACCCGAAACCAACGCTGACTACGTCGGCCTGATTGCACCGAACAAATTCCTTATTGGACGAGGAATGGACTACAACGGTCGATTCCGAGAACTTCCTGCAATCTACACCCTACCAAAGTAAAGTGTTAGCAATCATCGCTGGTACTGGTTTGCAAGGACTTTTAGGTCAGCCAGTAGGAAGACACACCGTTTCTACTCCGTTCGGTATGCCATCATCTGAATTACGAGTCTATGAGCTTGCAGACCAAGAGGTCTATGTACTACCGCGACACGGTGACAATGGGGGCATCTACGCTCATGTCGTGAATTATCAAGCAAATATCTATGCGCTCAAGGAATTGAATGTGAGTGGAGTAATTGCTACTGCAACCGTGGGTGCAATTGCTCAAGAGCTGTCAGTTGGGGATTTAGTTATCCCTGATCAGATTATCGATTACACATCAGATCGACAACACACCTTTTCTGATGAATTGAAGACTGCACATTTCGATTTCACATACCCATTTACGGAAGAAATCAGACAGTGCTTGATTGAATCACACCCATCTACTGCCCATACGCTGTATTTGAACTCAGGTACTTACGCATGTATGCAAGGACCTCGACTTGAGACAGCTGCAGAAATCAAAAAGCTAGCTCAAGATGGTTGTGATTTGGTTGGAATGACGCTAATGCCCGAAGCTGCTTTAGCAAGAGAGCTCGAAATCCCCTATGCAGCAATCTGTTTAGTTGTCAATGCTGCAGCTGGAATTGAAGAGGGGACTCTCGTTCTTGCAGAAGCAAAACAAACAACCACCAAGGCGTTAGAAACTATCAGAGATAGATTACTCCGAACGGCTGAGATTCTCAAGTAACTGCTGGATGTCCTGTGGAATAGCAAGTCTACGCAATTGGACAATGATGCCAAATCGAGGATGATCGAAGTAGTGGAGGTCACCTAGAGTGACTCGTCGAGATTCATCCATCTTGTGAAAGAAAATCGGTAATTCTGTCTCGTCATCTTCTGGTTCGTACTCTTCGGGTATAGGAGCTACATGCCAAAGATCAACATCAACATGTAAAAATCTAGCTACACTCACTGTTAAGGTACCTTCTACCTCACGAAGACTCCTCTCTGTGAAGTCGCCAAATTGCACTAGCAGTTTTTCTTCATTACCTCTTTCTGGAACATGCTGAAACCAGGCTTGATGATCGATTAACTTGTAGTCTGCAGCTTGGAGTCGATTGGCAATCGTTTGTAATCGGATTCGGTCGGGGTCATGAGTGAAAGAACGCTGTTCTAACTCTGTTTCAAATTCTTCGACTTGTTTACGATCCAATGCGGTGTGGTCGATCTCTTCGACATCAGTTGACTGGTCCATTACTGTAACTGGATCTCTGATGAAATCCAAAAATGCCTCATCCAATATCATGGTGAGGTCTTCGTCACAAATTCCCAGAATCTGAGCCATTTCTCGCAGGTTTACGTCGAGCGTTTGCCAATCGTCCGGCAACCAATCAGGTAAAACTGGATTTCGTTGCGGGGGATCAGATAGTTCTTCGTGTTCCCCTACCAAGCTGGGAGATTGAAGGAACTCTATGATCGATGGATGAAACCAACAATCCTCGTTCATCGCATCTGAAAAATCTTCATCTGCTGTTTCGCCCCGCGATGGTTCGGTGGATTCCTTTGGGCGGATTAATCTTTGCCTGAAGGTATTTCGACTCAGATGAAACATTTCAGACTCGGAAAATTGCATTGACTGAATGCCCCTAGGCAATATTCTGAAATCCGTATAGTGAGTTAACCACTCGGTCGTCTCAACTTGAATTGCTGGTTCAAAAACGATGACTTCAATTTCATACCAGTTATATGTGAGCAACGAGCGGATGTTAGTTTGTGTCAACCCAAACGGGACCATCACACACATCAACAAGAAAGTTAAGAAGCAACGCATGACTAACTAGCACTAAGACGAAGCTGTCGTACGAAATTTTCAACTAATTGGAAGCGTTCATCGATTTCATCGGGCGCATCCTTCACTCTTATTCGGCTGTTAGGCATGACCTGAAAATATTGTGGTTGTCTGCTAACCGCACTGACCAACATCATCGGATCGAGAGCATGATTGGAACAAAAATCAATGTGTCCGCCATCCGGACCCACTACGATCTTATTAACACCTACGGGTTGTGATTGGATTTTAAGATAAGTTGTTCTAAAGAGATTTTCTGCGGGGTCAGGTAGAGGACCAAATCGATCAATGACTTCTGCTTTGAACTCATCAAGTTCTA
Organism: Pseudomonadales bacterium; assembly: GCA_965199895.1. Classification (GTDB taxonomy): domain Bacteria; phylum Pseudomonadota; class Gammaproteobacteria; order Pseudomonadales; family Azotimanducaceae; genus Bin55. Next base: position 25,276 of record CBDATJ010000002.1, on the reverse strand, counting down.
GTTGCACATTGATTCCAGTCAATCTTTTATACATCACTAGACGAGTATGAATACTAGGAATATAGTCATCGGGAAACAGGGTAGGGGTTCTTAAGTCGATTTCGTGAGTCATCGGTAGTGGGTTATCAAAGTTCGGCATTGCGCCTGACTTGATGGTATCCACCGTTCGGTTCAACATCTGCATATATAGCGAAAAACCGATTGCTTCCAATTGACCGTGTTGTTGCTGCCCCAATATCTCTCCCGCACCACGGATTTCGAGGTCGTGCATTGCGAGTGAGAAGCCTGCCCCCAAGTCTCCCGCGGATTCAATCGCATCGAGTCTTTGTTTTGCATCTAGAGTCAGTGCTGTGTCGGGTGGAATGAGCAGATAAGCATAGGCTTGTCGAGTAGAACGACCCACTCGACCTCTCAATTGATGCAGTTGAGCCAACCCGAATTTATCTGCACGATCAATGATGATGGTATTGGCATTCGGTACGTCGATTCCGCTTTCCACTATTGTGGTACATACCAATACATTAGTCTTTCGATGGTAGAAATCACTCATTACCTGTTCGAGTTCGATCTTATTCATCTGACCGTGCCCTACATCGATTCGAGCGCTTGGGACTAAGTTCTTAAGCCCATCATGAACATCATAAATGGTGGTCACTTTGTTGTGGACAAAGAAAACTTGTCCTCCACGTGCTAACTCTCTCTTGATTGCATCACTGACAACCACAGGGTTGTAGGGGACTATAAACGTTTTCACTGCCAGCCGCTTTGCGGGAGGTGTCGTAATGATCGAAATATCCCTTAATCCACCTAAAGACAAGTTCAGTGTCCTTGGAATAGGGGTGGCAGTCATGGATATGGTGTCAACATTGGTTTTGAGAGCTTTAATTCGTTCTTTATCGCGAACACCAAACCGATGTTCTTCATCAATGATCAACAAACCTATACCACTGAAATCGATGTTGGTGTGAAGCAATCTGTGAGTACCAATCACGACGTCAATCTTACCTTCGGCTATACGATTGGTAACTCTTTCGACTTCCGTCTTTGTTCGAAATCGTGAAAGCAGTTCAATCTCATGTGGCCAGTTAGCAAAACGGTTCTTGAAGGTGTTGTGATGTTGTTGTGCCAGGATCGTAGTAGGAACTAACACCACCACTTGAAATCCTGCTTGAACAACGTGGAATACAGCTCGCATCGCTACTTCGGTTTTACCGAATCCTACATCCCCGCAAATCAATCGATCAGTCGCTTGGGTATGGCACAGGTCACGAATAACGTTGTCTGTTGCCTCAGCTTGATCCGGAGTTAACCTAAATTCACATTCATCGCAAAACTGGTCGTAGTCTGTATCCGTGCCGGGTAGAGCATTGGAAGTATTTGCAGCACGTTGAGCATAAATGTTGAGTAATTCGACTGCAACGTCATAGATTTGCTTAGCAGCATTGCGTTTAGCTTTAGCCCAGACATCGGAACCGAGCTTGTGCAGTGGAGCTTTGCTGGGATCGACACCGGTGTACCGAGCAATCAAATCTAAGGAAGTTACGGGAACGTAGAGTCGATCTTTGTCGGCGTATTCCAGAGTAACAAATTCTGTTAGATCCGCTCTGATTGAGAGAGTTTCTAACCCGACAAACCTACCGACTCCATGATCTATGTGGACAACTGGATCTCCTTTATTGAGTTCCGTTAAGTCTCTGACAACACTATCAGGATCAACATTCCTGCTACGTGCTCTCCTGCGTTTGATTTCACTACGTTCACCAAGAATTTGTACTTCTGTGACGATTACGTGTTTCTCGGTCCAAAGACCGATTTGAATGAGACTCACCGTTATAAACAACCCTGATTCTTGCTTACAAAAATCTAAATAGGAATCTACTTCCACAGCATTCAGTTGGACACGAGCTAATAGATCCTTGAGCTGCTGTAGTCTTCCGAGCGTTTCCGCCGTGACTAACACAGGTAGTGTCTGATTAGCGATAAAGTCACGAAGTGCTTTTGCTGATGAAGCTCTTCGATTGTCTAGTTTCAATGAAGGTGGTTCAAGTCCACCAATTGGATAGCTGTGTTTACGAGGCTGGTTATCCCCGAATGTTCTTATTCTCGCAAACTTGTTCCACTCTGCATGAAGTTGGTTTTGGGTGAGATATAACTGAACGGGATCCAACAAGGGACGAGTCAAATCAAACCGATGAATCGTAAATCGCTCGTTAACGTCATTTAAAAAAATCTTGCAAATGTCTTCAACATCGTTATCTATAACAATCACCGTATCTTCTCGAAAATAACTGAATAGAGTTTGCATTTCACCGAAAAACAGCGGCAGATACGATTCAACTCCTTCTACATGCTTACCTTCACTGATGTCTTGGTATATGAGAGAATTAGCACCGGTATTCGGAAACTCTTCACGCCATGTGTAACGGAATCGAGAGATACATTCATCCGATAGGAAATATTCGTGTGCGGGGATAATCCTGGTTTTATCGATTTCCTCGACAGTGCGTTGAGTCTCTGGATCGAAAGTTCTTAATCCATCAATCACATCACCAAAAAAGTCTACGCGAATAGGAACGGAAGTACCCATGGGAAAGAAATCTAGTAACGACCCTCGCATTGCATATTCACCATGTTCGAACACTGTGTCAACTCTTCGATAACCAAGTTGGTCTAGCTGTTGGATCAGTGCTTGCGGAGTAATTTGTTCGTTGAAAGATATCTGCAACATATGAGGCATCAATATTTCTCTAGGAGGCAATCGTTGCAGAAGAGTTTGAATAGGTACAACAATCACCCCGCTTTCAAGAGTTGTGAGTCGATACAACACGTCCAACCGCTGAGAAATAATGTCTGGGGCTGGCGAAACCACATCGTAGGGGAGTGTCTCGTAGGCTGGAAATTGCATCACATCTAGGGATTGGTCAAAGAACGAAACTTGGTTTTGAACCTCTAATGCTTCTTCAGATCCCGTCGTAACCAATACGAAGAGTCGCGAGTGCTGTCTTATGAGTCGAACCAGAGATTCAATCCCTGCTGAACCCAAGCACCCTGTCCAATTGGTGACTTCTTGAGCTCTGGGGAGAATCAAGCCAGATGGGATGGTGCTAGCAAGCATGGAATCAAATTTTCAATTAGATGATGGGTGAGATGGGTGCGCGTCCGGCACACACAATAGGGCAAAAACTACTAAGGTTTGCAGAGCGCAATTCTATGGTGCGAGAAATACGGATATAGTGAAAGAACGAATATTAGTGTTAAGCAAGAGTTGTCTTGTTCCACCCAAATTATCGTATTACCCATAGTCACGGTTGAATTTAATTACCGTAATGGGCATGAACGTGGCAGACTGTTCAAATTCATTTGGTCTCAAGTTAGTCCATTAGGTAACTTTGAAAAATTCTAGTAAAATACCCATACGGACAGGGTACGATATGTTCAAATTCAGCTCGTTGCCCTTGACGATTGATGCGTACCCAGTTTGAAGCGTGGATCAGCCTCCGACCACAGTCCAACCGACAGACATCCGAGCCCCAAACTATTTTCACAAAGTAGTTGATTGTCAGTGGGCATGTCCAGCACACACACCCATACCTGAGTACATTCGGTTAATTGCTCAAGAGCGCTACACCGAAGCATATATGTTGAATTGGGACTCCAACGTCTTTCCTGGCATATTGGGAAGAACCTGTGATCGACCCTGTGAACCTGCATGTCGACGAGTTCGAACTGAAGAGAAACCCGTAGCCATATGTAGGCTCAAGCGTGTTGCAGCGGATCATAAGGGCGACATCACTCCGTATCTCCCGAAGGTTCCAAAGAAAAAGAACGGAAAACGCATAGCACTACTAGGTGCTGGACCTGCTTCATTAGCCGTTGCACGTGATTTATTGCCTTTGGGTTATGAAGTAGACATGTTTGATAGTGCACCCGGTGGTGGAGGCATGATGCGTAGTCAAATTCCTGCATTCCGACTTCCCGCTGATGTGCTAGAAGAAGAAGTTGACCTCATTGTCAACATGGGAGTTAACACGTTCTACAACTATGAAATAACCAGCATGAAAGAAATGCTAGCTCTGGGCTACGATGCTTATTTCGTAGGAACTGGGGCCCCAAAAGGTCGTGATCTAGATTTACCTGGTCGTAGTGAAGTTTCCGACCACATTTCAATTGGAATTAACTGGCTTTCAAGTGTTGCCTTTGGACACACTACCTCTATCTCAGGCAAAGTAATTGTTATGGGCGGTGGAAATACTGCAATGGATTGCTGCCGAACATCAAAGCGATTGGGTGCAGATTCGGTTACCGTTGTCGTAAGATCTGGATTCGATGTCATGAAGGCAAGTGACTGGGAGAAAGAAGATGCAATGTCTGAAGGTATCCCAATCTTAAATAACCGACCCCCCAAAGAGTTCGTACACGAAAACGGTAAGCTCAAAGGAGTCATATTCAGTTGTGTCAAACCAACCGAATCTGATGGTCGATTGAAATATGTTCCAACTGGTGAGCCCGATGTATTCATCGAAGCAGACCATGTACTGATGGCTATCGGTCAAGAAAACCATTGCCCTTGGGTTGAAAGAGACTTAGGCATTGAATTTGACAAATGGGATTGCCCCATACTAGACGAAGATACTCTGCAGTCCACACATGAAAAGGTCTTTTTTGGAGGAGACTCCGCGTTAGGTCCAGAAAACATTATTTGGGCTTCTGCACATGCACACACAGCAGCGATTTCAATTCACCTTTATTGTCAAAAGAAAGATCCGAAATTTGATCGACCGCCTGAAGGTGTGAACCTTATCAGCCAAAAAATGGGAATACATGAATGGAGCTATGATTCTGAACACGATCCTGCAAAACGCTATGTCGTTCCACATGCAAACCTACGTCGTTCCCTCAACAACATCAAAGTTGAGGTGGAGCTAGGATTTGATCGTGATTTGGGTTACCAAGAAGCTATGCGGTGTCTTAACTGCGATGTGCAGACTGTATTCACTCCACCGTTGTGTATTGAGTGTGATGCTTGTGTTGATATTTGCCCGATGGACTGCATTACCTTCACTGAAAACGCATCAGAACCTGAGCTTAGAAAGAAGCTCACGGCACCCGCTAACAATCTTGAGCAAGACCTATATGTTGCTAACGGACTACAGACAGGTAGGGTCATGGTCAAAGACGAAGATGTCTGTCTACATTGCGGATTGTGCGCTGAACGATGCCCAACCAATGCTTGGGATATGCAGAAATCAATCATTCATATTCCCCAAACTCAATCATACGCTGAATGACAATCTATAACGAGTTTGTCGTTCGCTTTGCGAATGTCAACGGTTCTGGCTCAGCTAGTGCGAACTCGATGTTTGCAAAGGCACTGTTTCGCATGGGGATCCCAGTCACCACTCGCAACATTTTTCCGTCCAATATTCAGGGATTGCCAACGTGGTTTGAGGTGCGAGTCTCAGAACGAGAGTATTTCGGTAGACGCGACAAAGTTGATCTGGTAGTTGCGATGAACGCTGAAACCTATGCAGAAGATGTCGACTGTTTGGAGAGTGATGGATACCTACTCTACGACAGTACACGCGGTCGTCCTCGGGAACTACAGCGTTCTGATGTCAATGGAATAGGAGTTCCGATTACTCAATTGACGGTGTCAGCATTTTCTGATCCCAAACAGCGCCAGCTTTTTAAGAATATCGTTTACTTGGGTGCACTAACCACATTGCTGAATATAGATTTTGAAGTTATCACCAACATGGTTTCATTGCAGTATCGTGGGAAAGATCACTTAATTCAACCAAATATCAAAGCCCTGGAAATGGGTCGAAAATATGCCACCGAGTATTTGGATAGACCTATAGATCTTCAAGTGCGTCATTCAAATTTAGTGGATGATCGCATCTTAGTCGACGGCAATGAAGCGACAGCATTGGGTGCCATATATGCTGGTGCAACAGTATGTGCGTGGTACCCCATTACGCCCTCAACCTCTATCGCCGAATCCTTTGAAAAACACGCTTCTAAGCTAAGAGTTGATACCGAGACAAAATGCAAGAACTATGCAGTAGTTCAAGCTGAGGATGAGCTGTCTGCTCTGGGTATGGTCATCGGTGCTAGTTGGAATGGTGTACGTGCCTTTACGGCAACCAGTGGTCCAGGAATCTCATTGATGAACGAGTTTTTGGGACTTGCGTACTTTGCAGAGATTCCAGCAGTGATTTTTGATGTGCAAAGAGCTGGACCATCTACAGGTATGCCTACTCGAACTCAACAATCTGACTTGCTGAGTGTTGCTTTTGCCTCCCACGGGGATACTCGACATCCCATGGTATTTCCTGCGACCCCAAAAGAGTGCTTTGACTTTGCCGCTGACGCGTTTGACATAGCAGAAAGAACTCAGACTCCCGTAATCATGATGAGTGATCTAGAACTCGGGATGAATGCAACCATCACCGAGCCGTTTTCGTGGGATGATGAAAGAACCTATGATCGTGGTAAAGTACTGAGTGCAGCAGATTTAGAAGAGTTAGATTTATTCGGAAGATATGTCGATAAAGATGGCGATGGCATTGGCTATCGTACATTACCTGGTGCACATCCCACAATAGGTTCATTTTTCACCCGAGGAACTTCTAGAGACGAATATGCCGTGTACACCGAAGATCCTGAAATCTACATCGCAAACATGGATCGACTGGAACGAAAGTGGGAGACCATTAGAGATCTAGTACCCAAATCGATAGTCTCACTGAATGGTGGTAGATCAGGAATCATGTTCTACGGCACCACCAATACACCCATGAAGGAATCTCTTGAATTACTGGAAGAGCAAGGCATTGTTCTGGATACTCTGTGCATCCGCAGTTATCCCTTTGATTCTCAAGTTAAAGAGTTCTTTGATAACCATGACACTGTATTTCTAGTAGAACAAAACCGTGATGCACAAATGAAAACGTTGATCACACTTGATCTCAACGTCGCTCCCGATGCAATCAAATCGATTCTCTACTATGGTGGATTTTCAATCTCAGCTGACTACATCGTTGCTCAAGTACTAGAGTATTACTCCTATCAAAAACTTCCTCGGCTAAAGCAGGTATCTTGATATGACCTTTGTCTCCAAACCTAAGGTACATCATCCTTTACTTCCGGTCAACGAAGTTGACTTAAACCGCAGAGATTATGAAGCTATCGTTTCCACACTTTGTGCTGGATGTGGGCACGACTCTGTCAGTGCTGCCATTATTCAAGCTAGTTGGGAGCTATCGCTACCACCTCATCGGTTTGCGAAGATGTCCGGAATAGGGTGTTCGTCAAAAACACCGAGCTACTTTCTAGGTCGCTCACATGGATTCAATTCAGTTCATGGTCGCATGCCTTCGGTAGCAACCGGAGCCAATCTTGCAAATCGTGAATTGATCTACATTGGAGTCTCCGGAGACGGAGACAGTGCTTCGATTGGTCTTGGTCAATTTGCACATGCGGTTCGTCGTCAACTCAACATGGTGTATATCGTAGATAACAACGGAACTTATGGACTCACCAAAGGACAATTCTCTGCCACTAACGATTGTGGTTCGACCAACAAAAGAGGGGTACCAAACTTACACTCACCCATAGATTTAGTCAGCATGGCTCTCCAGCTCGGTGCAAGCTTTGTAGCTCGAAGTTTTTCAGGAGACAAGAAACAACTCGTTCCATTGGTTAAGGCAGCGATGCTACACAAGGGATTTGCTTTCATTGATGTGATTTCCCCGTGTGTGATGTTCAACAACCATGATGGTTCAACCAAGAGCTATCATCATGTTCGTGAACACACATTGCAAGTTATTGAAACCGATTTTGTACCGGAACACGACGAGATGACTGTAGATTATGACCCGGGTACTTGCATTGATATACAGTTACCAGATGGCTCGCAAGTGAGACTAAAGAAAATCTCCGAGGGATACGATCCGCACGACAGGCTTGCAGCTTTGTCTTATGTTCAGAAAGCGCACGAAGCTGGCGAAATCGTCACAGGTTTACTATATTTAGATAAAAATAGCACAGATTTTCACGAGATTTCGAACACTCCTGAAGGACCACTAAACGCTTTAACGGAAGTTGATTTATGTCCTGGTTCTGAACGATTGGAAGCAATCAATACTAGTTTTAGGTAAATTTCTGTATTGATTTTTCACTTAGATAATAGATTAAATATAAACAATTGATGATAAAGCTAGCGTGTTTGTCCTACTACAGTTCGATTTATCTCATTCCGTGGAATCCAATTCTGATTCACTTCAATTCGTGGTGATACTACAGAAGTAATCTCACCCTATCTCAACTCTTTGCAAATCACATAGGAAAGTTCATTGGCACTAGAGAGACTAGACGACTATTTTCCCGATTGGAAGAAACGTGAAGCATTAGCTGAAGCAATGATTCCGATTATCGGTGACTTGTACCGTAAGAACATCGGAACGTACTGTTTCGGTCGAGCGTTGTACAACAAGAGTGTTACCGACATCATGAGTACACATCGATTTGTACGACAAACTGCGGAGAACGAGTTTTCAGAGTTTGAGAGCTACCCGATGCTCAAAGCAGTCTCAGAATTAGATTGCGGTCCTGCGCATGTGGATTTAGGTCAGTTGACAGTGAAGCACATGAAGATGTGTGAGCAGGGGGACACACCCTCTGTCGAGCAATTTGCCAGCGAACAATGCGCTCACATCATCGGTCGTCATGTGAAACCTTTAGAGCGACCTCAAGATGTCATACTCTACGGATTTGGTCGAATCGGTCGATTACTGACTCGACTATTGGTAGAGAAGGCTGGAGGAGGCGATCAATTACGTCTACGTGGTGTAGTGCTGCGTCCTGGACCTCCCAATGACCTCGAAAAACGAGCGATGTTGTTGCGCCACGATTCAGTCCATGGAGATTTCGCAGGAACCATACGCATCGATAACGAAAACAGTTGCTTGATTGTCAACGGAAATGTCATCCGATTCATCTATGCAAAAGGTCCAGCCGAGGTAGACTACGAACAGTACGGGATTTCAGATGCTCTCATCATTGATAACACAGGAGCATGGCGAACCAAAGATGGTCTTGGACGGCATTTACACAGTAAAGGAGCTGAGCGAGTCATCGTAACTGCTCCCGCAAAAGACGGTATTCCAAACATAGTTTCGGGAATTAATACCAGTACTTTGACTCCAGATATGAAGATTTTGTCAGCTGGCTCTTGTACCACCAATGCAATTGTTCCTATCCTGACAGCACTAAATGCTAAAAACAAAATTGAACATTGTCATATAGAGACAGTCCACGCCTACACTCCAGACCAAAATCTCAACGATAACTTTCACAAGAAAGACCGAAGAGGTCGCAGTGCTTCACTCAATCTAGTCATCACAGAAACAGGTGCTTCCAAGGCTGTTGCAAGCCTTCTACCAGAGTTAACTGGAAAGTTGACAGGAAATGCTATTCGAGTTCCTACTCCAAATGTTTCACTAGCAATCCTGAATCTCACTTTAATGGATGAGACGACAAAAGACGAGATCAATACCTATCTACGCGATATTTCACTATTCTCGCGGTTGCAAAGACAGATCGACTATACACATGAATCAGAAGTGGTTTCATCTGATTTCATCGGTAATCGACATGCTTGCGTTGTAGATGGCCAGGCCACTATTGTTTCTGATGATGGACGACGCGTCCAAATCTATGCTTGGTATGACAATGAATTTGGGTTCTGTGCACAAACAGTGCGTGTAGTTCAAAAATGGGCTGGTATTCGATATCCTCTTGTCCCAGTCGACATTGAGGAAATGGGGTTCGGTTGATGAATCATTGAGATATTGGAATACCCTAGACCGAATACCAGTATCAGAAGTCGCAGGAGCTAGCAACCGCAGACGAAAGTACACCAAAGAGAATACAATCAAATTCAGATATTACAGCGAGTTAAATAGAAATGATGCATCCATTTTTTTGGCTATTAGTTTTACTAGCTCTAATCGTAGGGTGGATCATGTGGACCAGAAATTCGTACCAACAATGGGTCGAAAAACTCGATCTCAAGGGGACGTGGGAATACAAACAGGAAGATACGAATCAAGTAGAAGTTGTTCTCCAATTCTCTGGTGAGAAAGCTCATGGTGACTATGAACTGACCACCCAAAACGAAATCACCAAGGGTACTTGGAAGATAGAAGGTTCAAAATTGGTTCTTTCAACCACTTCAGATGAACCCAAGACCTTTGAATTACGGTTTCTTGATCAGGGGTCGATAGGACTTCACGGTGATCAATGGGATCACTACACGTTCTCCAAGCGCAGCGAAAACATCGTTCCTCTCCGACGAAAAGGTTAAACCGAACTCAACATCAATAGCTGTTCAGCCTTTGCTGACTGAGCTCAATTTGATGAAGCCAGTCGATTGAGACCTATTTTGGTGCAAGTAAATTGTCAACCTGTAGGCTTCGACTACAGACTGATTAATCTGTTAATGAGAGAAGATACAAGGTTTGGAGATGGATCTTTACATCAAATGGATGATTGAAAAACCATTGACTATTGCCTTGTTTGTGTGGATGAAGCCAAGGCTACTTAAAATCTTGACCCATGGATGAATACCTCAAAAGCGTGTTCCAAAAGGCTGAAAAACTCGCTGAAGACCTGAGCGTATTGATCCCTGAATACGTCGAAATCGAATGGGACCGTACCTACGCTGCAAGCTGGCGTTTCTACAACGTAAGAGGATACTACCACCCCATTGAACATCTGGATTCCATCCAATTGGACGATCTTTTAGAGATCGATAAACAGAAACAAATTTTGTATGACAACACCGAGCTGTTCTGTCGTGGTTTACCAGCTAATCATGCCTTGTTGTGGGGCGCACGCGGAAATGGCAAAAGCTCACTCATTCACGCACTTCTGAATAAATTTGCTGAACGAGGATTACGCTTAGTTGAAGTAGACAAAAACTATCTGTGTGAGGTAGCTACACTCGCAAGTAATTTGGTACGTCAACCATACAAATTCATCGTTTTTTGCGATGATTTATCGTTTGATGAGTTTGATTTCAGTTACAAAGATTTGAAGAGTGCGTTGGAAGGATCTACTTTTGCTGTTGCGAAGAATGTTCTCATTTATGTCACCTCAAATCGGAGACATTTGATAACAGAACTTCATCGAGATAACCAGAGCAACGGCAATGTAGAAATACACGAACGAGAAGCTGTCGAGGAACGAATTTCACTTTCTGATCGATTTGGAATCTGGCTGTCCTTCCATCCGTTTAATCAAGATCAGTATCTACAGGTAGTACAGCATTGGCTCGGTTCAGTCTCTAAAGCATATCAACTCGAATGTAACATGGATGATCGAGTCAGAAGAGAAGCCTTAACTTGGGCGCTAAATCGGGGAGTACGCAGTGGTCGTACCGCTCAACAATTTGCTCAACATTGGATTGGAAAACAACTGTTAGCCAACTCACCATCAACCTAGGAGTACTATGAACCTCACCACTCTCAAGACTGTATTTTCTTTACTCTGTGTCGCATTAGTAGGTCTCGTACTAGGCGACACAATTGAATTGGGAAACGGAGATCGTCTTACAGGCACACTACAGGGAGTAGGAGGTGGATTGGTTTCGCTGGAAACTGAATATGCTGGGCTCATATTCATCAAACAAGATCAGGTAGCCGGAATTAAAACAGAAGATAAGGTTCGGGTTACTTTCACGGACGGGAAAGTATCCGAAATAAAGCTCACGGAGGAAATTAATGTCAGTGAGCTCGTTTCAGTAACAGCTCCTGGTGAAGGACTATCCAATTTTGTTGCTTCATGGAAGAAACGATTGACCGTATCAATTGACGGATCTAGTGGGACTAGTGATACACAGAACTACTCAACTTTTGGTGAATCAGTACTCACTCGGGGTAAAAGTGAACAGATACTTTCGCTTGCTCTTATCAGAGAAAATACAGAATCAGTCACCACCAAAAACACCTTCGACGCAAAGTACAACATGCGCTGGTTACATACTAAGGACTGGTACACTACAGCAAGCCTTGACTATTTCCAAGATTCACTTAGGGATATTGATGGTCGTTCTGTGTTTGGATTGGGTGGAGGAAGGAAACTCATCGATTACTCTCTTACCAGCCTTTCTGTAGATCTCTCCGCCAGTGGGGTCTATGAAGAAGTCGAAGCGATAAACGAGTTACTCGCTGCAATCAGGTTTGGGAGTAACTACGAAAAGAAACTCTATGCAGGCAAAATCGAAATGTTTCAAAGCAATCGATTGCTGTGGCTGATAGAGGATAATCGTTGGACGTTAGATGGTACTGTTGGACTGAGATTCCTGTTCACCAAACGATTGAATATAGATTTTCGCAGCAACGTTCAGTTCGACGGTGGAGGTTCGGTTCAACCGAGCGCTACAGACATTACCTACAGTCTAGGAATCAGCACTCCCTTCTAGTTTGTTCGGTCATGCATTGTGTCAAACTGATCGGGGGACAGTCCCGAAAAGTGTCGTGTAATTCGACAACCGAGACACTTTTGAGGACTCTTGACTAAGCAAGCCTAGACTTATAATTCCACGCTAATCGTGCGCTGTCCCCATCGTCTAGAGGCCTAGGACACTGGGTTTTCATCCCAGCAACAGGGGTTCGAATCCCCTTGGGGACGCCACTCCATACCCTATCGCTAGCTTTCTACTTGTCTCTACGGTCAAAAGTGATACTAGTATCAGCTCCGAAAACTCCTTCCTGCTCCTGGTACTCTTCATCGTCTAGCCAGTAGTATCGAGCTCGGTCACGCCGATCGATGTTGTACGGTGGAGTAAATATATCGATCATTCGTGTGAACTCTTTGGCTTTCAGGGTGTGAATATTTCCCTGATTTTCTGTCAACATTGCAATATCGCCTGACTTCATGTTGAGATGGTTGTGAAACTTCAATAAAGGTCGACCATCTTTGGTTAATACATCCAATTTGTCGTAATGGGTGACTTTGACATTACCTTCCATACACAAGACAACGCCCGTCATATCAGGATGATCATGTAAAGGTATGCCTTCACCCGGCGCAAACTCAATGAGCGAAATCTCAAACAGTTCTTCTTTGTGTAAGTTACGAATTTCAGGAAAATCAGGACTAATGTTTTCATACTGGTCAGTTAGTTTGGTAATGTGTGCATCATCCAACTGCAGACGTTCCACAATCTTTGACACTGCTTCGGTATATGCACCTTGATCCCAATCCAAGTTTGATTGGGTAGTAGAGATTTCTTGCAATAGTGTGATGAATTTCTCCCAGTCTAGTTGCATGTTCTTTGATCCCAGTATGTTGGTGTAGGGTAGTGCGGTGAGAGCAATGAAAGCTCCGCCCGATAGCTTTAGTACTTCACGCCGAGTAGGTGTAGTCATAGATCCAATGCCTGTTTGGTACCAAGTATTTTAGGGGTTATTGCGACTTCGTCCAATTCTCGGTTCAATACATTCTTTTGCCGAACTTCTGCTAGAGATCTGATCGTTGCGAGCGTTTAACTAAACGACGAAAATTTGCTCAATCTTTAAAATAAGAATGGCTACAAACACTACAAGGCAAAAGCCCATAGAAGGAATGGAGAGACTCCAACGGTGTTGGGGTGAGAGATTAGAAAATCCACCAGCTATCTACGCTTGTGAATCCTTCTCGAATGTCACATCACGAGTAGATTTTGTTGTAGATTCTCGCGGGCGCAGAATTGGGTCTATACTCCTACATCTCCCCGTAATTCACCACAAATAGCGATATTGCGTGCATAGTATCTCCGGTGGAGCACATTCTCGTTATCAGAGCGGTCCTCAACGTGAACGTCCTGGTTTCAAACATCTAGGACACCTCAAAAAACTCATCCCTTTCATCTCACGCTACCGTTGGTGGTTTCTGCTTGCGGTAGTTGGTTTGCTTGTGAATCGCTTCGCACTTGCCTACATTCCCCAATTTATGAGGACCGCTATCACTAGTCTGGAAGACGCTGCTAAAGAACCTCAGATTCTGTGGCCAGCCCTAGGGATATTAGGTGCAGTCGCAATCCAATTTGTCGTTTACTACCCTGCTCGTAGAACTCTCCGAAGAATCGCAATATCAGTCACTTACGAGCTACGAAAACGGATTTTCAACAATTCTCAGTATCAAGGACCAGATTTCTTCGCTAAGTTTGGGACCGGTGATTTGATGGCTCGGGCGATCAATGATGTCAGCCAAGTACGAATGTTTGTCTCCTTTGGTCTGGTTTCGATTTTGATGATGTTGTTCACGGTATCGGTCAGCATGTACTTCATGATCAGCATGTCTGTTACCTTAGCGATTGCAGCTACGGTTCCTTTGCCGTTTGTTTTGTTATGTGGCTTCGTTATGTCACGAAAGATGTATCCGTATTTCATGCAACGCCAAGAATCCATGGCAATGGTAACTTCATTTACCCAAGAGAACCTTAACGGAATCCGCACGATCCAATCGATGGCGCAAGAAGATCGGGAAATCGAAAAATTTAGAGATGTTTGTACGGACTACAGCGACAAGGCCTACAGCGCTTCACGCTTTATGGCTGTGATGAACTTGACCATGACAACTATCACAGCTGTTTCTCCAGTGGTCATTCTGTTTTACGGTGGATACTTGGTGATGACCGATACGCTAACGATTGGTGACTTCCAAGCATTTTTAGCATATCTTCTGATGGTCACTGGATCTCTTTCATTTTTTGGTTGGTCTTTAGCACTATTCACTTCTGCAGCGGCAGGTACAGAACGAATATTTGAAGTGATAGATGCTGAACCAGAGGTACAGGAATCAGTGAACGTCTACACGGGGGAGACTACAGCGAGTCTACAGATCAAAGGTTTAACTCACATCTATGCTGAGAGTAAAACTCCTGCAATTCAAGATGTAAACATGGTCGTAAAAGAGGGAGCTACGGTTGCGCTATTAGGTCGAACTGCATCCGGAAAATCAACGGTTATGAAATCACTCGTTAGGCTCATCAATACTCCCACAAACACTGTATTTTTAGGTGGTCACGATATTTGCTCGATTCCGATACAACGTTTGCGTTCGGAAATTGCCCTAGTGCCTCAAGAATCTTTTCTCTTTTCGATTACATTGGGTAACAACGTGACTTACGATGACCCCTCTAGACAATCTAACGAAGTACTCAATTCAGTCCGAGTAGCTGGGCTGGGACAGACCATTGACGGATTCAGTGAAGGTTTAGAAACAATGGTAGGTGAGAGGGGGATCACGCTCTCTGGAGGTCAACAGCAAAGGACTACACTAGCCCGTGGTGTGATCAGAAATTCCAAGATTCTGTTATTGGATGATGTGTTCTCCAGTGTCGATACAGAAACCGAGGAGAGGATCATCGGTGAATTAAGAGCACTTCGCAAAAACAAAACCACGATATTGATTTCACATCGTGTCTCCACAGCTAGACACGCTGACTACATTTACATCTTCGAAGAAGGCAAGGTGATAGAAGAGGGTACGCACATAGATTTGATCAATGCTGGAGGTTACTACTCGGATCTTGAATCAGTTCAAAGTAATCAAGATGTAGATAAATCGAGACGCGAACGTCTTATGCGAACGCTTCAAAAGAGGCTTGAAGAACCCGATCAGATAGAGGATTCTGGTGTACTCGACACCGCTCAAAAAACACGTGCGGTTGGTTCATGAGCCAAGCTAGCGCACGACCAAGAATTACAAGCAAACACAAGGAGAAGAACTACTCTGCCTTCGATTCTGAACTCACACACCGTGCCCTAAACATTCGCATGTTTGCTCGCTTGTTGCAGTGGACTAAGCCTTATAGAGTGACCTTATCGGCCAGCATTGTCCTAGTAGTTCTTTCGTCAATCATCGTAACTTTGACTCCTATTATTGTGTATCGAGTCATAGTCGATGAAGGGTTCATGGAAGGGCAGGGTAACAACTTAGGCCCAAGCTATGGTTTAGTTGAATTCTCGAATTGGATTGCTCAATTTCTTAATGTAGAGCTGCTAGTAGCTGCAGTGATTTTGTATGTGATATTCATACTGTCGCAATCGTTTATCAATTTAGCTCATACTCTTACTTTGACAAGTGGTTCTTTAAAAACACTAAGAGATTTAAGAGTTGACCTGTTCACTGCTCTAGAGAGAAAACCAGCATCGTTCTATGACAACGTAGCAGTAGGTCGTGTGATGACTCGCGTAACTAACGATGTAGAGAACCTCTATAGCTTGATCACATCATTCATCCAGTACTTTGGAGAGTTCATTCCGTTCATCATCATCCTGGGAGTGATGTTTCACTTCAGCTTTGAACTCACATTTACCGCACTTCTAGTTATCCCCATCGCAGCGGTAATCACTTACTTCTTCCGCAGAATCATGACAAGAATCTTTAGACAGATTCGAGATTCTGTTTCTGCAATGAACCAGTACTTACAAGAAGATCTCATGGGTATGGAAGTTGTTCAACTTTCAGGTCGGCAAGAGCGAAATATCAACGAATACCGTGAACTCAACCAAAATAATCGCCATCAGGAATTTCGAGCAATCAATAACGAAGTTCTTTTTGAAACTTTCAACACCAGTCTTCCCAGCATCGCAATAGCAATGATTATCTGGTACGGGGGAGGGAAGGTAGTTCAAAATTCAATCTCTCTCGGTACCCTCATGCTGTTCACACAGTATATCAACATGTTGGTCTCTCCAATCTCTTCCGTGGGTCAGTTATTCAACACACTGTTTCGCTCCATGGCTTCGGGTGAAAGAATTTTTCAAGCACTGGATTGGGAAGAGAAACTTTATGAACCCAAGAACCCTATCAAATTACCGGATAGGCTTGATGGTGCGGTTGAGTTCCGCAATCTGAATTTCTCCTATACAAAGGGTGAACCAGTTCTCAAGAACGTATCATTCAGCATTAAGCCTGGTGAAAAGCTTGCGATAGTAGGCCCGACAGGTTCAGGAAAGAGTACGACGATAAGGTTGCTAGCTCGATTCTACGACATCAAAGATGGGATGATTTTCGTAGATGGAATGGATGTAAATTCCATACATAGTAAAGACTTACGAAAAAGAATTGGTGTTGTGCTTCAAGATTTTCACATCTTTTCAGGTTCGGTTGCAGATAACATAACACTGAACGATCCATTTATTTCCAGAGAAAGAGCAGAATGGGCTGCACGAGTAGTCAACGCAGACCAATTCATACAAGAATTACCCGATGGCTACAACACCCAACTTGCAGAGCGGGGACGCAACATATCCCAAGGGCAGCAACAGCTTTTAGCATTTGCGAGAGTATTGGCTGCAAATCCAGAGATATTGGTGCTAGATGAAGCGACCTCTAGTATCGATACTGGTACAGAACTATTCATTCAAGATGGACTACAAAAACTCACGCGAGGTCGAACATCTATCATCATTGCCCATCGACTTCAAACTATTCAAGAATGTGATCGAATCTTGGTTTTACACCATGGTGTGGTACGCGAAGTAGGCACTCACGATGAGTTGATGGAGCTAAAAGGAATCTACTACACGTTACATGAGTTGCAATTCCAAGATGTTGAAAAGTCAGATGCTTTTGCTTCTTTCAATGATGAAGTGGAGACTAAGCAATGGCAACAAATGAACGAACAACCAGAATTTGGTAACAATCGCGCTTAGCAAATTCTCGTCACATCGAATAGACATAGACGAGTCTTGAATTGGACTGAGAAATCTGTCCATTCGGGAAGTGAATAGAGTAGTGTTCAAATCCCGTATCAATCCACTCAATCTGTATTTGATTGCTGTTGGATCGTGGTTTGCAGGATATGGGATTCAGAATGTCATGTTTGCGTGGATCATCACAATCGTGCTGCAAGAGACTCCAGCGAAGCTCGGCATTGCTCAGATGACACTCGTGCTTCCCGCAACTCTGTTTATGTTGATTGGAGGAAGTCTCGCCGATAGATGGAGTCCAAAGAGAGTGGCCTTCATGGCTCATACCACTTCGGTTATTCTGCCTTTATTCATCGTTTTTGGTTTGCTTATAGACACACTCAACTACACATGGATGATTGTTTATGCCGTTGGAATGGGCTTTGTGCAAGCTTTTTTATTTCCAGCGAGAGATGCGATATTGAATCATGTAGCGCGGGGGTGGGATACAACGGACTGTAGTCAAGGGAACACTAGCTCAATTTCTCTCGCAAATGTTTGGTATCGCTTTAGCTGGTTTAGCGCAATATATCGGTGGGACACCCATTGTGTTAGGACAAGCTCTAGTTCTAGCAGTAGGAGCAGGGGGGTTGTCTCGGATTCCACTGAAGCGAAAGGAAGAAAAGACACTGACACAACCTCTTCTCCCTTCCGTATTTAAATCAATTAAAACGGGATTTAATACCGTGATGAAAGATCGGGTGATGAGGGCCGTTGTCGTTCAAAATTTTGGAATGGGTATCTGCTTCATGGGTTCATATTTAGTGACGATACCTATTCTTGTTCGAGACGTGTTTAATGGATCATCATTAGATCTCGCAATCGTGAACTTTCTGAACTCTACTGGATTGGTGCTCATGACCTTAATCCTTTTATTTGGAGTCGGACGATTGAAACGGCAAGGTCGATCATTGCAAATTTCTCAATCTGTCGGTGCAGTATTTTTATCGATTTCTGGTTTAGCTGGAATCAGTTTCGTTCAATTTTGTTTGTTGTTGTTTTTCTGGGGCATGTGTGGTGGCGTTGCCTTAAGCATGTGTCGAGCCATCATGCAAGAGCGAGCAGAGGAATCTCAACGAGCACAGATTTTTGAGTTTCTTTTCGTTTTCGTTTTTCGGTTCAAGTCCGTTGGGAGCGTTAGTGTGGGGATTTCTAATCGAGGTGATTGGACCGCATGCTACATTGATCACAGCTTCGTTGTCGATGTTAGCGTTAGCGACTTTGATTTCGATTAAAACACCGTTGTGGCGTGCTTAGGAAACAAGGAACATCCATCAGGTACTAATAGGAAAGTGAAAAAATGCTAAATAGCGTTGATACGAAACATATTGAATTGCGCATAATGTACATTATGTTAAATAATATGTCATTTATCCTGAACTTGAGCGGCTCAGTCCCTCTCTACACAAGTGGATGTATGTTGGTTTTATTAATTAATGCAGTTACTGGAACTCAATCCAGTTTAGCCGTGATCGTCACAGCTCAGCATCCAACTAATTCCAAATGAGTCCTGACACATAGCAAAATACGAACCCCAGAAAGTTTGGTGCGCGGGCAAAGTTACTCTTCCCCCTTCGGTTAGCAATGCCAATTTGTCGTCAACTTCTTGAACAGTATCTAGATCTAGATAGACAGAAAAGTTTGAACCTGTCTCCACCTGAGGACCAGCTGAAACAGTGTCGCTGCCCATGATCATGTCGTCTTTTATCGGTAGCGAACAGTGCATGATGCGCAGTTTATCTTCATCAGTTACTTCTAAATCGACATCGGAAGGCATCTCATCGTAAGTGACTATAGAAAGAAATTCGCCTCCAAACACTGTTCGATAAAACTCAAATGCTTTTCGACATTGCCCATTGAAAGTTAAGTAAACTGAAACGGTCATGCACTAGTACCTCATGTGATGATTGCTGTATTGATTGACAATTTTTGTCGTACCAGATGTCAAGTCAACGAATAATCATGGTCATATTCACGACACCTGGTTCAATCTTGTTCATACGCATTTCCCAGACGTTTAGTCCAGCTTCATCTTGAAGTGAAAACACCCATCGAATCACGTTATCGAATGACTCTCTTTCTACTCTAACAGAAGCTCCATTTTCACCCGGATCAACGCGTGCTACATCGACATTGTAGACGTTTGCATTACGAAATAAAACTGTTGAGTTTTGGGTTCCACCTTGAGCATTTTGGATTTCTCTACGCAATTTTGCTTGGTCAGCGTTGAGTTTCATCCAGTCTAGCTCATCTATCGCGCTTTCATATGCTTGAACTCTGTTATCTCTAAATTGATTGACTGTTGGGAACAAGTAAAGAAAAAGAAACAGCAGAAAAACCAAAGCAACGGATCCGAGAACGAGCAATTGTTCTCGCTTAGAACGAGATTGATACCACTTGACAATAGTAGATTCGGTAATTTGTTTGTTGAGTGTGTTCATCGTTGGGTCTTCATAGAAATTCGTCCAATCCAATAATCTCCAAATTCTTGGTAAGAATCTATTTCTACCTCAATAGAGTTATTTTTGATGCTTTCAACAAGATCATCTAGTACAGCTGGACTGGTTACTTCTACTTCAAAGTCTAGGGTTCCCCTACCTTCTCTATAGTTGATTTCGTTTAGGGAAAAACTGACTCTAGATTGTGCGAGTCGGTCAATAAGGTATGTGAATCCTAAAGGATTTTCCGTCGTGGATCCCATGTTTTGTTGCATCGCTATCCGCACATTACGCCCGGTTGGCACTGCTTCGTAGATGCTCTCGTAGAGTTCAGCTGCTTCGCGGTCAACAGCACCTTTTTGGATATAGGCATAGATTCCTTGTGCCGTTTGCAGGCCCATATATGCGAAAAAACATATCAGTGCTAAAAGACCGGTATTGATCCAGCCCTTGAGGTTAATTTTGTTTGACTTCGCAGACTTTGAAAACTTTCCTTGTAACAGGTTTACATAGGATTTTGAAGGTAAATCATTGGAAAGAGTGAATAGAACCGACTGCGCGTTAAGTTCTTGTTCGTTGACTTGCTGTTCGGTGCCTGTACCGAAAACCTGTCTATTGCTTTGTCGATGATTCCATATCGTTATTTTTGGACCATCTTCTCTTGGGGGTACCATGGAATCCAAGAGTTCGGCAAGCATTTCTGAACTTACAACAGCAATCTGGTCTTTAGTTCGTATCCATCCACTGGAGTCATCGACTACTACGTTGATGTCCTCTTCATCTGGTTGCGGTATGAAGTTACCGACTGTAGTGCAGATAGTAGGGAATACATCTTGCTCAGCGAGCGCTTCTAAAACGTGGGTTAGTGTATCGTTTTCAATTGCCAAACACTCAATAGGTTCACCTCTGCTTACATTACCCATAGCTAGATGCGTTTCTTCTAGATCATTCGACAAATAACCTTCGATAGCAAAGGGTGCAGCTCTTCGAATCTGAGAAGCACTTTTACCCGGAATAATCTCCTGAATATATAGTGTTAACGAATCATCAAGTAACAGCACAATAGTTGCAAGCCTCTGCTCTGCAATGTGTTCTTCGAGCTCTACGGATAGTTCCTGAATTCTACAACTGCCCTCCACTACTGGAGTTTCGTCGTCTCCTCTAAGCAGCCAGTGAACACTACCTTGAACCGACTTAGATTCGTCAGTCTGTTCAATGTTTAGGTTCGTCAGGAAGACGAATAAAGAATCAGCTTTTTCTGCCATTTATGTTCCTACTACTCCCAATTGTGTCGTTGTGAGTAATCTCTCTTGTAGATGTTAACATCTCCTAATTCTGGATCTCGGTAAAACTCCGTAGAAACGTCTAATCGTCCTTCACCTGGAATGATGATAGTAGTTTCCATTAGGAAGAAATCACTAGTCACTTGCAAATACGCTTGAATTTCAGTCAATACAGGATATTCAGAAATTATTTCTTCTACCTCTGGATACTCTCGTTCTTCTTGCAGGATGTACGTCACGTCTTCGTTTTGTTCGGTGCTGTTGAGCAAAGCTTGGAGTACTTCTTTTTCCACCGTGTTGAAATTTAACATAAGCTGGTTCGTCGGAATTACGGTATTGTTCGTGTCTATTAGCTCACGTCCATCGGAATCAATATTGGTGAAAATGTTGAACTCAGAGGTATCTGCAGCATAAGTGTTGGGAGTCCTGAATGGAATCTGCCAATTAGCGTATTCGAAATCTTCTCCGCCGCTTAAGGTGTCAATTTCGTCCTCGTCTACCCAATCCATCAATCTGAATGGAAGATCGTACTCCAGGTTTAATTTCGTACACAGTTCCGTAAACGCCTCTACGACTAGTTCATCCTCTACGTTGGCTAGTGCATTAGCATTGAATTTTGAGTTCAAATCAATGACATGCAGATAAACATCAGCATTGTCAAAATCTATATTGTGGTCTGGTGAGGCCCATTCCTCGTGCAAGCTGTCCCAAGGTCGTTCTTCTCCGGCAAGCCAATCTTCAAAGAGTCGTGCAATTACCAACTCTTCCATACTCCAAGCATGAGCCAACAATTGGTCTGAAGTTTTCGTGAGAGCTGTGTGCGCGATGGTCAGAGATTGTAGGGAGACTAGATGATAGGCTAGTAAACCGGATACGCCAACTATCGCAAGAACCGTTAACAGTGCAACTCCTTGGTTTTGGTGCTTAGAAGTCAGCTTGTAGTTCTGTGTCTTCATCGGTATTTTGTTCGCCTTGGATTTCTGGTAGGGCTGGTATCGTCCACAATCTGTAGATGGGACCAAGGGGTTCGAAATACATCTGCATCTGAATTGCGAGTGCTCTGATGGGCTCATCTTCACCCTCTTGATCATCAGGTACGATCATCTGCTCCGGGTAGTTTGCTACTGCTTCACCTTCGGAAGTAAGCACAACAAACTCAATCTCACCAACATCAAACAAAAGTTCTTGATCTATTGGAATCGAGTCTGTGGTTCTATCAAGTACATTCCAGTATCGACGAATTAATATGTTATCTTCGGTCACTGCATACTCTACGCGCTGGATATTTGATCTTTGTAGTTGTAACGGATTAGACCATCCTAAACGGCTGAACTGCAACAGTCTACCATCATTTAGTGTAAGGGGTGCTAACTCAAGCCCAAAGTCATCACGTACTTTACGGCTAGCTATTTGGTGAAAGTCTCTATTCATGATGCTCATAGCCCGATGAAACTCTGCAAGTCGATCCCCTCTTTCGTACATAGTTGCAGTAGTCTCTACTGTTTGGTACAACAATTGGCTAGAAATTAATGCAATAATGCCAAATAGCGCTAACGCAACTAGCATTTCCATGAGTGTGAAACCGCTCTGTCGCACCGTCATTTGCGTAGATAAACAGTGAGACTGTCGACGGGGGATGGAATGCTACTGCCTGGTTCGAATGCAAAGACTTCGAACTCGTAACGATCAACATAATCGTTATTTCGTTGTTCAATCCTCGAAATCACCACTTCGTATTTCTTTTCAAATTGTTGAATCTCGACTCTTCGTCGCTTGGGTGCTGAGGTAATCAAGGTGGGATCCAGTGCCACTTTGAGCTTCGTTTCCTCGAGCACATTCATCAATACCCAGTGGCCTATTGTGAACTCTTCTAGGGATTGTTGCTGTCGGATTGAATTAGAGGTACTAAAATATACTGCAATGGAAGCGAGGGCTAACAGTGCAACTGCCACCATCATTTCTATGAGAGTAAACCCTCTTTTCTTTAAATTCAACTGCACTGACATCGATTATTTCTCGGGTTCTCTCTCTATTGAAGTCACAGAGCGCAGTCCGTCCGTTCCAATAGTCCAACTAGCATCACTCTGCTCGTGCTGGAACTTAATAATGAAGGGAGTGATTTCTCCACTAGGAAGAATCAGAAGCACAGGTTTCCTCGAATTACTATGAGAAGGAAGAGGTACCTGTTTGTTTCTTTGCCTCAGTGAAATCCAGAAATCTCTGGGTAGTTCCTGTTCCTTGAAAGTTCGTTTCTCGACGAGGGTCCAAGCAACAGTATCGGGATCAATCCGCATAAAACGGTAAGACTCTCTAGAGAGATCAATTCCCCAGATTTCATTGTGGACGATGGCGTTTCGTCTAGCGAGTTCAGCTTTTCTGGAGAACTCTACGCCATGTACACGAAGTTCGTGTTGATAGTCTTGATCAAAAATACTAACGACAACAATGGTAGCCAGTAACCCAATGATCGTAACTGTGACGAGTAGTTCAAGTAACGTGAACCCTCGATTACGTTGCTTCATCGACATCGAGGCTTAGCGAATGGCTAAATTTCAGTAGATATGATGTCCGCAGCAACCCCCTCCCCGTCTTCTTCACCATCAGATCCATAGCTTGTGATCACAAAGCCACTGTCATTGTTTTCATAGACATAATCGTTCGACCACGGATCTTTGGGGATTTTTTTCATGTAACTATTCCTCCAACTTCTGGGTTCAGGAAAACCACTAGGTTTCTCAACTAATGCTTGTAAACCTTGTTCTGTGGAAGGATAGTGTGAGTTATCAAGTCGATACAGGTCGAGCGCTTGCTCAAACGCTCTGATTTGTGACTTCGTAGTCGTGATACGTGCTTCGTCAGGCCGGTGCATGATGCTAGCTGCAACGATTGCTACGAGCAAGCCGATGATCAATACAACCACCAACATTTCTAAGAGCGTAAAACCTCGAAGTTTCTTGTTTAGAGAGAGGTTTCGTTTGGGAGAGATAAGTTTCATACTACACCGCAAATTGATTCATGTTTAGTATTGGTAGCAAGATGGCCATCATGATGAAGAGTACCATGCCTGCCATGACGAGCAACATTATCGGCCTAAATAGTTCGACCATCGTATCAATAATTCGTTCCAGTTCTTTTTGTTGATACTCTGCAGATTTATATAGCATTTTATCCAATGCACCGCTCATTTCACCACTTGCAATCATGTGAACAAAGATGGGTGGGAATTGACGAGTATCTGTTAGAGCCTTGTTGAGACTGGTTCCTTCGCTGACCAAATCAACTGCCATTTCAACTTGTTTTCGGATAAAAACGTTGTTGACGACTTTGGAGGATATACGCATTCCATCGACTAGTGGGACTCCACTGGAGGTAAGTATGGCCAAAGTGTTCGCATACCTAGAAGCATTCAAACTACGAGAAAACCAACCAATAAAGGGTAGTCTCAATTTGAAAGTATGCCAGGCAAATTTCATTGGCTTAAATGAGAATGAGTATCTCGTGATGATGATGAGTCCAATGAAACCAAACAGTAAGACCCACACCCAGTTCTGAAGAAACTCGCTCAATGCGATCAGTATCGTGGTAATCATGGGTAGTTCTTGACCCGATTGCTCGAATACCCCCTTAATGGTTGGTACTACGTTAGTCATCAATGCTCCAACGATCAGAACAGCTACAACCAACAAAAGAACAGGGTAATATAGAGCTGATTCGATATTTCTTCTTGATTCATTTTGTTTCTCAAGAAAGTCAGCTAGGCTTTCTAAAACATTATCAAGTTGACCTGATTGCTCCCCTGCTCCAACGG
>CBDATJ010000001.1:0-4477 GCA_965199895.1 Pseudomonadales bacterium | reverse complement strand
ACCTCGATAAGCGGAACGATTCAGATATACAAACTCACGGACTGTGAGTTTTTGGTCTGGACCGGGTATTTTGTCGCGCGTTTCTGTCAGCTTATAGGTACAGTAGCCATCAGGGTTATTGGAACGGTCGTAGTGCATGGCCACCCATATAGGAGTCTGGTCATTTTTATAAATGCGGTTCCAGTGGATCTCACTTCGATGCAAGTGGAGGTTACGGTCAGCAATAAAGGATTCATAGACCTCTTTGAGGACTGATTTTGCGTCAGCGAAGGAGGTAAGTTGACATCGTCCCTCACTGGGTTCAGGAAATTGAAACGCAGTCAGCCTCGGATCAACTTTGCATTTGTAGGCCAATGAGGCCATTCCGTAACCAAATCTTTGATAAATTGCTGCTAAGGATGCCCAGAGTATGGCTGCGGGTACTTTTTGTTCATATGCCTGTTCGAGACGCATAGTGATCAATTTGCGAACTAAGCCTCTACGACGAAAAGCGGGGTCGGTACCCACCGAAGTGACTCCATCTGCAGGAATAGTGGTGCCATTGAATTTCATCAGAAAAGGAAACCCACCCGCAGTAGCGACCGTGCGTCCATCTTGAAACGCAGCTGTGGTCATTTCGGGTTGCAGGGGGTCTTTTGCTTCTTCTTCGGGGGTGGGGGTTCGATTGTCTGCAAAGACATATCGCTCTAACTTGAAAAACTCCCGCATTTCTTCAGGTTTAGCGGAGCGGAATTCATAATTGTCGATAGAGGCCATCGAATTTTGTCCCTTAGCACGTTAGAGTCTGAAATGGATTGGAAACTGTGCCCACATAAAATCTGAGTTGAGCGTGTTCACCAGGTCGGTACAAGGCATATATTTTGTACGAATGCGTGGTCAGCTAGCCGATTGATGGAGTCGGATCGTGTCGTGGGTGAAATCACACCACTTGCTGAATTGAAAAACCATTGAATTTGCGAATCGAATTTATCTAACCACCTCCCAAGCAAACCGTGCCTTCTCGTCGACCATTTATTGAGCTCAACGATCAAGAAATCGACGAATATTTAGCGACCTCCCAAACTCTCATTGTAGTATCTAATGGGTCCAACGGGTACCCACATCCTTTGCCTATGTGGTTTTGCGTGGATGAGAAACGTAATTGTTATTGCACCACATTTGCAAAGAGCCAAAAGGTTGTTAATTGGCGGAGAGATCCTCGGGCTGCACTATTGATTGAGTCGGGAAAGACTTACACGAGCTTGAAGGGTTTGATGATCTATGCCACCGCTGAAATCATTGAAGACTTAGAGGAAGTTGTCTCGGTCGTACAACGAATTAACGCAAAGGTCAATCCGCTATCAGAGGACCCAACAGATCAATCCCTTGAAACGATACTTAAATCCGTGTCCAAACGAGTAGTATTGAAGTTTCAGCCTCAAAGGTTCGTCTCTTGGGATCACTCGAAACTACAAGGCGGTTACTGAACCTCCTAGTGGGTTCTCAATCATGAACGTTGTGTACTTGTTTCGACATGGTGAAACCATTTGGAATGCAGAAGGGCGATTTCAGGGATCGATGGACTCTCCCCTCACTGAACTGGGTCGCCAGCAAGCTGAACTTCATGCTAAATTGATACAACAAGAAGGCATTAGAAACTTGCGGGTATCCCCTCTCGGCAGAGTGAAAGAAACTCTCGAGATCATTCAGACACATTGCAACAGTCTAGCTGTTCAATTCGATGATGACTTAGTGGAACTGGGTGCGGGAGACTGGGAGGGTCGACACTTTGAGGAAGTTCGCGAAAACGATACTGAGTTGTGGCAAGCGCGCAATTCTGACTTAGCAAATTTCAAGCCACCCAACGGTGAGAGTAGGACAGAATTGCTCAAACGCTTATGGGATTTAGTCAACAAAATTCGCTCTGGTGTCCTCATTGAGTCACCTTTAGGTGTGGTGAGTCATGGAGCGGTTACCCGTATCATGATGATGGCATTGATGGATGTACCCGTAGATGAAGATCCATCTTTTTCGATTTTCAATAATGTCGTCCACAAGTTAGAAGTAGATGATAGCGTGCAAAACGTGAGTCACTTTGTGAACGCAGAGGGTCCTTATGAGGGATGGTTCACTACGGATGAGTAGAAATTGAAATGGAGTCGACCAAGAAGGAGAGAGATGAAAGTTGATGGTGGGATAAGCCACGATCTTAGGAATGTGTGTGCACAAGTTGAAACCCTAGAGCAACTCGGATTTTCTGGAGTCCAGTGCGCTGAAACTGGGAACGATCCATTTCTTCCCCTAGCTACTGCTGCATTGCATTCCCAACAACTTGATTTGATCACCAGTATTGCAGTGGCCTTTGCTCGAACTCCCATGGCGTTAGCTTCCATTGCTCACGATCTCAATAGTGTTTCTGAAGGTAGATTCATCCTCGGGTTGGGTTCGCAAATTCGCGCACACATCACCAAAAGATTCAGTATGCCGTGGTCGAACCCCGCTCGTCGCATGAGAGAATTCATCTTAGCGCTTCATGCTATTTGGGATGCCTGGTACGGTAAGTCCAAACTGAATTTTCGAGGAGAGTTCTATCAACATACTTTGATGACCCCTTTTTTCACACCTACCAACCTCAAGTTTGGTTCACCTCGCGTGTTTCTGGCTGCCGTTGGTCCATTGATGACTGAAGTTGCTGGTGAAGTAGCCGATGGGATGATCGTTCATCCTTTCATGACCCAACAGTATTTGCATGAGATCACATTACCCGCGATAAAGCGTGGGGCAGAGAGGTCGGGTAGAGATCTCAGTAACTTTGAAACGAGTTATCCGATGTTCGTTGTTACGGGTCGAAACGAAGAGGAAATGGAACGATCTAAAGTTGCAACCAAGAGGCAGATTGCTTTCTATGGCTCGACTCCTGCTTATGTCGGTGTTTTGGACAGTATTGGACAAGGGGAATTGCAGCCAGAACTCAATCGCTTGTCTAAAGAAGGACGATGGGTGGAAATGGGTGACTTGATCACTGACGACATGCTGGATGAGTTCGCTGTAGTAGCAGAACCCAAAGATGTTGGAGTAGAGGTTCTATCTCGGTATCGAGAAGTCATTGACCGAGTCACTTTAGCTTATACAGATTTGCAACAGGACGATCAAGAGAGGATCCTGCGAGATCTTACCGCTTAGGCTAAAAAGATTTCCAGCCAATCTTCATAATTTCTCTGATTTTCGCAAACTATTGACTCAAACATTGGTCAAACACGGTAAACCAAACCTGACCAGCATGTGGGTAAACCACATCATGAACCATGAAATCTAACAACAAGCAATATCGCTGTCATCTGCATTGGCTCGTCTTGCCTGTGTTGATGCTATTGTTTGCTTCACAGTTGGATTGGCGCGATGATGTTGAATCCGTGTCCTGGGCACCTATTCGTGTGTTAGAGACGGAAGAGGTCGACCTGCCTGAAAAGTTTACGAACGTCTCGACTGTAGAAATCGAACAGATCGAAAGCACTATTGTGAAACATTACTTACGTCATTCCGGCTATGCCAACGATGTCAAATTAGCATGGTTGATTGAGCATTACTTTGATACGACAGAAGTTACTGCTCAATTGTTTTCAAAATGGATTGATCAGGCATCCAAGGATGCTGGAATTGATCCTGCGTTGTTGGCCAGTGTGGTAGCAACTGAGAGTACTTTTAGAGAACACGTAGTCTCCAAATCTGGAGCGGTTGGTCCCGCTCAGATCATCCCGAAGTACTGGACCGATTTTTGTGCACCATTAAATTTATACGATTCTGAAGAAAACATAGCGTGTTCGGCTCAGATACTCGCGCACTTACTTGAAAGTTGTGGTGATGAGGTGTGTGCGATTCGATCTTACAACATTGGTTACCCGAGTGTCATGTTGGGTAAAAATCCGCCTAAGGTAGTCGTGTACCTGGAGAGAGTTGAAACTTTCAAAGAATTGTTTGTGAAAGTCTTGGGTTCCAAGTTTGCTTCCAATCACCCAGTACAGACTGTCCTAGAAGGTCAATCGTAAACTCTTTGTCAACTGTTCAATTACAGTTGATACTTGCAGTTCACCCGCAACATGCCGTGCTTGCATCCCGACCCATTGAGCTGCGTGGACGTTTTCTTGATGGTCGTCCAAGAACAGGGTTCTAGAGGGATCCACCTGAATCTTGTTGATGACGTACTCGAAAGCTTCTAGGTTTGGTTTGCGCAATCCAATCGTTGAGGAATTGAAAACTTCTGTGATATCGGAGAATGCACGCCCACTTTGTTGAATCCAAGTTGCTTCATGGAGTGGATTGGAGTTTGTGAGGCAGTACATCGGTAATAATTTCCCTAATTGGGGAAGTAAAGCGCTCACTTTTGGAAAAGGATCACCGACCAGAGCATTCCATCCTTCTGCCCATTGCTGTTGGTTCATTTGGATCTGTAACAATCTACTCAAGTGTTCGCAATAAGTGCTGAAACTGATTTTGCCAG